>NZ_AZEB01000003.1 GCF_001434135.1 Lentilactobacillus kisonensis DSM 19906 = JCM 15041 | reverse complement strand
TTAACTAGGACTTTTGTCCCAGCCTCATTTTTGAAGAAGTTTTATATTAAGTTAACTTCCATTATTCATGTCTTGCTGCTAAATCTCGCATAATCTTTGGATATTTCTTATCTAAATTGTACATGAGAAGTAAGACGATTTGAGCAATGTAAATGATAACGGGAATATAAATAAACAATTGATAAATGGCACCAATTGCACTAGCAGATTGGGTTGCTGCAGTCCCACTGTAGTGTCCCCAAGCAAGAACCCAGCCAGTTAATGCGGTACCTAATCCAACACCGACTTTTTGACCGAGACTGCCGCCACTATAAAGCAATCCTTCAATTCGCACATGAGTCTTCCATTCGCCGTATTCAATCGTGTCAGGAAACATTGCCCAAACACCACCAAGTAGAGGTGCTTGTCCCAGACCTTTAATGATTTGAGCAGTCATCACTATCCAGAAACTATCTGGGGCAACTAGGGTGAAAAAATAACCAACAATGCTAATTAATGATCCAGCAATCATCACGCGTGTCTTTCCATATTTAGAAAATAGTTTAGCCATAATTAAAAATCCAATTAATACTGGCGCTAGATAGCCGATTGTTAATACGCCTACTAAACTATCGTTATGCAAAATATACTTAGCGTAGTAAATTGTACTGCCTTGGTTTAAAGCATAACCAACACTATAAATAATGAAGAAGATCGTTGCAATCCACCAATACTTATTCTGAAGAATCGCGTTCAGGCTTGTTTTTAGAGGAATTTTTTCTGAAGCAGCTGATACTTGAACTCGTTCCCTTTGTGATTTAAATACAATCATCAATAGACCGACTGAAATGATAGACAAAACGGTATAAGTGATTACCCAACTTAACTGCTTATTACCAAAGAAATTAACCATTGGCATCGTTGCGTTGGTAACAATTAATACGCCAATTTGGGCCATAAACATTCGGAATAAGTTGAACTTTTCTCGCTGATGTTGATCACGGGTTACTAATGAATTGAGCGTTCCATAAGGGATAGCAATAGCTGAAAAGGCAATCATTAATAGGTTGTATGATAGGAAAATATAAATAATTTTCCAAACCTCAGACCAACTTGCAGGAACGGCAAAAATGGAAATTGTCAAAATAGCAAATGGTAGGGCACCAAATAATAACCACGGCCGGGTTTTACCCCAGCGACTGTGCGTTTTGTCAACCAAACCGCCAACTACCACGTCAATGATTCCATCAAAGGAACGTGAAAACAGCATTAACGTGCCGATAATTCCGGCTGAAATCCCAATCACATCTGTATAAAAGAAGACAACGAACATTCCCAGGGAAGCAAAGGTAAAGTTAATTGCCATATCCCCGAAGCCAAAGCCAACGTAATCTGTAAATCCAAGCTTTTCTTTAAACGAAACTGGATGTTGTGCATCTGCATTACTTGCCATAGTTTTCTCCTTCTTCATTAACTAAGCGTCTACATCACAATTAATGACATTCCAAGAGGCTTTTGGAAGTGATAGGTTAGCAACGTCTTGTGAAGGAGTTGTCGTCTTTGGAACAATATTTTCAGGCTTCTCAAACGTATTGGTGGCTTTTAAATCGGCTCCTGTAAAGACGATTTGTTCTTTAGGAGTAACTTTACTGAATCCTGCAAAGTTCAAGTCTAATTTAGCATCGTTATTTAAATCAGTATTCAAGGCAAAAATATGCAACTGTTTCTTTTCTTTGTCATAGACAGTAGCTGATGTAACCACTGGAAGATCGCCATAGTCCGTTGCTTGCGTATCCCCAGAAACTCTTGGTGATAAAACGGTTCCGCGACCGTATTTGGATAGCAACTCAAATGGATAATAAATGGTTTGTTTGAGTAAATGACCATCTTCATCAGTAGTAATTGGGGAAATAACGTTTAGTAGCTGTGCTAAGCAGGCAATCTCAACTTGGTCAACGTTGTTCAAAATAGTAATTCCTAATCCACCAACGGTTAGCGCATCTAGCAAGGAATACTTCTCTTGTAAAATAGCTGGATGCTCTTCCCACTTTTTAGCATCAGTTAATTCAAATGTTGTCATACCATTCAAATCGTCTAAATTATTAATTTTGATATCTTGCATATTCCAAACATTCCATTCATCCAGGCAGATCTTGATGTCTTTGTTTTGGTACTTTGGATCTTTCTGCAGTGATTTTGAATAAGCAAGGACATTCTTTGTGTTTTGAATATGATTGTCTAACTGTTTCCATGAGGATAGGAAGTTTAAGGTCCCTTGACCAGAATTCATATTGTAATTGTGAGTTGAAATGTAATCAACGTATGGATAGAGATCCTTCATAATGGTTTCGTCCCATTTAAGATAGGTCGGAAGCATTTCATAAGAACTACCACAAGCAACTAAACTAATACTCTTATCAACCCATTTCATCATTTTTGCTGCTTCGCGGGCTTTCTTAGCATAATCAGCTGCTGACATATGCCCGGCTTGCCAATCGCCTTCCATTTCGTTTCCAAGGCACCAATACTTGATGTTGTATGGTTTGCGATGGCCATTTTTGATTCGGAGGTCACTCCAGTAAGTTCCATGATCATGATTACAATATTCAACTAGTTCTGCTGCGGAGCGAATATCGCCGGTTCCTAGGTTAACGGCGATCATTGGTTTAACCCCAACTTCTTCAGCCCATTGACAAAAGTCGTCAATTCCAAATGTATTTGGTTCAACACTAGACCAGGCAAAATCCATTGTCTTCGGACGGTTATCCTTAGAGCCAATGCCATCTTTCCAGTTATAGTTTGAAACGAAGTTACCACCAGGATATCTGATGACTCCTAAGTTTAGATCTTTAACGGCTTTCTTGACGTCTTTTCGAAAACCATTCTCGTCGGAAAATGGTTTGTCAGGATCGTAAATCCCACCATAGATTGATCGTCCTAAATGTTCGGTGAAGGAGCTCCATACTTTTGGATCAACATTACCTAATTCGAATAATTTGTCGTAATTGTAGACTGACTTCATAATTAATTTCTTCCTTTTCCATATTAATTACCTAGGTGACTGTCTTTCGTACTGTGCACATCTTTATAGTAGCCTGCTGTTGTTAACGCTTGCAACGCTAAAATGATAATTAAAATAGAAAATATCAGTTTCAAATAACTCGTAAGTTAATTGAACGACTTGAATTAATAGCCTATACTTGTCTTAATATCAAGCAAGTTACTTGCAGGCATTTAATTAACCGTTATGTTATTTGAGAAGGAGAAATAATGATCGTCGATTTAAGTGAAAAATCATTACCAGTCTATAAAGCATTAGCCAATCCCGTTAGACTTCATATAATTAGGATTCTCTGTCAAAAGCCATATAGTGTGAAAGCATTAGCGAAGCAAATTGGTTTAAGTCAGCCAATTACGTTACGTCATGTCAATCAACTTCAAGAGGCTGGCATTGTTCAATTCAAACGAGAGGGTAAGAATAAGGTATCTCATATATGTATTACAGAAGTTAAGTTGGACCTGCCACAACCTGATAATACTTCGTTACTTTCACAAAGCACTGACATTCCCGTTGGTTCCTACGTTGATTTTGACGTTGTCCCTACTTGTGGGATAGCTGATGTCAATAATTTTATCGGCAACGTTGATGATCCTAAGTATTTTATGGATCCGGGCAAGTTGAACGCTCAAATCATCTGGTTTTCCAAGGGATTTATTGATTATAAAATTGGTAATTACTTGTTTGCTAAAGATCAGGTGCAAATGCTGACACTCTCGGGTGAGTTTGGCTCTGAGGTTCCTTTATCTAACCCTGATTGGCCATCCGATATTACTTTCACGCTTAATGGTCATGAGTTAGCAACTTGGACAAGTCAGGGCGACTTTGCTGACACGCGTGGTAAATATACGCCAAGATGGACACCCGCAGAATTCAATCAGTACGGAACCCAAGTAACTATCTTGGTATCCGACACTGGAACCTGGATTGGAGGTTCTAAAGTTAGCAACCTTACCATTAGTGACTTACTACCACTTCCGCGACGGATGGATCTGCGGATTGAAGTCAAAGACAATGCAAAGCACGTCGGCGGGTGTACGATCTTCGGTAAAAAATTTGGGAATATTGATCAGGATATGAGATTAACGTTGTATTATAAGTAGTTTGGTCTGATCATTGAGCGAATTATTGCTAATATAGAGTGAACGACACGCATCCTTATTTTGGGTAGGATGCGTGTCGTCTCATTCTTATTTAATGTTGATTAGTTACTTAGTACATACATTTGAGT
The DNA here is from genome assembly GCF_001434135.1 of Lentilactobacillus kisonensis DSM 19906 = JCM 15041. GTDB lineage: Bacteria > Bacillota > Bacilli > Lactobacillales > Lactobacillaceae > Lentilactobacillus > Lentilactobacillus kisonensis. The sequence continues at coordinate 160,361 of NZ_AZEB01000003.1, read as the reverse complement.
TTTTTCAAGAGTGATAGTAATTTCCTAATCTACCCAAAAAGTTTGAAAACAGAATATCGTTTTGGACTTCAAAGAAGGAATGGTCTGAATCACATGCATAGAATATTATTAAGAAACCATTCGTGCTAAATAAGGCGTATATTATCAACTAGAGGAAAAGGTGATCAGCCTCACTTTTCAAGTTGATTGAAATTGACTGTTTAAAGATTTAATAATAGCTCTACAGTAAGGATTTGTTAGTGTATTCCTACGTGTGGAGGAAATACATTGTATTAGGTGAAGGAGTGATAGGCATGAAAATAACAGATGTTCATTTTAAGCAAAGTAAACCAAGGAAAACAGAATACGAACAACAGCTGGAATACTCAAGTTACAAGGGTTTAAGTCCTGACGAATGGTATTACTTCCTATATGAGTACCTGGACACCGGACCAGAACGAGTTGTGAACACCTATAACTTGACGGATACTAGTAGTTATCCGGTCAATTACTATAGTGTTAAACTTGGCAATCAGTTACCAAAACACAAGGCGGTTACTTTAATCAGCAACAAACCGCAATTTGTGGTGATGAGAGCCTACGATGCTAATAGTAAAGAAGACGATTATCTACTATTTGACAAGCATGCAAACGTACTATATCACGATGTTATGAAAGCTGGTGACTTGGTACACTATACGCACAACTATGAATGGAACATTTACGAAACTGTTTTACACAAGTATTTAAAGGGAAGTAACTAACATGGTAATCCAACGACCGAACAAGAAACCTAGTCAAATGCGAGCGGAGTATGAACAAGCACAGGCACACCGCAGACATGTTAAAATGGCGTTACTAGCCGTTGTAATTGTCCTAGGGGTAATCTTTTACAAGTTTGTCTTACTAGTATTCTTGGACACAATAGCCGCTTTACTAGTCGGAGCGGGAACCAGTTATTTCATGTATGCATTGGCAGTCTTAATGTGGTTTGATGGTGATCGAAAATAGTATTTCCCTATTGTGGGAATTCCAACGTTGAAGACTCTAAAAATGAGTTGATCAAGTGCTCTCCGCATATGTGGAGTAAGGTGATCCTATCTAAAGGTGGTAGGGACTAACGTTTAGAAATTTGTTGGATACGGTTTTTGCGCGTGGGATGTATTCTTTAGCTTATAATTATTGGAGTTGTGCTTACATATGTCGTTAAATTTTTTTGTGATTGCACAATAGGGGAAACTTTACCTTTTTTCTTTAAGAGATCTTGAAATTAGACTAAGACCGTCTTTGAAGTGCAACAGAAAAGTTACATCCAAACTGAATTAATTGTCACAAAGGCCTTTATTAGTAATGGTGGCAAGTTGACAAGCGTTACCTTAAGAGTTGCTGATAAGAATATCGATTTGACGTTTGCTATTACGGATTCTTCGGCAATTGTTATTAATAGTAATATTTCAGAAAAATATGTGTTATTTAGCTCGATGGATCAGGAAATGTTTTTCGTGTTATACGTATATACTTATCTAATTATAAAACTAAAGCGCATATATGAAAGCGAAGCTGATATCTTTAAAGAGAAGGAGAGCCCTAAATTCTCAAAAAAGATAGGGTTAGAAGTTATTCGATCCATAGTTCAAAAGAATAAGATAACTATGAATGAAGTTCGAAATGTTTATGAGAAGAGCGAGTAATATTTTTTTGTTGGGTTAGTTTGTGAAATGGTTTTTATATGAATACCAATGTAATAATAAGAGTCTTAATTACATTGGTACTGATAAGCTATTGGTTCTAAAATAAATTGTAAATATTACTAAACCATACTTTCTCTCTTTCTCTGCAAACGAGATCATTGTCTGTTTCTTAATAAAGCTAAAATAGTTCATCCCATTTTTCCACTGATTCGGGTCCCCACTTAGGCGAGTATAAATTCCTGTTGTCGTAAGTAAGGGCATAAAGAATCTTTTTGTTTATATCGTAGTTGGCGGTGTACCAACTCCAGGCAACCAAGGTATTGTTTTTCATTAATTCATAAAGCTTCTTAGTGTGTTGACTGTCGTTAATAATTGGTTCAGGACCTCATCGTCTTGATTAACTTATAAAAGAATCTTAAGGATAGAGTGGTTAAAAACATTTATCACAAGACAAACAACAGTAATCTTGCCTAATCGCAATCTTACTGTTGCTTTTATATTCCCGAAAAATAAAAATACATAAAACAAATATTTTCACCCCACATTAATCCCCAAAAAATCATACAAATTCCACCCCTCAGTAAAATGAGGATTCTTCCGCGCCGTCATCGGGCAAACGCCAACTAATGCTTTAAAGTCACGACTTAGATGTGCTTGATCTGCGAAATTTAATTTGGCAGCAATCTCAGATAACGGAAGATTCGTGGTTGAAATCAACTGAATCACGCGATTAATTTTAACTAAGATTTTGAAGCGGGAAATTGAAACGTCGACCTCTTTTTTAAAAAGAGTAGATAAATAATGTGAAGATAGTCCTAACTGATTGCTCAGTTCGGGCACGGTCAAATTGGCTTCTGGTGAGTCAAGAATTATTTGGTAAATATAACGGATATCCTTAGATAAGTGAACATTTCTAAGTTGTTGGACACGGCGGGCCATGTCCTTTAAAATTTCTTCGATCTTGTTCATGACGTCATCAAATGCATTCAAGGATTCAATCGTTCTAACATATTGATCGTTTAACGAATAGGCCTGATCATAATCGATGCCGGCGTTAATTGCTGATCTGATCGTTACCGAGACACAGATAATGCCCCAATTTTTAACGCTTCTAAGTCTACCTTTATCTGACAAGATTCCAATTCGCCCGGAATTAATGAGTGCCAGAAAGGTTGAATGGATCGATGAAGGATCCCCCAGCATGATTGCGGCCTTTAATGCCCGTTCGTATACATAACTAATATGGACACCATCATCGTTAAAATTCACTGCAGTAATAATGTCATCAAGTTGTCTGGATGGGATTGCACGCTGGAAGGCAAGGTCAATCGTCTGGTTATCAATGGGGAGGCCGATTAATTGTGAGAAGAATAGGATCTGCTGGTAACAGTTATTTTTCTCCAGGATTGCTGTGTTCAGGCGTTTTGAAAGGTAAATGATCTTAGAGTTTAAGTTTAGATGTTTATCCTCTTGATTATAGTTAATGACTTCGGGCCCAATCAGATAGACAAGGTCCTCTTTGATAAAGCAAAAGGTAAATAGTGTTTGTGTATGGCAGAGAACGGTAAAACTGTCCCGTTTCGGTATCCGCTTTAACATTGATGCATAGGAGTTGGTCAGAATCTTCCCCTTTTTAAATAAAACGTCAAATTGCTGGTCATTAATTTTAAATTCAATTGCCGGAATGTTCAAAGAGCTTATGTAGAGCTGTTCTAACGTCATATTTCAAATCTCCCTTCAAAAATGTTCAAAAAGTTGGATATTTGTCAAAGTTATTTGCATTTAACCTGATTATACTAATTCTTGTAAGCGTTTACGAATGCTTATCGACCAACTTATAGGATATTAGGAATAGTTAGCAAATCGTTTTGACATAGGGAGGTATTGTGTTTTGAAGATATACGTTGACGCAAGTGCAGTAAGAGATGGGAATGGGACAAAGGAAGCTCCGTACAAATTAATTAACGAAGCGGCCAAAGTTGCCGTCCCAGGAGACGATGTATTAGTTTTCCCTGGAGTATATCGGGAGTATGTGAATCCGATAAACGGTGGAACGGAAGATGCCCGGATTACGTACCGAAGCGTGGAACCACTAAAAGCAGTTATCACAGGGGCTGAAAAGATCAATTCTTGGAAACAATATCAAGATAACGTATGGGTTTGCCGGATTAACAATAGTTTGTTTGGTGATTATAACCCCTATACAACGTTTGTAATGGGTGACTGGTACTTTGGTCCAGTTAATAAGCATACTGGAGCAGTATATATGAATGATCGCCAGTTCTATGAGACAACTTCGCTTGAGGAATGCATTGAAGCAAAGGTATATGCACGATCATGGGAACGGAAAAATTCCATTTATAAATGGTATACGGAACAGGATAAGAAAACCAACGAAACAATTATCTATGCTAATTTCCAAGGTAAAAATCCTAATCAAGAAAATGTTGAAATTAATGTCCGCCGGGAAGTCTTTATGCCCCAAGAAACTGGTATTAATAACATCACTGTTAGTGGTTTTAATGTAAACAAGGCAGCAACGACCTGGGCACCACCTGCATCATACCAGGATGGCATGATTGGACCACACTGGGCAAAGAATTGGATTATTGAAGATTGTGATATTAGCCATAGTAGGTGTGCAGGAATTTCATTAGGGAAGTACCGGGATCCTGAAAATGATCAATACTTTACATATGAACATGTAAAGAGTCCGACTCAAATGGAACGAGATGCTGTTTGTCGCGGACAATATCATGGCTGGTTAAAGGAGAATATTGGCCATCATATTATCCGTCGTTGCAATATTCATCATTGTGAGCAAGACGGCATCGTTGGTCGTCAAGGTGGCGTCTTTAGCTTAATTGAAGATAATCACATTCATGATATTAACAACATGCAGGAATTGGCAGGGGCAGAAATCGCTGGGATTAAAATGCATGCAGCAATTGACGTCATCATTCGCCGGAACCATATTCATGATTGCACGATGGGCATCTGGACAGATTGGGAAGCTCAGGGAACGCGAATTAGCCAGAACTTGTTGGATCATAATTATGCACCTAAGGGGACGGCCGTTCGAATTGTTGGGGCAATGCAGAGCCAGGATATCTTCGTTGAAGTTGGTCATGGACCGACCCTGATTGATAATAACTTGCTATTATCCAAAGCATCCCTGCGATTAGCCACTGAAGGGGTGGCCTGCGTTCATAATTTGATGCTAGGATCAATCACTTCAATTGGCGCTAATACTGACTTCTTAGTTGATGGTAAAAACCAACCAAGGTTCACGCCTTATCACATTCATCACCGGACAGAAGTTGCCGGCTTTATGACAATTTTGCATGGAGATGACCGCTTCTACAATAATATCTTTGTACAAAATTGGCCAGTTGAAAAACCGGGCGAAGAAACACTAGTTGACCGTGAGGCGGAAGACACTGAACAAGTTGGGACAAACGGATTTGATGACTATCCAACCTATGACGAATGGTATTCTCAATTCAAGAAATTTGATGGCACGATTACCAAAGAAAACGATATGTGGGATTTAATGAGTGCCCACTTTGGTCACTTACCAGTTTGGGCAGCCGGGAATATGTACTTTAACGGTGCTAAAGCTTGGAAGAAGGAGACGGATAACTTAGTTAATACGAGTGATAAAGTCATTTTTGATCTTGTCGAAAATGACAATGAAGTAAGCATTAAGACAAATCTATATGATTTGATTGGCGATTACTTTGAAGGAATTATCACAACTAAGACGCTAGGTGAAGCGTTTGAACCAGAGCAACGTTATGAAACCCCTGAAGGCGACGATATTATCTTCAATGAGGATTACTTTGGCAATCATCGTGGTGTTTCCACCATTCCTGGGCCGTTTGCGTCTGGTAAAACGGCAAGTAAAATTCTGTGGCAGAAATAGCTTTAGGATAACTAATTAGTAATAGCTAATAATTGGAGGTTTATTTAGTATTGGCTGTTTAAAAGATCCGTACTAGGAATTCTGGATATTGAAGATTGTTTCTAGTAGGGACCTTTTCTATACCCCAATTTATAAAAATGATCGAACAAAAAACGCATTGTAAAGGCTTTTAGGAGGGCAGTGTTATGGATGATAAAGAAGTAACGGCAAAGGGGAAATTTCCCTACCGGTTGGGATTTGGACTTTTATTTGGGCTTTTAGGGTGGCTGGTTCCATATTTAGGCGTTAATTCAACGTTGTTACCCGCTAAGATTCAACAAATTGCGCCTAATCAGAAAGTTGAAATCGTCGCACTTTTGGCAACAATTGCAATGGTAGTTGCAACGATTGCCAACATTATTGAAGGTGCATTGTCTGATCGAACTGTTAGTCGTTGGGGAAAGCGAAATCCGTGGATATTCGCAGGAATGATCAGTACGCTAATTTGTTTTTATTTCTTAACTAAAGTGACGACAATTTCGGGAATTATTATTAACTGGTCTTTATTCCAGGTTGCCTTAAATATGATGGTTGCCCCATTAGTTGCCTTTATTGCTGATAAAGCACCAGAAAAGTATCGGGGGTCAATTTCAGCGTTTTACGGAGTAGGAATGAATATTGGGACGCCAGTTGGAACCATGATTGCGTCACAATATATTACTGGTATTAATCAAGGAATTTACATCTTCATGGTTTTTGAAGTGATTTTTACAATTACTGGGTTATTACTGGTAGGTGATGGTAACAATAAGGGAGAAAAGGTTAAAAAATTGCATGGTTCAGAATTAATTGAAGCTTTTTCCTTCCCAATACATGGCGATATCAAGGATTTCTATTTGGCAGTTGTAGGTAAGTTGCTATTTGTTTCCGCCCAATTTATTATTACAGGTTATCAATTGTATATCTTTACGGATTACATGAAGCTGTCATCCGCCAATGCTTCCCATAATCTATCAATTATGTCAATGATCCTGTTAGTTGCGGGGGTTTCATTTGCAATTATTGGCGGACCACTTGCTGATAAATTTCACAGCTTAAAATTGTTGGTTGCGGCTTCAACAATTGCGATGGGCCTTGGGGTTGCAATTCCAGCAATTGATCCAGCACCGTGGACCATGTTTGTCTATGCGGGCTTAAGTGGTGCTGCCATGGGGATGTATAACTCAGTTGATCAGGCTTTGAACGTGTCGGTTTTGCCTAACCCTAATAGTGTGGCTAAGGATTTAGGAATTGTTAATCTGGCTAACTCACTCGGGCAGGTGTTTGGTCCGATTGTTGCTTCTATGATTATTGGTGCAATTGGCTATCGAATGATGTTTCCAGCAGCTGGGGTTATGTGTTTAGTCGGTGCAATTTTGATTCTGATGATTAAGAAAGTGCACTAGTACAACATGAAATCTGCTTTCAATTTAAATAGGTATATTTATTTTGAAATGTTAATAAAAGTCTCAAACTATCATACTAATAGCTTGAGACTTTTATTAACATTAGAAATAAGTAAACGAACTTGATTTAACGGCATATCATCTAACACAGACTATTTAAAATCACATCTTGATAGTGTATACTTCTAATTATATTTTAACTTAATTAGAAAAGAGGAACTTTAAATGTTTGATAACACGTTTAGAAAACAAATCAATGATTGTGAACCATATATTGCTGGGGAAACGGAGGATGTTGTCCGGAAAAGGTACCATCTTACTAAAGTCGTTAAATTAGGATCCAATGAGAATCCATATGGGCCGTTTGACCATGCTCGGCAGGCAATGATTCGAAGCATTGATACGGTTAATCGTTATCCTGAAGATGATTTTGTTGAAACCAAGCAATTGATTGCTGACCAATGGGGCCTGGCTGCCGAAAACGTTGCGATTGGTAGCGGGGCAGGGAACATCTTAGAGAATTTAGCTAAGGAATTTCTGAATGAAGGTGACGAGGTATTGATTGCCAAACAATCTTACCGACTTTACCGAGAGATTTCTAAGATGATGGGCGCTAAGGTGCTTGAAATTCCGTTACGCAACGATTTTCAATTTGATTTAACTGCTTTTCAAAAACAAATTAATGATAAAACAAAATTAATTTGGATCTGCAACCCGAACAATCCGACATCCACGCTGACGGACGCAGCTCAGCTTGAGACATTTATCGATAACTTACCCGATCATGTCTGGGTCGTTATTGACGAAGCCTATGCCGACTTTTCTGACCAGACGAAGTTACCAGATCTGCGTAAATATATTGGTAAGAAACGGGTTGTCATTGTCAGAACCTTTTCGAAGTTTTATGGTCTTGCGGGAGCTCGACTGGGATACGCTTTATCAGATCCCAAAACCATTCAGGGTTATGATACAGTGACCGAACCCTTTAGTACGAACAGAATGGTACTGGCAGCGGCGATGGCTTCCATCAAATTTGATCAGAAGCAAATTGCGACAACCTTGGCCAAAATTCAAAATGATCGTCAAGAAGTGACTACTGAACTAGAGAAATTGGGATGTGAAGTTGCGCCTTCACAAGCAAACTTTATTTTTGCTAAGATCCCTGAAAATGGGGCAACGGCAAGCGATATTTGCCAACAATTAATGGAACAGGGTGTCATTATCCGTGACTGTACACCATGGGGTTACCCACAACACGTTCGGATCACCATTGGTACCCATAAAGAAATGCAATTCTTCTTAGAAAAGTTCATCGGGTTGCTCAAAGCCGACGAAGAAGTTACGCAATAGTGGGGTAAGCTCAATGACAAAAGTAAAACAATATTTGCTATTAATTTTGCTCGGAATGGCGGGCGGCACCATTTATGATTTCCCGTACATTAAGTATATTTTTTATAACCAAATGCTATCTTCAATGCACATCAACAATACCCAACTTGGAATTTTGACTTCCATTTATGGGATTGGCTGTCTAATTTTATACATTCCTGGTGGGATTTTAGCTGATAAGATGCGGTCTAAAAATGCGTTGGTTATCTCCCTATTTGGAACGGCAGCCCTTGCGGTGGTCTTTGGGATGACGTTAAATTTTGTGGTTGCCATCATCGTCTGGATTCTATTAGCGCTTAGTTCCGCGTTCATTTTCTGGTCAGCCATCATTAAGGCGATCCGGCTGGTTGGCGGTGAGGAAAACGGCGGTAAAATGTACGGCATTTACTATGCTGCCAACGGTTTATCAGCTGCCATCCTGAATTTTTTGGCATTAGCCGTTTATGGCAAGGTTGGCAATGGTAAATTTGGCATGGCTGCCGCTTCTATCACCATGGCGCTGGTCATTGGGATTATTGCGATCCTATTGGTCATTTTTTTACCCAACCAAGATGCGCAGATTGGTGATCAAGATAATTCTCCTAAGCTCAAAGATTTCAAACAAGTTGTTTTTAATCCATCGGTATGGGTGATCGCGGTAGTATTTTTCATGACTTATGGTCTGTTTTCTGGCGTATCGTACCTAACCCCATACTTAGCGGATGTCGTTGGGGTGTCTAACCAGACTAGCAGCATGTTGGGGATTGTCCGAAACTATGTCTTTCTTCTGTTAGCCCCAGTTAGCGGTATCATTGCGGACCGGTTCTTTCACTCCACTTTACGCTGGTTTACCGTTGGTTACGTCATTTTAGCAGTATCACTAATTGTAATTGCACTATCAACTGCTTTGCCGATGGGGGTCATTATTATCCTGTCACTGATCCCAGGAATCATGGCACTAGGACTTTACGGCATCCAATTCTCGATTATTGGGGAAAGTAAAATACCACTTTCCTTGATGGGGGCCACTACCGGGTTTGTATCATTGATTGGTTACTTGCCTGATATGGTGATGCCGACGGTATTTGGGAGGATTCTCGATAGTCAAAAAAATCATGGCTATTCAACGGTCTTTTTGATTCTAGCCGCTTTCGCCTTGGTTGCGAGTCTGGGCAGTGTCGTGATTTATAAGTTAAACCAATCAAGAGAGAAAAAGTCTTCGTTATTAGCAGCTAAGGAGGGAATTGACGAATGAAAGTTGTGATTACGGACACTGCCGAACCACTTAATCGAGATTTAGATTATGAAAAACGGTTATTGAGACGGATGCTAGGTGACCAGGCTGAAATTGTTGTCTATCCGTATGCCGGGGATCGGCAAGAACTAATTAATACGATTCAGGATGCCGATGCAATTTTAACTTCATACTTAACCTTTGACGCGGAGTTACTCCAAGCTTGTCATCGTTTAAAAGTAATCTCGATTGAAGCGACCGGCTATAATAATATTGATATGGTAGCTGCCAAATCGCAGGGGGTTGCGGTTTGTGTGATTGCTGAATACTGTACCGAAGAAGTTTCTGATTTTGTTGTTTTAAGTGCGATCTCTATGAATAAACAACTCAAGTATTATATGACTCAGGTTGATCAGCACGACTCCTATGACTTTCAACCCAACAAACCAGTTAGACGGCTAAGTGATTCAGTGTTTGGCATTATGGGATTAGGAAAGATTGGCTCCGAAGCTGCCCGTAAAGCCCAAGCATTTGGGATGAAAGTGATTTCGTACAGTACGCCCCATGCTCAAAAGCGGGCGGCTGAAATGAATATTCCCTTAGTTTCCAAAGCCGAATTGTTTGCGCAATCAGACTTTATCGCCCTGACAATGCGGCTAACTAAGGAGAATACGCATATCCTAAACGAGGATACTTTTAATCAAATGAAAAAGTCGCCAATTATTGTCAATATTGCCAGGGGTGTGATGATTGATGAAGATGCGTTGCTAACGGCCTTAGATTCTGGCAAGGTAAGGGGGGCTGCCCTCGATGTCTTAACTAATGAATCTGCTCAGGGGTTGAAGGAAAGCAAACTGGTTGGGAGAGATGATGTGATGATTACGCCGCACGTCGCGTTTTACTCGGATCAGTCTTTGGAAGATTGTCAAAGAATTGCGGTTGAAAACTTGGCTTATTCACTGTTGGGCAACGAGGAGAAGTTGTTTAGGCAGGTTAACTAATAATGTAATGTAATTGAGGATGTTTTGGAACGAGCTAAAAGGCCAAGGGTCACGCACTTTTCTGTGTGATCTTTGGCCCTTTGTGGTAGTTGTAAAAATAGAAGAAATTGACAATTTTTATTACTTAAGTATGGTCAAGTGGATGAGACCTCACATCCCCACCAACTTCACCGTACTCTTCCCTTGGCCAACCGCGGTTACCCGAATCTGGCAAGGAATACTATCCTGCAGCATTGACACGTGGCTAATAATACCAATCGTGCGATTGCTGCTTTCAATATTTTCTAATGCCGCCATGGCGGTTGAGAGGGACTCTTGGTCCAAACTGCCGAAGCCCTCATCAACGAACAGGGTGTCGATGCTAATGCCACCTGCTTCGTTTTGGATGACTTCACCGAGTGCTAAGGCGAGACTTAGGGCAACAATGAAGCTTTCGCCGCCTGACAAAGTGTGGACGCTTCTAGTTTCGCCGACGGTATCATCGTAAACGTCAATTTCGAGTCCGGTATCCTTTTGATAGGTGCCGGATTCTTTGTGTAACAAGAGGTGATAACGCCCAGAACTCAACTGCTTCAAGTGCTCGTTGGCAACACTTAGGATTTCCGCCAATTGGGCTCGTAGGACGTAGCGTTCCAGACCTAATTTGGCATCGTTATTGCCGGTAACCGTTGAGACCAGCTGATTTAACTGGGTGAGCTTTTCTTGCTGGCTGTGGATATCCTGGTAGCTTTTATTAATCCGCTGCAGCGCGTTACCGTTTAATACGTACCGGTTGTTTTGAACCTTTGACTGGGCGTTTAAATCATCCCGCGCTTGGCTCAATTTCTTAAGTTGCGCCCGTTCTTCATTAAGGTTAACTAACTTGTGGTCACCAATTGCTTTTTCGGTTGTCTCAATTGCAACCGTCACGGCCTGAACCTGGCTTTGGTAATCGGTTGCCCGTTTTTGATAGTCGGATAAGTCACTTAGATGTCGCAAGAGAGATTCGTACTCTGACCACTCGTCAGCGCCCAGTTGGGTCCGCACGGCATCAGTAATCGCTCCTTGAATTTCGACTGCCCTTTTCTTACTCTCATCGATATACTGGCTGATTTGCTTGATGGTGGCAGTAGCTTCGGAAATGGCATTACCAATTTTGGTTAAATCATGATTGTTCTGTTCAACCGCAGTTTCATAGGATTGAACGGACTTAGTAATTTTTTTCAGATATATATCCAGTGATGCCAAATCGTCAAATTCGGTTGGTAAGTCCGCTTGAATGGTCTCTAAAGTGCCCTTTGTTTTTGCTAAATCTTTTTCGGCTCCCTGAAGCTGGTCTGTAAGTGTCTTCGCCGTTGCCGTTAGTTGGTCAAGCTGTTCTTTAATGTGGCCTTGCTTTTCGGCTTTCTCTGCTAAAATTTGGAGCTGATCGGCAACCGTCTTCGTCTCCTGATCATTCTTTGTTGACTGCTGCTTAATCAAGGCAATGGCAGCGGCTAAATCACTGACCGGTTCTTGGGCAACTTGTTTCTCAACGAAGGTTGCTACCAATTCCGAGAATGATTCCTGATACTGGTTTGTTTGTTTGGTGAGTTGGTTTTTGAGGTTGGTAACTAAAGACGCTTGCTTAGTTGCTTCATCTTTAACAGTTTGCAGGTGATTTTGCGCGGTTTTGAGTTGCACGTTGGAAACAGTTTGGATGTCTTCAACGTGGGCGGGAGCGGGATGTTCCAAGCTGCCGCAAACGGGACAGGGCGTGCCATCCTTTAACTGCCCAACTAAATTCATAATCTGGCTCTTTAACCAATTGTTGCGTAGCTCATCGTAATTTGCTTGGGTTACCTTAACCTGAGTCTTAGCAGTCGCTAACGCGGATTCGGCCGCTTTAATTTGGGATTCAAGGGTGTGATTATCAGTCATTTGTCGATATAAATGATTCAATTGCTGTTGATAGCTAACTAGTTGGGCCTTGGCCTGCTTAAGACGGTAATCCTGATCCTTTAGTTGATCTCGTTGCGTCAAATCAGTTTCAATCTGATTCGTTTGTTCTTGGAGATCCGTCACTGATTTGTTAGTGATCACAAGCTGCTGCTTAATGCCTGCAAGGTGATCTTCACCAGTTACCACGGCTTGTTTGAGATCAGCAGCTTTTTGAAAGGACTGGCGTTGCTTGGTTAGGACTGGAATGCGGTCTTTGAGGATGGCTTCATCCGCCTGCTTAGATTGAAGTGCCTGCTGGGTCGTTTGGGTGGTCGCTTGGGTTGTCTGATAGCTGGTTAATTGGTCGGTTGCGATTGTTAGTTTGGCCTGCGAATCCTGAATGGCAGCTTGTAATTCTTGGAACCGATCATACTTGGGCTTCAATTCCTTTGCCCAGGTTAGCTGATTAATTGCTGTTGTTAGCTTTTCGTAATCGGCTTTTTTGGCAGTTAACGTTACCAACTCTTGCTGTTTATGAGCTAATTCGTGAATTTGGGTGTTCATTTGGGTTTCGGCATCAATTTTAGAGGACTGGCTGGTAATTTTAGCTTGAAGTCCAGTAATCTTCTCGGCCAGCGCATTTAGATCATCTTTGGCGGTCTTTTGCTGGGCTTTTAATGTTCCAATCTGCTTTTCCGTTGACTGTTTTTGAATGTCAGCGGGTGCAGCGACCCAGTTGATACTGGCTAAATTATCGGCGATGGCCTGTTGCCACTGTTTAGAGTCAGCATTCATTTCCCGTAATTGAGTCGCTAGGGCGTCACTCCAACGGCGGTAAATATCCGTGTGAAAAATATTTCGCAGTAGGGTTTCCTTATCTGAACTGCTGGCGGCTAGGAACTTTCGGAAATCACCTTGGGGAAGGAGAACAATCTGGACAAATTGTTGACGGTTGAGTTGTAAAATCTTTTCAACGTTAGCCGTAATTTCTGAAATCCGACTAATTTCGTTAACCTTTTCACCATTTTTAAAAAAGCTTAGCTTACCTTTGGCCTCATAGACTTTTTGGCCGTCGCCGCGTTGCCTGTTTAATGTTTGCTTTGGTTGGCGGGTAATTTCGTATTGTTTGCCTTGGTGTTCAAACGTTAGGTCAACTTCGGTAGGAGAATCAAAATCCGCGAAGTCTGATCGCAGGCTTTCAGGATCTCTGTCCTTGGTAATGCCGTCACCAAATAGGGCAAAGGTGATGGCATCAAAAATGGTTGTTTTACCGCTCCCGGTGTTGCCGAAAATTAAAAAGACGGGGGACTGTTCAAGTTGCGTAAAGTCGATTGTTTCGTCTTCATAAGGGCCAAAATTCTGCATGTGTAATTTTAATGGTTTCATTAGACTTTCCCCCCGTTGCTGGCAATTTTTAGTGCCGTTGCTGCCCACTTCTTTTGCTGGTCAGTTAGATCGTCATTCGCAATTTGCTTATAAAAATCTGCTAACAGCATCATAGGATCCTTTTGGCGAATTTGTTTACCACTTTCCCCCCGATAATCTACGACCGTTTCATAGCCATTTTCACGGTCTAACGAAATGATGTGGGGGTAAATATCCCGCAATTGAGCGAGGACGTTGGGGATGGCCTTGGTGTCCTTCAAAGTGACACCAAAGTAGTCAGCTAGTGGCAACTGTTCATAGAATTGTTTATCCGTGAGGGTGGCGAAGAATTCGGTTAACTTTCGAACATCGTGCAGTGGCTTAATGGGTTTAAATGTAAAGGTTACTGGACCCGTGTCTACAATAAACACACCCTTTTGCTGGTTGGCTTCTGACAGGGAAAACTTCACCGGGGAGCCACTATATCGTGCATTGTCCGCGTGAAGGGCGTCTTTCCCATGTAGATGGCCGAGGGCGACGTAATCAAAATCTTTAAGTAGTGATACTGGAACGGATGCTAGGCCACCAACGGTTAACTGGGTTTCAGAATCGGTTGTGGCGCTACCGTCCGCAAAGAAGTGCGCAACCAAAATATGTTTCTTCTTGGGATCAAACAGGGATTTCATCTTTGCTGCGATTGGTTTAAATGCCTGGTCAAGGTGTTTGATGGTGTCGTCGTTGAAATACTGCTGGGCATCAAATAATTCGAAGTAGGGTAGTAAGAAGAGCTGCGTATCAGCGAGTTCGATCGGTATAAAGGCCTGATCCAACCTTGTGTGTAGGTAGAAATGAGTTTGCTGAAACCACTTGGAACCGGTTGATAGGCGAGTCGCGCTATCGTGATTACCGGAAATGGCGTAGATTGGGAATTTATCGGTTAGGTTTAATTTTTCGATCATCTGATTAAGCAGGGCCACGGAGTCTTCGGCGGGGAGGCTGCGATCGTAAAGATCACCGGCGATAATGATGCCATCAACCTTTTCTTTAATTGCAATTTTTTCGATCTGGTCAAAGGCATTTTGTTGTTCTTCGGTCAAATCAAAACCGTGAAGTCGGCGGCCAATGTGCCAATCGGCAGTATGTAAAAAGCGCATGTTAGTTTTGTCCTTTCAACGTGTAAAAATTTTAGGGTTCAATAGTCATATACGAATTATTTGCAAAGTTGTTTTGAGTATATTCCTGGTGAAATTTGAAAGCAATTAGGTGAGGGAATCGAGTGATTAATTCTGGTTATTTTTGAATTTAATCAGTAAATAATACATTAATTGTTATAATTTACTAAAATATCATAAATCGTCACCAATTTACGTAAAAAAACTATTGATTATTGGCTTGGAATCGCTTACACTAAATGCTATAGTTAAACAGTAAACAGGTATTAATAAATTTGAAAGTGGGCATTAAAAATGTTAGAAAAACAATATCGCGTTAATGCCGAGAGCGGCATCATGGCTCGGCCAGCAACTCAACTTGTAATGGCAGCCAATGATTATCAAGCAGCGATTACAATTATTTATCAAGGCCAACAAGCAGATCTTAAATCAATTATGGGTGTTATGTCATTAGGAATTCCAATGGGCAGCAATGTTCAAATTAAGTTTGAGGGTGAAGATGAACTTGAAGCCCTAAATGGAATTGATAAGCAACTTAAACGAGAAGCGTTAGTTGAAGATGTGGATGAAAGGCGTGAAGCATAAGCTGTCGGCTTTTATCTGATCTGATATGGAGGGCAGCTATGAATCGTATCAAATTAACGGTACCACTCATTAGTCAATCCCCTGAATTACCAACTGGCTGTGAAATCACGGCGGTAACAATGATGCTTCGTTGTGCGGGAAATGATGTTGGTAAAGTTCAGTTAGCAAAGGAGATGCCCTACGATCAATCTGATTGTAACAAAGGATTTGTCGGCAACCCGTTTACAGACGATGGTAATAGTATTTACCCGCCAGCTTTAATGGCGTTGGTAACTAGGTACGTGGGGGATGCTGTCAATTTGAGTGGCCAATCGGTTGATCAATTGATCGCCCACTTAGCTAAGACTAACCATCCAATCGTGGTGTGGGTCGGAAATTTCGATGGTTTCAATACTCATGCACTTGTGATGACCGGATTTGATGAGAAGGCCGTCTATTATAATGATTGCTGGACGGGAAAACGGGCAGCGTTATCGATACCTGAATTTGAAACGATTCGAGTAAATAAGCAGAAATTGGCATTGAGCTATTGAAGAGTGCGGAACCAAGCGGTTAGAAAGCGGAGTAACTTAGGTGTAGCTTTCTGCTTGGTGGAGCACGTTTTCTACTATGTTGAAAAAAAGCCCCCCCTGGATTTGAGGATTTTTGGTTGTAGTGCTTACACTCCGATTCCTGCTTTGTGGAGCGGTCCTACTCTATGAAGCAAGAGATCAAATTTTAGTAAAAAAGAGAAGTATCCTGTGTTTGGATTTTCGGGGGGGAAAAGACTTAAGTACAAGCCTCTGCTTTGTGCAGCCATTCCTAGCCCTTGAAGCCTAAGACTTACTATTAAGGCTCACGCTTCTACAATATAAAATACAATGGCATGATAATTCTCAGTTATAGGGAATTACCATGCCAATTTTAGTTTGAATATCTGGGTTACTTTCCCGCCTTAGTATCGGTTCCACTTAGCCGTTCAAAAAAGAGCCGGTGATTTTTTGAAAATGTTTCAATTAAGAGATCCATCAAAATCAACAAGAGAACGAATGAAAGAGCGAGAACAAATTTTTGAATAGTGGCTAATTCTGAATATGGTGCGTAGGAAGTCATATCTAGCAAACGTCCTTGGATAGCGAACGTTCCCCCAATGATGCCATATGCAATGACGTTTCGAAGAATGATTTGTATCCAGTTAGCTCTCTGACCAAATTTATCAGTTAGTTTGATCCCAACAACCCGCATGCCAATGGTCTTTTGATTAGCGATTTCGGTACCGATAATTAAGACGGCCCAGGCAACGAGAGTGATTGGCCACTGTGGCTTGATCACGATGCTAATAATATCACTGATAATTGTAATTAGGATCCAGTCCAGTGCCAAAGCGGTGCAGCGGCGCAGGGGAGAAACGGCTTGGCTTCTAGCGATCGCTGATTGACCAACCCGTTCTTTGCTTGGTAAATAGCGTCCGAGCCAAGCTGCCAAGCCACCACCAAGGCCACCGCCCAGTGTGTTTAAGAGCAAGTCGTCCACGTCGAATAGCCGGTAAGGCCGTGGATAGATGCCATAAAGGCCGGAAAATTGGGTTAGTTCATAAAACAGCGAGAGGCAGAAACTAAGTAGAAATGTCTGTTTCCAATTACGGTTGAAATAGTAATGGAGATAAAATCCAAATGGCAACGTCAACAGAAGATTAAATGCCGGCTGAATCACCGTTGGGGCTTTCAATGCAGCTAACCACGTTGCCGGGTGGGTCAATGAAAATGGATTATACTTGAAAAAGTTAGTTACAAACGTGAATGGAACAAAATTATGGGTGGGCGTTGTTAAATGAGCAACAAAGCTTCTTGATGGTAGTGGCAAAATGGTTAAAAAGTAGGCACATAACATGTAGAAAACGAATGTGTAGAGCATAAAAATATTCCATTTTGGTAAAGCCCCGTATCGGTGGTAACTTATCAAAAGGATTGGCAAAGTGATGATCATTGCAATAACTGGAAAGAAAATGGCGGCAGTATAGATAACATGAATATATTGTGACATGAAGTTCTCCTAAATAGAATTAGTTTTGATTAATGCCCTTGGGTGATGAGCGTCACGATGCCTAAAGCAACTGATAGAGCAAACATGAGGCCAAACATCACAGTATGAAACCATTTGTGCATAACGAAAAGGGCTAAGTATTCTCGAATAATAGCATTGGGTAAGAAGTAAAATGGTGTCGGGGCGCCTAACCCATAGGCGGCCATTTTTTGCTTGTGAGCAAGAATTCCTGCCCGTAAAGTATGGTAGTTATTAGTGACAAAAATTTTTTTACTTTGTTTAGAGCCACCATCCTGCTGAATTACTTGCGCGGAAAATTGCATGTTCTGATTTGTATTAACTGATCGATCCTCAACCAATGTATCAGTTTCTGGGACCCCGTGGTCGATGGCATACCTTTGCATTGCAACACTTTCAGGCAACTTTTCATCGCCGCCCTGGCCACCCGAGAAGAGTAGTTTAGCCCGTTTGTGAGTACTTTTAAGTTGTTGGTGATAGAAATCGATGGCTGTATTGATTCGGTTTCCCAGCAAGCGGCCAACTTTGTAACCATCGATTAAGCCGCTGCCCAAGACAATGATGTAATCTTTATCCTTCTTGGGAAAGTACCATTGGTAAACGATTATTGATGTGATGGTATTCCAAACAGTCAATAAAATGTAGAAAATAATCATTGTTAGAAAGGTGCTAATAAATGTTTGCAGCGGTGCTGGCGCGTGAATTGGGTTGAAGAAAACGAAAATATCAACTAAGATGACGCCGATCCCAACAATCAGTGTCAACGAGCTACTCAGACTATACCCTTCACGCCGCCAAACAATAATGGCATTGGCGAATAAAAAAATAAAGCTGAGCGTGAGGCCAAGAAAAATGAGTAGCCCAATTACCGCAATGATGATGCCAACGATAATCCCAAGCGTTACGTTATTAAAAATTGAAATCAATTGAACTAGCAAGATCAACAGTGTGATCAGTGATAAGTTTACCAGCCAACCAAGCAGCGATGAATTGCGGTTACGGATTAAATAAGTACATAAGGTTCCCCCCAGCAAAAATAAGATGATGAGGGTTGGAATTAGTATGACGGTCAAAGTAAACACCCCTTTATACCATTATATTTCAGTGGTGGAGGTTAGGCAAAAGAGAATTGGAAACGCGAAAACCCTGGCTGAAAATTCAGCGGATCTCCTTTATACTGGTGAGATGGACTTTTGGTAAAGGAGAAAGTAATGAAACGATATGATTGGTATCGAGTGGGCCAGTTCCTCTCGGTTTTTATGGGTGGGATGATCGGTGGTGTTGGCAGGTATGAGGTTGGTATTTGGCTTAACGACGGTCATTCACTGCTGGCGACAACTACTGTTAATCTAGTCGGTTGCTTTTTGTTAGTATTTACAATTTACGGATTAGATTTACATTTTGCCTTTCCAGAGTGGATTATCTTGGGGCTCGGAACGGGGATAATTGGGGCGTTTACGACGTTTTCAACGTTTACGGTTCAGTTTGTCCAGACAATTCAGACTGATAGCCTGACCGCAATTGGGTTTCTAGCAGCAAATTTATTTGGCGGCATGCTGATGGCGATACTTGGATTTGGAGCGGTTCAGCTCATTAAATGGCGGGTGAGAGAATGATAATTCTTCACGTTGCCTTGGGAGCAGGAATTGGTGCCATCTTGAGATATGAACTAACGGTATTGGGAAAGCGGGTTTCTCGGATTATTCCTTATTCAACAGCAATTATTAATAGCATCGGCTCATTAATCGCCGGGATCCTAACGGGAATGTTAATTACCAGTAGGTTAAGTGCCTTTTTGTTGACTGGCTTATGTGGTGGGTTGACGACTTTTTCGACGTTCACGACCGACACGTTTGTACTTTTGCGAAATAAACGGTTCCTAATAGCGGCCGTATACTGGATAGGGACGGTGATGGTTGGAATTGGCGCGGCAGCAATTGGTATTTGGCTAGGGATGCATGTGTGATGCGGAACCAAGCAGTTAGAAACGCTGGGAATGTTTGCTGCAGCTGTGTCTGGTGGCGTCTCCTGCCTTGCATAGTCTGTTTCTACAATGGTCGACCAGAAAGACACATTTGTACCAGCTGTGGGTGAGCAATCTTCAAAGCAGTAAGCGGTACAATGAACTAATAAGGAGGTGTTCACATCAATTCGAAAGTAAAATTAATGAGTCGAAATGGGCTGCAAATCATTGTGGGGGCGTTTATTTACGCTATTGCAATCAACGATTTCTTGATTCCTCATCAGATTGGGGAGGGTGGCGTAACCGGCCTGACGACAATTGGTTACTATGCGTTACATATTTCCCCAGCCTACACAAATTTTGTTCTTAACGGTCTCTTAATGCTGGTGGGTTTTCGGTTCCTTGAAAAACAGACGGTTTGGTACTCAGCCTGGGCGGTTCTTTGGATTTCAATTTTCTTAAAATTGCCACCTCTCTTGCACTATCACACGGATCAAACCATTATTCCAGCAATTTTCGGTGGCGTTTTAATGGGAATTGCGATGGGGATCATTTTCCGCGGCGAGGGCACGATTGCCGGGAGTACCATTCTGGCAAGAATCGTTAATCGTTACTTTGGCATGCAAAATGGGTCGGCAATGTTACTATTTGATTTGATGGTGGCAATTCCGTCGGTCCTAATCATTGGGCTGCAAAATATGTTACTGACAATTGTTGAATTAGCGGTATCCGCAGTTGTTTTAAATAATTTTCTATCGAGGTTTGGTGCGAAAAAGGCCGTGACGATTATTTCAGATCAGACGACCGAAATGACCGCTGAACTGTCACGAATTCTGAATCAAGGGATTACCTTGATTAACGCAGAAGGTTACTATCACCAAGAAAAGCGGCCAATGATTTACGTGATTTGTACGGACAAGCAAGTGGCGGAAATCGTCCCGGTAATTTCTAGCATTGATCCCAAGGCGTTCGTGGTGATCGATAATGTTCGGAGTGTGAAGGGGACCGCAATAAGCAAGCTACTTTAATTCAATTAAATAGTTCGAAAGTTAACCGTTCAGGGGAATCTTGATAACCCGATGAACGGTTTTTAATATGGTTTAGGATTCCGGTGGTTAAAGTTGATTATGAAAGTTTTTTACATAATAACTAACAAATCAATGGGGTTATGGTAGAATGAAAAAATGTGAGCAATCTTCAAAGCGCTGTTTGCTTGCATTTGTAATCTAAAAAGTTAAAAATATGCACAAAAAGTAATGTGAATTCGCTTACAAAATTGTGTATACTACTGGTATAGTTTTTCGATTACGGATTAATTCACGTTTTGCAAGCTCTTCTTGGGGGTGGTTATCGAAATAATTTCAAATTGGTATAGAATGATAAAAATATATTTAGGAGGAAAGTATGGGAGCATTAATCTTACCTTGGTGGGCTGCCTTGATTGGCTTAGCCCTTGCTATTATTTTAATTTTATGGAAATTGAATCCGGTTTATTCGCTGATGTTGGGAGCCATTGTGGGCTGCTTAATCGGTGGTGGCAATCTGGTTCAGACCATTAACGTATTGATTCAGGGATCTCAGAGTGTCATTGGGACGATCCTACGGGTAATCGCTGCTGGGATGCTAGCCGGTGTCATGATGGAATCCGGTGCGGCCGACACGATTGCCCGGGCGATTGTTAATAAGTTAGGTGATCGCTTGGCCCTGTTCAGTCTTGCGTTTGCGACAATGGTTATCACCGGTGTGGGGGTCTTCATTCCAGTGGCGGTTTTAATCGTTGCCCCAATTGCCCTGGAAGTTGGCGAACGGATGCATATTTCTAAATTGGCCTTGTTAGTTGCCTTGTCTGGTGGTGGAAAGGCCGGAAACGTCATTTCGCCTAATCCAAACACGATTGCGGCGGCGAAAGGCTTCGGTCTGGAACTGAGTCAAGTGATGATTGCTGACTTCATTCCGGCTGTTGTTGGTTTAATCGTTGCGGTCTTAGTGGCATCATTACTCAAAAATAAGGGATCTAAAGTTTTAGATGCCGATTTAGCTAATTTAACCCAGGAGACGAACGTGAAAGATTTGCCATCACTGGGATCATCATTGGTAACACCAGTTCTTGCTATTGTTTTACTTTTATTAAACCCAATTGGGTCAATTTTTCACATTGATGTGTTAACCAAGTTGAATCTGGATGCAATGTACGTGCTGCCAATTGCCGCTGTTGTTGGTGCCTTGGCAATGCGTAAGGGTGTTCATCTCAAAGCATATGCTCAGGCCGGCATTTCTCGGATGACTGACGTGGTGATGATTTTACTGGGAGCTGGTATGATTGGGGCTTTAATTACATCGTCGAGCCTACCAACTGAAATTATTAGTTTAATTAAGGTCAGCCACGTTTCTGGAGTCTTCTTAGCGCCAATTTCTGGAATTCTGATGGCTGCCGCAGCGGCATCAACTTCAACCGGCGTTATTTTGGCAACTGGTTCGTTCAGTAAAGCAATTTTAGGCTTTGGCGTGAGTCCATTAGCAGCTGCTGCCATGGTTCATACAGGAGCAACCGTTATTGATCATTTGCCTCATGGAAATTATTTCCACGTTACTGCTAACGCAATGCACATGGAAATTAAGGAACGCTCTCGTTCGATCGTTTACGAATCAATGGTTGGGTTATCAATGACGATCGTTGCAACGGTTATGTACGGATTTTTCTAATGAGCTAGGACAGCTTCGTCAGGCAGAAACTTGCATGTAAGCACCTCTGAGAAAAATTCCAAAACCAGGAATTTCCCTCAAAGGAGACTTACACTCCAGTTTCTAATCGCCTGACTCCGCTCACTTGTTTTTAGGACAGCTGCACAAAGCAGAAATCTGCACGTAAGCACCTCTACCAAAAATTCCAAAACCAGGAATTTCCGATAGAGGAGACTTACGTTCCGATCTCTAGGCGCTTTGTTCCGCTCACTTATTAGGACAGCTGCGCAAAGCAGAAACTTCCACATAAGCACCTCTAACAAAAATCCCCAAAGACCAGGGATTTCTGTTAGAGGAGACTTATATTCCAGTTTCTAAACGCTTTGCTCCGCTCACTTATTTTTAGGACAGCTCCTCCAGGCAGAAACCTGCGTATAAGCACCTCGGTCAAAAATTCCAAGCCCAGGAATTTCTGTCTAAGGAGACTTATACTCCGGTTTCTAACCGCCTGGATCCACTCACTTATTTTTAGGAGGATAACATGCTATGAAATTTGTAATTGCACCCGATTCATTTAAAGGAGGCTTGACCGCTAAGCAAGCCGCTGAAGCGATGAAGACTGGGCTTGCCCGGGTATATCCAGACGCTGATTTTACCTTGGTCCCAATGGCCGATGGTGGCGAAGGGACGGTTCAATCTCTTGTTGATGCAACCCGGGGGAACCTAATTACCGAAAAAGTGACTGGGCCACTTGGAAATCAGGTTGATGCTAAGTACGGTATCCTCGGTGATGGTAAGACCGGTGTCATCGAAATGTCACAAGCCAGTGGCATTCAATTTGTCAATGAACAGACCCGAAATCCATTAATCACGACCACTTATGGAACGGGTGAGTTAATTCTTAAGGCTTTGGACCAAGGAATTTCAAAGCTGATTTTAGGAATTGGCGGTAGTGCGACTAACGATGGTGGCGCCGGGATGGCTCAAGCAATTGGCGCTCGCTTACTAGATTCAGCTGGTAATCAGATTCAAGTTGGTGGTGGTCAACTTGATCAGCTTGAGCGAATCGATACATCTAAAATAGATCCGCGAATCAAAGACTTAGAGATTTTGATTGCTTCTGATGTGACGAACCCATTAGTAGGCAAGGACGGCGCTTCTGCCGTTTTTGGACCGCAAAAGGGAGCTACACCGGAGATGGTCGAGACCTTGGATAGCAATTTACAGCATTATGCTGCCGTTATTAAGGCCGATCTTGGCAAAGATTTGGCTAACTATGCTGGGGCAGGAGCTGCTGGCGGCCTTGGCGCTGGGTTACTCGCCTTCACCAATTCAACCATGGAAAAAGGGGTTGATATTGTGGTTGAGTATAGTGGCTTAAAGCAGAAGGCAGCTGGTGCCGATTTTGTCTTTACTGGTGAAGGGGGAATTGACTTTCAGACTAAATTTGGAAAGACCCCCTATGGTGTTGCTCTGGCAACCAAACAAGTTGCGCCAAAGGCACCCGTGATTGTAATTGCTGGTAGCGTCGGTGACGGAATTAGTGAACTATATTCTGAGAAATCGATTGACGCAATCTTTACCAGTGTCGCTGGCGTAAAAACACTACCAGAAGCACTGAATACGGCAACTCATGATGTTGCTCAAGTGGCAGAAAATATTGGCCGGTTGATTGAGAAAACGTTGACGAAGTAATTGCCTTTGGATTCAAAATGTTACACGTGAAACAAATCAGTCGGTATCGTAACACAATCATAGTGTCTATCTAAAGGTTCTACGTGGGGATTATTAATTATTTAGATACGCACTATGGTGAAATGGCATGTCTTTGCCAACTAATAGAGCTGCACAATCATTCTAAATTCAAGAATGACTGTGCAGCTCTATTAAATTTTGGGATCATCTCCCAGTTTATGTGGACGGATGCGCTAACCACGCTTATCATATTGGCATCGATGTAAAATAAAACGAGTAATTGGTATTTTAGTAACAGAATATGTGGCCGCTAGCTCTGAAAAGAAAGTATCACTTTGCGATAACACCTTTAAGTGGTATATCGGTAATTGGAGATCTCGATCAGGCTAGTTTAAATTTGGTCGATTATTTACCACCGTGCACACACATTATGATAACTTTAAACTGAATTAGTAGAATCTAGTAAATTTTTCCAGAATCCCCTCAGAATTCTCGAACTATATAGGATCCCCGCTTGGTAATCAAATAACAGATAATAGGTGTCACTTTAAAACTTGACTAGAAAATAGTGCGATTAGCACAAAAATCAGATCGCCACATCTTTATTATAAACTATTGTGAAATACTAAACAATATGATCAACGATAGTCATACTGAAATTAAAGGACACTTTGCTTGAAACCAACTAGGGAAATCTTTTAGTCTTAGCATTGTAGTGATGTTCATGAAAGAAGGGAAGTATTGCAATGAAAATTGGATTAATTGGTGCTGGCCACATTGGCAGTAATTTAGCTCGACTAGCCATCAAAAATGGCGATGACGTGATTATTAGTAATTCAAGGGATCCCGAAACATTGGCAGATTTGGTGGCCGAATTGGGACCGCATGCTAAAGCTGCGTGGGCTAAGGGTGCCGCGACAGAGGGTGACTTGGTTGTCGTGACAATTCCATTAAAGAATTATCAAACGGTTCCGGTTGAACCACTTGAGGGAAAAGTTGTGATCGATACAATGAATTATTACCCGGCAAGGGATGGTCATATTGCAGATTTGGATAGTGGTAAGACAACTACTAGCGAACTTCTACAAGCTCATCTGCCAGATTCAAAAGTCGTGAAGGCCTTCAATTCGATTTTTGCTGGGGACTTAATTTCAACTGCATTACCAAAGGAAGATCCTAACCGGCGAACATTGCCAATTGCTGGCAATAATGCAGCTGCTAAGATGGCTGTTGCGACATTAATTGATCAATTTGGTTTTGATGTCTACGATGCTGGTCCGTTGCGTGAGGGCTTTCGGTTCCAGAATGGGACGCCGGCCTATACGATGCGAGCTAATCGTGAGCAGCTCATTGAAGCATTGAAAAAAGGATAAAATGGTATTAAATAGGCGCAACTTCACTAGATTTTGTGGAAGTTGCGCCTAAACTGTTCTATTCAAGTTCTGATCATTAATGGCTCCAGCGCCATGCCATCACGATATCCATGATGGACATCACCACAAGGGTTGCGCCGAAGAATTGTAAGACGACTAGGACGGTACTAAATGGGTTAAACATCAGCAAAATCCCCACTAAAGCCAAGAGAATTCCGTAAAGGTTATTCGGAAATGGTGAGACGTTCACATATTGCCGGTGTTGCTGCATCCCATCGACCGTTTTGGAAATTCCCATGATCACAAGGGTTAAGCCGACAATAAACGGTAGAAATGCCAGCAATGGCTTTGCAAACACCCAAATGATGAGGGCAATGATTAGCTGGGAGACGCCCATTGTTAAGCTATAGCTCGTGACATCATCACGGGATCGTTGCCGCCAACCAGAGAGTAAGTTGATAATCCCAAAGACGGCAAAGAAGATGGCCAATATATTGATAAAGAGGTTGAGCGTTTCGTGCGGCTCAAACAAGAATAGTAAGCCAAAAATGATGTAGGCGATACTTTTGAGCCAAATATAATTTCGGATACGACTAATAAATGAGTACATTTTCATTCCCCCAACATAATTACTATCTTAATAATACGAGTAATGTTATCAAAACGACAGTAATTAATGCGGAAAATTTAGTATACTGACGTTGTGTTATCAAAACATTACCACTAAGGAGGCTCCAAATCATGCAGTACCCAAATCATCACCTTGCCCGTTTCATCGACCGGCCTAATCGGTTCATTTCTCATTGCCAATTGATTGATACAGGTGAAACCGTGGTGGCGCACGTTAAAAATACGGGAAGGACAACGATTCTGCAGCCTGGCGTAACGGTCTCGTTGGTTAAAAACGATAATCCAGCACGGAAAACGCAGTATGATTTAGTAGCTGCCAAGAAGTATGATTTAAACTGGATTAATATTGATTCTCAGGCGCCTAATAAAGTAGTCAAAGATGGGCTGACAGCCAATGACATTAAGCTGCCAGAAATCGCGAAAATTGTGCAGGTGATGCCAGAAGTCACCTATTTAGATTCACGGTTAGATTTTTCTGGGAAGGATGACCACAATCGCCCGTTTTTCTTAGAGGTAAAGGGGGTTACGTTAGCAAATCAAGGAATCGCAGCCTTCCCAGATGCGCCAACAACTCGGGGACTCAAGCACGTTCAAACATTAGAGCGGGCTATTGACGATGGGTACCTAGCTTATTTGTTTTTTGTCATTCAGATGCAAAATATCAGGACAGTGACGATTGATCAGGATATTTTTGAACCACTTGCACTTGAAATTGACCGGGCCCAGAAAAAAGGTGTTCACGTTGTGGCTTATGATTGTCGTGTGACACCAAATGAGTTGATTTTAAATCAACCAGTTCCGTTTGATCTCAATCAAATATTTACTAGTGATGGCTTACCATCGTCGATTACAAAATAAGCTATGATTATTTCTTGAAAGTATTCTGAACCGTGTTATTATGTTAAGGACGTTAGTGCGAGTGACTCGTGTATCCTTGTCGATCGCATTTGATTTGGCATTTTGGAAGGAAGCAACTTAATTATAATGGTAAGTAAAACATTGATCTTTGGTCACCGTGGCTATCCGCATAAGTTTCCAGAGAATTCATTAAAGGGATTCGCGTACGCAATTGCTCATGGTATTGATGGCTTGGAATTTGATGTTCATTTGACCAAAGATAACGTTCCGGTTATCATGCACGACGAAAAAATTGATCGAACAACTAATGGGAGCGGTGAAATTCGCTCGTATACCTTCAAGGAATTACGGCAATTTCAACTGAGTGATGGCGAGAAGGTACCGATGTTAAAGGAACTATTAGCCCTCGCTGATCACAAGCCCGTTCACTTAAACTTAGAATTTAAGACAAACGAGATTCATTATCGAAACATTGAACGGATGGTATTGGCAATGATTAAAGATTACGATCTTGTCTATCCGGTCATCTATTCATCATTTAACTTGGATTCATTAAAGATCGCTTACAAGATTGACCCAACTCAGCAGTACTGTTTCTTGTCAGAACACGACATTAAAAATCCACGGGAATTAATGGCGAAAGAACATTTGGTGGGGCTTCATTTGAGTCACTATGTGCCAATGCGTCACATCAAGGAAAGAATTTGGACTGTTGATGATCCCAAGGCACAAAAGCATTTGTTTGCTCAAAATGTGGCGGGAATTTTTACTAATAATTTTGAAGGTGCTGAGAAGGTTAAGGAAACTGTTTTAGCATAACCTTAGTAGGATTGAAATCAAATATAATATTCAGCTGACAGCCCATCTCAAATAGGAAGGTCACTATAACATCTCTCATCAATGTGGATGTTATAGCGGCCTTCCTATTTTGATTAATTCATTATTCCTGATTTATTAGACGGAATTGAAACCTGCAAGTTTAACTTCGAACAAACTGAAGCAAATTTATCACTTTAAAGAAACCTCAAGCTTTTTTCCTAAGGCGATGGCTAACTTTCCCAGCGTATCTAAGCAATCGGTCACTAATTGTTCAAAATATATTTTGAAGATCTGCCCTTGCCAATAAGTTGTATTCGCTGACTTTTCTTCAATTCACTAAGAGCTCGCTTGATTGTTATATCGCTGTATTGTGGAATCAAGGCTGTCAGCTCACTTCTGGACATTGGCTTTAATTCCTGTCCCAATGTTTTAAGAATTAAGTCCGCTGCAGATACTGATTTGTTTTGTACTAGGTTGAGCCGATCATTAAGATTGCGGTATGCTTGTAAAATGACACCCAAAAAATAATCTAGAAAGGGTGCATAGTCATTCTGGTTATTTTGCCAATTTAAAGAACTCTGCTTAAGCACTTCATAATAAGACTGCTTCGTTTTTTCAATTAGTTTTTCCAGGCTAATATACTTTCCGACATTAAGTTGTGCTTGATACATGGTTAACAGCATTAACAGTCTCGACATTCGACCGTTACCATCACGAAACGGGTGAATCGAAACAAAATCAAAGATAAAAGCACCCAATAAAATAAGTGGTGAAAAAGTTTGCTGATCGACTGCCAAGTTATAATTAGTACAAAGTTCCTGAACCAATTGCGGGGTTAAATACGCTGCTGGTGGTTGAAAACGAACTTTCTGTTTGCCGTTCGCATATTCGGTAATGATTTGATTATTAGAATCTTTGAATTGGCCCCCCCAAGTGCTATTGGTATAGCTAAACAAACGCTTATGCAGCGTTAAAATCGAACTGTTATTAATCGGAATGTAGGCGTACTGTTCGTGAATCAAAGCCAAGACGTCCCGATAACCTGCAATTTCCGCCTCACTGCGATTACGTGGGCTCGTTTTTTGATGAACCAATTGGTTTAACCGAGTGTTACTGGTATAAATTCCTTCAATTCGATTAGAAGCATCAGTACTCTGGACCTTAGCAACATTAACCAAGTGATCTAAGGCTTCTTTATAGGTGATTGACGTGACTGATAAACGTCCTTTAAGTTCATAAATTTGGTTCAACTTGTCATTCATTGAAGCGGTTATTTCTAAATGATTTAAAGTTTTATAATCAAATTTTTTCAGGGTCATCTCACTCCTTTCGGTATCATTTTACATCATTTGATACCGAAACTATATAGATGATACTGATAAAGTAAATAATATGGCGTCAATAGAACATCCATAACAAAAAATTAAATCGGCAGTTCGATCAGCTTCGGGCTTATAGAGCCGAAAAAATTAGCCAGGAAAAGTTTACGGGAACTCAGCGACAACGGCCGGGACTTTTTATCGCGAAGTGAACCGACTCAAGCTAAAAAAGCTTAAACGAAAAGACGAACAACAAGCGTCATTCATGCTTGGCTAATTCGTCTTCCTACCGCTACTTTTCGTATGGATGTTCCATTGACCCCATTAACTACTAACTTTCGCTTAAATGATCAATCGTATTCATCAGCATCCCCACAAATTGTTTGATTAGCTCGGGTTGGTTTATTCGAATAGTAATACCACTGTTGCGACTAAAGCCCAGATCAGAAGATAACCACATTTGTTGATTATTAACGATTAAACAGTTAGGTAAGTTTCGATCATATAAACTGTAAGTAATACTTTTTCTATTAAATTGCTGTTTTTCCTCGGCTGTTACTTTGTTGGTCAAAATATTAATTTTGGTATCTTGAGGAACGTCCTTTAAAACTTCAGTCTGTAGGAATGGTTCGAGCTTATTTGTAATGATTCGAAGCTGTTGCGCACTTGCTAGTGATTTTAGAATGTTTTGCTGATAATGACCATCAAAGAATTTAATCCCTGATTGTTGGCTATGGGCATCGTCTGTAATTGTGTAATGTAGCTCTTTGTATGTCTTTTGCCGTTTGCGATACATTTTTGCTAACATCGGAACGAACATATCAATATAATCGTAGACGCGAATTTCTGATTTCTTGGATAAGTCTCGTTGAGCTCTTCCTAAATACTGAACACTATTACCCTTCCAAGAATGGGGCATTGCAAGAATCAGTGTGTCAATAGAAGCAATGTCTAAGCCTTCACCAGCATACTTACCAGTTGCGATCAATACATAAGGACCGTCAAGTTTATTCACTTGGTCGATGGCCCTTGTATTTTCCCTGTCTTTCTGTTCGCCATAAAGTAAAAATACTGATTGCTGATTATTCAGTATTTCTGCGAGTCGATGAACGTGCTCAACTCTTCTTGTCAGGACAAGAACATGCCGGCCTTGTGATAAATTATCTGTAATATCCTGAATAATTGATTGATTTCGAGTAGGGTCATTGATAATTGCTTCATAATTACGATTGATATCATTATTAGCAATTTCCAAGCTGGTAACGCCAAGGCTTGTAAAACGAGGAATGACGACTCGATTTACTTGATTAAGTGTCTTCTCATCAATTGGCGCGGTTTGATATCGGATTGGGCCAAAGCGCATCGAAATAATCGGATCTTGCCCATCCCTGCGATAAGGAGTTGCTGATAATCCGTATAAATACTTACAACTCAATTTTTTGACTATCTGTTCAAATGTAAATGCGGCATCATGATGGACCTCATCGCTAATTACTAATCCGTATTGGTCTAGAATCTCCTTGCTGGCAGCATCATCTTTAAAAGATTGAATAGTAGCAACATCGATAATGCCACTACGATTATGAGTGGTGCCAAAATAGCGGCCAATGACGTTTTTGTGGCGTTGTCTACCTGTGGGAGTGAGCTCCTTTATAAAAGGGTTATCCTTAATCTCTAAAAATTGATTAAGTCGTTCAATCCACTGCTTTGCCAATCCCTTATCATGGACGAGGATCAACGTGCTGACGCCAATTTTTGAGATGAGGGCGGCAGCGATGACCGTTTTTCCAAATCCAGTTCGGGCAGCGAGAACGCCGATTTGGTGGTCAAGTAATTCTTGGAGAGCAGATTGCTGCTCAGATCTAAGCGTGCCGTTAAACTTGGCATGAATTGGTTGACCGGTAACTGTTTTGTCAATCCAGTTAATATGTGGGATTAACCCGGTGATTTCTTCCTCTAATCCTCTTGGTAAAGCAAGAAATTCATTGGTTTCATCAAACAGACTAATGATTCGGGGAACGTTGAACATTGGCATTCGGTGACGTTGCTTTTCATAAAAAATTGGATTTTTAAATGATGCAAACCACTTAAGCTGATTGATTTGGTGGTCAGTTAATTCAGATTTGTTGAAGAATAGGGAATTACTACGAATAATTGTTATTAATTGATTAATTTTAAGGGGTTCGGTTAATAAGTCGGTTTGTGCTTTCTGATCATCAAAGAGCCGGAAATCATTTTTGCTTGAAAGGTTACTGATTAACGCGTCTAACTGATTAGGATCCAGTAATGCAATTTCCGATAATGCCTGCCATTGATCGGGTAATGGCTTAAAAGAGTGATCAATAAAAACACTGTTACCAGCCTTTCTTCGCTCACCTTGTAATGGTCCGGCAATTAAATTACCAATTCTTTTATCACTAATAAGATCTTGGCTGGGAAACATCCGATCGAATGCAGTAAATGATAAATTTGGATTGATTGCCATCGTTTCCTTAAGGATAGCATCTCCTAGTCTACGAGCATCTGCAGCCGCAAGTTGAGTCTTGAAGAAGATCCAAAGATGACATCCATGTCCTGATTGGGATAGTTCGGTTAAAAAGGGAATTTGATTTTTTTGACAAACCTTTTGAATTGAATGGGTAATCTCTTGCCACTTGTCACCGTCATGATGACCATCAACATCTAAAACTAGGTATTTTGTTGTATTGTCGGCGAACATTGGGTAGAATCCTAAAAACTTCTTGCCAGTCAAATGCTGACGAATATCTTCATCCGTTAGAGGGATCCAATGATCGAGAAGTGGACGGCCATTTTCGAATGGTACAACGGGGCTATATGCATATTTGCCCATCTTTTTGTTGTAATAACGATGGGCATACACGTCAGTTCGCCCGATAAAGCGCTGCTTATATAAATGAAGGCGATTATCTAAAATGGTATTGGTTTCAGAGCCGGAATGAGTTAGTTGGGTGAGTTCCTGGGTAGTGATCACAACACAATTATCCGTGTCGACCTGTCGGAGGATTGCTAACCGCTGTGAAGTAAGTTTGCCAAGGCCATCACCAATACTTAATAATTCGTATTTCTTGTCATCAATATTAAAGATTTGACGTCTATTGTTCATTTGATCGTCCTCATAAGTTGTTTTATATAGATAGCGCTTGCAGTTATTTTAACATAAATGGTGTTTATTCATAATTGGGTTGACATTAGTTGAAGTATCGAAATTTCATTATCAATGAAGCTGGATTTTTGATAGTAAACTCTCTATTATCATAAAAGAGATCAATTTTAATTCATAAAATAACAGTTTGGAGCCAAAAAATGAATTTCCCAGATAAAGTAACGTTAACTATGAAAGATAATCAAAAGTTAGTAATCAAAGAAATGATCACCTTAGTTTATTCAATGTCCCGGCTTTCTGGAGGCAAAGCGACCCTGCGTGAAGCTGAGACAGTTATCCTCGGTTCGGACGTCTATGGCCTTTCTATGGAAGATACCCAGCTGATTCGGCGGCTGCAAAGTGCCGTTGAGTTGGTTATTCGAAATGATCACCCTGGTTCTGTGGAAATTCTGAGTAGAATTAATGGCCTAGTAACGATGGCAAGTTCATTGAAGGCAGGTCAGCTGCGAAAGGCACCTTTCAAGGTCGTGGCAACTGGCCGGATGATTCCAGCCGCTGATGAAGCCGTGGTTGCTAATGCCGTTGAGGGGATCTTACACACGGAAGACTCAGCGACTTTAAAGGCACTACGGCTAATCCTAGTTATCGTTAACCAGCAATTTTACGCTGACGCTAACGAAGCAACGGCCTTTCTGTTTGCCAATTACGTCATGGTTCATGCTGGCGCTGGGATGATAATGGTTGCGGATGAGAAACTCACAGCATTCCGACAGCTAATGGCTGCTTACGATGGGATTGATGATGAGCCGCCATTAAAATGGTTATACAAAAATTGTGTGATTAGTGATCACTGAATAGGCCACAAGTGAGTGATGTGATTCAATTCGAAAATCGTTGCTAACCGTTATATAATGAAAGCGGTACCCAAGCGAAATCAAATCAATTAGAAATGGAGTAATCAAAATGGCGCACGCATCTGAACAAAAACTAATCAAATTATTTCAGGGAAGAACTGAAAACGACGTGATTCCCCTCATTAAGGAAGCTGCTGTGGCTCCCGCGGATGGCGACCGGTTGGCAATTGACATTGTCCCGGTCCTCAAACGATTAGGATTCCATGTTTTTAAAGAGCTTGGCGGGGCAACGATTTATTCAAAACCCGATTGGGACCTCACTTGCATTGTCACCCATGCTGGCTACACGTTAACGTATCCAGAAAAGATGATGGAAATGGTTAAGACGTTTGAAGTGCCGGGCTTTAAAATGTTGGCCAAACAAATTCAGATTAACCATCTTTGTCACTATTGTTGGGTAGGTGAACCAGAGGATGTCCGAATCGTTGACCGATTTTTCAATCACAATTCAGTAACATCCCGGTATCGGGTGGTGAATCGGGAATTGTTTAAATAAACAGTAGCTTGATTTACCTCCTTGAAGTCGCTCAATAACCGAATAAGCAAATAAAGATCTCGTATACTGGCATGATGCCGGATGCGAGATCTTTTGTATGAGTAATTTTAATTCAGCTTTCCAAGTTCCTTTCGAACTTCAGGTGCTTCCTGTTTGCTACTTGTAAAAATAATCCGGTCATTTAACTTAAGTGGGGTGCCACCAGTTGGCCTGATGAAACGTTTATCACGGTAAATTTGGGTGACGGTAATTTTGTCGATAAACGGAATATTTCGAACTTGGATGTCCGCATACTTGCGATTCCGTAAGGCCACTTCGTACACGCTGGATTCCGTTGAAGTCATGAGCTTCATGGTTGATGGTGCTTCAATCAATGCTCGTAGCATGCTGATATTGACGTCAGGTGTGTTGTAGAGTTCAACGCCTAAACGGTCTAATTCATCCTGTTTCTCGTCTAAGATATTCCGGTCTTCAAAGCGGACGATGACTCGTCGAACACCGTATTTCTTAGCAATTTTAGCCAATTCATAGTTTTTCTTGGAGTTGACCTGGCCTAACACAACGATATCAGCGTCAAACACGCCATTGTTGACCATGAAGCCAGGTTCCATATTGTCGAGTAAATCAATGGTAACTTCACTATTGAACGCGCGGTAATTGTGTTGATTATTTGTATACATCGTGACGTCATACCACCCCTTGGCTAACTGTTGGGCAACCGGGACGGTCGTGAGGTTAGTGCCAATGAAATGGACCGTGGTTTTCTTGAGATCCTCAGCTTCAGCGGAATACAGTTTGTTAAAAATCAACGGACCGACAACACAGGTAATCACTGCTGCCAACAGAAAAGCCCCGGCTTGCTGGTTGGTCATCCTGTGCAAATGCTGGGCAACTTGGAGAGCAGCCAAGACAACCGTAATGGTGGTCGCACTCATCGCGGTGCCGGCAACGGCGTTAAATGATTTGAACCGTTTGCGGAGGACAAAGTAAACTAATACTTTGGCGATAATGTAGCCGACAAATAAAACGGGAATGAGTACCAAAATGTGTGGGTTAGAAATTAATTGCCGTAGATTTAAATTGACCCCACTCATAATGAAGAAAATCGGGATGAAAAAGCCGTAACCGATTGAATCCAACCGTACTTTGGTTTCTTCATGAGGTTCTAGAAGTTTAATAACGATACCGGCTAAAAAGGCGCCCAGAATTCCCTCAGCCCCAACGGTTTCCGCCACAGTGACAAGGGTGACAATCATAAAGAACGCCAACCGGACGTCTAACTGGGTCGTTGATTTATTGATGGTGTCAAAAATTCTGAAAAAGGCTTTAAAACGCCAGAACAACAGGGCGGCCGCTACTAAGATTAATAGAATTAACCATAGTGATTTGGAACTTGGGCTGTAAGCCGAAGCGTAAAAGGTGAGCCCAATCATTGGCACAACTTCACCCAGAGCGGCGATTAAGAGAATTGTTTGACCAAATGGTTTACTGAGGAGCTCTTGTTCCTTCAGACTGGCAATAACGATTCCAAGCGAAATGGTCATAAATAGAATGGCAGCCAGCCAAACGTCAGAAAAGAGGCCAGTTAATCTCAATCCATAGCCCATGATAATTGACATGACGACGATTAAAAGATAGCTCATGGAAGCAATCTGCAAAACAGAATACTTGGGCTGACTCTTTTTGCCTTTTTCTTCTAGAGGTGATAAGCGGGACGGCTTGCGCTTGAATAGACTAAAGTCAATTTCCATTCCACTTAAGAACAGTAAGAAAATCACCCCAACATTCTGTAAGATATCCAGCGTCGGTGAGGCGGCGATCCAATTAAAGAGGGAGGGCCCCAAGATAACCCCAATGATGATTTCCACAACTGCTGTTGGTAAAAAGGTGATTTTAAATCTGGCCATTGCTAACGGGACAAACAACGCTGCCAGTAGAATAATAACTAAGGATAATTGATCCATATTGCTTCCCCTTCCCCGAAAAGTGAGCGGAGTAGAGCGGTTAGAAACTGGAATATAAGTCTCCTCTAACAGAAAATCCCCGGTTCTGGGATTTTTGTTAGAGGTGCTTATGTGGAAGTTTCTGCTCTACGCAGCTGTCCTAAAAACAGTGAGCAGAGCAAAGCGGTTAGAAGTCGGAGCATAAGTCTCCTCGGGTTTGGGATTTTTACCCGAGGTGCTTATGTGCAGACTTCTGCTTTGCTGTCATGCTTAAATGAATTCAATCGAACAGATAACACCTTAATGGAAAGCAGCTATAAAAACAATAGAAATGAGTTATTTTTCAAATTATTTTTTAGGTAAGTTAGGTTCAGGATTTGACAAATTAAGGGTTACTTTTGAACAAAGTCGGTAAGTTGGTTTAGTTGACTAACTTGTTAGATCCCTTTATTATGTTAGTGATAGCGATTTCAATGTTGAATGTGAGATGACCGCACAAAGCAAAAGTCTATGCGTAAACACCTCGAACAAAAATCTCCAAATCAGGGATTTTTTTTCAAGGAGACTTACACTGCGATCTCTAAGCGCTTTGTTGCACTCACTAATTTTAGGACAGCTCTGCAAAGTAGAAGCCTTCAACTAAGTTATTTCGGCTAAAGATCCAAAGCCGGGATTTCTGACCGAGATAACTTAGGCTCCAGCTTCTAAGCACTTTGCTCTGCTCACTGTTTTTAGGACAGCTGCGCAAAGCAAAAGCCTGCACCTAGACCACCTTTACCCAAAATCCAAGCCCGGGATTTTCGACGAAGGTAACCTAAGCTCCGGCTTTTAAACGCTTTGCTACGCTCACTCGAGGTGAACAAATATGAAAAATTTTATTTCAATACCAGTTGTTGAATCTGGGCTATATATATTTGGTGGTCACCAGCATACGGTTCCAGGGGGCTGGAGCTTTTTTGAGCAGAAGCACCAAGCGTTTGAATTGATGTGTGTCTTGAAAGGCTCGCAAACAACGACGTTGAAAGGGCTTGCTCCCATGACGTATGGGCCGGGAAGTGCGTTAATTATTGCCCCAGGGACACTCCACAATAATCGCAATGCCAGTAAAGACAAAGAAATGACCTATATTTGCTTTCATTTTAACTTTGAGAGTCTGGGACTTAAGTCAGCGATTATCAGTAACATTGCAAATGCCGTGATCCCACCGGATAATCCGGTTGCCAAGGCCTCGATGGCTGCGGCTTTAGACATTGTTAAGTACAGTAAGGGTGTCAAACTGACGGAAGAGCAGGTTAACCTCAAAATTCAAATTCGGTTGTTGAGTTATTTATATGAGTTGACCGAAAAATTATCCGCATTCTCCCGTGAGGATCAACTCCATTTCACTGAACGAGAGGCTAAGGTCGCCCGAAAGATGGCAACGTTAATAACGGAGGGGATTGATAAGAGCGATCACCATCAGTTCTCATTTGGAGACATCTGCAAGCAAATTGACATTAGCAGTGGCTATGGGCACCGGACGTTTAGAAAGGTGTATGGCATGACCCCGCTTCGATTCATTGATGAAAAGAAATACCGTAAAGCTAAGTTGCTGTTGGGGTATATGGAATACTCAATTGAAGATGTTGCGTATATGATGGGTGCCAGCAGCATTTCAAATTTCAGTAAGCAATTCAAAAAGTGGTCAGGAATTACGCCAAGTGAGTACCGAAAACAAATCAGCCCGAAGAGAACGGTAAGGTCGGTGGCACAAAGTGGGCACTTTGAGTAAGTGAGCGGAACAAAGCGGTTAGAGACTGGAGCCTAAGCCTTCTCCGCCAGAAATCCTGGGCTTGGATTTTTGGCGGAGAAGACTTAGGTGCAAGTCTCTGCTTTGTGGAGCGGTCCTGAGAAGGCTTAGGTGCAAGCTTCTGCTTTGTGAAACGGTCCTACGCCATACAACGGCGAACAACCACAAAAGCAAACTTTTCACTAAGTGACTTACACAATTCCTTGTGTTGCAAAGTAGTTTCACCCTAATAAAACAGAACACCACCCAAAAAAACAAAATTCCAACAGTAATTTCGAATCTAAGCATCAGTTAAGGCAAATAATTTTTTTGCTTTAACTGATGCTCATTTTTTGATCAACAGTCTAAACTTATAAAGATAAAATAGTCTCACTTTCGAAAAAAACGGAAAAGTTATTATCAATTTATATGGTCACAAATTAACTAATTCCGGTTAAAAACCAAGTTAATATGATTTCCTGAAAGCGGATACAATGTGAGCTGTAGTTAAGTAAATCTCTGTGTTAACGGGGTGACTTGCTCGATAAGGACCACTGAAATTAAAACTCATTTGCTAAATTTCTAACCAACTTACAAACTGCAATTTGTTCAGATACCATTAATCAGCAAATGAAGAATAATTGGTAACGGTTGTCTTATTGAGTAGATTGTCTCATTGATAGCCATGGGTTTACTAACACTGTCATTTGTATGCTATAAGCAAAGGAGAATGAAACATGGCAAGTAATGTTAATGATGCTGCGACTAAACACGTTGCCGAAAAAGAATTCGCCAAGCTCTCATGGGGTGAGCGAATTAGTTATGGTGCCGGTGATTTAGCCCAGAACCTTATTTTTGGTACGGTTGGTTCAATGTTACTGTTTTATTTAACCACCGTTTTTGGAATTTCTGCCGCAGTTGGGGCAACTATTTTTCTAATTGTTCGTTGGATTAACGTTTTCTGGGATCCTTATGTTGGAGCCGTTGTTGATAGGAGTAAGTTTAAACGGGGTAAGTATCGACCGTTTATTTTATATTTTGGAATCCCATTAACCGTCTGTGCAGCCTTACTATTCTTCCCAATGGAAGCCGTTCGGGGTAATGTCATCTTTGCATTCATTTCATATATGGCGACTGCAATGATTTATTCGTTTGTTAATATCCCATACGGGGCTTTGAATGCGTCGCTTACCCGGGATAACAATGAAGTTTCGACTTTGACAACTGTCCGGATGACTGAAGCTAACATTGGTAACTTGATGGTTTATACCTTCTTACCGCTGTTTGTCCAACTAGCTTCCCCAGACAAGCAATTAAAAGACATTGGTTTCTTTGGAATTAAGTTACATCTTGGGAACTATGCATCCCCTCATGCTGGGGGCGCATACTTCTTGGTTATGTCAATTTACATGGTAATTGGATTTGCGTTACTGATGGTCACTTATTTTGGTGTTAAAGAACGAGTATTGCCGACCGCAGAGGAAACTGATGCCGTTAAATACTCAGATCTGTTCGCTGAAATCAAACGTAATAAGCCCCTCCAAGTTTTGGGGATGTTCTTCCTAATTGGCTTTACCTTCATGTTCTTTGGCAACACCGTTTGGCCATTCTACATGCAGTATAATGTTGGCCATCCAGAATGGGTTGCTTCCATTAACTTGATTGGATCGATTCCAGGAATCTTCCTAGTATTCTTATGGCCAATTGTTCGTAAAAAGATCGGTAAAAAACAGTTCTTCTACATTTTCTTAACATTATTTATCGTTGGTCAACTCATCTTGTGGGTTTGGCAAATGCCTGCATTTAAAGACTCACCACTACTTGGCTACGTTGGCCGTTTCTTGATGCAATGGGGGATTACTGCCGCTACTGGTTACATGTGGTCATTGGTACCAGAAGTTGTTTCTTATGGTGAATACCAATCAAAGAAACGGGTTGCCGGGATTATCAACGCCATCATGGGCTTGTTCTTCAAGATTGGCCTGGCTTTAGGTGGAATTATTCCAGGCTATATCAACGCCTTCTTCAAGTTTGATGGTGCTAAAGCTCACCAAAGTGCTTCTGCTTTGATGGGGATCCAGTTCTCAATGATTTGGGCGCCAATCGTCTTGGCATTAGTTGCAATGTGGATTATGAGCAAGTACCCATTAAGTGACAAGGATGTTGATCGAATTAACTTGGAAATTGACAAGCGTAAGAGTGAAGGTCAACTTTAATAATTAGTAAGTAATAGAAAGGAAATATTGTCATGAAAATTTCAAACCCAGTATTACCAGGCTTTAACGCCGACCCAAGTATGATTAGAGTTGGTGACACGTATTACATCGCCAATTCGACCTTTGAATGGTTCCCTGGCGTTCGGCTTCATGAATCCAAGGATATGGTTCATTGGAAATTGTTACCGTCGCCGCTATCAACGACTACGTTATTGGATATGAAGGGCAACCCAGCTTCAGGCGGCATTTGGGCACCGGATTTGTCCTACGCGGATGGTAAGTTTTGGCTGATTTATACGGATGTTAAAGTGACTGAGGGCACCTTTAAGGATATGACCAATTATCTGACAACGGCAGAAAACATCACCGGCCCGTGGAGTGATCCGATAAGGGTGAATGGCGTGGGCTTTGATGCTTCCCTGTTCCACGATCAGAATGGCCGTAAGTATCTGGTTCAACAAACTTGGGATCATCGTGAATATCACCACCCATTTGACGGCATTACGTTGACTGAGTTTGATACTAAGACGATGAAATTAGATCCAAAGACTGCTCGAACCATTTATCGTGGAACTGATGTAAAGCTGGTTGAAGGGCCGCATCTGTATCAGAAGGATGGTTATTACTATCTATTTGCAGCGCAAGGCGGCACGGTCTTTACTCACCAGGAAGTTGTTGCTCGGTCAAAGACATTGGATGCTGATTCATTTGAAACCGAACCAGATGGCCCATTTATTACAAACTTTGATACACCAGACTTGGCGATTCAAAAGCAAGGTCATGGCGCTTTGGTTAACACGCCAGGCGGTGAGTGGTACTATGCTTCGTTGATGGCCCGTCCTTGGAATCATAAAAACGAGTCCGCGTATGACCCACGTGGCTGGAGTACACTAGGCCGCGAAACATCCATTCAAAAAGTTGAATGGGACGATCAGGGCTGGCCACGAGTTGTTGGCGGCCATGGTGGTCAAGTTGAAGTTGATGCGCCAAAGGATGCCATTGAGACTGACGCGCCGTTAGATCATTCGCGGCATGATGAGTTCGATTCAGAGACGTTGGACTACGACTGGAACACACTGCGGGTACCGTTTAGCAAGCATATGGGATCATTTGGTGACGGTCAGTTGAAACTGGTTGGGCACTTCTCACTGGCAAGTAATTTCGACGTTTCGATGATTGCGAGTCGCTGGCAGGCGTTTAACTTTGATGCTGAAACGAAGGTTAAATTCGATCCGTTTACGTATCAACAGATGGCCGGCTTAACAAACTTCTATAATGACAAGCACTGGTCATGGATCTTTATTACGTGGGATGAAAAGAAGGGTCACGTCATTGAAGTTGCTGAAAACAATCGTGGGAACTACACGTCTTACCTGAAAGATGATGCGATTGCCGTTCCAGATGGTGTTGAATACGTCTGGTTCAAGACGAAGGTTCGTAAACAGAGCTACACTTATGAATACTCGTTTGATGGTGAAACCTGGCATGAGGTTCCGGTAACCTTGGATGCAGCTGTTCTTTCCGATGATTATGTCTTACAAACTTATGGTGGTTTCTTCACCGGGGCGTTTGTGGGATTGGCAGCGGTGGACTATTCGGGTTATGATGCAACGGCCACTTTTGATTACTTTGATTATAAGGAATTGAGGTGAGCGTAGCAAAGCGGTTAGAAAGCGGAGCCTAAGTTACTCCTGCCGAAAGCCGTGGGCCTGGGCTTTTGGCAGGAGTGACTTAGGTGCAGCTTTCTGCTTTGCGGAGCGGTCCTAATCTATGTAAGAGTAGAATGATCACCAGATATTAAAGTCCGGAGACACAAATCTCCTAAATAAAAAATCAACAACTAAAAAAAGCACGATACGACCTATTTTAAAATATGTCGTATCGTGTTTTTCATTACCATGTTTCCCGAAGATCTTTCAGCATTGTTTTTTGATTCATCGCCAGACTTTATCGTTTCGCTGATAAGAGATAAATCAGCGGTATGGTCGGACAAATTCACTGGGTCAATTGCAAAGTTACTGAAATAACTGGTTTTAAAAGAGTTGGGAAGCAAAAATAGTATTGGAATTCGTGAAGTAATAAAAATACAGATATTTCAAGAGGTTAAATACTCACTTGAAATATCTGTATTTTTGTTGCTTAAGCCTGAAACGTTGGTCATCTTAGAATATTAAAGAACTATCAAGAATTGTGCGCTTATTAACTGGCTAAACTAATCGTTATAGGGGTTAATAGCCCTTCGTCGTAAAGTACCAGTGAACACGATCGCCACTCTTCAATGGCGTTAGATTTGCTGCGTGATCAATAAACTTATGGTTAACGCTGAACATCCAACCGGAACCGGT
Source organism: Lentilactobacillus kisonensis DSM 19906 = JCM 15041 (assembly GCF_001434135.1). Taxonomy (GTDB): domain Bacteria; phylum Bacillota; class Bacilli; order Lactobacillales; family Lactobacillaceae; genus Lentilactobacillus; species Lentilactobacillus kisonensis. The sequence goes on along the minus strand of NZ_AZEB01000003.1, from coordinate 118,533 downwards.
TTTCACATCATTCTCGCGGAGACCATTAATTCCGTTGATGTAAACGGAATGTCCCGGAATGTAGCTGATCTTTAATTTGGTCTGCTTGAGGACTGAAAAGGCGTTAGCGTTCTTTTTGACCCGCATGCTCTTAGCGTAGAATGTCTTTTTGTAGCCATCAACTCTTAAATAAATCTTGATGGTATTGGCGGTGTTACCCGGTTTACTGGCAGCTTTGGAGTTGCCAGTAACAACCTTGGTCTCATTCTTATGGTTGACTTTACCAAGTTTATCGCTCTTTGGAGTTGTAGCAGTCCTCTTGGTCGCAGTCTTTTTAGGACTAGTGGTTGCCGCCTGCTTGCGAGTTTTGGTTGTTTGCTTGCCAGGTTTCGTAGAATTCGATTTACTTGACTGGCCGCCAGCTGCTTTTTTACCATTTGGCTTCTTAGCATCCTTTTTGTTCGAAGGCGTCTTTTTTGCTTTATCAGAGCTGGCTTTTTTTGCTGGTTGCTTCTGTGAGCTTGATTTACTGGAAGAACTGGCTGCCTGCTTTGAAGTTCGGGGACTGTCAGAGTGGCTTTTAGATGAAACTACCTGTTGGATCCCAAAGGCAAGACCAATCGTTAACACAAACGCAAGAATGAACCCGATGACTTTCTTCATATTGTTTCGTTTCATTTTTGCACCTCACTAACGTTGGGAACTAATTAATTGTATAAACAGATCGATTCTTGAGAGCAGCCTTGTAAGCAGCGATGGCGAGGTTTACTTGACCGACACCGTATAGTTGAGTAGCTGCTTTCTTGATTGAACCAGTGTTATTAACGTATGTCAGCATGGCGTAAAGTGGCGTGGCCGTTTGTGATGCCTTCATTGCGCTACTGTTGACGTACTTTTTAGTAGCTGAATCATTGGATAAGGCAATGATGGCTTCGGCGGTTGAATTGGCGTTTGGCGTTGTCTTGCCGTTAAATGTATAGCCAAAAGTGCCGTTCTTTTGCACAATATCAAATAAGAACTGTTGCCCCTTTTGAATGCTTGTCTTGATGTTGCTTGCACTTGACTTGCTACGAGAAAGCGCGGTGAGGGCCATTGCAGTTGTATCCGCGTCCTTGGTACCTTGTCGGTTATTGTAAGTCCAGCCATTATTATTGAGCTGTACCTTAACGAGTCGATTACTCAGGCTGGCTTTGCTGAATTTAGCGCCTTTAGGTTGTTTGAATTTGTTGCTCATTGAGATGGCAATTAAAGCTTGAGATTGTGCACTAGCTGTCTGATTAGTGATACTGGTCTTGTAGAGGCGAGATACTAAATTAATTCCTCTTTTTTGACCATATGGTTTGTAATTCTGAGCGTTTAGCCCCATTGCTTGCACGGCCATTACGGCATTAGCTAACGTGGCAGCTGGACTATTGCCTCGAACCACCAGATTTTTGCGTAACAGATTCTTTTCATTGGTGGTAAATTTGTAACCGTTACCCTTCAATCCCAATAAAAAGTCTGAATAACCCGCTGAGGCACCAGATTCTGGATAAAGCTTTTTACTGAAGATTGAGCTGGCATTACCTGAAAGGCCCGTTTTGTTGGTTTTGATCATCTTTTTAGCATATGAATACGTCAAAGCTGTCCGGCGCTGAATAGTTGAAACGCTGGCTTTCTTCGTTGAAGCGGCATTGGCCCCTGTCGCAAAAGTAAATGTGGTTAGGATTAGGGCAGCAGCTGATAATAAAGTTTTAATTGTTTTAGTCATTGTATAATCTCCTTGATTACAGATTGAATTTTCTTCAATGAAAAAGATCTGGATTTCTCAATTCAGATCTTTTTGTTAAAGGAACGAGCAGAAAAACACCTTATTTATTGTATTCCATTGAAACCGTATCCCCATTCTTGAGTACATAAGCACCCAGAGAAACTTGAATGAAGTTACCACTTACATAACATAGCCAGCCAGTATCGGTTCCCGATTTACCAGCACTATAGCCATTAATGCCGGTAACGTATGCGGAACTTCCGGAGCCAGAAACCGTGACGTTAAGCCCATTTTGGCGAGCTAGGGCATATAAAGCATCTAAGGCAGTAGAACCAACTGGAATTGTGACACTACCGCTTGATAGAACGTTGCCATTGGCGGTGGCATTGACGGTTACCGTTTCAGTAGCTGTTGGAACTACTGGGGTAGGGGTCACTGGCGTATTATTGTTTGACACCGTGCCAGTCGAACTATTTGATGAAGTGCTTGAGGATGTTGAGTTAGTGGTTGTCGGCGTTGTAATCGTCGTTGGGGCAACTGTTGAAGGTGTGGTAGTAGTTGTGTTATCACTAGCCTTGTCGTATTTAGTTGCGAAGACCAATTTTTTATTAGCTGAAACGTAGTTGTCGTTGGTTAATAGGAAACGAGTTGTGCGGCCATAATTAACAACCTTTTTAACGGTTAAAGAAGTGTTCTTCTTAACGTGACGCTGCTTGTTGGTTAACTTAACTTTATTGTATTCGTTAATTCCTTTGGGGTTAATGACTTTAATCTTAGTCACATTAGCTGAATAGTAGGCATTATTAAAGTATTTCGAACCTGAAAGGGTGTAACCAGTTTTGCCACTCTTGGTGTCTTTGACCTTATAAACTGCCTTACCCTGTTTGTTGGTCGTTTGACTGATGACCAGAAACATTGGGCGGTTAACTCGAGCCTGTTTTTTATAAGTTTTTGTGAGATTTGATTTTGTGAAATTCGTGTTCTTGTAAAGCTTAATAGTGGTTAAACCATAAACAACTGAACCATTGACGCTTGGCTTCTTATTAGTAGCTGCTGAAGTTACCACTGGGGTACTTATTGGTGAGCTAATCGGCGCAGCAGTAGTTGTCGAACTTGGCGCGGTTGTCGATACTGACAATCCGTTATTTTGAACGATTGGGGCTACATGAGGGACTGTCACGTTGTTAATTTCAGCAACGCCAGCATTACGATCAGCAATGGCTTCAGCACTCGTAGTATCAGCATTAATTTTGGCGGTATAGGTAGCTAAAATTTGGTTGACAGTACTAATCGCGTTATTTTGATCCGCTGTGGTTGCTTGTGAATCATTGCTGATGGCTTGTTTCTTGGCAGTAGCTGCGTTGGTGAAGCTGGCGAGTTCGCCGGGTTTGAACGCGGCGTTTTGATCAAAAGCAAAAATGGACCCAATACCGCCATTATTTGTGAATTGAGCCTGTTGTAAGGTAGATGTGCCTTCATAAAGGAGAAAAGCATTGGCGGGAGTAGAAGTTACGTTATTCTTAAGTAAGTTTTGAACTGGAGAAGCATAACTATCCTGACCATTCAGGGATGAATAAACGTTAACATTAGTAATGTTTGCAGTTGCAGCAAGCCCGGCAACTAGTGTAGCGCTATTAGAAGCGTCTTCAGAGCCGTATTCAGTGTCTGCCTTGTCAGCAAAGCCACCATCCTCTTGATAGTAGGTCGATGTAATTGCGCCAACTGCTTTTTTTATTGCAGCCGTAATTGTATCGCGAAGGTCAGGTTGATTCAGATTCATCGACAATGCTGTTAATGCAGATCCGGTAGTATAGACTCTACCATAGTCATTCCACATACCACTAGATTCTTGTGCCTTTAATATTTTATTAACTAGATTAGTTCGTGCGGTTTCACTAGCAGCTCCATAGTTTCCAGAACTTAATCCCTCCAAGTCATTAATTTGGCCATTTAGGTCAGTATTTGTATTTGCGTCATCAATGACATGTGCAACAAGGTCCTTGTTCTCAACATTTGTTGGGTCTTTACCTAGAGCACGTAAGCTGATGATTGCAGCAACATCAGTGATGCCCATATATCCTTCATGGCCGCCACTAATATAGTCATTGTGGGCAAGAATAGCCTGGTAACCATTTTGAGCTTGAGTATTGGTGATGCCATTATTACTCAATGCAAAGATCGGTGCATCCCATCCACCAAATTTTGACTTCTGGGCAGTATAATTAACGCCAGTTGCAATTGCCGCATCAACATCCGATGCTGTATCAGCTTTGGCAACGGAACTACCGCCGATAAATAACAGGAAGACGCCTAATATTAGCGAAATCCAATAAATAAGTCGTTTTTTATTCATAAATACCCTCCTCAAAGTAAGTGAGCGGAACAAAGCGATTAGAAACTGGAACTTAAGTCTCCTCCGACAGAAATCCCTGGTTTTGGAGGATTTCTGTCGGAGGTGCTTATGTGGAAGTTTCTGCTTTGCGCAGCTGCCCTAAAAAAAGTAACTCAATAAAACTAAAACTACCCCACGAAAAAAGCCCAACTAGTTATCCTAGCGGGGCCGAGATTAATCATTAATAACTTAAATACAGATATTTAATGCACAGTAAACAAAATATCGTGTAATAATGTCATTAATTGCCAAAGTCGACCCTTAAGATACTTTGCAATCAACATCATAAACGTCTCCTGACTCGACCTTGGTCTAACATCGTCCTCTTCCCAGGCTGATACCCAGTGAGTTGTGACGAGTTAGTTGATCTTACAGTAGCTAAGGGGCTGCAAAGGTTTTTCACCTTTTTCCGGTTTATGATGTTTCTTAACAGTGAAAATTATAACACGTTTAGTAAGCGTTTCCGATGATTTATTGAAATGTGTATGGAAAGCATCAATATTCATAAACCGTTATATATCAGCGTGTTTGGTCTATAGAAGTGACTTGTGAGATGAATTTTACTAGTGGCTGCTGTATTATGTTAATAAATGTAGGACAGCTGCGTCAGGCAAAAACTTCCATATAAGCACCTTGGTCAAAAATTCCAAGATCGGGAATTTCCTCGATAGGAGACTTACACTCCAGTTTCTAATCGCCTGACTCCGCTCACTCATTAGGACAGCTGTGCAGAGCAGAAAGCTGCGTGTAAGCACCTATCGAAAAAATTCCAAACCCGGGAATTTCCTCGATAGGAGACTTACAGTCCGCTTTCTAACCGCTCTGCTCCGCTCACTTTATGACTTTGGAGGCCGACACATGAAAATTGTAGATTTGGATGGCTATGCATTAAATCCTGGTGATATTAGCTGGGAGGGCTTTGAGCAATTGGGGGAACTTACTAATTATGACCGGACTCAAGATGACGATGCCACAATTCTAAAACGAATTGGAGATGCTGAGATTGTCCTCACGAATAAAACTCGGTTGGATGAAAATGTGATTGAAAACGCTCCTAAGCTCAAATACATTGGGGTTCTTGCGACTGGTTATAACGTCATTGATATTGACGCAGCCAAGAAAAAGAATGTGATTGTGACCAACATTCCGAGTTACGGGACTGACGCCGTTGCCCAGCACACTTTTGCGTTGTTGCTAGAAATTACCAATCAGGTAGGCCTTCATAGTGAGGCGGTTAGAAACGGTGAGTGGCAAATTGCTAAAGACTTTACATTTTGGAAAACGCCGTTGATTTCCTTAACCGATAAGACGCTGGGCATTATTGGTTTTGGGCGGATTGGTCAAGCAGTGGCCCAGGTTGCCCATTCGTTTGGAATGAAAGTTATTTTTTATAACCATCATCCAAAAGATGTCTCGGCAGATTGGGTTAAGCAGGTATCATTGGAAGATCTATACGCTAAGGTTGACGTCATTACGCTGCATACGCCGCAGACATCAGAAACGGAAAAAATGATCAACCGAGAATCGATTGCTAAGATGAAGGCTGGCGTTATTTTGATTAATACGGCGCGTGGGGGGCTGCTTAATGAAGCCGACGTTGCCGATGCGCTAAATTCTGGGAAACTTTATGCCCTGGGAGCGGATGTCGCTTCCGAGGAACCAATTAATCGGGATAACCCACTGTTAACCGCTAAAAATGTGTTCTTAACACCCCATATCGCTTGGGCCGCCACGGAGATTAGGGCGCGGCTGATGGGAATTGCTGTTGATAATTTGAAGGCTTATTTAGCGGGTGAGCCGGAGAATGTGGTTGATTAATAGGTAATGATTGTTAAATGAAATTTGATTGTGGTGACCTCATTTTGCGATGGGGTCACTTTTTAGTTGGGAAGATTTTTGGCTTTTGTGGATAGTCTTGGTGAACTGGAGGGATAGGGGCCGTTCTTTATTAGAACTGGTCTGATTGGTTATTGGGTTTAGGACTGTTCCAGAAGGCAGATGCCAGTATCTAAGCTGCCTCACTCAATACTCTCAGGACTAGGGATTAAGTATCTATAGAAAAGTGTTCTGCCAAGTTGTAATCTGACTGGAGCATTCTTTGGTAAAATCTTGGGTTATCTTGGGTTATTTAGTGATCATTCTCTGATACATAGATTAGGACCGCTTTCTAACCGCTTTACTCCGCTCACTTATTTTTTACCTCTCTTTTACACTAAGAAAACATCCCTTTTACATTCAACCCTCACAATAAGCCTTGTAGTTAAATAAATGATTTTGAGGTGAGCGCTTTGTCGATTACGTTAAATAACGTCCGCAAAGATTATGACAGTGAAACCGAAGTCTTGAAAGATATCTCAGTAGAAGTTGAAACCGGTGAATTCTTTGTTATCGTTGGGCCTTCTGGGTGTGGTAAGAGTAATCTGCTGCGAATGATCGCTGGCTTAACGCCGATTACTGCTGGTGAAGTGAAGATTGACGATACCGTGGTCAACGATTTACCACCAAAGGCGCGGAAGTTAACAATGGTTTTTCAAAATTACGCGTTGTTTCCGTTCCTAAGTGTTTGGGACAACGTTGCCTTTGGACTGAAGGCGCGGAAATTAGCTCCTGATGACATTAATGCCCGTGTTAAAGAGGCCTTAAAGATGGTTAACCTTACCACTTTAGCAAAGCGGAAACCACGGGAATTATCAGGTGGTCAGCGTCAGCGGGTTGCGCTAGCCCGAGCAGTTGCCAGTGACGCCAAAATTTGTCTGATGGATGAACCCCTCTCCAACTTGGATGCCCAACTACGGATTAAAATGCGTCAAGAAATTTACGCACTCCAACGAAAACTCGGCTTAACGTTGATCTACGTGACTCATGATCAAGTTGAAGCGATGACGATGGCCGACCATATCATGGTTTTAAACGATCGCCATGTGCAACAAATTGGCACGCCAAGTGAGATTTATCAAAACCCCAAGAATGCCTTTGTTGCTAAATTCTTTGGCACACCACAAATTAATATTCTTCCAGCGACCCGTTCAGCCGATAATAACCACATGATAAACGTTTCATCAGATCTGCAAATTATCCTGAGTGAAGAAGTGCCCGCTGAAAAATTACAGATTGGGATTCGCCCTGATGACATGCAGATTCGACTCGCTGAAGGCGTTGATGGCAATGCGGTCGTGAAGAATACTGAATTTTTAGGTGATGAAACAATTGTTTATGCCACCTTAAACAGTGGGAACGATATTCACGTTGTGATGACTGGCAAGGTTGATTTTAGAAACTATGAGCCGATTAAGGTGACTGCCAATTCTAACTTGATGTTCTTTGATGCCAATGGGAAGCGAATTGACATCTCAAAGGAGGCATACGTTCATGCTTAAATCACCTGCATCCGATTCTACTTCAGCACCGATTAATCGAGCGGAAACTAAGGCCAAGATTGAAGCGTCTGAAAAGGCGTTTTCGTTAAATGCTAAGGATAAATATTACGCCCTGCTATTTTTAGGACCTTCATTACTAATTCTAGGAATCTTTATTTTCTATCCGATGTTTAAAACCCTCTATTTAAGTTTGTTTTTAACCAATACCGTTGGGAAGCCCACTGTGTTTGTTGGCCTTTCAAATTACATTAACTTATTAACGTCGGCTGATTATTTAAACAGTTTAGCGGTGACAATGGTTTATGTATTGGCAGTAACTGCTCTCACCATTGCGTTGGGGTTATTACTTGCCAGCCTCGCTAGTAAGAAGATTGCTGGCATTGGTTTCTTTAGAACGTTATTTTCCTCTACCATGGGCGTTTCCGTTTCGGTCGCCGCAATCTTCTGGCTCTTTATCTTTAACCCATCCACTGGGTTTCTATCGTTAATTAGTACTTGGCTGCACTTGCCAGCAATCGGCTGGTTGACGGATCCAACTTGGGCAATGGTAGCGGTCATTATTACAACTGTTTGGATGAACCTCGGCTTTACCTTTCTGATTCTCTTTGGGGCCATCCAATCTGTTCCAACGACACTATACGAGGCTGCTAGCATTGAAGGGGCGTCATCGCGGTTCCAATTTTTCCACATTACCATCCCGTCAATTTCACCAACCCTGTTCTTCGTTTCAATTGTGACGTTGATCGACGGCTTTAAGAGCTTCGGCCTCATTGATTTGATGACTAAGGGTGGGCCAACTAACGCAACCAACATGCTGGTTTACCGAATTTATAAGGATGCCTTTTACAGTGGCAACTTCGCCCAGGCGAGTGCTGAAGCGTTGATTTTGACGGTTATCATTGCGTTATTTACGTTATTGCAATTTAAAGTCTTAGAAAAGCGGGTGAACTACTAATGAACGTTGTCGCAAAGCCTAAAATAGCTAAGAACGTTTGGAACTATTTATTATTGAGTGTTTTGGCATTGGTCGTTTTGGCGCCATTTTTCATTGGTTTATGGACCAGCTTTTTGCCGACCATGCAAATTGCGAAGGGCAACTTCTTGAGCACGGATTTATCGTTTCAAAATTACGTTGATGCCTTTACCCAAACGCCGATCCTTCATTACTTGGGAAACAGTCTGGTAATTTCAACGGTCACCATGTTCGCCCAATTACTATTCTGCTCGATGAGTGCCTATGCATTTGTTTTTTTGGATTTTAAATATAAGCGATCACTTTTTGTCTTGGTATTAGCAACGATGATGCTGCCATTTGAAGCGGAAATTATTCCCAATTTCTCGACAGTTAAGGCGATGGGGTTGTTGAATAGTTATTCGGTTATGATTATTCCGTTTCTAACCTCGGCGTTTGGGATCTTTATGTTGCGCCAATCATTCAAGCAAATGCCAGCAGAACTCAAGGAAGCGGCTGATATTGAAGGCCTTGGTCACCTACAATTTTATTGGCGGATCGTGATGCCATACAATCGGATTTCACTAATCACTTTGGGGGCGTACAGTTTCTTGGGTGCTTGGAATCAATATTTGTGGCCAATGTTGACAACCTTTAGTAATTCATTTCGGCCAGTTCAAAACGGTCTGCGGCAGCTCCAGTCTGAAGAAACGTTTAATGACTGGGGAATGATCCAAGCAACCGCGGCGATTGTTGTCATCCCAACGTTGATCGTTCTTTTCGTGGGCCAACATTACTTTAAATCAGGCGCAAACGAAGGGGCGGTTAAGTGATGGTAAAAATTTGGGATTTCATTAAAAATCATTTAATTCCAATCATTGCGGTCGTGGTTGTTGCAATTGGAGTAGCTTTTGTGGGGGCTTCGCATAAGGAGACCACCGCCAAAGCTGGCCGAACCCCGATCGTTTTCTGGCATGAAATGGGTGGCCCTGCCGAACAGGCCCTTGATAAAATGGTTGATAATTTTAATCAGTCACAAAGTAAGTATGAAGTCATTCCTCAATATGAGGGTGCGTATGACGAAGCGGTACAAAAGATTATTCAAAGTCACGGTACCAGCGCATCGCCAGCGTTATTTCAGTCATTTGACATTTCAACTGCCCAAATGATGCATAGTAAGTACACTACGCCAGTTCAGAAGTTCATTGATGAGGATCATTACGACACGAGTGATATTTCGCCGGTGGCCCGATCGTTTTACTCAAATAAGGGTCAACAGTTGGCAATGCCGTTTAACACGTCACAGCCGGTTCTGTATTACAACGCAACGCTCCTGAAAAAATACGGGATCACGCCACCGTCTAAGTCACCTAGTTATAGTGAAATTAGCCGGGTCGCTAAGGAATTGTACGAAAAATCTCATCATAAAGTTAAGGGAATGACGATGGAAATTTATGGCTGGCTGCTAGAAGAGGCGTTGGCTAATGATAAGACTAAGCTAATCAATAATGGCGACGGTCATCAAGGCAACCCAACCAAAATTAACGTTAATAATCCTAATACGGTTAAGTTTCTCAAATGGATTCGGACCAATATCAAGTCAGGCGATTTTGTGAATTATGGGTCGGGTGCTAGTGCGGAAACCAACGAAATTGCGGCTTTCCTGGCGGATAAATTAGGGATCTTTGTGCAGTCCTCTGCTTACATCGGTCAGCTAACCACTGGCAATAAGAATAAATTGGGGATTAGCTACTTCCCACATCCAGACGGGACAAAAGCAAATGGTGTGGGAATTGGTGGCGCTGCTTTGTGGATTTCAAATGACAAGCCGGAAAAAGTTCAAAAGGGCGCATTTGAATTCATTAAGTATGCAGAAAGCGCCAAGAATCAAGCCAATTGGCAAGTTGCCACTGGTTATTTAGCCTTGAACAAGAATTCGCAGAAGCAAAAGGCCCTGCAGAATCTGTATAAAAAGATCCCCGCAGCCCGGGTTCCTGGGGAGCAGTTAGCGAGTGCTAAGCCGAATAATGCAAACTCGGGAATTTTGATGGAAGGGATGCAGCTAACCCGGGAATTGGAAGAAACGGCGATGGAGACGGTTTACAACGGCGGCAATATTGACGGTGCTTTGACAACCGCTAATAAAGCAATGAACGCTAATTTAACGACCACCAACCGGGCGGATAAGAAATGATGAATTGATTGAAAGGACCGTTCTGCAGAGCAACAATCTGCGCGTAAGCACCTTCAAGAAAAATTCCAGAACCGGGAATTCCCCTTGAAGGAGACTTGCACTCCGATTGTTAACCGCTCTGCTACACTCACTTTTTCATAGGACAGTTCCACAGAGCAGGGATCTACGCGTAAGCACCTCTGGAAAAAATTCCAAGACCAGGAATTCCTTCCAGAGGAGACTTACACTCCGATCCCTAACCGCTCTGCTACACTCACTATTGATGAAAGGAAGTTATTTTATGACAACCAGTACCCTAATTTTTGGTCATCGTGGTTATCCCCACAAGTTTATGGAGAATTCATTGGACGGATTTATTTACGCAATTGATCATGGCGTTGAGGGCTTGGAATTTGATGTTCATCTTACGAAAGATAATATGCCGGTAATTATGCATGATGAAAGGATTGACCGGACAACCGATGGGAAGGGGCGGATTCAGGATTATTCCTTGGAAGAATTACGTCAGTTCCATTTGAAAGACGGGCAAAAAATTCCGACTTTGAGGGATCTATTGACCGCTGCTAATCAACAGCCCGTTTACCTGAACTTGGAGTTTAAGACGAATAAAATTCACTACCCGCATATTGAAGCAATCGTGTTGGACATGGTCCGGCAATATGACTTGGCGTACCCCGTGATCTATTCGTCGTTTAACCTTGACTCGTTAAAGATTGCTTATCAACTGGATCCTAATCAACAGTATTGTCTATTGGCTGATCATCCAATTTTGAATGCAAAGGCGCTTATTCAAAAAGAACACTTGTCAGGATTACATCTCAATCACTATCAAGCACTTGGGAACGTGAAGGAACGGATTTGGACGGTTGACGATCCGCGGAAGCAAGTCAAGTTGTTAGCGGAACACGTTGCTGGGATTATCACCGATAACTTTGAAGAAGCTGAACGGGTTAAAAATAGTGAGCGGAGCCAAGCGTTAGAGACTGGAGCCTAAGTTTTCCCCACCAGAAATCCCGGTTTTGGATTTTTGGTGGGGAAGGCTTAGGTGCAAGTCTCTGCTTGGCGCAGCTGTCCTATGTTAAATAGAAAACAAAAGCAACCAATGATGAATGGAAAAAAATCATCATTGGTTGCTTTTTTGTAATGCTAGGAACTAGAAGCGATTACTTCACAAAGTTCGTTTTAATCCTATCCATCGGGACTTCCCGCGGGGCAAACTTTTCAGTGGTTTGACCCACTGTTAAACCAAATACTGGTGTAAAACCGCTTGGAATGACATCAGCTGGAATCGAACTTAAGCCGCCCATATTATAATTGGCGCCAAGCCCTTGATCTTCAGCGGCTAATTCCATGTTATGAACGATTGCGCCAGCAGAAACTTCCTCGGGGGCACCCGCATTGTTGGTGGATACCACAATGACGGTCGGAGCATCATAAACGCCGCTCATCTTGGCTAAGGTTGCTGGGTCTTGAATGACCGTTAGTCGATAATTATCGTATTGGCCCATGGCAACCGGACTTGCATTTGCTGCCGTTAAAATTTCATGGAGCTGGTAGTCAGTGATTTGACCACTATATTCACGAATTGCTTTTCTTGAACTGATCATTTTTTGTGTTTCCATAATCAATAAGCCTCCTAATAAAAGTGAGCGGAGCAAAGCGGTTAGGGATCGGAGTGTAAGTCTCCTGTATCAGAAATCCCTGGTTCTGGGATTTTTGGTACAGGTGCTTACGCGCAGATCCCTGCTTTGTGCAGCTGTCCTAATAAAAGTGAGCGGAGCAAAGCGGTTAGAAACCGGAGCATAAGTCTCCTCGGTCAAGAATTCCCGGTTTTGGAATTCTTGACTGAGGTGCTTATGCGGAGGTTTCTGCTTTGTGCAGCTGTCCTCCACTTGTACTTAACTCACTATTCAAACTCTTCATACTCATTTGGATCCTGACCGTCTACACGGCCGTCTGGTTTGCTTAAACCGTTGATTGCCTGGATTTCATCATTGGTTAATTCAAAGTCAAAGATATCCTTATTAGCCCGCTGATGACTTAAGTTGCTGGAACGGGGAATTGGGATCACATCACGCTGGGTATGCCATCTCAAAATAATTTGACCAGCGTTTTTATTGTATTTCTTGGCGAGATCTTGAATAACTGGTTCCTTCAAGGCTGAACTACCACGGCCAAGGGGACTCCAGGCTTCAGAAACGATACCCCGAGCTTGGTCGGCTGCTAACATTCGTTCATTATTCCAATAAGGGTGCACCTCAATTTGATTAACTGCTGGGGTAACCCCGGTTTCGTTGATAAGTCGATCCAAGTGTTCTGGTTCAAAATTAGAAACGCCAATCGAGCGGATTAAGCCCCGTTCCTTAGCATCAATCATTGCCTGAAAGGCTTCAACGTAGTGATCACGTTTTGGCAATGGCCAGTGAATTAAGTATAAATCAAAGTAGTCTAATCCTAAGCGATACAAACTTTCTTGAATCGCTTTGGTTGCTTCATGGTACTGATGATATTTGCCAGGTAACTTGGAAGTAACAAAGAAATGGGAACGGGGAATTCCAGAGCGGCGAATCGCTTCACCAACCATTCCCTCATTATCATAATTAGTTGCCGTGTCTAAACCACGATAACCATCGTGGATTGCGGCTAAAACTTGTTGCAGACCGGCACCACCTCTGATTTGATAAGTGCCTAATTCAATTTCAGGGATTTTAAAACCGTCGTTCATCGTCATTTCAGGAATTGTTTTTGCCATGTATGATGACCTCCAATTAACTTATTTTTTGGAATTCTTGTCAGTGGGCTTTTGAGGGTTAGTAGGTTGATTTTTCTCAGGACCTTTCGCCGAATCTAGGGACGAATTGTCGAGCTTTCTAATCGTGATGTACCACCCAACCTGCATTGAGCGGTTAGGGTTAATATATTCAACGCTCAAAAGATAATTTTTGGCACTTGGGCTTTTTTCAAGTAACATATTTTTAATTTCGAGGGCATCAGCTCTAGTGTCAAAGCGGAAGTTGCTATTCGTGCTGTAATTGCTGTGCTTACCGGGCTCCTTATATTCTTGATTAAAGAAATCCAGGTATTCCTTGGCATTGTTCAAGGCTTAATCACGTCCTTCCTCATCCCTATTGTACTCAATAATGGAACTGATTTCATTCTTGGAAACAAATTGTTTAAGCGGATTTTAATTTTTGCGATTTCGGTAGTTTGTTTGAATTGATGAAAGCGATATAATCAGGAGATAAGGGGGGATTGGTATGTCAAAAAATGGCCTATTACTCGTGAACTTAGGCTCACCCAAATCACCGAGTACTAAAGATGTTAAAACGTATTTGAAAGAATTTTTAAGCGATCAAAACGTTGTGACTTTGCCTAAATGGTTCTGGCAGCCGCTTTTGCGCGGGATGATTCTGCCGATGCGGACGTGGCGGTCGGCGACCTATTACCGTCATATGTGGACCCAAGCTGGCTCGCCACTAACCGTCTACACCGAGATGATGCAGCGGAAGGTTCAAAGTATCCTGAGTGATTGGGATATTCAGTTTGCGATGAACTATGGCGGACCAACCATTACCGAAAAAATGAAGCTGATGCATCAAAATGGTGATGCCCAGATCATTGTTTTGCCACTGTTTCCTAACTACACGCAAAGTACCCATGACACGATTATCGAAAAGGTCAAAGCAACCGGAATCCCAGCTTACATAATCAAAAACTTCTACGATCAACCGCGATATCAGCAGATTTTAGCTGCCCAAGTTGATGAAAGCTACGTTAGGAAAAACTACGACGCGGTTATTTTTAGCTACCACGGAATTCCCATGTCGATGATTAATAAGGGTGATCCTTATGAGAAAGAGTGTCAGGCAACAACGGCGGGGGTCCTCAAGTATATTCAGCAGGTGCCAAAGGAAAAAGTCTTCACGGTTTTTCAATCCAAGTTTGGGCCAATGCCGTGGCTGAAGCCATATCTCAAGAACACATTGATGGAGATTGCGGCAATGGGTAAACGGAACGTCTTAATCGTAACGCCATCATTTGTTGAGGACTGTTTGGAGACAATTGAGGAGAATGACGTCCAGAACTATCAGACATTTAGGTCCAGTGGTGGCAAGGTGTTCGATGCCGTGCCACCGATGAATGCCAGTGATGATTTTTGCCAGTTCATCGCCGAGTTGAGTCAGAAAAAATTAGCTGCGTATAGAGGGAACGCCAATGAATGAGCAACAGAATAAGAGCTTAGACGAAATTAATCGTAGCGTAAAGGTGCCCAGCGTTTATGAATCATCCTTTCTGCAAAAGTTTCTTGCTTATAGTGGTCCCGGGGCGTTGGTTGCGGTCGGTTACATGGATCCTGGTAACTGGCTGACGTCACTTTCCGGCGGTAGTAAGTATCGTTATGAATTGTTGTCGGTGCTGTTAATATCGATTCTTGTCGCGATGTTTATGCAAACGTTGGCAATTAAACTAGGAGTTGTGTCGAGGTTGGATCTAGCTCAGGCAATTGCTGAAAAGATTCCGCGTTGGGGGCGTTACGTTCTCTGGTTCATCAATGAAATTGCAATGATGGCGACCGATATGACCGGCGTTGTCGGTACGTCAATTGCGTTAAAACTTCTCTTTGGATTGCCGCTAATATTTGGCATTTTTTTGACAATCTTTGATGTGTTATTGGTCTTGCTATTTTTACATTTTGGCATTCGCCGGATTGAATTTATTGTGCTATTTTCAATATTAGTGGTGGGCGTTATTTTTGGAATTGAAGTATTTCGCGTTCAGCCAAATATTGGCGGCATTCTCAAGGGGTTAGTCCCCACACCTAGGATCTTGACCAATCATGATAAGTTAATTATGAGCTTAGGAATCGTCGGTGCCACGATCATGCCCCACAACGTTTACTTACATTCATCGTTAGCTCAGAGCCGTCGTTATGATTATCACGACCCCAAGCAGGTAAACGAAGCGTTGCGGTTTGGCAAATGGGATTCGAACGTGCATCTGGTTGCCGCTTTCTTGATCAACGCGTTATTGTTAATCCTTGGTGGTACGCTGTTTTTTAATAAAAACGCTAATTTCTCAGCTTTCCAAGACGTTTACCATGGGTTGCAGAATTCTGCGATCGTCGGTAGCTTAGCCAGCCCGCTGATGAGTACGTTGTTTGCGTTTGCGTTGCTGATTACCGGGATGATTTCTTCGATTACCAGCACGCTGGCGGGGCAAATTGTGATGGAGGGGTACCTGCATATCCGACTGCCGCTTTGGGAACGACGGTTACTAACGCGGTTTGTGACCTTGATTCCAATTCTGATTATTGGCTTCATTGTTGGCTTTAGTGACGATACGTTTGAAAAAATGATTGTGTTTGCACAGATTGCGTTGTCGATTGCGTTACCGTTCACGTTGTTTCCAATGGTTGCGCTTACTAACAATCATGACTTAATGGGCGTTCATACCAATCGGTTATCGGTAACCGTAATTGGGTATCTCTTAACTTGTGTGATCACGGTGCTTAATATTCAGTTCATTATTGCAATCTTTTAAGGGGGTAGTTGTTTGAAAGTGCTTGGAATTTTAGGGTCGCACCGAAACGACGGGGCGACAGATAAAATGCTGGAAGCCGTTATGGCGGGGGTTCAAAAGGCAAATGAAACAGAGGTCGTCTATCTTGAAGATTATCCGTTTAAGCCTGATCAGGGGGACAAAAAGGACCCGGTATTAGACGAGTTAGAACAAAAGATGCTCGAAAGTGATGTTTGGGTACTGGCAGCGCCAACATACTGGGGTGGCCTTGCTGGTAAGATGAAGGATTTTTTTGATTGTATGCGCCAGCGGTTAGTCCGATTCGATCATACGGGCGGCACGCACCCAGATCGATTTAAGGATAAACACTACTTGAGCATCACCGACTGTTACACAGGCGCGTTCGAAAACTGGGTTACCGGGGTTACCGATCAAAGTTTTCGAACGATTGACAAGGTAATGAGTGCTGCCGGGGTGATTAAGGTTCACGAACTGGTTCTCACTAATACTTGGGGCCTAAAGGAATTACCAGAAAGTAAAAAGCAAACCTGCCTTAAGTGGGGACAGCGGCTAAACTCTGTAAAGAAAAGGGATGACAGTACATTGAAACGATATATTGAATTATTCTTTATGATTGCATTTATGGCATTAATTACGATGGGCATTCAGTTTGGCTTTAAATTAGTTCCTAGTCAGGGATTCTGGTTACGCTATGCGTCGTTTGTCGTAATCTTCTATGTTCTATTGGGCTGTATCCTGCATTTCTTCACGGTGGTTAAGCATCGCCGCAGATAATGAGTGAAAAGAAGCAATTCTCGAAATATGTAAAAAAGGAAGTTCCGGATACGCCAATACAGGCATTTCTGGGACTTCCTTTTTGTGCTAATTAAATTTAACCAACGACAACCAACGATTTAATGGCTTCTCGTTTAGCCATTGCCTGATAAGCAGTATCAATATCATCGAGGGTAAAGCGCTTCGTAAAGACTTTGCCAGGATGAATATCACCATCTAAGACGGCTTTTAAGAGGACTGATTTATCGTAGGTTGTCACGGAGGCAGGGCCGCCGGCAACCACTAAGTTGCTGTAAAATGGACCGGTTAAATCGGTCTTTGGGGTATGCGGCAAGCCAACTCGGCCAACAATGGCGCCTGGGCGAGCAACTCGCATGGCAGTATTGGTTGATAATTCACTACCGACACACTCAAGTACAGCGTCTGCACCAGCACCATTGGTCAATGCCATCACCTTATCAACGGCTTCATCACCACGTTCAGCGATGATATCGGTTGCGCCAAATTCAGTTGCAAGCTTTTCACGGTCTTCATGCCGACTCATGGCAATAATTCGCTTGGCACTGCGCATCTGAGCAGCAATCACCCCGCAAAGGCCAACGGCACCGTCGCCGACAACGACGACCGTATCACCAGTCTTGACGTTGGCAACCCGGGCAGCGTGGTAACCAGTTGCCATCACGTCAGCTAGTGATAATAATGAGTTCAGCATGCCATCACTGTAATCTTCCGGTTTGCCAGGAATTTTAACTAATGACCATTCGGCGTGTTGATAACGAATGTATTCGGCTTGATAACCAGAGCTGAAATTGTCGCTATGACTTTGACAGCTGCCTTCATAGCCGGCCCGGCAAGCGGCACAGTGGCCGCAACCGTGAGTAAATGGGGCGATCACAAAGTCACCAGGTTTAATGGTGGTAATGGCGTCACCAACTTTTTCAACGATTCCGATAGCTTCATGACCACTGTTTTCGGAGTTGGGATCCTTAGCTTCTAGATCACGATATGCCCACAGATCAGAACCGCAGACACAGGCTCGTAAAACGTGAATAATAGCATCGTCATCTTTTTGGATGGTTGGCTTATCAATATCCTGAATTTCGACTTTACCAGGTTTAACAAATATGGTTGATTTCAATTTTCTATCCCCTTTGGAATTTTGTTAACGAACAAGTTAATTTTAACACTTGGTGGCAATGCAAAAAACGATCAATTAATAAACCTAACTGGTCGTTTAATCATGATATACACTAGAAAGTTTATTCGTGATGGTTACTTACTGCCGTCGATTGCAGACTGATTAGATGTGTACACGATTCGGTATTTCAACACATTATTAGCAGTTTTATTGGATTTAACGGCTGTCCACTTTCCCTGTTCTTTTTGATAAATAAATTTAGGGGTTGTACCATTTAACTGGACAAAGTACTTCTGGTTACCGGATTTTCGAACCCGATAAACCTTAACCCGGCTGGTTGGCGACAATTGTTCGGATGAAGGTGCGGTTTTGTTATAAGCCGTCACAGATTGCCTAATCATATCCTTATACTGATTAGTTTGGTGGCTCTTCATGATGATACCCACAATGCCGGCAACGACAACCAAAGCCATGATTGTCAACATAACCCACAGAACGTTGGCTCGTCTGGCGTTTTGGGCTTTTTCTTTTTCGTTCATTGTTAATCACCTCATAGCGTTATGATGGACTCATTTACCCACCTCTAATTTAGCACAAGGCACCCGTGGTTGGAATGATTGTGAAATAAAAAAGGTTAATGACAAATTCAATTTGTCATTAGCCCAGTATAAATTAAACGTAAAAATCAACTCCGCTTTTTAAGGTCGCTTTTTTTATCAAAGAATTGGTTGAGATCGGTTTTATCTGTATCGCCACTCAAGCCAGTCTCAATCATATCTTGAGCATCCAATAATTTTGCTTTATCAAAAAATGGGACAGATACATAAAAATCGTTACCAGCTCTTTGGATATCCAAAACGGTTAAAATACCACTTCCAATTAAAGCGATCCCCAAAACGAACCAAATTAGGCCAGCAATAAATGATGTTCCAAGTTCCCCAAATCCAATAAATGCAAAAATGGCACCGATAATTATCGGTAGAACCTTATACTGAGTACTAATCCGCGTAGAACTAACGTTTTTCAAAGGAATTGCCTGCTGGTCTTTACCGGCAGGGATGAATCCTAAGATGGTATTAGCGCCCGTAACTTTAACAAATCGTGAATCAACGGATACAAATCCTTTTACCCAAAAAAATAGCAAAGACAATGAAAAATCGACTCTCTTACTCATAATTAAATAGGTCACTCCTCAAAATTTTTTTGATACCTGACAAGTATAGCATTTTATCCATATACTTATAACAAAAAATAAATATATCTCATAATAATTATTCCTTTTTATCTAACAAATCGTTTCTTTATCGGTAGATACTTAATAGAAAAGACTATAATAAACAACATAGTTTTTGAATTTATTTTAAGGAGGCCATGCTTTTGCTTTGGATTAATGTGCATTTAATTTCATGGGTATTATTAGTTATTTCTGTTATTCTCGCGTTTGCTTTAAAGGATAAGTTAGCCACAATCTTTATAATGGTCACCCGGGTCCTTTATATTCCCATCTTGATATCCGGTGGTTTTTTAGCTTGGTTTCGAATTCCCAAGACCCCGGTAAGTGGGATTGTCAAATTACTATTAGGGCTGGCGGTAATTGCCCTAATTGAAATTAGTTTTGCTCATAAGAATCGGGGCAGTGGTTCAAAAGTGCTTTATTGGACCTTGGCGACCGTATTTGTCGTAACGACGATCTTTGGCTTCTATTTGGCTGGTTGGTATCCAATTGCCTGGCATTAAAATTCAGTTTGGGGGACTTTTGTAATGGACATCGTTTTGCTTATCCTAGCGGGCTTTATCATTGGGACAATTGTCATCAGCCTTGGTGGTGGGGGCGCTGCCTATTACCTGGGAATTTTAACGACAATTTTTGGCTTAGGCCCAGCTAGTGCCGCGGCAACTTCCCTGGTGACTGCCTTTCCGTCACTTTTAATTGGGTCGTATTCATACTTTCGGCTCCATAAAATCAACTTCAAGATCGCATTACGGATGATTTATGCCGCGGTTCCGGCAGTTATTATCGGCTCACTTATATCACCGTATATTCCTGAAAAGCTCTACTCATACATTATTGGTGGGATCTTAGCTTATCTGGGAATTCAACTGTTACTGCAATCGAAGCAAAATAATCATCGAGCTGGCCAGGCAGCCGCAATTGTTTACGGTGTTATTGGTGGCTTGATGGTCGGTGTTGGGGGCCTAAGTGGTGGTGGCCCAATTACTGCCGGTTTGCTGGTGATGGGTGCAGATATGGTTACAGCGGCCGCAACCTCGTCACTGGTTTTGGTCACGATGACCTTTGTTGGCATTTGTTTTCATCTTCAAGCCGGGAACGTTGATTGGGGCGTTGGTATTTGGATCATGATCGGGGCAATTCTTGGATCGTTTTTGGCCCCTATCTTACTTAATCGACTGGATCCGGCAAAATTCACCAAGTATGTGAAGCCAATTTTGGGCATCATGTTAGTTGTGATGGGGGCCTTTACGGCGTTTAAATAGGGGACTTTTGATTGCATGCTAAGTTGCATGATGTCGAAGAATCTTAGTATCTCATACAGATATAACAGTTACAAAAACCCATAATCTCGGTGGCTGTTATTAATTAAGCATGTTATAATTTAGGTATTAAAAAGGAGCGCTGGTGAAACAGCACTCTGATGTAGAACCGTTAAAGACGGTAGCATTAATTAGAATTAACAGATCATTCCAAACTCGCCAAAGTTAGTGGAATGGTCTTTATTTTTTATGCTTCCTGAGTTTTTGCCACGCAACAATTAGCTTGGTAATGGCATTTAGCAGACTGGAAACTGCTAGAATCAATGTCGTCAACCCACTAACGGTTACAATGACTGATCCAAGATCACTCAAAATGGCTGGTCCTTTCATTAGACTGCGATCTAGGGGTTGTTATCCCATACGCATCGCCTTCTTATTAAGATTTGCCGACCATCACTAACTTCCTACGTTGACAATTGTACAGAGCCTCATGAATTATCTATAGGGGAACTTAATCTTTTTGTTACCCAAAGATGACCTCATTCTCGTTAAAGGGATGAGGTCATCTTTCGTCTAAATTCTATTATGCTTCATAGTCATTCTTGACCGCGTTAAAAGTTAAGCTAACTTTCTTATCCGGTAATTCCACCGTGATCTTTTCGTAAGCTGGTTTGAAGCCGTAGTGTGGCAGGTTGACGGCAACTTGACCATTCTTAACGGAAATTGTGTAGTGGTTGAATTCACCGTCTTGATACTTAAAGTCGGTGCCATCGTCTTGATAGTGATCATAACTGGCCTGGTTACCGAAGACTTTGAAGGTCATTTCAGTATCAGGCGTATCCGAAATATGATCAACCGGATTGCCCCAAGGCAGGATGGTATCTTTTTTGATGAAGACTGGTAGTTTGTCCAGTGGGGCGTCAACAACGATGTCCTGGTTGCCAGCGTACTGGCGGTTGTTCCAGAAGTCGATCCACTCACCTGCTGGCAAGTAAACGAGACGCTTGGTTTGCGATCTTTCAACGATTGGGGCAACTAAGATGTTCTCACCAACCATGAACTCGTCGTTAAGGTCGCGGACCCGAGGATCGTTATCGTAATTGAGAACGAGTGGGCGCATAACCGGTAAGCCGCTCTTAGTACCCTTTTCAAATAAATCATACAGATAGGGGATGAAGCGGTAACGTAACTTGACGTATTTACGATAAATTGAAAGCGTTGGTTCACCAAAGGTCCACGGTTCCTGATGACGGGTGCCCATTGCGGCGTGGTTTCTCATCAACGGGCTAAAGAGGGCGGCTTCAATCCAACGGGTTAATAATTCAGGATTCGTATCTGAACCAAACCCGCCAATATCGGTACCAGCAAAGCTAAAGCCGCTCATACCTAGATTACATAATTGTGGAATCATCATCTGAATGTGTGGCCAGATACTGCGGTTATCGCCAGTCCAAACGGTCGAGTATTTTTGAGTGCCGGCATAAGCAGCCCGGGTAATGACGTATGGACGACGGCGCTGATATTCTTTTAAGCCATCATAAGTTGCCTTTGCCATGTTGTGACCGTAAACGTTGTGCATCTTTTTATGCGTTGAAGGCTTGTCGTGATCACTAAAGACAACGTCGTCTGGGATGGCCCCTTCAAACGATGCGGGCTCGTTCATGTCGTTCCAGACACCGCCAACACCAATATCCGTCAGGAATTTATCATTATGGCCCCACCATTTCTGCACATCTGGTCGGCCAAAGTCTGGAAAGGCTGAATCGCCGGGCCAGACCTTGTTGATATAAAGGGTGCCATCGGGAGATTT
Source organism: Lentilactobacillus kisonensis DSM 19906 = JCM 15041 (assembly GCF_001434135.1). GTDB lineage: Bacteria > Bacillota > Bacilli > Lactobacillales > Lactobacillaceae > Lentilactobacillus > Lentilactobacillus kisonensis. The sequence goes on along the minus strand of NZ_AZEB01000003.1, from coordinate 96,133 downwards.
AACAAAGTACCCCTTCTTAACGCCCTCATTATAAACGTTATAGTCTGGATCCTTTTTAACCCCGGGGTCAATAATTGTGACGATCTTAATCCCACGCTTTTTCAGATTAGTCACGAACTTCTTGGGATCTCCTTCGTACTGATCATTGTTCCAGGTAAAGACGCGGTAACCCCGCATATAGTCAATGTCCAAATGAATGGCGTCGCAGGGGATATCGTATTTTTTCAAGCCGTCAGCGATCGCCTGAACATTTTTTTGACTGACACTGTAGCCCCAGCGAGATTGCTGGTAGCCCAATGTCCATTTTTGAGGCAATGGGACCCGGCCAGTTAGGTAGGTGTAATTGCTGACGATGGCCTTTAATGTTTTACCGCCGAGAATGTAATAATCAAGGTTGCCGGCAACGGCTGAGTAGAAGTAGTAGTTAGGACTTTCCTTACCCATATCAAAATGGCTCTTGTAGGGGTTATCGAAGAAGAGACCATAGGGATGGCCGTTCTTCAAGCCGTACATTACTGGAATTGATTTGTATAGTTTAGTAAAGTTTTCCATCTGGGGGGCTGGATTATCAGTGTTCCAGTTGTCATATTCAAATCCCCGCTTATCCAGGTAACCGGTCTTATCTCCTAGGCCGTAAAGGTGTTCGTCAGCAGTCAATGATTTGACAACTTGATAGTAGCCGCTGTCGGATCCAGTCGTTGAGCCGGAAACGCTATGGCCCTCCGCTTCAACGAGCGCTTCATGATCCTTGTCAACACCCTTATCAAGTAATTGACGTTGGCCGCGGTAATCAACGGCCAATGGATTGCCAGCCGCGTCATAAACATCAACGTGTTGATCGCCATCGATCTTCACTAGTAAATCAGCCGTCCTTAATTCATAATGATCGCCAGCATCCTTAATGGTGAAATCGGTTGGCTGTTCTTTGTCACCCTCAATGGCGTAAGAAGCCCCATTTTCACCCCGGTTTTCAAAGACACGGATGATTGCTGAAGTGATGACGGATAGTTGTAATTGATGATCTGGAAACGCAAATGTGATTGTTTGACCAGTTTGTTTATATTGTGGTAGTTGAGTCATGTTATTTCCTTCCTTTGCAAGTTAATGATTATGCTTTATCAATCTGAGGACGATCTTGTTTAATGACGCTGATCGCAATGGTTGCAATTAACATTGAAATGCCTGCTATTAACATCATACCAGGCATTGATTTGCCAACCAATTGAAACACGATAAAGCTGGCAACCGAAGCGAGAATTTGTGGTAAGCAGATGGTTCCGTTGAAGATGCCAATGTACGAGCCTTCATTAGAACCGTTTAGTGACGACGTAAAGATGTTAAATGGTTCAACGTGAACAGTAAAGAAGCCGATGCCAATCAAGCAGAATGGGACGATTAAGAGGTACTGGCTATGAATGAAGAATACCCAAATCAGGCCAATAGCAAAACTAAAGAGGCCAAATCGGTACCAGTTTTTTCGCTTATATGGATTTGTGTGTGACAAGATTAAGAATCCATACAAGACGGCAGCCATTGATTGGATGAATGTCAAGATACCATACCAATTACCAGCAGCCTGATAGCCAGCTGAAGTGGCATTGGTGGTGTGCCAGACGTTTTGGGCAATCGCTCCGGTCGTGTAAGTCCACATGTACTGAATCCCAATCCAAGCGAACATTTGAACAAGGGCAACTTCCCATAAGGCTTTGGGAGCTTCTTTAATTAACTGCCAAATTGGTTTGGATTTATTATGGGCGTTAGGATCGATGTGGTGATAAAGGGCGTAGGTTTCTGGATCGTATTCCTTAACTTCGTGAATTGTGTAGGCTGAAATGCCAAGTAGAATTGCTGCCCCGATATAGAAAGCCAAACGAACTGACAGCGGAACGACACCTCGTTTAGCAGTGTTGGCAACACCAAAGTAAGTTAAGACAAACGGTAAGATGGTAGCTAACACCCCGCCCAGGTTACTGAAGGCTTGCTGCCAGGACCATGCCTTATCCTTTTGACTTTCGTTAACCATGTCGCCGATGATCATTCGAAATGGCTGCATGCAGACGTTACTAGATAAGTCCATTAATGAAATTGCAATTGCCCCAAATAATAAGGCAGCCAGTGAGGCGTAACCAAAGCCAAACGAGCCGGCGTTTGGTAACAGAATCATGACGATGGCAGCGATTGGTGCGGCGAACAGTAAGTAGGGCATCCGGCGACCAAAGCGGGTCCAGGTAATATCAGAATATTTGCCAATCAGGGGCTGAACGATTAAGCCAGCTAATGGCGGTAAGATGAAGAACAGTCCTAACTTGGTTGGATCGGCACCAATGGTTTGGAAAATCCGACTCATTTGTGAGGATTGTAATGAAAAGGCCATGTTGACACCGCAGAAACCAAACGTGATGGCGAACAGCGTTTTCATGGGTAAATTTGGTAAGCTGTTAGAAATCGGCTGAGTTGCTTTCTTAGGAACAGTCGTTGCGGTTGGATGGCCGCCTGCCAAATGAGTTGTTGATTGATTCATAATCTCATCTCCCGATTTATAAAGTGAGCGAAGCAAAGCGCTTAGAGATCGAAGTGTAAGTCTCTTCTGGAGGAAATTCCCGGACTTGGAATTTGCTCCAGAAGTGCTTACGCGCAGATCTCTGCTTTGCGTAGCTGTCCTGAATGTGGAATCATTTCAACGACATCATCGTAGCACTTTACGTAAACGTTTACAATACTGATTAGACGCAAAAGGAAACGTTTACGTAATTCGCCGTAAAAAAGCGGTATAATGAAGCCATCAGTAAATATGAAAACCGGGTGATTTGAATGAAGCCAACCATTAAGGATATTGCGGCCCAAGCAGGGGTCTCGATTGCGACCGTTTCGCGGGTATTGTCAAATAAACGGGGAACTTATAGTGAGAAGACCAAAGAAAAGATTTTAAAAGTGGCTAAAGAACTCGGCTACCATAAGAACACAACTGCTGTTGATTTGGTTAAGAAAAAAGCTGACGAAATTGCGGTGATCATCAACGCAACGCCAACTAATTTTTCGAATATGATTTTAAGCGGAATCCAGCAGCGGGCCACCGAACTGGGGCAGCGGGTGATTATTTTGTACGCTGGTGATCGAAATACTGACATGCAGCACCAAGCGATTACAACGGTAATGGCGCGATCGGTGTCAGGAATCCTGTTGCTAGCTGTCGAACCCGATGCGACCGATTTGGAATTACTGAAAGAAACCCGGACACCATTTTGTTTTGTCTCACTTTATTTTGGTGATGATCAGATTTTGTCGATTAGTTCGGATAATAAGGCGTTAGCATACCAAGCAACGGAATATTTGATTAATAACGGCCACACGAAGATCGGCTTGGCCGGAATTGATGATTATCATACCGGTAGCCAGCGAGTGCTTGGATATCAAACTGCTATGCGAGATCATGGCTTAGTTGCTAAGAATGACTGGGTCAAGCGAGGTGACTACAGTTACGAGGCTGGCCGCCAATTATTACAAGCATTTCTACCATTAGAGGTAACGGCGATTATTGCTGCCAGTGATATGGTTGCGGTGGGGTTGTTAAATGCCGCGCAGCAGAGCCAAATCGCCGTTCCAGATAAACTGTCCATTATTGGTATTGACGGAACGTTCATCTGTGAAGTAACCACCCCGCCAATTACCAGTGTGACCCAGAACTTCTATGAAATTGGTGTCCGCAGCGTGGATAAAGTGATGGGAAAGGCAACGGAGACGTTTGTGCCGACTCGGATTGTGGTGCGGGGGAGTGTGAAATTAAACCGGTAGCTAATTGTGAGAAATCTTTTCACTCCCGATTAACTGCTGTTGGTCGTATAATGGTAAGCAGATAGGAGGGAAAAAGTATGACTGAAGATACTAAAAAAAGAATTCAGATTAAGATTGATCGTGATCTGGATAGCAACGTTAATGCGGTATTTGAAGAACTTGGTTTAAATCCTAGTGTTGTTGTGACAGCTCTATATCGTCGGGTAGCTGCAGAAGGAAGAATTCCCTTTGATTTTAAATTGACTGACGATGAAAAAGCTAGAATTGATCTGGCAAGATCCGCCTACAATAGCAATGTACCAGTATTAAGCGATCCCCAAAAAATTGAAAAATATCTTGCTGAGGACGATGAGGATGAAGATTGAGAACACAGATATTGTTTACGCCTATGTTAGGTTTAGCGACAAATCAGGTGGAAAATCACGACCGGTTTTAATCTTTCAAATGCCAGGTTATCCGCTGATTGCATACAAAATAACCTCAAAATATGATAATAAGCCAGACTATTTAAAACGGGTTTTCTATGAAATAAAGCACTGGCAAGAAGCTGGGCTAAGGAAAAAGTCATGGGTAGATACAGCTTTTAAAATTGATATGAACAGACTACAGATTGTTTCTATTTTTGGACAGTTACACATTGAAGATGTTATTGGCCTCAGAGACTTCATCAATCAGCTTTAATAGAAAGAGATTTAATTAATCAAAAATGGTTCGTCCGGTTTGAGGGATGAACCATTTGGCTCTTAATAAGCAGTTGTCGATCGATAAAGCTAGGAGGTGTACTGGAGAGTGACTCATTATATTTCTTCATGTCTGGTAGTTGAGTCATTGAAGGTTTCAGCATAGCGCTCGAAGATCATGGTAGAATCAGTAAATGGATTTTGCGTTTTTGGAATATATGAAAATGAGTTGCCATTGCCTTTAATTGCAATAACTTCAGTGCCAGGTTTAATTTCAAACTTTTTAGGAACGGTAACAATCAATGTGTTGCCTTGTTTTTGAATTTTCATTGGTTGATGTCTCCCAACATTGCTTGCTATCTCTTTGGACAATGGCCTATCAGCAAACTAAAATCGGTAGCAAGGAAAGTGGCTGCTGATGGATTTGCCCTTGCAATTCGAATAGTCAACGACTATGATAGTTTTATGAATATCAAACAATTATCTCCAGACGTAAGTGAAACCCAGTTTAAGCAGCAAATTTTCTTCGCATTATCTGATCCCGGCCGCTACAAAATCGTTCAAATGCTCTATCACGTTGGTCATGAAATGGGGTGTGGTGAACTTAACCAACACGTTGAAATTGACAAATCGACCATGTCATATCATTTGAGAACGCTCAGAGAGGCGGGAATTACGACGACTAGAACTCAAGGCCGCGAAAAGTACGTGACGTTGAACGTTGCCAAGATTGAATCGGAGTTGCCGGGATTGCTGGCAAATTTATAACAAAATGTGCTCTTTGACGAGCATATTTTTTTGGCGTAATTGTTTGATAAATATAAAACTATAAAACAAAAGATGGTTTAAAAACTAATTACGTGAAGATAAATACGCAAACAGATTTAAACCGTTATGAAAGAGGCAAACACTTGAAAAAATATTCGCTCATTTTTTTCCTAACCATGTTCTTGATTGGAACTGATACGTTTTTGATTTCACCGTTATTACCAACGTTAAGCCAATTATACGGAATCTCGACGGCTGTTTCTGGCTGGATGGTTTCAGCCTATGCGATTGGGTACGCGGTGTTCGCATTATTTGCCGGACCGATCTCAGATGGTCAGGATCGTAAGAAAGTGATGATATGGGGATTACTTGCTTTTTCACTTTCGACATTATTGTGTGGCTTTGCGTTTAATTTTCAATTGATGTTACTATTTCGGCTATTAGCGGGAATTAGCGCATCCTTCGTTGGACCGCAGGTATGGGCGTCCATTCCGGTCGTTGTGGAAAGAAAAGATGTGGTGAAGGTGATGGGCTACGCAACAGCTGGCTTGTCAGTTTCGCAACTTGTGGGGATTCCAATTGGGAGTTACTTGGCCGCCGTTTCGTGGCATGCCCCGTTTTTCGTGATTTCGCTGTTATCGTTTACATTACTCGCGTTGATTGTTTTTGTCCTGCCGCAACTAGAAGTTGTTCAGCGAAAACGATTCTCGTTCTTCAAGATTTACGCCAAAGTTCTTAACAACAAACGGGCGCTTAGCTACTTATTCGCGTACTTCGTCTTTCAAACAGGGTCGTTTACAGTGATGACGTTCATTTCTACTTGGTTCACTAAGAGCTTTGGTCTAACGTTAGCAGGAGTCGGAACGGCAATGATTGCCATTGGTGGCGGTAACTTAGCTGGGTCACTCTTTGGTAGCCGGATTGTTGACTGGTTAGGTCTTGAAAGGTCGTTCCTATATGAATTAGTTGCGTTGATTGTGTTGTACCTAATTTTGCCATTTGTACATATTTTCTGGTTGGCAGAGGTGTTATTAACAGTGACGTTCTTGGTGAATGGGTTTATCTTCCCATTATTTATGACCACGTTGCAGAGTACGGCAACTGATGCCCGAAGTACAATTTCATCGTTATCAAACGCGGCGATGTACTTTGGCGAAACCATTGCCGGGATTGTCGGCGGAATCTTGTTCAACCAGTTCTACGGGTTTTCGGCAATTTCACTATTTGCGTTTGTGATGATTAGCATTTCAATCATGCTATATAGCGGTTCTGGGATCTTCAAGCGACAGCGGCAGTTTAACTAATGACCAAAACAAGCAGCCCGACAAATTTGCCGAGTTGCTTGTTTTGCATTAGATAAGGCGCTCATTTTAAGTTATCTTTGAAGAATTGGTCAAATTATCGAACGGAATCAAGTTCATCTGGTCATATAGGTTGGTTGGATTCAGGCCTAATGTGGAGCCCCAACTTTTTGACATACCAATAAACAAATAGGCCGAGCAGGATTGTCAAAACAATTGTGAGGGCTAACGTAATCGATGAACTGGTCAATAGATTAGCTTGGAGCATTGCCGCTGGAATATCGACTACGGCGTGTAAGACAATGGCAAGTGGATATAGCCAGAGTTTGGCTGCTTGATTAACAGCGATCCAAACTAAAAATGAGAGTGAAATTTGAATGCTAAGCGCGAATAGTCGCTCGACAATTGTTTCGGAAATTAGCCAACCAGCATTGGTTGTGAGTGATTGGGTTAGGCTACTAGGAACCGTCATAAGTAATTTGGTATTGTGAGCGTTAATGCCCATGCTAACAACCAGATAGCTTATGATTCCCATGGCGCCAATTAAGATCATTTCAATGCCGCCGTGGCCGATACCATATGAAATGGCGGTTTGTAAACCGAAAACCTTCTTCTTTAGATATAAGAAACCAACGAGGCGACCGGTTTCTTCAAAAATGCCGGCTGCCAAGACACCATATAGAACATAAATCCAGGGATGATTACTTGCTAGGGTAATTGTGCCGTTTGGCTGCGGGTGCAACACGATTAAGTGAAGGATCTTTTCAAGCACCTGGCTGAACACAAAGAAGATCAGGGCACCAATCCACAAAGGCAATGCCTTCAAGTACCACCGTTTTCGAAACGTTAAGAAGAGGGCTATTGGAATCATAACTAATAAGATGACTGCAAAAACTATGTACCAAATATCAAATGAAGGAACCATACTGGGCCACCCCGTTTCGTGGATTTAGAATAAAATAACATAACTCACTTGGATTGATTATAGTTCAAAGGAGTGTGGTTGTGCGCTAAAATCTTATTTTGACGTTTAAATCAATGGGCCTTTCTTGAGCAGCTTGATTATCGAACTAAAATTTTGGTAAAAGTTTCCACTTGGTTTGCGGTTTGTTTGCGAACATCAAAAAAGATTGCTAATTCTTGCTCATGACGCCACGTCATAGACTATAAAAGAATTAGGAGGTGAAAACGATGTCGACATATACAACGGGAGAGCTTGCTAAATTGGGTGGCGTTTCTGTTAGAACCATTCAATATTATGATCAAAAGGGCGTTTTGAACCCAACGACAATTTCAGATGGTGGCCGGCGACTATATACGGATAAAGAGCTTAAGACATTGCGCTTGATTTTATTGCTCAAGTCAATGGGGTTATCGTTGGCGACGATTCGGGACTTACTATCTGAAGAGAATGCCAATGAAATTTTGACGATGTTACTTGCTGAACAGGAGCGACATTTGAAGCAAACTCAACAAGTGACTGAAAACCAATTAAGAACAGTTAAACAGGTTCAAAATAGTTTGTCAGATTTAGCATTGGTTTCCCAAAAAGATCTGGGCGGCATCGAAAACATGATGGCAAGTCAACCAAAGATGAGACGACTGCATGGAACCTTGTTATTTTGGGGGTTAATAATTGACGTGATCGAAGTGTTAGCTATTGGTATTTGGATCATGACTGGTAATTGGGTACCGACAGCCATTGGACTGCCAATCGTGATTGTGATTGCTGGCTGGCTAGTTAGATTGTATTATCGCGAGGTGCGGTACATTTGTCCTAACTGTCACACAATTTTTCAACCTAAAAAAGCCGACTTTTTCTTTTCAAGGCATACGGCTAAGACGCGAAAGCTAACCTGCACTCATTGCAGATACCGGGGTTATTGTGTGGAGATGATTGGTCAGAAGTCAAAATAATGGTGATGAGCTTGGTTATGGCGTTGTATGGTAATTAATTATTAGATAACTAAAGAAGCCGAAATGAACGTGGGAGACCACCTTTTCGTTTCGGCTTCTGCTATTTGATACTAATCTATTAATGCTTCGTAGTCTCTGAATCTGACAAAAGCCGCTTGATTAACTCGTCACCGCAGTAAGCAAGCAAACCAAACATTGACGTGATTATCCCTAGTAATAGCCCAGGAACATGGTAACTGAATGTTATGTGGTTAGTCCTTGCCATGAGTGGAATGGCAGTAAAATTACCAAGAACTTTTTTCGATGTGACGGTTGTGCCGTTAACACTAGCTGACCAACCACTGTCATATGGAATAGCGGTATAAAGCCAATTGTGGTTAGCTAAGCGGGTGACGGTTCCCCTCACTTGATTATTTTTGTAGCTTGGTTGGAATGAATATGCTCGTAATTCAGTTACTAAGTTATTTAACCGTGGTGAGTTCAAACTTTTCAAATGAATGAGGGCTAACGCATTTCTTGCACTGCTTTTAAACGTAATGGTGACTGGAACGGCCCTTTTCATCGTTCCTAATTTTAATAAATAAGCGTGATGGGCACGATTCGTCATTGTTTTGAGTTGATAGCCGTTTACCATAATCTGTGAATAATTAAGGGTTTTATCTGACGTGTCCATATAAAGTGGGCCACTAATTTTAGGAGTTATGTTAATTGTGTACGTTTGGACCGAATTTGTAGCTAGCTGAGAATGTTTGACCTGATTAATTGTTTCTTTCACAAGATAAGGATTCTTGGTTGCCCGAATCCGTTGAAGAATGTTCTCCAAATTTGAAAATATATATCCAGGTTTCAGTCGCAGATTAATGAACTGATTGGTGACCGGAAAACCCATGCCAACGTACGTCTGGTTTTGAGTTACCGTCTTGTTTTGAACATTATATTTAGCTCCTAGCAGCATGTTTGAGATAGCTGAGGTACCCGCCGTGCTAATTCGGCGCTGGTTCTTGCTGAACAACCCCAGCATTTTGAGTGTCTGGCGAGTGGATTCGTTTAACGTTGAGCTATATTCTTGAATGCCATTAAAGTGAAATAACAATGGGTCATTATAACCAAGATAGGTTTCTTGAAAGGCTCGTGCAAGTTGCCCACGCGACTGATTAATTCGGTAAAGGTTTGACTTGGGGGTTGCCTTTTGAAGGGTTGCTGCTTGGTTACTAAAATTCGATTCATAGGAAGGTTGATTGCCAAGCGGCTCACTGGTTAATATATCGTTGAAGTTAGTGGTCATTTCAGCCAAAATAATACTGGCAATGAAGATTCCGGCACGTTTAGGAGGAATCACCGTTATTAGAAGCGACAGGAGCAAGATTAATAGGATGTTTAGTAGTAAGGTCCTAAGAGAATTCGGCTGTAGTGCTAGGTAGTTAGTAATCGGCGCAAAGTGAGAGAATTTAATGAAGCAGAAACCACAAATCAGTAGGCTAATTGCAACAAGTGGAATGCTTAATTTGAATCGGTTTTTAATTAGATTTGGATTTGCAATCCAAGCTTCATAAGCAATTGTTATCATGACGAAGCTGAGCAAAAATGAATAGCGAAACGGTGATCCGGAGGGTTCGTTAAACATGTGCCAAACGAGGTTAATGGGGCCAATTAACATGCTTAAAATAAGAACACCCAATGTGGTCAAGGCACCTAGCTTATGTTGCTGAGAAATTTTGGGATGAACAAAGTAGACCATGACCAGAAGTAGAACAACTAATGACGAAAAAACGGCTGGGGCCCGAAAAAGTCGGTTAGTGTAACCATCACTACCTAAGCCTAATTGGGAAAAAATTTCGAGGCCAAATTGGGGATGTAGGCCGCTCATAGCTGAGGGTGTCGTGGGATTAACCTTGGCTGTTTGCATCATTCCAAGGGCTGAGGGTAGTAGGACGATCATACTAGTTAAGCCGCTGCAAATCTCCGCAAATAAAAAACGGTTAATGAACGGCCGATTTATTTTTAGGAGAGCAAAAGCTTTTAACTGTTGGTCGTTATCGTTGATGATGGCAGTTGCTACATAGATTAATGTAAACAGGCCGACCATATAGCCAATGTAATAGTTTGCAATAATACAAATTGTGAGCCAAATAAAGAGTTGGTTAGCGTTACGGCCAGCTTTGATACGGTCAATTCCATTACAAATTAACGGTAGGTAAATGAGGGCGTCGAGCCACATAATATTAACGAAGTTGGCAGCGACAAAACCGCATAAACTATAGGCAACCGCAAAGATTGGTAGTAGCCAAGTAAGTTTTTTAAAGTGACGGCCCAAAAAGAAGCTCATAGTCATTGCCATGGCGGCAATCTTTACCACTAACATCCAAGTGATGGCGATTGGAATTTGATTAGCTGGAAATAAAAGGACGATCAGGTTAAATGGGCTTAGGAGATAATAGGCAAGTAACGGGAAAATATTTTCACCAATACCGCCTGAAAACGAAAAGCCTGTAAATTGACCGGTCGTTAGAATGTGGCGGAAGTACGTAAAAAATGGCGAATATTGCGCACCCATATCGCCAACAAGCAGGTTTTGATTGCCAAACGGTGTTACGTGATTGATGACAAGGATGCTAATTGAAACGATCACTGAAAGCGATGCCGCTACAACCATGATTGCGACGAAGCGAGCTTTTGATTGTCTAGGGTTCATGGTTAACCCCCCGCTTGTCAGCAATTAGGTGATTTAAGTTAAGCTGTTGCTGACGGAAAGCTGTCAGGATTGTTTCGCACCATAACACTGAAAATAAGCCACCACCAATAACGTCTGAAGGATAGTGAACTTGCAGATAAACCCGTGAAAGGGCGACTAATCCCAACCAGAAAATGAGCAGCATTGACGTAAACATCTGTAGTCTGACGGATTGAATTAGCCGAATGCCGAACACCAAGACAACGAAAACAAAGATCGTTGCGCTGACCATATGTCCACTGGGAAAACTGTAGCCTGATGCGGGTATAAGTGTGGTCGTTGGCCGGGGACGTTGAATCAGTAATTTGGTAACGAAGCCCGCTAGATTGCCAGTGATGGTCATCGTCAAGACAATTAAGGCTTCAGAGACTTGCCTTAGATGCCAAAGAACCAGTGAGAGTGCAATCGATAATAAGATGGTGATTGCTGGGCTGGCTATAAGCGCAACAGCTTTAAAAATTTCCGTCCGTTGCGTGGTGACAAACCGCCCGAAATAATTAAGAATTTGTCGATCAAAGGCAAATAACTGGATATTTTCAAATAATGCCAGAGCTGAGAGAGAGATAAATGATAACCAGCCGACAATGAGATAAGGATGCTTTAGTGATGATAAATTCATTTAAACCCCTTCTAACTATCAAAATGATTAAAGTAGTTGATTTACAACTAAAGAATACAATTGATCGTTAGTTTCTAATACAGGGGTTAAAGAAGAACCAGATGAGAAATTCTCAGAAAATAGGGATGACACTAATTATTGAAGATTAGATTAAAACTTGCACCATGGGGGATAACATCCGTCACGGTGATCTGAATGTTGTTTAAAGTTGCGAGTTGATAAGCAATTGACAGGCCGAGGCCGTTTCCGGTAATTTCACTGTTATGGGCGGGATCACCACGATAAAAGCGATCGAAAATTCGCCGCTTTTCATCGTTATCAATGGTTGCACCCTGATTTTGCACGCTTAGAATTGTTTTTGTGTCCGTTTTTTTAATTGAGACTGTGATGGTTGATTGGGCGGGCGAGTATTTGCCAGAATTATCGAAAAGAATTGATAAGATTTGGGAAACACTATTTTGGTTAGCGTGGACGGTTGCCGACTTTTCGCCACGAGTTCGAATGGTTTGTGATAAGATCACCCGTTGTTCCTCAACGGTTTCATTCACGATTCCGGCTAAATCAAACTCACTGGGCTGCGCAATTCCATTGTCAGCTCTTGAAAGAGCAAGCAAACCGTTAACTAATGCCTGCATTTTGGCTGATTCATCATCAATAAAGTGAAGGGAGCGGTCAACAATTTCTGGATGCGCTTTTCCACGCCGCTTGACGAGGGAAATGTGTCCCCTAATTGCTGCAATTGGGGTTCTTAGTTCGTGGGAAGCATTAGAAATGAACGCTTTTTCCTTTTTATTGTTTTCAATAATGGCACTTAATAATTCGTTGAAACTGGTCGAAAGTTCGCGAACTTCACTAGGTGAATCGGGAACTGGGAGTAGGTTCTCAATATTAACAACTGATTGACTATGTTCCCGAGCGGTTCTTTGGAGCATCTCTAATGATCTGGTCAGACGTTTAGCAACAAGTGAAATCACAAACCAACCGAGTACTAAACTCAGTATTAAAATAATGAGAACAACGAAAATGACTGAAGCGAGTGTTGTGACGATTGGATTTAAGCTCAGCCAGATTTCAGAACGAATATTTTTGTGGCGCCCGTGCCGCTCACCGCTTCGATAGTACAAAACGCCATAGTGTTTGGTGTAAATAAGGGCGGGAAAGAATGGCAGATGTAACTTTTTCGATAATTGCGTTTGTTTTAATGATAGGAATGGCTTGGTACCCTTAGAATAGAAAACTTTGGGTTGATTGGCTGAATGGGTACGATCAGTTACCCGAACGTAAGTGTCCTGAGTATTGATGCTACTGTTTTTGCGCCACTGATTCCAGTCAGGCTTATCGTCAATGAACGATCGGTTTAAGCTTTTAAGGAGTTCAATTGATTCAGTCTGTCGTTGGTGAACGAGATTGATCCCCACGACGATCACTACAGAGGCCCCGGTGAGCAGTGCAAAGCAGGTAAACAGAATAATAAAATTGTGACGGATAACTTCAGCAGTTGTCCGGCTATTTTTTCGTTGCATAGAAAGCTCCCTATTCTTGGTAATTACCAGTTAAAACGTACCCAATTCCACGAACGGTATGGATAAGCTGTGTTGGATAACTTCGATCAACCTTATTACGTAAGTAACGGATATAAACGTCGACCACGTTTGGTTGGCCTTCAAAGTCAACGCCCCAAACTGCATCAAGAAGCTCATCGCGGCTTAGGGTTTCACCGCCATGGCGAATCAGGGTTAGGAGTAACTCATATTCACGTTGGGTTAATTGAATGAGATTATTTCCCCGGGTAACTTGCCGGGACTTAGTGTTTAGGGTGAGGTCTTCGACGGTATAAAAGTCGCTGATTTTAGAATGATGATTTTTGTGACGAAGCATCACCCGAATTCTTGCAAGAAGCTCTTCAATTTCAAATGGTTTAGTGATGTAGTCATCGGCACCACTATCTAGGCCAGCAACCTTATCACCGACATAATCTCGAGCGGTCATCATGATAACTGGAATATCATCATTTTTACGGATTCGGCGAAGAACTTCCAGGCCATCTAATTTTGGTAGCATCCAATCCAAAATAATTAAGTCTAGATTACCCCGATTATTATTGTATAGTTGCAGTGCCTCAACCCCGTCTTTTGCCAGAAAGACTTGGTAATCTTCAAATTGTAATTCAGGAATCAAGTAAGAACTTAACGCTTTTTCGTCTTCAACTAATAAGATTGTGTTCGTCATCATGAAAGTCCCTCACTTTGAATATTACTTGGGTATTTTGATGGGGTATCAGCCCACTTCTGCTAATGATAACCCCTGAATGAAGACAGTGATAGGGGGAACAAATAAAATGATTCTGAGAATTTATCAGATTATTGTTAAAGAAATTTATCCAATTGATAAATAAGTCATAAGTTGCTCTTTCCAAAACTAAAGATGATTTTGGAAAGAAAAACCTATGACTTTGCTGTTAAATAATGTTATTAGTGGTGGGCAACTTACATGCAGATTGCTAATCCCTTGGTATCACACCCTGCTTTAAATGTGTTCCGACGACTCTGACACTAACTTCTAAGCCATTTTGGGTTTAAATCCAAGCTCGGGGTTTCAACCCAAAAGCGTCTTAGAAACCGTGTCATTCGGGTCTTGTCACACTTTGTTACCTAGTATCCGATCCATTGCTACCTCCGCGCTGCTTTTATACATTGTGCCGAATTTATTCGTGTGGACCATCAAATAGTATAGTCGATAAAAATTAAGTCGCTGATTGGCACCTGGATCTAGTGGATAAGCCGCGTTGTATGCCGCGTAGAAGTCATTGTCGAAACCGCCAAACACCGTTGTAATGCCTAGATCGAATTCACGGTCACCATAAAAGGCCGCCGGGTCGATGAGAGCTGGTTGACCGTCCGCCAGGAACATGTAGTTGCCACCCCATAAATCACCGTGTAAAAGTGAGGGTTCACTTTGGTGATTTGCGAGGGCTTTTAAAATAACCACTCGGACACGTTGATATTTATCATCGTCATGCTGGTTCCAAAGGTGCTTATCTAAAAGCATCTGCCGTAATTTATCTAGCCGGTGGTTAACAAACAGATTGGACCAAGAATTCGTCCAACTGTTGTCAAAACTTTCATCATTACTAATATAGTCAAGATCATAACCAAACTGACCATTTGAAGAATGAACCTGGTGTAATTTAGCGACCAGCTCACCAAGATCTGCCTGGCTGCCCTGTCCTTGTTCTAGGTAATTTAGCAATAAGTAAGCATCACCATCAATCTGGCCGTTTCCAAGCACTCTAGGAGCGAGAATGTTATCTTTTTCAAAATCCTTTAAGCCCGCAATTTCACCAGCATAAAAGGTGGCTGGTTGGTGAGGCTGAGTTAATAGAAAGTAGGTATCGTCACCGGCTTCAAGTCGATAAGCGTTGTTAACGTCACCACCGCCCACACTAACGAGATTCGTAATATTTGAAATTGGTAATTGTGATAACCATTGTTTATCCATTGAATTTATCACCTCTGGCTACATTGTAGTCGATTATGAGCAAGTTCGTAAATGAAACACGTCGGTGAATTTAGATTGCCCACGGTGTTTTTTCGGGTTAATATTGATTCAAATATTGGTAAATTAAGTTTTAGGAAGGGAGCAGGGAGGATGAGTTATTTACAAGTTTCTAAGTCACTAACATTACCAGGTGATCTGACGATTAAAAATCGGTTTTTTAAGTCCGCAATGAGTGAAACAATGGCGCTTGAAAATGGGCGGCCAACTAATTTAATTGCCAATTTGTATCATCGATGGGCGCTTGGCGGCTGGGGCGTTATCGTCACTGGAAACGTGATGGTTGATCACCAAGCGATGGCTGAGCCTGGAAATGTGGTTGTAGAAGATCGGCGTAACCTTGATATTCTGAGCAGGTGGGCTGAGGCAGCAACTATCAATCACACACAGTTATGGATGCAACTTAACCATCCTGGTAGGCAATCGCCACGGATCTTTTCTGAACAGCCAGTAGCGCCGAGTCCAATAAAAATTACTGGCGTAAATGGCCGTTATTTTAATGAGCCGCGAGAATTACGGACTTATGAAGTTAAGCAACTTGTCACCAAGTATATTAAGACGGCCGCAATTGCCCAAATAGCAGGTTTTACGGGTGTTCAGCTACATGGGGCGTTTGGCTATCTCATTAACCAGTTTCTATCTAAAACCACAAACCAGCGAACCGATCAATACGGCGGTTCATTGGAAAACCGAATGCGGTTTCTAGTTGAAATTTACCAAGGTATTCGGGAGAGTTGTGGTTCCCGGTTTGCGATCAGCTTAAAACTAAGCTTAACGGATATTAACGTGAGTGGGTTTACGGAAGATGAGATGACAGCGGTTATCCAGAAAATGGCAGGTCTTGGAATTAATCTAATTGAGATTGCAGGGGATGATTATGAAACTTCTCAACTTGGTTTTTCAGGATATGCACATATGATTCGGCAATTGGTTAATGTACCAATTGTCCTCAGCGGTGGCTTCCGAAATATCTCGACGATGGAAGAGGCTTTAGGCCGCGACGATGCGGATATGATTGGGATTTGTACGGCCGCTTCGATTATCTCTGACTTACCGGATCAAGTTTTAAACGAGCGCTATCAACCAGTAAGCGTTAACTTAACAACCGGGAGTCGGCATTTAGATGAAAAGTATCAATCATTAATGGTGACAAGCTATTGTGAGCAGCAGGCTCGGCGGATCGCTGAAGGTAAACGACCACAACGGTACACGAGTGGCTGGCGCGCCATTGCGGCTTGTGTCAAGATGCATGGGCCTGAAGGATTAGTGCCTAGAAGACCAGTATAATTATTAAAAAAGTCACTTGTACTTTTTAGGTCAGGAGTGTATCCTCATGTTTAAGGTAGATTCTACTTTAATTTTGCACAAATAAAAGTCTCAATTACTTTTATTCTCTGAAAGGAGTTCTTTGGGATTGGATAACGTGAATCAAAAATCAACATCCTTTACATTTCTGATAATTGGAACGGCATGGATGTTTGATGCGATGGATGTGGGCTTGCTATCATTTATTATGTCGATTGTTCATAAAGAGT
Organism: Lentilactobacillus kisonensis DSM 19906 = JCM 15041; assembly: GCF_001434135.1. Taxonomy (GTDB): domain Bacteria; phylum Bacillota; class Bacilli; order Lactobacillales; family Lactobacillaceae; genus Lentilactobacillus; species Lentilactobacillus kisonensis. The sequence continues at coordinate 79,235 of NZ_AZEB01000003.1, read as the reverse complement.
GGCTCTTAACGAATGCTCAAACTGGTTTGATTAGTTCAATCAGTACCGTAGGGATGGTCTGCGGTGGTTTTTATTTTGGCAGCCTAGCTGATCGAATTGGGCGAAAGAATACGTTGATCATAACACTGTTAACATTTTCAATCGGAAACTTAATATTGGCCGCTTCCCCTGGCTTCTACGTCTTCTTAGCAATTCGTTTCGTTGTTGGCATGGGGCTGGGTGGTGAATTACCAGTTGCGGCAACTTACATTGCTGATATGTATCGGGGAACCAAACGGTCGCAAATGTTAATCTTGGCTGATAGCTTTTGGGCCGTCGGCTGGTTGGTAGCATCGTTCTTATCGTTACTGTTTACACCGGTAATTGGTTGGCGAGGGATCTTAATTTTAACGGCGTTGGCGGGTTTCTTCGCCCTAGTTCTTCGCCGTCATATTCATGAAATTCATCAAGCACCTAAACAGGCTAATGAGTGGTTAGCAACGCTGAAATCTGAATTTAAGCCCTGGACACTGACACTGTGGTTGGCTTGGTTTATGGTGATGTTTAGCTATTATGGGATGTTTATGTGGCTGCCTAGTATTTTGGTAGCGAAGGGATACGGTATCGTTAATAGTTTTGGTTATACCACGATTATCGTGGTTGCCCAATTGCCCGGTTACTTCTGTGCGGCTTGGTTGGCAAAACGGATCAAAGTAAAGTATGTCTTTTCGATCTACATGGCAGGGACTGCTATCGGGGCCATCATGTTTGGCCAGTCCACAACCGCTTTGATGATTATTACCGCCGGTTGTATCTTATCGTTCTTCAATTTGGGCGCATACGGAGCCATCATCGCACTGACTCCAGACCTGTACGAAAGTAAAATCCGAGGAACAATGACTGGGATCGCTCAGGGGATTGGTCGAATTGGCGCCATCATCGGGCCATTGTTGGTCGGGATATTGATGGATCATCACAGTAGTGTCAACTTTGTCTTTGTGATTTTCATGATTTCACTGGTTATTGGAGCAGTGGCTGTGCTGACACTCCCTGCCGCTAGTCGTCATAAGGGGGCTTAAATGGTGAACCATATTTTATTGGTTGAAAAGCTAACTGAATTTCTTAATGAAGATATTAATTTTGATGATGTGAGCATGAGGTATTTGGCGGGTTCAAACCAGATTGCTGGCTCATTCATTGCGAAACAAGCCGGCGTCGTTTGTGGGCAAACCATTCCTCAAGCCGCCTATGATTTATTGGGAGATGCAACTTACACACCCATTGTTGCGGACGGTGAATTGGTCGTTGCCGGAACAGTTATTGGCAAAGTAGAAGGAAGGGCAGCAACCCTGCTAACTGGTGAGCGGGTGATTTTGAATTTGATGCAACGGATGAGTGGGATTGCTTCAAAGACTGCCGAAGTGATTCGGAAACTCGATGATCCGACTATCAAGATAACCGATACGAGAAAAACCGCTCCTGGATTGCGTCTATTTGATAAGTATGCAGTTGCTGTTGGCGGTGGGGTTAATCATCGCTTTGACCTGACCGGTGGCGTGATGCTTAAAGATAATCACATTGCGTTAGCGGGTGGGGTGACGCAGGCGGTTAAAAGTGTCCAACGAGCTGTTGGCCCACTTACCCCGATTGAAGTCGAAGTTGAGACGGAAACCGAATTGCGAGAAGCCATTTCTGCTAAGGCGGACGTGATTATGTTTGATAATCAAACACCGCAAACCATCAAAAAATGGCAACAGCTTGTTCCTGATACGATTAAAATTGAAGCTTCGGGTGGCATTACCGAAGAGACGATTTCTAATTTTAAGGGGTGTGGTGCGAACTATCTTTCAATGGGGAACTTGACGAACGCGGTTTCGCCGTTAGACGTTAGTTTTTTAGTGCAGGGCGCGGTGAAGAGAGTTAAGAGTGGCTAAAAAACGCAATAACATCAAGTAATCGGTTTAAAAAGCCGACCGCTTGGTGCTACTGCGTTTTTCTTTGAAAGGGGTTATTATTGTAAATCCTTAAAGATCTCCTGCATCCGGGTCTCAATATCATAGAGATCGCCAGCATATTTTTGTAAATTAGCGGTGTGTTTTTCAACTTTATCAGCTGGTACGTCCGTTTTGTATCGCAACTTGTGTTCCAAACTGGCCCACATATCCATACCAATCGTGCGAATTTGGACTTCAACGGGTACGTCAAAGACACCGTTTGATTGAAAAACGGGAACGGAAACCACAATATGCAAACTACGGTAACCGCTTGGCTTAGGTTCTTTGATGTAGTCTTTGCGTTTTAGAAGGGTAATATCTGATTGGCGAACCAATGCATCCTCAACTTTGTAAATATCCTCAATGTAGTTGGTAACCACACGAATGCCAGCAATGTCATGGATGTTTTTACTGATACTGTCAATTGTTATCGGATAGCCCTTTTTCTTGAGCTTTCTGAGGAGGCTATTAATGCTTTTCATGCGTTCTTCCATGTGATGGATCGGATTGTGATCGTAATTAACGGAGTATTCATCATCTAGGTTTTCGAGTTTGGTACCAATCTCGTTGGCACCCGCGTGGCGGAGTTGGTAAATGGCGATCAGGCTTTTGAAGTCCTTAAGCTGGTCCTTTAAACCTGATCGGTCCAGTTCCTTAGCAATTTGTTTGACGTTTGGAAAGTTATTACGTTCAAGTATCATGTTGTCTCCTTCACCTTGTAAGCAGATTGATTAATTAACCTTTTCTGGGAAACTATCTCGATAGATGAGCTTCCCGGGAACGGTAATAATATTATTGCCAAAAATGGATTTATTTAATTGATCTCTAAGTAACCTCACTGCAGCATTGGCGATGCCATTAGTTGGAATATTCACAGAAGTGATCGTTGGTTTCCTTATTCGCGTGATCGACAAGTCATCAAAGCCAACGAGGCTGACGTCTTCTGGAATCCTGATTCCACTTTCCGTCAGTTCATCAACTAGACCCCTAGCAATCATATCATTGAGAGCAACTATTGCATTTGGAAATGCATAGGGGTTCTCTTTTTTTCTTGCCAATAATTGAGTAGCAGCTTTTTGCCCGTCAGCAATGGTAAGACCGACATTGAGGATATCAGGCGCAAATGAATGCTTTCTGATCCATTCATAGTAGGTCGCCAGGCGAATGTCGATTAAATTGCCCCAATTTTTGCCGGCGCCACTTATGCGAATAATTGAACCGCCAATAAAAGCAATTTTTTCTCGAGATCGATGCCAGAAACCATTCAGAATCGTGTTGGTAATTGTATCAAAATTACTTTTAACCTGATTGATATTGGGAACACTAGTATTATCATCTACCAAAACAAATGATCGTGCAACTTGTTTTATTTTAACAATTGTTGATGCGGTAAATGGGCCAACAACCATAACGCCGCTGACTTTATCCAGGTTAGCAATTTGATCTTTATCGGGGAGCCAAATCGTTTTTAGGACTTTTAAATTATTGTTTTTACAGTGATACAGGATGTCGTTATGTAGATTAGAAAAATAAAGGTCTTGACTCTGACGCTGTTGACTGATTGCCATTAAAATAATGATTTCGTTTCTTGAGCCATGTTTGACGACGTAATTTGTTTGGCTAATAACTTGTTTGACGGTCCGTCGGGTTTGGTCACTCACTCTAAGTGATGGATCGTTATTAATAATTCTAGAAACCAAACTGGGTGAAACCCCTGCGATTTTAGCAATTTCTCTAATTGTACTCATTAAAATTTCTCCTAAAAAATAAAGTGAGCGGATCCAAGCGGTTAGAAACTGGAATATAAGTCTCCCCAGCCAGAAATTCCCGGTTTTGGAATTTTTGGTTGGGGTGCTCATACGGAAGTTTCTACTTGGAGTAGCTGTCCTAAAAACGTTTACCAATGTTTACCAGTATCCTTTTAGCATTATTACAAGTTTTCAAAAAGTGCTAATCGCCTTTAAGGACAGCGCTTTCATTAAACTGATTTATCTAAAGCATAATAATTATTCAGCCATCCGTCCAGTAGAATATTGTGTTAGCTTCGAAAAGCGACTAAATTTTAACCATGATAGCGCTATCAAAAAAGTGACTTTGAAAGGGGAACATTATGACAGAATTTTCAACAATTAAGAATCCAATCTTGCCAGGGTTTACTCCTGATCCGGCTGTCTTGGGTCATGAGGATGATTATTATCTCGCTACCTCTACTTTCAACTGGTATCCGGGTATTCAAATATTTCACTCTAAGGATTTAGCTCATTGGGATCTGCAATCATATGTATTTAATGATCCTGAGTTTCTGCACCTTGCTGGAACGGATACGCCTGCTGGTATTTGGGCACCTGATTTATCCTTCGACAAAAAAACCGGAAAATTTTGGATCGTGATGTGTCAAATGCATAACATGAATGGCAATCTATTTGACCAAGACAACTATGCAGTTTGGTCTGATTCAATCAATGGACCATGGTCAAAGCCGATCTATCTCAATTCAATTGGATTTGACTGCTCACTGTTTCATGATGACGACGGTAAGCACTGGGCTGTGACCTTGGAATGGGATACTCGCAAGGGATATCAACATCCAGGGGCAATCGTTTTGGAACAATTTGATCCAGAACAAGGCAAATTAGTGGGACCAACTAAACGAATTAGCCGTGGTGGCACGGATCGTGGTTGTCTGGAAGCGCCGCATATTTACAAGCATAATGGTTATTATTATTTGATGACGGCTGAAGGCGGTACAGGGTATGGGCACGGCGTTGTCGTGCAGCGGTCAAAGAAGATTGAAGGCCCTTACGAATCCGATCCTCAAAACCCAATCATTACTTCCACACCATACCGCTATTTCCGGCGAGGTGATCCAGATTCCTTGAGAATCGATTTGTATAATCCCAAAGCGTCCTTGCAAAAGTGTGGTCATGGTTCGTTAGTTCATACAGCTACTGATGAATGGTACGTGGTTCATCTTTCTGCTCGTCCTTTGCCAGGAACAACTAACTGTACGTTAGGGCGAGAAACGTCAATTCAAAAGGTGGTATGGACAAAGGACGGCTGGCTTCATATGAAGGCGGGAGGCACGCTAGCACAACCAACGACCGAAGGAATGAAGGATGTCAAAGTGTCTGAAGCCCCCCAAGCGGTTGGCGTTAACGCTGATTTCAGTAAGGGTTCTATCGATAAACACTTGATGAGTCCATATGGGCCAAGAACCGAGGACTGGTGCACTGCAAAAAATAATCCCGGAAACTTGAGAATCTATGGTCGTCAGTCATTCTTTTCACAATTTGAGGTGTCCTTGTTAGCTTCTCGAGTCGACTCATTTAGAACACTTGTATCAACAGAATTACAGTTTAATCCAATCCATTATTCGCAGTCTGCTGGGCTGGTACTATATTACGACAATAGTAACTGGCTGTTTGCTAGAATTTACCATTCTGAAACCTTAAACGGCACCGCGTTAGCAATTATGAAGGGCGAAAAAGGTAATAAAGATGAATATATTTTAGACCGGGTAAGTTTACCTGACGGTCACGCACAACTCCAAGCTGATATTGAATATGGTGATGCCCAATTCTATTGGCGAAAGGGATCCAGTGATGACTGGCAGAAGCTTGGGCCAAAAATTGATATTTCATTCATGTCAGATGAACAAACCGGTGGCTTTACCGGGTTAATGGGTGGAATTGGGGCTTGGGATGCTTATCGGCGGCAATCATTTGCTGACTTTAAGAATTTCAAAATTACCCCTAAAAAGTGACGTTATTTAATGAGCGATATTGAAAGGACGGAATAATTATGTCAGAAGAAAGCCAAGTACAAATTGGTATTACGGATGAACAGCAGCCGAAAAGGCCAATCCGATTAGGCTTTGCGCTAGTTATTGGACCTGCCTGTTGGTTGGGACCTTATGTGGGCGTTTCAGCAACCTTGTTACCGGCTAAGATTGGTCAACTGGCACCGGCCGATAAAGTTGGGTTGGTTGCCGCAGCATCAGCAATTGCCATGACGGTTGCAACCATTGCAAATATCATTGCCGGCGCATTTTCAGATGTTACGCGAACAAAACACGGTAAACGAACACCTTGGATTGTGATTAATTCAATTTTATCGGCCATTTGTATGGTTGGCCTCTCAATGGCGAAGAGTGTGACGGTGCTGCTCGTCATTTGGGGTGTTTATCAAGCTGTTTTGAATGCCGTTGTTGCGCCAATGATTGCCCAAATATCAGACCGGGTTGCACCAAAATGGCGAGGGACGATTTCTTCATTTTATGGAATGGGGATGGCCTTTGGTAACTATGGTTCAGGCATTATTGCATCACAGTTCATTGGTCCAAGCGCAATTTCGACTGGGATGCAGATCCTCGCAACCTTTGCCTTTGTTGGTGGGCTACTGTCTGCGTACCTGGCAAAGGAGCCATCGAATTTAGATCAGCCTAAAGCAAAATTTGATGCGGCAACTATTAAACAGAACTTCATGTTTCCGACCAAGGGTGCCAAGGATTATTATCTGGCACTAATTGGGAAGTTGATGATGGTTACTGGTCAGTATGTCATTGTTGGTTATCAGCTCTATATTTTTACTGATTACATGAAATTAAGTAAAGGCGCTACGTCTTCATCAATTGCGACGATGTCAGCCATCTTGATGGTAACTGGGATTATCTTTACCGCATTAGCGGGCCCAATTGCTGATCACATGCATCGATTAAAGGCGCCCGTTGCACTTACAACGATTTTGCTGGGAAGTCGGTGCATTCTTCCCATTCTTGAGTGCCAAGCCATGGACGATGTTCGCATACGCGGTTATCGCCGGAATTGGAATGGGTGCTTACAACGCGGTTGACCAAGCTTTAAACGTTGCTGTTTTGCCTAATCCTGAAACCGCTGCCAAAGATTTAGGGATTATTAATATGGCAAATACGCTTGGACAGGTCTTTGGACCACTAATTGCTGCAGCCGTTATTTCTTCAATGGGGTATCGCGCAATGTTCCCAGTTGAAACCGCTATCTGTGTTGTCGGTGGCTTACTAATTATGATGATTAAGAAAGTTAAGTAGTTTAAAAAGTTATCTTCACCGTTAAAATCAGTCAGTGATGGCTGGTTTTTTGTTTTCCAACGACCAATTGCCGTATAATACTGAATAATTAATGATCGGCAGACAGTCAATCGAGATTGGAGAATGCGCATGGCAGATAAATTTATTTTCAAACCGACTAATTTAGATCAGTTAAAGGATACATATGATATTGTGATCATCGGCTCGGGCAGTGCCGGCTTAACCGCAGCTTTAGAGGCTCATAAACTTGGCAAGCAGCCAGTTGTCTTAGAAAAAATGGCAACCCTTGGCGGTGACACGAAACGGGCGTCTTCAGGGATGAACGCTGCTGAGACGTTTGTTCAAAAGGATCATGGCATTAAGGACAGCGTTCATAGCTTTTACGAAGAAACACTGGCTGGTGGACACAAAACTAACGATCGGGCCTTACTAAAATATTTTACTGAAAATGGTGCGAGCGCAATTCAATGGTTGGCTGATGAAGGCATCCAACTTGATGATCTTACCACGACCGGCGGAATGAGTGTGCCGCGAGCTCATCGACCAAGTTCAACGGCACCAGTGGGGGCTTTCTTGGTAACTGGTTTACTGAAACGGATTGCGCAGGAAGGCATTCCGGTATTTACTGGCGTAACGGTGGCTAAAATCAACGAAGCCGGTGGTCAGGTGAGTGGTGTCGATGTGACAACGGGAAATGGTAAGGCGACGATCAACGCTTCGGCTGTCATTTTGGCAACTGGTGGTTATGGTGCCAGTCCAGAATTGCTCAAAAAATATCGTCCCGATCTGGTTAAATACAAGACAACTAACCAGCCGGGCAATACTGGTGATGGCATCTATTTGGCAGAGCAGCTTGGTGCCGAATTAGTTGATATGGATCAAGTTCAGGTTCACCCTACTGTTCAACAGGATACCGATCATGTTTATTTGATCGGCGAAACCGTCCGTGGTGAGGGTGCCATCTTGGTTGATAAGAATGGTAACCGGTTTGTTGACGAGTTAACGACACGTGACAAGGTCACCGCGGCGATCAATCAACTTGACGGCACCGGCGCTTATCTCATCTTTGATCAAGGAATTCGGGATCGTGTAAAGGCAATTGAATTCTATGATCACGTTGGGCTGGTAAAATCTGGTGAGACGTTGGCTGATCTTGCCAAAGCAACCGGATTACTTGGTGATGATTTAGAAGCAACCGTTAAGAAGTGGAACCAAGCCGTTGCTAATCACCATGATGATCAATTTGGCAGAACAACGGGGATGGCCCGTGATATCAAACGCGCTCCTTACTTCTCAATTCATATTGCACCGGCAGTTCACTACACAATGGGTGGTGTTAAAGTGACGCCTAAGACCCAGGTTGTCAACAATGACGGCCAAATTATCAACGGGTTGTTTGCGGCTGGTGAAGTGGTTGGCGGCCTCCATGGTCAGAACCGAATTGGTGGTAATTCAATTGCTGAGACGGTGGTATTTGGACTGCAGGCGGGTAAGCAAGCAGCCAAGCAATCAAAATAGTATGACCTTCAATTATGAAGGCTTCTGTTAGTAAGTATTAAAAAGATCCTGTAAAATCGGCAAAGCTAAAGACTGATTTTACAGGATCTTTTTCTATGGTTTAATTAGCAAACTGTCTAACCAGATACGACCTATTTTAAAATAGGTCGTATAGGTCGTTGATCTTATCAAATTCGTAACCAGACAATTCAATCCCCATTGCTTTGGCATTACTGTGAACTTGATCGGCAACTCTTGCGCCGGGAATAACAACGCTAATGTCTGGATCGGCGATGTACCAAGCTAAAATGATTTGCGCGATGGTGGCGTTGTGGCTGTCAGCGATTTGTTTAACTTCAGTTTGAGCCTTCATAATAGCTGAATATTGTTCAGTGGAGAAGCGGCTGAATTTATTTTGGTCAGTTTCCGTGTACTTGCCAGTGAGCAGGCCCGAAGCCAGCGGGAAGTATGGCACAAATGAAATGTCGTGTTCCCGTAAATATGGAAAGAGTTCGCGTTCTGCGTTGCGGTGAACCAGGCTATAATTATCTTCAACGATATCAACCTGGTCGTCGGCGTTAGCTTCCTTAATTTGGTCAAGTGAAAAGTTCGAAACACCAATTGCTTTAATCTTGCCGGCTTTCTTTTCCTCAGCCAGGGCGTTGACTGCTTCGGCTTTCGGCGTGTTTGAGTCTGGAAAATGAATATAGAAAATATCAATATAGTCGGTGCCGAGGCGCTTAAGTGAAGCATCAACGGAACGTTTTAAAAATTGAGGGTCATTGTTTGGCTGCAAGTTATTATCTGGATCTTGGGCAGCCTTTGAAGCAATCACGAACTTGGAACGATCATAGCCCTTAATGACGTCGCCAATAATTTCTTCTGATCGGCCGAGGCCATACATAAAGGCGGTATCTAATAAACCAATCCCATCGTCTAACGCAGCCTTGACAACCTGTTTGCCATCTTCATCCTTTAGGCCATCAAATAAATTGTGGCCGCCAACTTTATTAGTTCCGAGGCCAAGTGGCGTGCTGGTGACTTGACTGCTGCCGATTTTTACTGATTTTGACATTTTTAAATTCCTCCTTTTAGGATAGCTGCGCCAGGCAGAAACCTGGCTCCGCTCACTACAAAAGCGGCCAGACATGAACTTCATCTTACCAGCCGCTTATGCCATTATATTAAGCGTTTCTAAGGATTGTTTCAAATGGATTGGTTTATTCGTCGTAAGGCCCCTTTCCCAAATACGCATTGACCATCCAAATATCCTTATCGATTGCTTCTTTAAAGCCATTTAGCATGTCTTGGGTTGGGAAATCCTTTTCCTCATCCGTTACCTCAATGCCCTTTTGATACTGATCGCGGAGATACTTGAACTGGTCTGATAGCCGTTGCATGAAGTCACGGAGCGTTAATTGATCCCAGGTGACTTTTTCATCTGGTAAGCCAGTGTTTTCAATGAATTCGTGAGTGGTTGAATATGGAGAGCCATTGATGGCGATTAGCCGCTCGGCCACGTTATCCAATTGGTCAGCTAACTGATCGGAATAGTCATCCATTAATGGGTGAAGCCTAAAGAAATTTTCACCCCGCATATACCAGTGGGTTTGCTGAACATTGGTCATTAATTGGCTGATATCTGCGACTAACTGATTCAATTGTGCTCGTGTTTTTGGAAAATCGTATTGTTCTGACATACAAAATACCTCCTATAAGCTTCTGCTCTTCGCAACTGTTCTAAGCTATTTTAAATCCGTTTCCATCACCAGAATATTAGATATAATCCGTAATCGCAAGCAAAGTGATTGTTGAAAAAAGGACTGTGGCAAACACAACTTTTGTCAGTAATTAACATCAGGATTGTTAGTTACAATTAGGTAGGAGTTCCAGAAATGGCAGCCACCTAAGAGTATGCTTAGCTAACGATCGCCTCTAAGTCGAGTAGGTGGTCGATTTCATACGTTGGTTTAGCGACACCCAAATTTGGCTGGTGGGTGGGATTAAACCAAACTGAATCCAAGCCATACTTCGTAGCACCCAGAATATCCGAGGTGAGGGAATCGCCAACTACTAACGCTCGTTGTTTGTTAAAATTGGTGATGTTATCAGCGATGTAATCAAAAAATTCAGGATCCGGTTTTTTGTGACCAATCTCTTCTGAAATAAAGACGTTATCAAAATAATTAACTAACCCTGAATCGGCCAAACGGCGATGCTGGGTGGCGGCAATCCCGTTGGTAACCACGTAAAGTTGATGGCGATTTTTCAAGTCGGCCAAGAGTTTGCTGGCATTTGGCATTTGATCGTGACCTTCTGATAAGAACGACCGGTATTTTTGACTGTACGCCTTACCGTCAACGTTTTGACCATAGTGTTGGAAAAATAAATTAAACCGCTGATCCAACAAGGTTTCCCGGCTAATCTCGCCACGTTCATATTTACGCCATAACTGGGCGTTTAGTGAATGGTAGTCCTGGTAAATTTTGGCGGTTAATGGTTTATGGAGGCTTTGAAATAATTTGGTCAACGCCTGCTTTTCTGATGATTGAAAGTTCAGCAAAGTATCGTCGACGTCAAATAATAGGGTAGAATAGTTCAACTGGCTCACTCCTTTTAGCTTGTGAATTTAGATGGATATAACATGCGTTTGCTAAAAATTTAGGCTTATTTATTGATCTCCCTAGAAAATGGAGACTTCATATTTAGCACCCAAGGTCGGCACATAGGGGGCTCGTTTTGGTCACCTTTCAATAAATCATATCAGAATTTCACAATCTTGAGTATTTTTTGTTGTAATTTTACCGTATTTTCAGTAATGTAGGTATTAAGCAGTTTGTGAAAATGGCTTGGTACTAGTCAGTGGTTTCTTTAAGATCCCGATTCTAAATAATAAAGAATGGAAATAATAGAGGTGTCGTTATGAGTGAAAAAAAGCGTGGTTCCCAATCCCTTATTCAATCGATGATTAATCAAGGCGTTAAATACGTCTTTGGAATCCCTGGTGCTAAGGTGGATCAGTTGTTTGAAGATTTAAAGTACGGGGACGATCCTAAAACACCGAAATTGATTGTGACCCGTCACGAACAAAACGCGGCGTTCATTGCAGCTGGCATTGGGCGGTTGACTGGCAAACCCGGCGTTGTGGCAACAACTTCTGGCCCGGGGGTTTCTAACCTGGTTACGGGGTTGATGACCGCCACGGCTGAAGGTGACCCGGTGATTGCGTTAGGTGGTCAAGTTCCAAGGGATGACCTTGCTCGAATGACGCACCAAAGTATTCCCAGTAAGGAACTCATGGTTAACGCCGCCAAAAGCAGCGTTGAAGTTCAAGACGCCAATAATGTGTCTGAAGCTTTCTCAAATGCCTATACAGCGGCAGTTTCACCTAAAGCTGGCGCCGCATTTTTATCACTACCAGCCGATGTGTTAAGTGATGAAACCGACCGGCCAGAAATTGCCCCGTTAAAGCACGCTGACGAGGGGCGAGCATCCGATGAGACGATTCAAAAAATTGCTGGGATGGTCAAAAACGCTAAGCTTCCCGTGATTTTTGCGGGGATGCGAGCGTCGACGCCAGAAGTTACTAAGGCGCTTCACGCACTACTGCGGGAGGTATCACTCCCCGTTGTTGAAACTTATCAGGGTGCCGGTGTGGTTTCTCGTGAGCTTGAAGACCGTTTCTATGGTCGGGTTGGCCTGTTTAGAAATCAGATTGGGGATACGCTGTTAAAACGAAGCGATTTGGTGTTAGCAATTGGCTATGATCCAGTGGAATACGAAGCTCGCAATTGGAACCTTGAGCATAATAAACAGATCGTTAATATCGATACGGTTGCCCCAGAGATTTCTACTAATTACCAACCAGATGTCATTATCGAATCAAACATTGAAAATACAATTGATGCGTTGACTGACACCTTTACTGGGGAGTTCGACCTTTCTACCCAGGTTACCCAGACACTGGATGATTTACGAACTGAGTTTTCATCCCAACGAAAAGTGCCTAAGGACACTACTCCGGGCCGAGTGCATCCATTAGCGATTATTCACGCCCTTCAAGAGCGGGTGGATGATGATACGACCGTTACGGTTGATATTGGGAGCCACTACATTTGGATGGCCCGCTATTTCAGAATTTATCGGCCACGGCACTTGCTCTTTAGTAATGGCATGCAAACTTTGGGCGTATCCTTGCCATGGGCAATTGCGGCGGCGTTAACTCGGCCGGAAAAGCCGGTGGTTTCGGTCTCTGGCGACGGTGGCTTTCTGTTTTCTGGTCAGGAATTGGAGACTGCAGTTCGACTGCATCTTAATATTATTCAAATTATCTGGACCGATGGCTATTATGATATGGTGAAGTTCCAAGAAATCGCTAAGTATGGTAAGGATGCGGGCGTCAAATTCGGACCGGTTGATTACGTTAAATACGCTGAGAGCTTTGGTGCTAAGGGCCTGCAAGTTACAGGCTTAGGTGATCTTGACAAAGTGTTAGATAAAGCATTCAAGACGACTGGACCGGTGGTGGTTGACATTCCAGTGGATTATCGTGATAACATTAAGTTAAAATCAGCTTTAATGAAAGATGTTTTAAACTAAATCTAAGGAAGTCTTCACATGTCAAAATATACGACGCTATATCAACACGGAACGCTAGCGTTATTGGTACCAGGATTGCTTGATGGCACCATTACGATGGGTGATTTGCTTAAAAAAGGCGATACTGGGATCGGTACCGGCGAAGGGTTAGATGGGGAACTCATCATTCTTGACGGCAAACCTTATCAAGTTAATGCAGAAGGAAAGGTTACCGTGGTTTCTGACAAGTTTACGTTGCCGTTTGCCAATAGTCATTTTGCCCGTTACGCACCCTTGGCAGAATTGGAAAATGTGGATCAAGATGATCTCAATAAGCAGATGCTTTCGTTGAGCCGGGCAGAAAATACGTTCTTCTCGCTGAAAGTGACGGGTACGTTTGCGGACATCAAGACCCGGGCAGTATCGAAATCTAAGCAGCCATACAAGTCGTTGGCTGAGACCGCTAAAAATCAGAGCATTTTTACGCGTGATAAAGTGACGGGCACCTTAATCAGTTATTACTCGCCGCAACTCTTTAACGGTGCGGCTGTGGGTGGCTTTCATCATCATTTTATTTCTGATGACCACAAGTTTGGCGGCCACGTGCTTGATTTTCGCCTGGTAAAGGGCGAGGTGGGCTACCAATTGTTTGATACCTTGGAACAACATTTACCCGTTAATAACAAGGCCTATATGGCACATGATTTTACGCAGGATGATATTGCTGGCAGCATTCAGGCTTCGGAATAAAGGCGTATCGAACGGTTCTATCTCCAGATAAGCGTGGCATTTTAGCTTCAAAACTTACTTAATTGTTAGTAAAACTAATTTTTATATTAGTAAAAAATAACCTTCATTTCAAACGCTGAAATGAAGGCTTTTTTGTGCTTACTTTTAATTTATTTGTAAGATAAATATAGTTTATGGTTGATTTGTACGGATAAATGCTTTAATATATCACCTTGTAAGCGCTGCATGATTTCTAAATAGGTCGTTGTAATGAGAATGGTGATTTATGTAAGCGTTGTTAGAGTAGCGGTTTTGAGCTGATGTTAACATAAGAAATTTATTAACAGATTTGTCTGATTTGTTATGCAACCCCTTTCAACCCTTTCGAAATGGGAAACAGGAATGAATGGTCAGTAGATTTTTAATGGAGGAGATTGAGAATGGAAAAGGTTGTCGCAAAAGAAAAGAAGATTTCAAGCAGCTTTATTTATTTCTTTGGGTCATTTGGTGGAATTCTGTTTGGTTACGATATTGGTGTTATGACTGGCGCCCTGCCATTCTTGCAGACCGATTGGGACTTGCAAAACAATGCCACGGTTGTTGGTTGGATCACTTCGGCAGTGATGTTAGGAGCGATTTTTGGTGGTGCCATTGCTGGTCAGTTATCTGATAAATTGGGCAGAAAAAAGATGATCCTCTTGTCGGCAATCATCTTTATGATTGGGTCGCTTCTTTCAGCACTCTCCCCCAATGATGGTCAATATTATTTGATCGCGGTAAGGGTGTTCCTAGGACTTGCTGTCGGGGCATCTTCAGCTTTAGTGCCAGCTTATATGTCCGAAATGGCACCCGCTAAAATGCGAGGGCGACTGACCGGAATTAACCAGACGATGATCGTTTCGGGGATGTTACTTTCATACGTCATGGACTTTGTATTGAAGGGGTTACCAGAAAACCTTGCTTGGCGATTGATGCTTGGCTTGGCTGCGGTACCAGCTTTGGTATTATTTGTGGGCGTGTCATTCTTACCAGAGTCGCCCCGCTTCTTAGTTAAAAGTCATCGGGTTGATGACGCTCGGACGGTTCTAGGTTATATTCGGGATAACGATAATGAAATTGATAGTGAGTTAGCCCAAATTCAACAGACCGCTTCAGAAGAAAAGAACGTCGCCAAAGCAACGACTTGGGGAACCGTCTTTAGTGGTAAATACCGCTACTTGGCGATTGCCGGGATTGGGGTTGCAGCCTTTCAGCAGTTCCAAGGGGCCAACGCGATCTTCTACTATATTCCACTGATTGTTGAAAAAGCGACTGGTGCAGCAGCAAGCTCTGCCTTGATGTGGCCAATTATACAGGGGATTCTCTTGGTAATTGGTTCGTTGGTCTTCTTAGCAATTGCTGATAAATTTAAACGAAAAACGTTGCTGATCTTAGGTGGCTCTGTAATGGGACTCTCATTTATTCTCCCAACGGTTATCAAGTTGTTGATGCCAAGTGCAAGTCCAATGATCATCGTTGCCTTCCTGAGCCTTTACGTTGCTGCCTATTCATTTACTTGGGCACCATTGACCTGGGTAATCATTGGCGAAGTCTTCCCATTGGCTATTAGAGGCCGGGCATCCGGAGCTGCTTCATCAGCTAACTGGATTGGCTCATTTGCGGTAGGATTGTTGTTCCCAATTATGACCGCCACCATGCCCCAAGATGCAGTCTTCGCAATCTTTGGCGTCATCTGCCTGCTGGGTGTTTGGTTCGTAAAGGTTTGTGTCCCAGAGACGAAAGGTCGGAGCTTGGAAGAAATTGAGGATGAAGGAACGAGAAAGTAAGTTTGGGAGTAAGCCACTTTTAACGTTATTAATATAAAAAATTATTTATTTTAAATGAAAGCAGCGGTGAATAATGGGGAGTATCCTCGTTATTCATCGCTGCTTTTGTGTTGCTCAATTTAGAAAAGTAAAAAAGTTCCTGACATCAGGTGTTGGTAACTGAAACTTGATAATCATATGGAAGAGGTGTGGTTATTGGCTTTTGGCAAAAAATAAATGCAGTCTTTGTAAGTAATGAATGAACGTAAAAACAATTTAAGATCCAATTCAGACAGAATCCGAAAAACGTTATCGGTTCCTAACTGGACTGGATCTTAGATTGTTTTTAGTGACTTTCAGCATTTCTTAAAATCCATTTAAAGGTCGTCCCCATTTGACATAATAACTTGTCGATACCAATCAAAGGAAGCCTTTTTAGATCGATTAAGCGTGCCGCGTCCCTGATCATCTTTGTCGACATAGATGAGGCCGTAGCGCTTCGACATTTCACCTGTCCCGGCAGAAACTAAATCGATACATCCCCAGACTAAGTAACCGAGTACTTGAATGCCATCGACTTGGGCAGCCAATTTCATTTGTTTAATGTGATCTCGCAAATAGTTGATTCGATAGGTATCATTAATTTGACCGTTTTTAGCCACTGTATCAACCGCGCCCAAACCGTTTTCGACAATGAACTGGGGCATTTGCGGGAAACGGTCTTGGAGCCAGTTCATCACGTATCGCAATCCGGTTGGATCAATTTGCCAGCCCCAGTTTGAGGTTGGCAGGTATTGATTAGACTTGAAATCGGCCGCTTCGTCATAATGGTAGTCATCGCCGCTGCCAGCCCCACTAACGACATAAGACATGTAGTAACTAATCCCAATGTAATCAACCGTTCCTGCGGCCAGTGTCTGTAGATCTTCAGATGTGATATCAAGGTCAAAGTGGTGCGCTTGGACAAATTGTTGCCACCAGGCTGGGTAGTGACCGTTAACGTGAACGTCGGCATACCAATAACGCGACTGCATTGCCCGCTCAGCCTTCATAATATCTTCTGGCCGGGATGATTTTGGGTAAATTGGAATCATTGAAACCATGCAGCCAATCTGAAACGCTGGATTAATTTCATGGCCAATTTGAACGGCTAGCGCACTTGCAACCAGTTCATAGTGAGACGCTTGGTAGACGATTCGTTCTCGGTCATCAGTGGCTACTGAACTGCTTAGAATCCCAGAATTGGTAAAAATCGCAAAATCACTTTTGTAGTTTGCTTGATTATTGATTTCATTAAACGTCATCCAATACGTCACTTTAGTTTTATAGCGGTTAAATACCGTTTTACAAAATCGAACATAAAAATCAATTAGTTTGCGATTTGACCAGCCACCGTATTTCTCTACCAAGTGATAGGGCATTTCAAAATGAGACAGGGTCACAATCGGCTCAATGCCATATTTTAAGCATTCATCAAACAGATGGTCATAGAAAGCTAATCCCGCTTCATTAGGTGTTTGTTCGTCACCATTTGGGAAAATTCGTGTCCACGCAATTGAGGTTCGAAAGGCTTTAAAGTGCATCTGGGAAAGGAGCTGAATGTCGTCAGGATATCGATCAAAAAAATCAATTGCTTCGTGGCTTGGGTAGGTTGCGCCGGGTAAAACGCCGTTAGTAATTTGTCTAGGGGTGTCCTTATTACCCCCCGTCATGACATCGGCGATGCTAACTCCCTTACCACCAGTTTGCCAAGCGCCCTCAACTTGATTAGCCGCAACGGAACCACCCCATAAAAAGTTGCTGTTTAATTCTTTCAAGTGGCTACCTCTCAATCTTGTGGATCCTTTAAATGAAGCATAATCACAAAGTCTTTGTCATCTGGTAACTGGCTTTCCGGCATGTTGTAAAATAAGTCGTTTTTAAAGGCTTCTGCTTGCCATGGCGTCTCAAGAGAAATATCGGCGCCGGTATCCAATCGCTGACCATAGTCAACTTTATTTGCTAAGCCTTCAAACCGGATTGGCCCAATGCCCCGTTCGAAAATATGGGCATACAATTTATCGCCATTTTGGGTATACCAGCCCCAGTCTGGCTTTTCTTCAATAAACGAGTTGGTGCAGCCGACAATCGATTCCTGGTTGATCGTCATCCAGTCAGCTAGGTCACTTAAAATATGATCTGCTTCGGATGAAAAAGTACCTTTTGCACTGGGCGCCACGTTGATAATTAAGTTACCGTTCTTGCTGACACATTCTACGAGGGTGTAGATGAGCGTTCTAGCATCTTTGTAATTATGATCCTGGGCAACAAATCCCCAGTGGTCATTAATTGTAATGCAAGCTTCCCAAGGAACTAATTTCCCTTGATCAGTTTTGATGGTTTTGGGCGGAATGATTTGTTCGGGTGACGTATAATCCCCATATTTAATTTCATTCACTTCGCTACTGATATTATTAATGGACAACCGGTTATTAATGACGACGTTTGGCTGTAATTCCCGGACCATCTTAATAAGCTCATCAGCGTGCCAAACACTGTCGGTCATTGCCGGCAGCCCGGAATCGGGTTCGTTTTCGTATGAAAAATCTAACCAGAGATTATTGATTTCGCCATAGTTGGTCATTAATTCCCGCACCTGCCCGTGCAAGTATTTCAGGTAGTTGTCAAAATTCTTAGGAACGTCTTTTCGACTGAGATTGTGACGGTTGGGCGCAAAGATATCACCATATTCTGGGAAATCTGGGTGATGCCAGTCTAGTAATGAGTAGTAGATACCAACTTTTAGCCCAACTGACCGAAACGCTTCAATATATTCCCGAACCAGATCACGGCCGATCGTGTGAGCCGTTGAATAGTCCGTTAACTTGCTGTCAAACAGGCAGAAGCCATCATGGTGCTTAGCGGTCATCACCGCGTATTTAAATCCAGCTTTCTTGGCTTTTTTGGCGATTTCTAATGGCTCAAAGTCGACTGGGTTAAATTGGTCGACATATGGCTGGTAATCTTCAATGGTTAGCTGTTTGGTAGAGCGAACCCATTCACCACCGTCTGGTTCGGAAGCAACTGAATAGGCGCCAAAATGCATGAATAAGCCAAAGCGGTCGTGCGTAAAGTTTTCTAATCTTGTCATTTTTATTCCCACCTAACTAATTGATTTTTGCTTTTGACTGAAATAGATATAGATCAAGTAAATGATGCCAAAAATCGTCCAGACAACGCCAGCAAATGTTAACGAGAAACCGGAGCTGAAATTATGGAATAACTTGCTAACGAAGGCGTTGTAGTATGGTGAAATCAAATAGGCCAAGTTAATTCCCATGACGATGATTGACGTACTGAGTGTTACGGAACCTTCTGGAGATTGATCAGCCATCATACTGGTTAAATGAGGGTTTAGTATGCCCCAGAAGAACCCGGCGATCACGATGAAGACAACCATCCAAGTTAAGTTTTGATTTAACAATGCAATGATTAATGAAATACCGGCGATAATAGCACTAATGGCTGTTGTGTACGCTTTCAATAATTTGAAAATATATTTATAAGCGATTCCCGCTACAATTGAAGTGGCCGTTAACACACTAAAGACAAAGCTTGCGGCACTTGCATCCCCGATATGATTGTTAACGATATAATCGGCTAACTTAATAAAAATTGTGCTGTAAGCAAGCGTGATAACCAAGAATATGAGGGCGTAGATAGTAATTGCGAGATTCGTTCGTTGCTTGGCTTTTACTTCACCTGATTTGCTCATAATACTGTAGTGATCAAACTTCTTAGGCATAAAGAAGAGAATCATACTAAACGGAATGAGCAACGTTAGAAATACGCCAAAGGTAAGGTGCCAACTAATTTTAAGAAGAACCCCAGCAATTAAAAGCATTGCGGTATCTCCTAGTGACATGACGGCGTTTCGATACCCTAACAGGGCGTTTGACTCGTCTTTATCGTATAGGTCAAGGATGTAAGAGACTGTCAGTGGGGTGAATAACGATAACCCAACGCCTAACAAAATCCGTGACAGGATAACTGGAATATAGCTAATAACAAATACTGGCAGCAATCCACCAATGATTGCCAGCCCTAAACCGATTAAACTCAGTGATCGTTTACCGATTCCTTTTTCGATGTAACCACTTAACAATGGGACAAAAATACTGGCAAAACTAGGAATTGTAACAATTAATTCAACAGCCGTTGTCGGCATGTTAGAAAAGTGTCGTTGCATGAGTGGAATAGCACCACTAACGGCATTTGAACCGGAAATAATAAGTGAAAGTGACAATACTGTCAGCATGACAGAACGTTTATATTGTTCTCCTTTTTCCATGTTGATATCCTCCTAAAGAAAAGTGAGCGGAGCAAAACGCTTAGAAACTGGAACATAAGTCTCCTCTGACAGAAATCCCTGGTTTTGGGGGATTTTTGTCAGAGGTGCTTATGTGGAAGTTTCTGTTTTGCACAGCTGTCCTAAGAAAAGTGAGCGGATCCAGGCGGTTAGAAACCGGAGTATAAGTCTCCTTGGGCAGAAATTCCTGGGCTTGGAATTTTTGACCAAGGTGCTTATACGCAGGTTTCTGCCTGGAGGAGCTGTCCTAAAAGAAAAGTGAGCGGATCCAAGCGGTTAGCAATTGGTACGTAAGTCTCCTCCCGAAAGAATTCCTGGGTTTGGAATTTTTTCGGGAGGTGCTTACGTGCAGATTGCTGCTTGGAGGAGCTGTCCTAAAGAAAAGTGAGCGGATCCAGGCGGTTAGAAACCGGAGTATAAGTCTCCTTGGACGGAAATTCCTGGGCTTGGAATTTTTGTTCAAGGTGCTTATACGCAGGTTTCTGCCTGGAGGAGCTGTCCTAAGAAACCTGATCCTGCGCCCTCAGCAAGCTATACGTCGCCCCAATCAAGTTGGTCTGATTCCCGTAAGTGGAGGGCACAATTTGTGGGCGAACCAATGTCTTTTTCAAAACGGGTATCTCGTCTAAAATCGCGTCATATTGTTGGTTGATTGTTTGGGTCACAATCGGCTGGCTACTAATACCGCCGCCAATCACATAAGCTGACAAATCAACGACGGATTGAATGTTTACTAATAAATAAGCAATTTTCTTACAAAAACTTTCTAATAAATGAATTGCAATTGGATTCCCATCATTAATTATTTCAAAAACCTTTTGCCCGTTGTTTGAGTCACGAATGCCCAGGCTTTCGGCAATGGTGCTTACGAGTGAGACTGCAGAAGAATTATAGCCAATTAATCGGTCTTTTCCGGTCAAATGAAAGTCATTGACCATAAAGCTGAGTTCACTAGCCTGTTGGTGCTCACCATAAACTAAGTTGCCGTTGAGTGCGATACCGCCGCCGATTCCAGTGCCTAGGACAACTGCCCCACAATTTTGAACCTTTCTAAAAGCACTGCACCACATTTCGGCGAGTAGGTTAGCTTTACCATCATTTTCGACTTTAACCGCCAAGGCTTCTTTAACGTATTCTTTGATTAATCGTCCTAAGTTAACGCCATCCAAAAAGTCCAACGCACCGCCAAACGAAATGGTTCCTTCATCAACTTTCCCGGGGACACTGACTGCGACCCCGGCAACATCACTTTGATATTGACTGATAATTTTATAAATTGTTGCCAAAAAAGTGGTCAAATTTTGTTTGGGCGTGACAACCTTTGCATGATTCAGAATAGTTCCCGTGCTGGTTACCTCGCCATATTTGATATAAGTTCCGCCAATGTCGATGCTAAGATAGACCGTCAATTCATTCACCTCCCAACTTTTGTCACCATTATATTGGTTCAGGAGCTGTTTGCTTGTAATATCTGCTTCTAGTTTGTATTATGTTGGCTAAAAAGAAAGGGGTTACATTTTATGGCTGATTATCAATTACTGCTGGCTGAATTACGAAACTTTGTCGACTTAAGTATTATTGTTTGCAGGTTTGATGGCCAAATCATTCAGCAGTGGAAGCCAACTATGGCCAATAACTTTCCAAAGGCGTACCTAGCTAAAATCCAGCAAATCAAACAACCTGCAGCTGCCCGACTCTATATCATCTCGGCAAATGAAAATCTAAGTGTTATCCGCTATGATAGCGAACAAGTCTTTATTGTCCTCTGGTCCGTCTCCAAAAAAATGTCGATTGATAAAAACTTTGAAGATCACTTTACCGGCGTGAGTACGAACCACTTGATATCAATTACCAGATTTTTATACTATGGCTTATTTAACCGGTTCCCAGAAAATTTAAAACCGATCTCTGCTAGCAACACAATGGTCGCAACTAATCGGCAGCATGAATCAATCTTAGAATCGAATCAGGAAAATGGCATTTCACATAATAATTATTTCCTAGAAACGAACATGCTGGAATCAATTAAGAACGGTGACTTAGCTAAATTTGAAGTGAACCATGAGGCCTTTATCAAAAGTGGCTCGTATGGTCAATTGGTCATTGGAAATGAATTGCGCCAGAAAAAGGATCTGGCAATTACAGCCACCACGCTCTTTACTAGGGCGGCAATTCGAGGTGGCCTACCACCGGACGCGGCGTTTGCGCTCAGCGACAGTTGTATCCAAAAAATCGAAGCGGAAACGTTGATTGAAAGTGTCAATATGCTTATCAGAAAAATTGGTTATCTTTTTATTGAACGGGTCAGAAATCATGCTCAAAGGGCAAGTTCAATCCCAATTTACCTCGTGAAGGACTATATCTATAAACATCTTCACGAGCGTATATTATTAGTTGATTTAGCTAAAAGCGTTAATTGTTCGGTTAGCTACCTATGTAAGTCGTTTAAAAAAGAGACCGGGATGACGATTAGTAATTACATTGCGCAACAGCGAGTTGGCGAGATTGAAAGTTACCTGATTTTTACCCAAAAGAGCCTCACGGAAATTGCGATTGACTTAGGCTTTCACGATTTGAGTTATCTAACGAAAACCTTTAAAAAAGTGGATACCATTTCACCTACTCAGTTTAGGAGTAAGTATCGCTTTTATTAGAGTGCGAAACCAAGCGATTAGAAAGTGGAGCCTAAGCCAGGCCGTTCAGAAATCATGGGCTTGGATTTTTGAACGGCCTGGCTTAGGTGCAGCTTTCTGCTTGGTGTAGCACGTTTTTGCTATGTCACAAGTAAATTCCCGGGGTTGGAACTTTTCTCCGAGGTGCTTACGCACAGATTGTTGCTTGGAGGAGATGTCCGTCAGAAAAGCGAATGTCATATTTTAATTGAAAGGATCCTGCAAAGCTATTATTTTTGGGCATACTAGCATTGTAGGATCCTTTTTTAATCTAATTTTCTCAAGCGCCATCCCTAAACCCGCCGTGTATTCAAAAATACGGTAATCAGCCAAATAACCCCCAATATGATCCCTGCAAGTCCAATGAGCAGGACGATAACAAAGTCATAAAATGGCATCATTAAGAAGATCACGCCAAGGCCGTTAGAGACTAGCCCGCAAATGGTTAAAAGGATTTCCAACGTTACCCAAAGAGCATGGTGGGGGAATGGATGAAATCTTAAGAAGGTAGCAGCCAGAGTAGCGATTATTTCGGTCAGTATTAATATGTATAGTAAATATTCATGCCAGATACTCATGCAATTCCCTCCTTACAAAATAATATCTGCTATTGGCAATGGCGAAAACCATCACTGATAGCAGATATTTTTCCTTGCTAACATTTGAAATGATTCGTTTACTTCAACAGTGCTTTAATAACCGCTTCACCGACATCGGTTGCAGAATTGGCGTTTTGGCCGGTAATTAGCCGATCGTCAACAACTACGTGGGATTTAAACGCTTCCCCCTTTTCAAAATGAGCGCCGGCCTTTTTTAGTTCGTCTTCTGGTAAAAATTCAACGTCGTTGGTTAAGCCGTTTAAGGCTTCTTCATCGTTGGTAAAGCTGGTTAAGTTCCGGCCATTGACGAACCGTTTACCATCCGTTGACCTAATGGCAAGTAACGCCGACACCCCGATACAATTAGCGGCAATGATGCCCGTGTTGTTGTATATTGTTGACGCAATACTGGCTAAGTCCTTGTTATCTGGAAAGTCGGTCATTGCGCCGTGACCACCAGCAAAGTAAATGACTTGATAGTCAGCTGGATTGATATCGGTTGGGGCTAATGATTGAGCCAGATGGGTATTTCTAAATGGATCATCTAAGTAAAATTGCCAATCAGTTTGGTCCATCGCTTCTGGCGCTAAGCTCAATGGATCAATCGGCACATAGCCCCCCTCTGGACTTGCGTAGTCGACATCAATGCCATTTTCTTGCATGACTTGGTTAAAGTGCGTAACTTCTCGCAACCAAATACCGGTTGCCTTGTACAACTTCTTAAACTTTGAATTGTTAGTTACAACGATTAGTGCCTTTGTCATCTATTGAATTACCTCATTTCTCAACTCGTTTGTAACTTCCCCTGCACCTATATTACTACATTATCAATATTAATGATTTTAAAAGAGGGATTGTGAGAGAAGGCGAAACTATGTTAACCTGGATAGTAACTGTTCATGGGGTTGAGATATCAGTTCTATCCCCATTTGTGACAGTTATTTTAAAGGACTATCACATTGATAAAACGTGCTGCACCAAGCAGCATCTACTCATAAGCACCACAACCGTAAATCCAAGCCAAGGATTTTCAGTTAAGGAGACTTATGAACTGATTTAGCCCCTTGGTTTCGCACTCAGGTGACAAACCATAATTCAATAGGAGGAACACATGGCAGATACAATCTTGAACGTTGAACATCTGAACAAGAATTTTGGTTCCAAGCAGGTCTTGAAGGATGTTTCATTCTCAGTCCAAACAGGACATATCGTTGGGTTAGTTGGCCCAAACGGTGCTGGTAAATCAACAATTATGAAGGCTGTTTTAGGTCTATTTAATTATGCTAGTGGCAAAATTACGATTGATGGCGACTCAGTTTCCCCAACTAGCCATAAGGCGATGGATAAAGTAGGGGCTTTGATTGAATATCCGGGTATCTACCCATTCTTAAGCGGGATGCAGCATCTGAAACTATTTTCAAAGGATGCAACGAGCCAGGACCAAATTGATGATATTGTCGATAAAATGAAGATGACTTCCTATATCAACCGCAAGGCAAAAAACTATTCACTTGGTATGAAGCAGAAGTTGGGGATTGCGTTAGCCTTAGTTAACCGGCCTAAATTTGTGATTCTGGATGAGCCGATGAATGGGCTGGATCCACAGGCTAATAAGGATTTACGAACGATCATTTTAGAACTTGCCAAGCAGGGCACGACCTTTTTGATTTCCAGCCACATTTTAAGTGAATTGGAAAAGCTGATCGATGACCTGGTCGTGATTGATAAGGGGCAAATTGTGTATACGCAAAGCATGGCAGCCCTTGAAAGTGGCGGCAAGAAGCTATTGGTTGTTAAGACGTCGGATGATGCAAAAGCTAAAGACGTTTTGGCCCAAGGTGGTTATCAGCTTGATAAGGCGGCTGAAGTTAGTATCGTTGAAAAAGATGACACTAAGATGGCAGATGTTATTAAACTATTATCTGATAACGGTATCGATATCGAAGACGTTCAACACGTTCACAGCGACTTAGAAACGTCATTATTAGCCTTGCTGCGAAACGACAAAGTAAAGGAGTCATAGGATGATCACTTTAGTTAAACAAGAAATGTATAAGTTAGGCCATAAGAAAAGTACATGGGCAGTTTCAGTGGCTTTGTTAGTTATTATGACAATTTTTGCTGTCCTAAGTAAAACACATCCCAAGTATTGGGGCCAAAAGGATATGTTTGTAACGATGTATACGGGTGGCAGTTGGGTGGTTCTATTTTTGATTGCTGCCTGCAGTTCGATTATTGCGATGGAGTTCCAGTATGGCACGATCAAAGAATTACTCTACCGAAAGTATTACCGTGGCGAAATTTTGGTCAGCAAGTGGATTACGATGCTGATTTACTCGATTTATTTCTATTTAATCACTTTTGTTTATTCACTGTTGTTAAAGGTCGTCCTGTATAATGGCAGCTTTAAATTAAGTGATACTTATGCCAATAACCAAAGCATTATTCAATCACAATTTTTGAGTCTTATCGGTCAGTTTGTGTCAGTTTGGCTGGTTTTGAGCTTAGTGTTATTATTGGCAAACATCTTTAAGAGTACTGCCGCTGCAATTTCAATTGGTATCATCGGCTACTTTGCGTTAAGCGTTGTTTCGGGATTGATGTTCGTGTTGATGCAGAAGTGGAACTGGCTGAAGTGGAACCCATTAAATATGATGAACCTACCAGCTCAGTTAACATCAGATACGTATCATAAAATGACGTTATTATCGACACCGGAGATGGTGTGCGGTAGCTTGGTTTATACGGCAATCTTTATGGCAATTAGTTATGTGGTGTTTAAGAGGAGAAGCGTATAGTGAGCGTAGCAAAGCGGTTAGGGATCGGAGCATAAGTCTCCACAACCAGAAATCCACGGGCTTTGGGGATTTCTGGTTGTGGTGCTTATGTGTAGATCCCTGCTTTGAGAAGCGATCCTAATCTGTATAAGCGAGTACGATCACTATGTTGCAAGAAACAGGACCGACTAGATCGGTTAAATTCCCGGGCTTGGATTTTTTCTCATAGGTGCCTTACGCACAGGTTATTGTTTTTCGGAGCGGTCCTAATCTTAGGCAGCCTAGAATAACTCAATGTCTAGGACCAAAA
Source organism: Lentilactobacillus kisonensis DSM 19906 = JCM 15041 (assembly GCF_001434135.1). GTDB lineage: Bacteria > Bacillota > Bacilli > Lactobacillales > Lactobacillaceae > Lentilactobacillus > Lentilactobacillus kisonensis. The sequence continues at coordinate 52,882 of NZ_AZEB01000003.1, read as the reverse complement.
CCAAGATCACAAATAATTTTTTGGATAAACGGATTAAATAGAAGCATGTTTTATAGATTTACATTAGGAGGTCCATTTAAAATCCCACTCTGGATTTTAAATGGACCTCCTTATATCGACTGAGCTGCTTCCAATGTTCCGAAATCACCGTGCTATGTTATGATAAAAATGCCTAATTTGTTAGGGCAGCTGCGTCAGGCAGAAACCTGCGGATAAGCACCATCAATAAAAATTCCAAACCCGGGAATTTCCATTGATGGCACTTTATCCACTGGTTTCTAAGTGCTTTGCTCCGCTTACTTATTTAGGACAGCTCCTCCAAGCAGGGTTCTGCACATAAGCACCACCATCAAGAATCCCAGGATCAGGGATTCCTGATGGTGGAGACTTATGTTCCGATCCCTAACCGCTTGGATCTGCTCACTAGGGGGACGATTAACGATGCTTGGAAAGCCACTACTACGACAGTCGATTCGGAATTTTTTTAAAAGTTGGGGTGCCTATGTTACTTTAGTGATCATGATGGATCTGGTATTGAGTGGTTTAATCGTGCCGCTGCTACGATACGTTACCGGCCTTATTCTGCGTAGCAACCAGGTCCCCTATATCTCGTATATAAACGTGGGCTGGCTGTTTACTCAAAAGCCACTGGCAATAATCGAATTAATTGGATTGTTAATCATCTTATTTGCGTTAGTATTTTGGCAATTTGCTTTTCTACTTTATGGGATTGATAACATTGCCCATCAGCAAAACCTCAGCCTTTGGCGGGTAGCTGGTAACGCAGTTCATAATATGCGTCAGCTTCGTTTTGGCAGCTTTCTTTTTTTCTTAGGGTATTTTATTTTAGTTCTCCCGTTCTCTTATGCTTACTTCAGCTCACCGCTGTTAGCTAAAGTTTCTATTCCAGTATTCATCATCGATGACTTGCAGCAAAGCCCTTGGTTAAGCGCATTAATCGCAATTTTGACCGTTACTATTTTCTACATAGGAGTTCGACTGATTCAAGTTTTACCGCTTATGATTTTGGATAATCAAACAGGGTTTGCGGCCGCAAAAAACAGCTGGCTTATGACCCGGCGACGATCCTGGCAGTATTTCTGGCGTTTACTTGTTCTCGGAGCGATTAGTCTGGTAACAACAGCGCTTCTTTCATATGGTCTATACGTTATTCAAACGTTTCTGGATGATCAATCAAGAAGTGTTGCGTTTGTCGGCGCAGTTTTAAATATGGGGATATTAACGATTTGGCAGCGATTAATTGCGTCCTTTAGCGTGGTGGTTTTCATGCTGATGCTAACATCGGTTGTTCAACGGAATAACCATCAAAAAAAGTTACCAAATAATAACTTACCTCACAGGAGAAAATTAGCCCGGCGGTTCCTGGCTTCTGGCTTAGTTGTGGGATTTCTAGTTGCGATTATCGCTTTTAACGTTGTTTATTTGCAAGGCAGTCTTTTGACCAAACCCTTGACGATCTCTCATCGTGGTGTCGACAACCAAAATGGTGTTCAAAATACAATTCCTGCCCTCAATCGGACAAGTAAGGAAAAGCCTGATTACGTTGAAATGGATATCCATGAAACCAAGGATCATCAGTTTGTGGTGATGCATGACGAGAATTTGGAAAAATTAGCGAACGTTGACGCCGCCCCTTATCAGTTAACATTAAAACAATTAAAGCACCTTGAAGTCCACGAGAATGGCTGGACGGCTCATATTGCCAGCTTCAACGATTATTTAAGCGCTGCTGAGCGGGATCATCAGAAGCTATTAGTTGAAATTAAAACGACCAATCACGATAGTGCTAATATGCTACGCTTATTTATTGCGCGGTATGAAACGCGGCTACTAAGAGATCATGACCGTATTCACTCCTTGAATTACAATGTCATTAGCGGCTTAAAACGCCGGGCGCCTAAATTATTTGTGAGTTACATCTTACCGTATAATTTTTCGTTTCCAGAAACCAAAGCCAATGCCTACACAATGGAAGAAACAACGCTGAATGAACAATTCGTTAACCAGGCGCATCGTCATCATCAGCAGGTTTACGCTTGGACTGTTGATGACCAAGATGACATGGTCAGAATGTTATTTCTGAACGTTGATGGCATTATTACAGATGATTTAGGTGAGCTCAAAGCAACCATTAACGAAAATTTTGATCACCCGAGCTATGCGCAGCGGCTATTGATTTATTCAAATGAACTGCAAGATGAAACTACTAATTGATGATGAAGTAATAGTTAGCAGGACAGCTGTGCAAAGCAGAGATCTGCGCGTAAGCATCTATCAAGAAAATTCCAAGCCCGGGAATTCTCTCGATAGGAGACGACTTACCCTCCGATCTCTAATCGCTTTGCTCCGCTCACTTATCCATTGGGGGATGAACAAACCATGACATTTTATACCTATCACTATTTAAATACGTCCCAAGGTAACTGGCAGTATGCCCGGATTATTGTTCTGAGTATTCTGGCGCTAATCTTCATGATCTTTTTAATTCACTACCTACGGAATAGGTTGGACGTCAAGTACAAAGATTTAAGTATTATTGTTGGCACGCTGCTTTTGTTAATTTTGGCAATGCAATACGATGATTTCAGTTCGATGCAGTCAGCAACTAAACAAACCGGTCAAATTACGACCGTGGTTAAGGAATCCGCTGCCCGTCTCAAGATTTCCCCAAGCCGGGTCAGTATCAATTCGACGAGTCAAAACGCGAACTTGATGATCAAAACACCTAAGGGATTTTACCGTATTGATTACAATTCCGATGGGACCCAATTTGTCTTAGAAAAGGTTGCGCTTCACGATCCAAATAACGTTACTGTTAAGGGGGAATCCTAATGTTTACATATTCTGATGTGTTGTTAAAGTTAATCGTTGGTTTCTTATTTATTACCATCCTAATTAACGTCACCGGCAAAGGAAACCTGGCCCCAACTTCCGCGATGGATCAGCTGCAAAACTACGTCCTTGGTGGCATTATTGGTGGGGTGATTTATAATCCTGCCATTACAATGGCCCAATTTTTGGTAATCTTGCTGCTGTGGGCGTTGCTCATTATGGTGACTCGTTATCTGAAGACTCACATCCACTGGTTTGGTAAATTTATCGAAGGCGAACCGATTACGATTGTCAGAAATGGTAAGATGCTGGTTGAAAATTGTTTGAAAGCTAATTTATCAGCCAAGGATGTTGACTTTAAGCTACGAACTGCCGGTGTTTACGACATCAGTCAGGTGAAGCGGGCAATTGTGGAACAAAATGGTTCGTTAACCGTTCTCAACCAGGGCGAGGGTAGTATCCGGTACCCAGTAATTGTCGATGGTCAAGTTGATCCCGACGTGTTAGATCTGATGGAAAAAGATGAAAATTGGTTAGCAGCCGAACTCAAAAAGCAGAAGATCGATAGTATAAGGGATGTGTACTGGGCAACGTACCGCGATGGTCAATTAACGGTGGCGAAGTTCGCATCGAAATCTTAAAGTGAGCGGAGCAAAGCGGTCAGAGTGCGGAACCAAGCGGTTAGAGACTGGAGCCTAAGTTTTCTCCGCCAGAAATCCTGGTTCTGGATTTTTGGTGGAGAAGGCTTAGGTGCAAGTCTCTGCTTGGTGTAGCACGTTTCCACCACCTCAAATTCTGGGGCCAAAATTTCCCCCAAGGTGCCTACAAGGAAGTCCCTGCCTAAAGGACCTGTCCTAAGCCAAAATAAAATTAACGAGATTTTGAATCCTGATTTTGATTACCATTAAAATAGCCTGTGAATCACTAATCAAATTATTATGAATAAATGCTGATTTAACGCGGCATTCGTGATTATACTTAATGTTTTATGCAATAATTGTTGTAGTTCTCATTGACTTCTTACAAATATGATATATTATTAACACTAATCTTTACTGGAACTTTGTGATGGTCATTACAGGTTGCCAGTATAAAATTTAACCGCCGCGGAGGGATCATTTATATGGAATTAGATGAAATTAATCCAAATGTCTTAAACGTTAAGCCGTCTGCCATGAGAAAATTTGATCATGACATTAGTTCTGATCCAGATATCATTAAGTTAACTTTGGGTGAACCCAATTTTGACGTGCCGGATCATATTAAGAAGGCCGCAATTGAGGCGATCAACACCAATTGCTCCCACTACCCTTATTATTGGGGCTTTCAAGATTTACGGGAAGCGGCGTCGACGTATTATCGAGACAAGTTTGGTTATCATTATTCCGCGGATGAGATTGTCGTTTCCGTTGGGGCAACTGAAGCACTGGCATCGACCGTTAAGACGTTGTTTAAACCAGGAGATGCCGTGATTATTCCGACACCGGCATATCCGCTTTATGAAGCTTTGATGACGCTGAACCAAATCAAGACGATCTTTGTCGATACGAGTGACTCTGGCTTCGTTTTGACCCCAGAAAAAATTCAAAAGGCGGTTGATGATCATCCTGATTTAGCAGTTAAGGGCCTGATTTTAACCGATCCAAATAATCCAACCGGTGTTGCCTATACTGAAGCGCAAATTGCAGCTTTGGCACCTGTTTTGAAGCAGAATAAGATCTGGGTAATTAGCGATGAAATTTATGGTGAACTGACGTATGGTCAAAAGCACTACACGATTTCTAAATTATTGCCTGAACAAACAATTGTGACCAACGGATTATCTAAGTCCCATGCTATGACTGGGTGGCGCTTGGGATTCGTATTTGGGCCTCACCCATTCATTGATGAAATTGCCAAAACGCATCAATTTACCGTAACCGCGGCAGCTTCACTAGTGCAATATGCGGCTACCGAAGCCTTGACCCATGGGCAAAACGACGCGGCAGTGATGAAGAAGGAATACTTGAAGCGGCGGGACTTCGTGGTTCAAAATATGAGCGAAGCGGGCTTTGATGTTGTGCATCCAGGCGGCGCCTTCTACGTGTTCGCCAAGATTCCTGCTAGTCTCCAAATGGATAGCTGGCAATTTGTGAAGACGTTGGCTAAAGATTACCACATTGGCTTGATGCCAGGTGATCCATTTGGCGATAACGAATATATCCGCATTAGTTATGCAGCTAGTGATGATGCTTTAGCAGCGGCGATGAAGGCCGTTAAGCAGATGGTTAAGGATAAGAATACCGTGGCCGATCGCGCATAGGTGACGGCTTAGTAGTGAGGATTGAAGTGAACAACTAAACGTGAACTAAAAAATGGTTCAAAAATATCAGTCGCCAATCTCAGCATTCGAATTCAGAATGTCGTGAGTGGTGACTGATATTTTTATGAGCGCATTTTTTGGTTCTAGCCTAACAATCTAAACCGCTTCAACGGGCAGCTTCATACCCTTCCAGCCTTCTAATGCCCCAGCAAGTTCGAAAGCTTTAAAACCTGCTTTAAGTAAGATTAATAGTGCTTGTTTGCCTAAAATGGTGCCGCCGTTCCAATCATAAACAACATAGGTTTTGGCCTTGTCTAACGCATCAAGGTGAGCGGGCAGGTCCTTGGCAGGCATTGCGATTGCGCCCGCAATCTGATCTTGCTTAATTTGGCTAGGGGCATTTCTAATGTCTAAAACAACATAGTCAGAATCACCTTTTTTGGTGGCATTTAATACTTGCATCGGGCTGATGTAGAGACTCAAATACGTTTCTAGTAAGTTAATTTTATTGGTTTGCATGATGTTCTTCCTCCAATTTTTGAATCTTGTCTTTTGCTTTCAGTAGTTTCCGTAGTAGGTGAGAGAATTGGGTCATTTCCGTTGCACTAAAATCTTCAAATAACAGCGAAGATGAACGGTAGTTGTAAGGTAAAAAGGTTCTTAGCAACTGCTCACCAGCCGTTGTCAGTTGAATATACCTAACCCGTTTGTCTTCCGTCGATGAATGGCTCGTAACAAGATCTTGCTGCTGCATGCCTTTTAATAGTTTGCTGATAGTGGGTTTAGTTACGCCCAGCTTGGTGGCAATCTCAGATGGCAATAGGGCTTTGTCGTCCGCATAGAATAAAAACATTAAGATGATGAACCGAGATTCACTTAAATCAAAGCTCTCGACTAAGTGCTCATAGTTCTTTTCGATTTCTCGGTAAGTTAATTGAAAATCCAGAAAGAGATGAACGGCATCGGGCGAAACAGCCAGATTCAGCTCTGCGGCCATCTCCTTGATTCGCTGTTTGCTTGGGCGATCGACAAAATTATAATAACTCAAAACAGATTCCTCTTTTCATATAGTTAGCCGGCTAACTATATGAAGTATATCCCATCTTTGTATAAATGCAAGGGGAATTAATTTTTATTTTTAGAATTTTGGGTACAAAAAAAGCTAACGGAATTGATGCCGCTAGCTCTGACTTACTTTAAAGCCGATTGATAATTATTCTTTTAACGCTGGTTTTTTGATTGTTAGTGCAATTAAGAAGGCAACGATGGCAACAATCAAGGTGAACAGCAAACCAACATGGAAACCCGTAGTAAAAGCAACTTGACCACTTCCATTTGAAAGGTGTTGCCCAAATGCCAACAAACTCGTGGCAATGGCGGTTGCCATGGCGCCGATAATTTGCTGGAAGGTGTTCATGATCGTGCTGCCGTCACCAGAAGTGGCCTGATTGAGGGCGCCGAGGCCAAATGTTTGGGAAGGCGACATGGCTAATGGGGCGCCGACCATGATAACGATGTGACCAAGAATGACGTACCACATTGGTGAGGTCGCTTTTGCAAAAAGTAAGAGGATAATGCCAATGATGGTGACGCCATAGCCCATGGTGATCAACAGTTTAGGGCTGACTTGATCTGAGAATCGGCCAGCGATAGCGGAAACAATTGCGTTCACAATCCCACCGGGGAGCATCACGATTCCAGTTAAGGCAACTGGGATGGCGAGCCCATTTTGCCAAAACATTGGCAGCAGGTACATCGACGATAGGATGATAGCAAAGTCTAGCATAACTAAGATGGAGCCAACCGTGAATTGTTTGTTGGTGAATACCCGGAAGTTGAGAATTGGGGTCTTGGAGGTTACTTGACGGCGAATATACCAGGCTAACAAGATCACGGCAGCAACCAGGGTGCCAATGACTTCCATGGATGCCCAGCCAGCTTCACTAGCTAAGCTAACACCAGTAACCAGACCACCGAACCCGAGGGCCGACAAAATAATTGAGAACGTATCGACGTGGGGCTTGGTAACGTTACCGACGTTTGGCAGGTACTTGAAAGCTAAGTAGAAACCGATAAGTAAAAATGGCACAAATAGCCAAAAGATCCAGTGCCACGACAGCAGGCCAAGGATCATGCCGGCGAGGGTTGGACCAATCGCTGGCGCAAACATGATAACCAGGCCGATCATTCCCATTGCGGCTCCGAGCTTATACGGTGGGAAGATGAGAGTAGCAACAGTGAACATCAGCGGTAAGATTAGTCCGGTCGCGATTCCTTGGATCATTCGGCCAACGAGGAGGATGGCAAAATTGGGTGCTAATGCGGAAATGACGGCTCCAATAATAAAGTCTGTCAGGGCAAATAAAATGAGCTGTCTAGTTGAAAACCAACGTGAAAGCAAGCTAGACATAGGTAAGACAATTCCAATGACAAGCATGTAGCCGGTAACAAGCCACTGGATTGTGCCAAGACTGACGTGTAATTGGGCCATGAGACTTGGCAGGGCAATGTTGAGAGAAGTTTCAGAAAGCATCCCCACAAAGCCACCAATTAGCATGCCAATCATCGCTAGGAATGGTTTGGCAACGGGCTTGGCAGCACTGGGCTTCTTTTCTTGGGTGATGCTTTCGCTTGGATTGATTGTTTTTTCCATAAATAATTAATTCTCCTGTTCTAAATAAGTAGCATAGACACAATTGATTACATTACCATAAATAAACTTTCCTCGTAAGGATTAATTTTCAAGAATCTGTCTTTTTTTGAAAACAGTAAAATTGAAGCTTTCATTTTGAAAATAAAGTCGAAAATTAAACCGTAAAATGTATAAGTACATAAGCGTTTATTTTCTAAATAATTCCATTACAATTGAAGTAGTAATATAAATCTATGGTTGACTATATTATGAGTGAATAACTTAGGAACAGGAGCGACCCATATGAAACACAAAAAACTTTTCGTCACGGGGATTGGCCTCGCCGCCCTCATCGTTTATTTTCTAAAATCAATTGGTTGGTTTGAAGATGATTCGCATCTTTATGATGAATATGAAGCAAAGTAGGTTAGGACAGCTGCGCAAAGCAGAGATCTGCGTGTAATCACTACTAACCAAAATTCCAAAACTGGGTATTTGAGATCTTGGCAACATAGTGGAAATGTGCTACACCAGGCAGAAGCTTGCGCATAAGCACCTTTAACAAAAATCCCAGAACCGGGGATTTCTGTTAAAGGAGACTTATGCTCCAGCTTCTAACCGCCTGGTTCCGCACTCTTTAAAAAGGAGAGGATCAAATGACAAAGAATAAAGCAATTATGATCGGTGCTGGTTTGGCTAATATGGCAGCAGCCGTTTATTTAATTCAAGAAGGTCATTGGCAGGGTGATCAAATCACTTTTTACGCCCTTGACGATCACGGAGCTAACGATGGGTCAACCGCAAGCGTTGCGGCCGATGAATATTGGAATAAAAATCATCCAATGGCCAATACTAAAGGGTTTGTTGCCCGGGGTGGCCGGATGCTCAACTACCGGACCTACGTTGACTTGATGGATTTATTAAGTCGCATTCCTTCAGCGACTGAACCCAATATGACCGCGGCTGAAGATACCCGCGATTTTGACGGGAAGCACCGGACGTTTGATAAAGCCCGCTTGATGGAAGGCGGTAAGGGAATTATTGATGGTGGTAAACTTGGCTTTAATAATAAAGACCGCTGGTACCTCACCAAATTAATTTTAATGCCGGATTCCAAGGAAGATGAACTTGACAACATTTCAATCGCGGATTACTTCAAAGACGATCCGCACTTCTTCTCGACTAATTTCTGGTACATGTGGGAGACTACCTTTGCTTTTAGGATTCAAAGTTCAACTCAAGAATTGCGCCGGTACATGCATCAAATGATTTACGAATTTACCCAAATTGAACATCTAGTAGGAGTTAACCGAACTCGTTATAACCAATACGAAAGCATTATGTTACCCGTGATTAATTACCTGAAGAAACAGGGCGTCCAAATTATTCTCAATAGACGGGTGGTTGATTTTGATTTTAAGGATACCCAAATGCAGGATGAAATTACGGTAACCGGCCTTACCATGGAAAATACGGAGACGGGTAACAATGAACACGTTGATGTGGATGACGATACGGCTGTGATCTTCACCAATGGCTCAATTACCGATTCAGCCAGCCTCGGTGATTTCGACACGCCAGCCCCAGAAAACATGGATTACGGGGCAGCGGCCAGCTTGTGGAAGAAAGCCACGGAACGGTTTTATAATTTAGGCAATCCGGACAAATTCTTCAACGACCGCAACGCCAGTGAGTGGTCCAGCTTCACGTTAACTACTAAGGATCATGTTTTATTAAACAAAATCACAAGAATTACGACCCAAGTTCCTGGTAATGCGCTGAATTCATTTATTTCGACGAATCCGATCACCTCAATGGGGACCAAGGACGTTAACATGTCGATCGTGGTTCATCACCAACCTCATTTTACTGATCAAAAGTCAAATGAATCGGTTATCTGGGGCTACTTCTTGTATCCAAGGCGGAAGGGTGAGTTTGTTGACAAGCCCTACATTGAAATGACTGGGAAGGAAATGGCTGAGGAGTTAATTGGCCAGTTGTCTAAAGTCGATCCAGGACCGGGCAACATTATGGACAAAAAGCAGGAAATTATGGATAGTATCATCAACTGCATTCCGGTTTACATGCCATACGCCTCTGCCTTGTTCAATAACCGGGCAAAGACTGACCGGCCAAAGGTCATTCCAGAACACGCAACGAATTTGGCCTTTACGGGTGAATTTGTTGAGCAGCCTTACCAGATGGTCTTCACAGAACAAAGTGCCGTTCGGTCGGGCGAAATTGCCGCTTACCACTTTGCTGGTATCCCAATGGCTAAGTTAGTTAAGAATCCTCGATACGATAAGGATCCGAAGACACTTGCAAAGGCGACTAAGAAGATGTTTGAGTAAGTAAGTGTGCGGGGAAAAGCGGTTAGCCGCGGTCATATAAAGGGTTCATCCCTAAAATCCTGGTTTTGGATTTTAGGGATGAACCCTTTATATGTTGAGCGGCTGCTTTTCGGAGCACCATTCCACTAGATAGCGGCGGATACCTCGGCTTTGAGGATTTTAGAGATGAACCCTTTATATGTTGAGAGCGGCTGCTTTTCGGAGCACAATTCCACTAGATAACCAAGAAAACCCTAACCTAGCATGAAATGCGATGGTCGGGGCTTTCTCGTTTCTATGACAAAAGCAATAAGTAGGAAATAAGTTGGCAGAGCTTGTTTTATAATGAACGCAACGTCTTGTGCAGACGAGTGACAGGATTTAACATCTTACGGCATAAATGAGAGGTATGCTGCGAAGGGGAATTTACATTTAAGAATAAGGACTCGGTTAGATCAGGTCTCTCCTATACCCAGTTATATGTGTTAATGAGTTTCTAGACGGGTTCCAATCGTTTTACTTCGCTTCTTTTTTCCGTGGCCGCAGCAAGTAAATAATCGCTGGCAAAATCGTTAACGTACTAATCAACGCGTACGCCGTATCTAAGACGGTGATGAAGCCAAATGACCGTAGTACTGGGAAGTTAACGAAGGTTAGGGTTGTGAAGCCGGCAATGACGGTTAACCCCGAAACGGTGATGGCCTGACCAACCGATTTCATCGCGGTTTCAATTGACCTCTCGTTATCGGCACCCTTCTTTCGCTCCTCGATATACCGTTCTAGTACCAGGATGGTAAATTCAGTTCCAATCCCTAAGATCAATGAACTAAGCGAGATGGTTACGGGGTTATAGCTAATCCCAAGTAGCTTAAGGGTCATTGGTGAAAGGCCCAGTACGATGATGATTGGCAATAGTGGGTAGATAGCGTAATGAAAATGGCGGTAGACTAGCATTAAAACGATAAAGATGGTGACTAGGCCGGCAATGATGATCAATTCATGATTGGCCGTCATGTTTTTGATTCCTTTAAGCATCATACTAGTGGAGCCGGCAGGAGAGATCACCACGTCACCACTCACGTTCTTAGCATCCTTCGTTATCTTATTCATTAGTTTTAATGATTGATCAGAGTTAAGCCTTGGATTAATCTTGAACGTCACCGTTGCGTATTGGTGATTTTTACTAATGAGGTTTTGGCGAATAATTGTTGGCATCTGGGAAATGGATGCGTTAAGTTTTGCCTGATTCTCTGTAAGGGTTGCTGTTCCCAAAGTTTGTGGCAATGAGCTAACGTCTAGGATATCTTTTGAACCGTATTTGGACTGGACTTGTTTGCCAAATTCGTTGACGGCTTCTAAGTTATCCTTACTGCGGACATCGTCAGATTTTACCAAATACGTAAAGTTAGTGGTTGAACCAACTTCTTTGATGACCCGTTTATTTGCTTTTAGGGCAGGTAAGTCTTGTGGGATCATCTTGATTAAATTCGTTTCAATTGAGATATGACTTTCAAAGAAGAACCCGATGCCACCTATGAGAACCCCGATAACTGTAATAACGCCAGCATGTTTCATGACCCACTTAGCATAGTTTGCCAACGTGTTGTTTAGCCAAGAGTTGTTGGTATTCAACTTGGCAGTCTGCTTGAAGTTTTGTCGCTGGTCCAAGAGGGCAACCGTCGCAAAGGTTAGGGCAAATTCGACGATATAACACATTAAGACGCCAATCGCGAGGGTGATACCAAAGTATTGGAGCATCGGTGCCTTTGAAATGAGCATCGTCAAAAAGCTTAGTATCATGACAATGGAGGCAATTCCCACTGCCATTCCAGAATGCCCGGCAGTGGTCGTAATTGCTTGGGTCGTATTTTGACCGTTATTTTTATACTCTTCCTCATAACGGTTTAAGAACTGAACCCCAAAGTCTGTCCCAAGTCCAATTAGGATTGGGAGGGTGGCCATTGTGGCCATGGTGAGGTCAATGCCTAACCACCCCATAAAGCCAAACGTCCAAATCATCCCGATTAAAACGAAAATTAATGGCAATAACCGGCGTCGGACGGGAAAGACAATTAACAGGATGACAAACATAATGATAACGGCAGCTACCAGCATAATTGCCATACTTTTAGTCATTTGCTTCCCAACGGTACCACCAATTGCGGGTTGCCCGGCGATACTAGCTTTGTGATGGCCGACTGTCAAACCAGAATTTGCCAGTGCTTTTTTGATCTTATTGTACTGGACGTTATTCATGTTCATGTCCGTATTGGCAGTGGTCGTTAACGTCACTAATAAATGCTTGCCATTTTTCGGGAGCAATTGGGACATTGAAGTTGGGATTTTACCGTTATTCGAATAAACCAATTCATGAAGTAACGCTGGCTTCATATTTTGACTATTTGGCAGCATGGTTACCATCTGGGCTGCTAGGGCTTGTTTTTGGGAACTGGTTAGGATTGTCTGGGTATAGCCTTGGAGTTTTCGCTGTTGATTGGACGTTAACAGGCTTGCTTGGGCAGTGGCGGAACCGGTTTGACCACTCGCCGCTGCCTGCGCCATCTTAGCCTTTTGGGTATCCGTTAAAAGCGTCAGGGTGTATGCAGAGATCTTTTGCTTCTGGCCGGCAGAAAGTGATTTCTGGATCTGGTTTTGCAAGACCTTCTTTTGGCTCTTTGAAAGCTGGGCCATCATGGCTGCTTGGAGCTTGGCAGAGCTGCCTTCCGAACCTGTTGCCATTGTGCTGGCTGAAGATGAATGCAGCTCACTGTTTAAGATATTAGTAACACTAGAAACGGATTTAATTCCCTGAATCTTTTCAGCTTGATTGGTGAACTGGCTGACTTTCTTAAAGGTGGCAGGGGTGACCGTTGAACCGTCATTATTTTGGACATCAATAATGAACATATCGTTTCCGAATTGTTTTTGATACGTCAATGAATCTTTGGCAATTTTAGAGTGCTTGCTAACAAACATACTGTTGCCAGTGTTCATTTGAATCTTGGGTAGTCCAAATCCAAACGCAATGGTGATAATTCCAATTAATAGTAAGGTGAGCTTAGCGTGTTGATGAATTAACCCGCCGATTCTTGAAAATAAGTGTTTCATTTTTTAAACATCCCTTCATCCAAAATTGACATTGTGCCATTAAATGGATACTGTGTTGATTTTGAAGCACAGACATCAGTATAATATTGGCAACAAGAAAATGACAATAAGTAAATAACGGCAAAATGTTATCAATTAGACAGTGAACGAGAGGATGTTCAACTAATGGTCGGAATTAAAAATAATCGGCGAACCCAATATACGATTCAAACGCTGAAAAGAGCGCTATTAACGTTGCTGCAGCAGGAACCACTTGCCAAGGTAACCGTTACCCAGATCTGCCAAGAGGCTGACATTAACCGGGGGACCTTTTACCTGCACTTTGATAATCCAGATAACCTATTTGAAGCGATTGAAAATGACATCTTCGACCAGATAAGCCCACTGTTGAAGGTACAGCCCAAGGATGATTTGCAGGACTGGGGCAGACGGCTGGTTTTGGTTGTTGAAGATAACGCGGTGGCAATGAGAATTATGTTAAGCATGAAACGGACAGATAAAATTATCGATCAAATTTTTGCTCAAGCTCATGAGCTGTTCATGCATGAATTTACCGCCCAGGGTCACATTAATGACCACCGTTTGTTGGAATATTATTTTACGTTTTTTGTGAGTGGATCCGTTGGGGCATTGGAAAAGTGGCTGAGTGGTGAAGATAAGATTAGCTCGGATGAGCTTGCGAAGATTATTGTTAATCCGGAACTCCTTAAAAAAGTCTAATTGATTATTATCGGTAAAAATTGATAGATCGTGATTAAAGGGCCATCTACTGAAATTAATCAGTAGGTGGTTTTTTATCTAGGTGAACAAATGTTGGAACGGAAAAAGCAATTTGAAAATTAAATTTAACAAAAACGGTTTAATTTTCTCTTTCACTTTTCTAGGTTACTTTTCACCACCAAATATGTAATTGTGGGTGACTTTATAACACTAAATGTACTTTTGATGATATTGAAATCGCTTTCGCCAATCTTTAAGATTATTAATGTGGACTGAATGAGAAGATTAATCAGCACTTCCGGAAGACATTAATAACATTTCTTGTTCAATTAAACACAAATGGATGACTTTGAGGTTTAGGACAGCTGTGTCAGGCATAAACCTGCGGATAAGCACCACCAACAAAAATTCCAAAATCGGGAATTTCCGTTGATGGAGACTTACCCACTGGTTTATAATCGCCTGACTCTGCTCACTATTTTTAGGACAGCTGCGCAAAGCAGGGATCTGCGCGTAAGCACCTATACCAAAAATCCCAGAACCGGGGATTTCTGGTATAGGAGACTTACACTTCGTTCCCTAATCGCTTTGCTCCGCTCACCTTTATAGGACAGCTGCGTCAGGCAGAAATCTACGTATAAGCACCTTGGTCAAAAATTCCAGACCCAGGAATTCTTGGCCAAGGAGACTTATACTCCGATTTCTAATCGCCTGACTCCGCTCACTTTTATGAGAAGGGATGAATCATGACACAAACATTTAGAAAATTTGCCGACGTTCCCCCAAAGGGTTGGAATAGTTGGGATGGTTATGGGGCTTCGGTTCGTGAAGAAGAAGTGAAGCGCAATGCCGATTATATGAGTAAACACCTTAAACAGTTTGGTTGGCAATACGTGACCGTTGATATTCAATGGTATGAACCAACGGCTAACTCGTCCAAGTACCATAATTTTGCGCCACTGGTCATGGATAAGTATGCTCGCTTGTTGCCGGATTCAAAACGGTTTCCTTCGGCTGCCAATGGTAACGGTTTTAAGCCGCTGGCCGATTATATTCATGGATTAGGATTGAAGTTTGGAATCCATATTATGCGTGGGATTCCCCGCCAGGCTGTTCATAGTGAAACGCCAATAAAGGGGACTGACAAAACGGCTAAGGACATTGCGCTTAATAATATTTGTCCTTGGAATTCGGATATGTATGGGGTCAACGTTGATATGCCAGAAGGCCAGGGTTACTATGATTCGCTCATGGCACTCTACGCTTCTTGGGGCGTTGATTTTATTAAATGTGATGATATCGCCAACTCAGTTATTTATAACGGGACCCACAGGAAGGAAGTCGAAGCACTTCGAAAAGCAATCGATAAGACTGGCCGACCGATGGTATTGTCCTTATCACCAGGACCGGCACCCGTTGAAAATGGCGCTTTCTTCCAACGAACGGCCAACATGTGGCGGATTACGGATGATTTTTGGGACGACTGGTCATTATTATTGAACATGTTCGACCGGGCAGAAAAATGGTCGGCAATGTCTCGCCCGGGTAACTGGCCGGATTGTGATATGTTGCCACTTGGCCACATCGGTATCCGTTCAGTTGATGGCCCTGGTGGCAATCGGCAGACCAGATTCACCAAGTCGGAGCAAAAAACCATGATGACGCTGTGGGCCATGATGCAATCACCATTAATTATGGGCGGTGAGTTACCGGATAATGATGACTGGACGATGAGCTTGCTGACAAACGGGGACCTTCTCAACTTAGATGACCATGTCGTTGAAAAGTGCCAAACCCATCGTGATGAGAACAAAATCACTTGGTATGCGACTACAGCTGACGATCAGTATTTTGCAATCTTTAACATTTCGGATCACGATTTACGGTTAACGGGATCTGACCTTTCAAAGTTAGAAATTCCGCTAAGTGGTCACGATGTTTGGCATGACCAAGACATCTCGATGACTTCAGAAGAGTCACTGAAGATTGGTTCACATGATGTTTGCTTATTGAAAGTATCGTTATAATTTTAAAGGAGATTAATGATTATGGACGAAAAAACGGCTATGGAAGTTAAATCCGAAAAATTTCCAGCTGGTTCGACCAAGAAGAAAGTTGGCTTTCTTGAACGGTTAAGTTACGCCAACTTGGACTTTTCTGGTCAACTGGTTGCGACGGTTGTTAATAGTTATTTGATGTATTTCTTTACTGATGTGGCAATGATTTCAGCAGCCGCCACGGGGACTATTTTACTGGTTGCCCGGGTGGTTGATGCTGTTGGTGCCCCAGTTTGGGGGACTTTTATTGATATGACGCATTCCAAGTTTGGCAAGGCCCGACCATATTTTCTGTGGCTGGCATTACCTTATGCGGCAAGTGGGGTCTTGCTATTCTGGGCACCAAGTTTGAGCCCATCGGCTAAAGCTTTGTATTGTGCTATTGTTTACATGATTTATGGCGTAATTTATTTAGGAATTAATGCCCCAATCACCACGATTTTGCCATTAATTAGTTCTGACCCAAGTCAACGGGTTGTCTTGAACTCATGGCGAATGGTTGGTTCAAACTTAGGCGTCTTCGTTGTTAACTCATTAACATTGCCATTAGTTGCCTTCTTTGGCGGTGGCAATGATATTAAAGGATTCCGAATCTTCATTGTCATTTTTGCCTGCTTGAACTTGGCTGGAACTTTGTTCTCATTCGGCCACGTTAGAGAACGGGTTGTGGTGCCAAATAGTCAACGAGTAACATTGCGGCGAAGTGTTCACGCGATGAACAAAAACTGGCCATGGTTTATCATTGTTGCTGGGAACTTTTTGTTCTGGGTTGCGCAACAAGGCCGTCAGCAATCCATGGTTTACTACTTCACTTATTATTTTGATAACAAGGGTTTAGTTACCTTGTTCAACTCCATCGCGATTATTCAGGTGCTCGGGGTAATTTCAATTCCATTCCTGAATAAACTGATGTCAAAGAGTCACATTTGGGCAATGGGATTAGCAATTGCCGTTCTTGGTCAATTTGTGATTATGTTCTCTGGTTTAAACGCTGCTGGGGCCATTATTGGTTGGTTAATTGCCAACGTTGGATCCGGAATCGCTGTTTCCATGCCATTTGCAATGCTTGGTTCGGCTGTTGATTATGGTGAATGGAAAAACGGGGTTAACGCGGCTGGTATTTTAACCACGATTGGTTCAGCCTTCTGTATGTCAATGGGGATGGGCTTTGCCGGCGCATTAAACGGAAAAATTATGTCGGCCTTTGGCTATGTTGCTAATCATTCCCAGACTTTGCATGCGTTGAGTGGGATTAAACTCTCATTCAACTGGGTAACGATTATTATGTATGCCGTTGCAATCATTCCTGCGCTTCTATACTTCCGTTATGAGAAGATGGAAGGCAAGATTACGGCTGATTTGTCTAAGACACGGGCATAGGATTGCGTGATCTGTGACAAACTGTAGATGATTGGTCTGAGTTGCTATTGCAAACGAAAAAACGATTATTCCAAAACTAGGAATAATCGTTTTTTGTTAGTTTCTAGAAGCTAAACGGCAAATGTCCCAATCGTGCCACTTACAGTGAAGAATGGTTAGTAGTAACCACTCTCACAATGGCGTTAGATGCCGGCGCACTGCTTTTATGACGCTTGGTTAGTGAGTTATATCCGACAAACAGGAGATCAATAATTACAATAATAGTGATCATAATTAAAATGTTCATTCGGCCTTTTCGTCTCTTCATGGTTGTGTTTCCTTTCATGGTTGAATTCGTGCGTAACGGTTATTTGAATCGCTGGCGATACTGGGGTGTATCCTTGGTAATTGGGACTTCTGGATCAAAATTACTGCTGTCCAGAAATTTCTTCGTATAGGCGCGCCGAAACTTTGATGGCGTTAAATTGACATTTTCTTTGAAGACCTTCATGAATCGCTTTTCGTCCGGGTAAAAAGCCATACTGGCAATTTGCTTAATTGGTAAATTGGTTCTTAACAAGAGTTCTTTGGCCTGCTGAAGCTTTATCCCGTTGATGTATTGAATCACGGTTTCATTAGTTTGCTGTTTAAAAATTCGAACCAGGTAGTGGGGGTTCAATTCAAAGGCATCGGCAACGTCACTTACCTTTAATTTCTCGCTTAGATTTGCTCGGATCCATTCTTTGATACCATCAATGCGGGCCTCTTCTTGCGAGACGGGGGAGATAACCACCATTTTAAAATACTCTTCGGACAGCTCAAGAATGAGGGTCGTGAGGAGATAATCAGTGGCCATTGAAGTGAAATAATTGTTTTTAGCCACATCTAAAATTTGGTTAGCTAAGATAAACACTTTCTCCACATTTGGTAATTTAAACTGGAGCGGCAAGACCGCCTGATCCTTTTTGAACAGAGATTCAATTGTTTTGATGTTCGTTTCATCCAAGGACGCGGTTTTGAGACCATGAGGCTTAGTAAAAAAATGGAACCAGAAATACTGCGTGTTCTCTGGGGATTCTTGGTAGCCATGGAGATGGTGAAACGGCGGCAATGCAAACACTTCATTTTCATGAATCGTGTAACGGGTGTCATCAACCTGTAAATGAATCACGCCCTTAATGACAACGATAATTTCAAAGTTACCGTTATGGTACATGTGCTTATGCTGCCAGTGTTTTCCAGAAGTAAACTTGCCAGAAGAGATGTGCATGACTGGCTCACTGATATTAAAACATGTGATTGTTTTCATTAAATAAGGCTCCTTTCACTACTGTATTTTTAGAGTTAAATGATTTGGTGAGAAAAAGACACTTAATATACCGATTAGTGGTTACAAAAAAACACCTTTCCTGTACAATACACCATTTAAGCTGAAAGTGGAACCGGTTACAATATATTTATAATGATTTTTGGATCTTAAACATTAGAACGAAAGGATCCAAACAAGTATTTAGCAAAATAAATTAAAGAGGATCAGCTGCTAACCTAACTTAATTAACAATGTTTAATGCATAAGTAGAATTAGCTGTTGAAAATAACGAATTGATTTAGAAAGGATTGTTTTCATGCCAACTTTTAATGTTACAACTCATTCAGCCCGCTTAGGTTTTGAAATTAACGACGATAAAATTATGATGACGGTTGTTAATTCAAACGATCTTAGTAACGCTAACTCAGAGATGAAGCAGCATTTTCAAATTGCCGAGGTTCAAGTGACCGGCAACAACTTTCATCATAAGGGGGTCAGTTTTGTCGACACCAATCCTGGGAGAGACTTAAACTACGTTACCCACAGTATCCAAGACACCGATAATGGCAAGGTACTGACAATCGTTCAAGAAGATGCTGGAAAGCAGTTACGGGTTACCAGCTGTTTCCAACTTTACGATCAAACGGCAGTGATTCGCAGCTGGACGAAGTTAGAAAACATTGGTAATCAAGATCTAGGAATTGAATACGTATCGTCATTTGCGATGAGCGGGATTAATCAAGCTGATGATCTGGATGGTAATTACTCAGAGGACAATCAAATCTTCATCCCTAACAATGATTGGACGGCTGAAGCTCAGTGGAAGCAGCGGTCACTAAAGGATGCCGGCCTTGACTATTGGGTTGACGGCGAGAAGAACCAAGCATCCACTAAACGAATCGGCGTTACCAATAATTCATCGTGGTCGTGTTCGGAATATTCACCAAATGGAATCTTATATAATACTAAGACAAACCAATCGGCCGTTTGGCAAATTGAAAACAATGGCGCCTGGCATTATGAACTAACGGATATTGGCCGGGGCAACTTGTTAGCAATCCGACTTTCTGGACCAGAAGAACTTGACAACCACTGGTGGCAGAATTTAAAGCCGGGAAATGAATTTACAACCGTTCAAGTTGCGTTTGGCCAACTGGCCGGCGATTATGAAAAGGCCTTGCAGGAAATGACCAAGTACCGCCGTTTAATTCGCCGCGAAAACGAAGATAATAAGCGATTAGCAGTTATTTTCAACGATTATATGAACGGGCTGGCTGGTGATCCAACCACCGCCAAGGAAATGCCACTGGTAGATGCCGCCCAAAAAGTTGGTTGCGAGTACTTCGTGATTGATTGTGGCTGGTACGCGCCCGGCTACTGGTGGGATAGCGTCGGCGAGTGGCAGCCATCAGAGGAACGCTTCCCAGGTGGAATTGAAAAGCTGATTCAATACATTCGGGATAAAGGTCTCACGCCAGGCCTTTGGTTAGAACTAGAGGTGGTTGGTATTAAGAGCCCGTTAGCTGATAAATTACCGGATGATTGGTTCTTCATGCGCCACGGCAAACGGGTAATTGATGCTGATCGGTACCATCTTGATTTCACTAATCCCAAGGTGAGGGAATTCGCTGACAGCGTTGTGAAACGGTTAGTTAAGCAATACGGCGTTGGCTACATTAAGATGGATTACAATATTACGACCGGGATTGGTACGGATCGGAATGCTGATAGTGCCGGTGATGGCTTGCTGAAACATAATCGCGCTTACCTCAAGTGGCTGGACGATATCTTCAAACGGTATCCCGACTTAGTGATTGAAAATTGTGGTAGTGGTGGGATGCGCCATGATTATGCCATGTTGCAGCGTCACAGCATTCAGTCCATGACTGATCAAACCGATTACGTTAGAAACGGCAATATTGCCGCTGTCGGTGCCTCGGTGGTTGCGCCAGAACAGTGTGCCATTTGGTCATACCCCCTTCAAGATGGCGATGATGAAGAAGTGATCTTTAACATGGTTAATGCGATGCTGCTGCGAATTCATCAGAGTGGCTATCTCAATAAGGTTAAGGGCCACCGACTCGAACTGGTTGCGGAAGGCATTAAGGCTTATAAAACATACCGTCAGAAGATTCCAGCCGGTCTACCATTTTGGCCGGAAGGATTAAGCCAGTTAGATGATCCGTGGTTTAGTTACGGCTTCCAGAATGGAAAGGACATTTATCTGGCTGCTTGGCGGGGTGTCAGTGATCAAGCGCGGCACACGATCTCGCTGGTAAAGTATGGTGAGATTAGTAAAGTTGAGCAGGTCTATCCGCGGGATGATCAGAATAGTTCTTATGAAGTGGCGGATAATGCGCTTAGCCTAAACTTTTCGAGAGAGAAAATGGCAAGGCTGTATCACATTTTGTTGAAGTAAACTAAATTGAAAGCAAGCTAAAAGACGGCATCTATCAAGGTTATGAAAACTTGGTAGGTGCCGTCTTTGTACTTAGAGAAATCTGTGATCAGCAAAAACGCTCCTGCATCATTCCAGCGTCATTGCTTATTGATCTCGTTTATCTTTAGAAGAAGTTGCCTCATCAATACCTAACAGCTCATACGGGCTCAGATACCGGGTCTTCATGATAATTGCAGAAATTTCTGATGGGCTTTCAGGATTCCCCTCCGACAACCAAACCTTAATGATGCTCATTAAGCCAGAAACAATGATTTCGTGGGCAAAATTGTCAGGAAGCTGGTTGGTCATCTTAGTGGTCCCTTTTAGCCGGTAGAGATCGGCGTCGATAATTTCGGTTAGGAGGTCCTTAATCTTTTCTTCTAAGCGATTGTCACCATTTGGGCCGAGTAAAACGCGGATCAAGTCAAATTCTTGATTAATATATTGAATGATTTTATCCACTACCGGATAGGTTTGGGGATTACCACTCGATGGGTCTTGGTATTGCATCGTATCGGCCAAGTTGTTCTTCATTAATTGGCGAATATCGTTCAAAATTTGATTTTCAAAGTGAGTGACCATACCTGGCTTGTCTTGATAATGGTTGTAAAAGGTGCTGCGATTGATCTTTGCATACTTGGTAATATCACTGATCTTAATTTGATCGATGTCTTTGACGCCAGCCAAGTAAATGAAAGCAGAACGAATCTTTTTTTCGGTTTGAATAATTTTTTGATGAATGGGCATGATAGAAATCACCTTCTGATGTTATTTCTTACAGCATACTCAAAGTAATCATTAAGAGCAACACAATGTCGAAATTAATAATGAAAACTTTGATGTCATTAGTAAATTAATTGATGGTAACTGATCCTCATTAATTCAAACACTAGCAGCTAGCCCACTATGATGCATTCAAAATTTAAATCAACGTTTTGAATTATTTTGATGATTGATATTTTGAGATGTCAACGGTATTCTTTACTTAAAACAACATCGTGTCGTTTTAAATTAAAATATGGGGGATGATTATCGTGGCATACATTGACGTGATCCATGAATCTAAAATTTATGGCAGCGGGCCACAAGAAGTTCGGGCTAATGATGATGTGAGCTTTGAAATTAAGAAAGGTGAGTTAACGGTCATCGTCGGCGCTTCGGGAGCGGGGAAATCAACGCTGCTGAATATACTGGGCGGCATGGATACGCCAACCAAAGGCCAAGTGATTATCAATCAAAAGGATATTGCCCAATATTCTAGTCGGAAAATGACGACCTTTCGCCGGACATCAATTGGGTTTGTCTTTCAATTTTATAATTTAATTCCTAATCTTACTGCCTTAGAAAACGTTGAATTGGCCTCACAAATTGCGCCTAATGCTTTAGATGTAAGCCAAGTGATGGTCGATGTTGGGTTAAAAGATCGAATGAATAATTTCCCCGCCCAGCTCTCAGGCGGTGAGCAGCAACGGGTCGCAATTGCCCGAGCGATCGCCAAGAATCCGGAACTTCTTTTGTGCGATGAGCCGACGGGGGCATTGGACTACCAAACCGGCAAAAGCATTCTGATGCTGCTCCAAAACTTCAGCCATCAAACTAAAAAGAACGTTGTGATCGTCACTCACAATGGCATGATCAAACCGATGGCGGATCACGTGATTGAAATTGGTGACGGCAAGGTCAAACAAGACCAACTAAATGCCAACCCAGTGCCGGTTGAGCAAATCGAATGGTAGGCGAGTGATATGAAAAAGATGTTATGGCGGCATGTTCTCAGAGAATTCCGATTTTCATTTGCCAGATTCTTATCCATTACTGTTTTGCTGGGGTTAGGTGTGTTTGTGTTGATTGGGTTAAAAGTCACGGGGCCGGATATGCGCGCCACTGGAAATGATTATTACACGACTCATCGAATGGCTGATGCGGAGATTGTCAGCAATACCGGCATCACAAAAGCGGACCAAACCTATATGCGCCATCTGCCACACATTAAACGGATTGAGTTTGGCGCCACTCAGGATGCGGTCATCAAAGGAACTAATAGTGGCATTCGATTAACTTCCAAGACTGATCAAATTTCGACTAACCAGGTTACTAAAGGTCGGTTGCCAAGGAACAACCATGAAATTGCCCTCAGTAATCGTAAAAAGAGCTATTACAAGATTGGCCAATCACTTCACCTTGTTAATAATCAAGGCAAAGCAACCATAACCGGCTTGAAGCATACGACCTATCAAATTGTTGGCTTCGTGACTTCAAGCGACTATCTAATGAAAGAAAATTTGGGAGCCACATCAGCTGGGACAGGACAAATTGCGACGTTTGGCGTTGTGTCTAAGCCGGCTTTCACCAGCAGTCAGCCAACGGTTGTCCGGATCACTTACAACAATGTTTATGGAAAAAGCTATTCCAATCAATATGAAAACCAGGTTCAAGTAAACGTCGATACGGCTGAGAATCGTCTGAATAATCGGGCACAGAATCGTAGAAAACAATTGCAGCATACGGCGTTGATTAAGCTTAACCGCACTCAAGCTAAATTGACTACTAAGCAAAATCAACTCGATCAGCAGCGAACCCAGTTGACCAGCGCGCGCCAACGATTGAATCGCGCTAATCAGAAACTGGCCCAGATGAAAATGGTTGGGGCAGTTTCGGCCAGCCAATTAGCCAGCCAAATGGCGCAACTCACCGCCCAGCGACAGCAATTGCATCAAAACCAAATGAAAATAACTAAGGCAACCCAAAAATTAACGTCTGCGCAAGCTAAACTGAAGACGCAACGGCGTAAGATTAGTAAGTTGCCTGATGTGACTTACCAAATTCAAAGTCGTAACGACTACAACGCCGGCTACAATCAATTTGGTGAGGATGCCAAACGAATTGACGTGCTTTCCAATACCTTTCCAATTATCTTCTTTGCCGTGGCGCTGTTAGTCGGTTTCATCACCATGTCGCGGATGGCTGAAGAAAAACGATCGGAAATTGGCACATTGCGGGCCTTGGGTTATACGCGGTTAGATACGATGAAGGTTTTCCTGGTTTATGGGACAACGGCTGGCTTATTGGGGTCGGCGCTTGGGGCTTGGCTGGGCACTAGCTTGCTACCACGTAGAATTTTTGCCGCCTATGCAGCTAACTTTGTCATTCCAAACTTTCAGACCCCACCTTCTCTCTTTTGGATTAGCGTTTCAATTATTATTTCACTGATGTGCACACTGATTCCGGCGCTGTGGGCAACGGCGGTGATGCTTAAAGAACGGCCTGCAATTTTGATGCTCCCCAAGCCGCCAAAGTCTGGCTCAAAGGTGCTGCTAGAACGACTGCCATTTATTTGGCAACACCTGTCGTTTAACAATAAAGTCACGATTCGAAATTTGGCCCGCTATAAATCCCGGATGTTAATGACGATTATTGGGGTGTTGGGATGTACCGCGTTATTGATTACGGGCTTTGGGATTCGAGATTCGTTGAACGGTATTGTCACCACGCAATATCAAGATATTATTCATTATGATGTCATTGGCGTTTATAATCCGACCGCGAGTCAAGAAGAACAAACCGATTATCGCCAGGCCGCTGCCAACTTGAAGGGCGTCAAGCACGAGACGTCGATTGGCTACGAAACCGTTACTTTTCGTCCCAAGGGCGTTTCGAATAATCAGCCGATTTCACTAATTGTGCCAAAATCAACGACAGCTTTTAGGCAGTTTGCCACCCTTCGAAGCCCAGCTACTAAAAAGCCACTTCACTTTTCTAATAATGGCGCCATTATTACCCAGAAGATGGCCGTACTGGGGCACCTAAAAGTTGGTGATTACCTTACTGTCGAGCGTACGACTGGACAAAAAGACCGGATTCGAGTTGCTGGGATTACCGAAATGTACGCGGGCCATTCACTTTACATGAATGAGGCATATTACCGCAAAGCCTTTGGTCACAATGTTCAGGAAAACGCGAAAATGCTAATGTTAAAGGACCGAACGACTCAAAATATCGATCACATTTCCCGTCAACTGACAAAGCAAGATGCTTCATTGACGGCCATTCAATCGGATGATGCGAAAACGACGATCAACCATATTCTTGCTGGTTTAAATCATTTGGTGGTGATTATTATCGCGGCAGCTTCAATGCTGGCATTTGTCGTTTTATTTACGCTGACCAACATCAATGTCTCTGAACGGATTCGGGAATTGTCGACAATTAAAGTGCTTGGCTTTTATCCAATGGAAGTAGTGATGTACGTTTACCGGGAAACGTTTATTTTAACCCTAGCAGGAATCTTTTCTGGTTTTATCGCGGGAGCGTGGCTGCACAACTATATCATGCAAACCTTGCCGCCTGAGACTGCCATGGTCAAGATGACGCTTCTTTGGACGAACTTTACGACTGCGGGCGTGATGACGTTGATCTTCTCCGTGGTTGTCATGGGCATCATGGCGTATAAGATTAATCGAGTGGATATGTTAGGCGCGTTGAAGTCGGTTGATTAGGGTTATCGGCGAAAGGAATATGGATTTAATGTTCAATAGAAAGAATCCGAGGTTAATACCAGCACGATGTCGAAATCTATTCACTAAGACTTCTTTGAACAATTCTAGGATTAACCTAGAATATAATATTGAAAAGATTATTTCAGTTTTTGAAAAAAAGTTAGATTGGTGGGTAATAGAAACACTTTATATTTCCAATTTCAAATCCCTTCAAAACCCCAAATAGGCCTAAATCAAAATCTAGACAATTTTGATTTAGGCCTATTTGGGGTTGGTTTTTAGGTAAACATTACTTTTTAAGTGGTGCTCCCGGATCGCGGTCACCGGCTAACTGCTGGGTTACTTCCTCTGGAATGGGCAGCATTGGATCGATAACTTGATTATTGTGGTAAATTTTTTGATACATTGTTCGAAATTCACTCGGAGTTACCCCGCTTAACTTTTTAAATTGTTTCAGGAACAACTTGTCGTCAGAATAATAGGCATAGTTGCTCACTTCCTTAATGGATAAATTAGTTCGAATTAGTAGTACCTGTGCAGTTTGAATCTTGAGGTGAATCATGTAGTGCTTGGGCGACATGCCCACGTGTTTTTTAAATAGCCGCGAAACGTATTGGGGATTGAGTTCAGCTACGCTCGCAATATCATCCAAGGATGGAGAACGGTAAATATTAGTTCTAATCCATTCTTTTAATTGGGCCACTAGGGCGTTATTTTTGCCCGTATCATTTTTGATACCAATCGAATTGGCTAACTTGATTAATATCAATGTTATTAAAAGGTCTTGCTGGTTTTGACTAAATGTCAGCGTGCTATCAACGGTAAGAAGTTCATGGACCGATATCAATAAACTATCAATATTATTTAGATGATACTTATGACTCAACGCAATCATAGGATTGACAGTGAGCTGTTTTTCCACTTGGACTTGAAACTTACTTTGGGGACTTAAGAAATGGAGCCAATAAAATTCGATTGATGTTGTTGTCGATTCCGTTCCTTTCATGAGCGTAAAGGGGGGGATCATCAACACATCATTTGAATTTAAGGTCATATTATTTTCCCCAACTTGTAAGTGGATTGGGCCCTTTAGACAAATCATTAATTCGTAATCACCATGGTGGTATCGGGATTTGTGTTTCCAACCGGGATCAGCTGAAAAGAGGCCACCAGCCATGAAGGTGACAATTTGTTTTTCGTTAAGCGAGAAATTATTCATAAGCTAACCTCTAATCTGTGATGGGATAAATGGTACGGAGAGAACTTGTCAAAAACATACACTAAATGTTTGGATTAAGGCACTATAAATTCTAATTAATTTGGTAGGAAAGTGGCCATATCAATATTTACTGGGACCATGGCATCACCCTATTAACAATTATAGTTTAACATTAATTGACTGAAACCGCTTTAAAATATCATTTTTTGACACCAAATATCGTCATTTCTAAGTGTTTATCCTTCTGTGAAATCGCTATCATAATAAACGTGATCACATCATACAGAATTATTCGGCTGAATCTAACAGATTAGGTTAACTTTTTTTACGAAGGGAAGTTTTTAAGTTGTTAAAGCATCATAAATTGTTTGAATCTGCCACCGATCTGGCGGGTCCAGCGCCTGATTCAGCAGTTAATCCCGATACCTTGTCACCCGAGACGGGAAAACCATTTTCAAAATTAACCGTCTTCCGATTTTTAGCAGCGTTTGTCGTTTTTGCGGTTCTTAACAGCGCCGCCTTTACAATTAATGGGGGTAATTTATTGCCTCAGCATTTAAAAGATGTCGGTATGGGCAATCCAACTGCTGCGTATGGTGTCATTACCTCTGCTACGTCTCTTGTATCGTTGTTTGCCGGTTATATTTGGGGAACGATGTCAGATAAAACGCGGTCACGGTTTGGTAAACGGACCCCTTGGATTTTCTGGGGATCTCTTGTTGCCGGTGTTGGTCTCTATTTGCTGGGATCGTTTCAAACAACACTGAATTTAACCTTGGCCTACTGTTTTAACACGCTAGGGCAGAATGCCATTCAAACGCCAATGTATGCCTTTTTAGCTGATCGTGTCCCAAAGAATGTTCGGGGAACTCTATCGGCGGGATTAGGAGCCACTTCGATTGGCCTCCCAATTGGGCAATTTATTAGCTCATACTTTTTGGGGCGGTCATATCAAAACGTTGGTTTCATTGTCGGCGGCGTACTAATTGCTTTATCTGGATTACTTGCCCTGGTAATTATTCCCCGGGAACCGTCTTCTAAAAACGCGAGGGAAGAACAGGACAAAACGATTAAAGATGTTTTAGTCACCTTGTTGCCACCAAAATTAGCTGGGGCTCATGATTTTTATAAATCCTGTGTTGGTCGTTTTCTAATTATGACAAGTTATACGATGGTGATGCAATATTTACTGTATATCTTGGAAAATTATATTGGTCAATCAACGATCGAAGCTGCTAAGTCAATGAACCGGTTGTCCATGTTCACATTGATTGTTTCATTGGTTGGATTAGTGATTTCTGGGCCAATGTCGGACTACATTAAGCGGCGAAAAGTTCCCGTTGTAACTGGTGGAATTTTGATGATTATTGGCACATTCATTCCGTTGTTTATCAGATCGACGGCTGGGGTTATCGGGTACGCAATATTTGCCGGCCTAGGCTATGGCATTTATTTGGCGGTTGACGGTGCCTTAAATATGGATGTGATTCCCGAACAAGCCAAGATTGATAAGAATACTGGAAAGTATATTGGCTTTAGTAACCTAACCAATACCCTTGGGTTAACAGCAGCACCAATGGCAACTTCACTCATTGTGACCATGACGGGATCATACGGATTAGCCTTTATTGGGTCAATTGCCGCAACGATTGTGGGTATTATCTTTATCCTAACGATTAAGCATGTTAAGTAGACTGGATTTTTATTATTAAATAAGGAAGCGTGATATTAATGGATGCATTAACTCAATTATCAGTAACTGACGTACAAATTACTTCAACTTTTTGGCAACGTTATCGAAATATTATTGCCAAAGAGGCTGTTCCGTTTCAATGGGACATGATTAACGACAAAGGCAAAATGGACGTAACCAATGCCGATGCTGCCGGTGGTGCAGCTGACCATAGTGGCGCCATTGAAAATTTAAAAATTGCGGCAGGACGCGCTAAGGGCCACCACTTTGGCTTTGTTTTCCAAGATACTGACGTCTACAAATGGTTAGAAACGGTTTCTTATGTATTGAAATATCATTTTGATCAAAAAATGAAGGATGCCGCTGATTGGACGATTGATCTGATCGCTGATGCTCAAGATAAAAATGGGTACTTATCGACGTATTTCCAAATTGACGCGCCGAAACGAAAATTTAAACGGTTGCAACAATCGCATGAGCTTTATTCAATGGGCCATTATATTGAAGCGGGTGTTGCCTACTATGAATCAACTGGAAGCCAAAAAGCCCTTGAAATTGCTGAAAAAATGGCTGGTTGCATCAATAGTAACTTCGGCCCGGAAGACGGCAAAATCCATGGCTATGATGGTCATCCAGAAATTGAACTTGCCCTCGCGAAACTCTATGAAACGACGAAGAATCGAACGTATTTAAACTTAGCTAAGTATTTCATTACGGAGCGGGGTCAAGACTTAAAGTTCTTTGATCGTCAGAACGAAGCGGATGGCATTGATAACGACTTCTTCGCCGAATTACGGACAATCGGTGATCGCTATTACTTCGCTGATAAACCCATAACTGAACAGAAGGACGCCCATGGTCATGCGGTTCGGGTTCTATATTTCTGTACCGGCTTGGCCCACGTTGCTCGAATTGAGCATGATAAAAAGTTATTGAAAGCAGCAGATACGATTTGGGATGACATCGTTAAAAAGCAACTATACGTCACTGGTAATGTCGGCCAAACGGTCACCGGCGAAGCTTTCACCTATGATTATGATTTACCAAATGATACGGATTACGGCGAGACCTGCGCCTCAGTCTCAATGGCTTTCTTTACCAAACAAATGCTTGCAAACAAGCTAGCTGGAAAGTTTGGCGATGTGATTGAAAAGGAAATCTTTAACGGTGCGCTGAGCGGAATTGCTTTAGATGGTAAGCACTATTTTTACGCCAACCCACTAGAGGCGGATCCAGTTGCAAGCAAGCTTAATCCTGGCAAAAAGCATATTGCTCTGAGAAGATCGTCATGGTTTGCCTGTGCCTGTTGTCCAGCCAACATTACCAGGTTAATTGCCTCGCTCGATCAGTATCTGTACGAGATTCATGACAACACGATTTTGTCACACCAATTTATTGCCAATGACGCCAAGTTTAGCGATGGAATTGAAATTCACCAACAAGGCAATTTCCCCTGGGATGGTAATATTAGCTATCAAATTAGCAATCCGAACCGCAGTAAATTTTCCTTTGGCATTCGAATCCCGGCTTGGAGTCTAGATAAGTTTATCCT
Source organism: Lentilactobacillus kisonensis DSM 19906 = JCM 15041 (assembly GCF_001434135.1). Taxonomy (GTDB): domain Bacteria; phylum Bacillota; class Bacilli; order Lactobacillales; family Lactobacillaceae; genus Lentilactobacillus; species Lentilactobacillus kisonensis. The sequence continues at coordinate 22,812 of NZ_AZEB01000003.1, read as the reverse complement.
CAAAGTTAATGACAAAGTGGTTAACACGAAGCTTAACGACGATATTCTTTACGTTCCGATTGATAAAAGTGTAACGAGTATCTCGCTGGTGCTTAACATGGCTGCGCGGCTTGTACGGGCAAATACGAATGTGAACGCGGATATAGGAAAAGTCGCTATTCAACGAGGCCCAATCGTATACTGTGCAGAGGGTGTTGATAATTCTCAACCACTCTGGCGTTACATCTTAGGTGAAGCACCATCATTCAAGTATACTTATGAACCTCAATTGTTAGATGGGGTTGGGACACTGACAACCGATGATGCCTATTGTCTTGAGGGTGATCCGGAAGAAGCGTTGTACACCTTTGATAAACCAAAGGGTGCTCAGAAAGCGCATTTAACACTTATTCCATATTATGCCTGGGCTAATCGAGATGAAAAACAAATGACCGTTTGGATCCGCCAAAATGGCATTTGAGTGTCATTGTGGCCAAAAATAAATAGTCATGCAGGTTGCTGGCTAAGGAACTGACCATTTAAGGCGATAAACCAATCATTCCGGAATTGGAAGTAATTGATTTATCGCCTTAAATTTTGAAACTAAGCTGTTGAATTGTTTGTTTTATAAAAATTGAGTTCCATGGGAATTTACTGGCGTGCTTGGTTTTAAACTAATGTATTTTTTTCGGTATTGAGATGGTGACATCCCGTAATGCTTCTTGAATGCCATTGAGAAGTAGTAAATGTTTTGGTACCCAACCCGGGTTGCAATTTTACTAACTTGATCGGAAGTGAGTAGCAGGTATTTAGTGGCTTCTTCCAGGCGATACTTCGTGAGTAACATGTTTGGCGTAATTCCAAATGTTTTCTTCATATATATTGAAACGGAATTTGGATGGATGTGAAATTGCTTGCCGAGCTCCTCATAAGTGATCTTTTCGTCATAGTGGTCCTCAATGTATCTCTGAATCTTGTTAGCAATTACAACAGTAGGCGATTCTGGAGGGGTTTGCACCTGTACTTGTTGTAACAAATCAATAAATAGTTGCTGAGCTTTCCAAAATTCGATCGAGTTTTGAGTGGTATCTGAGTGATTCTCATTGGCCCTTCGACTGTTAGCGAAAATTTTCTTAATCATAGAAAAGACGGTTTTCTCATTAGGAATTGGCTGTTGTTTTTGCAAAAACAACGTCACCATTGAGGTGTAGTAATGAATTGCCGGAACAGGAATTAGGGATTGGACTTGCTTAGGTTCACCAGCCTGTACGTAATTGCCGGTGGTTGCGAAATGAATCCAATAGTATTCGGTTGTCTCATCCATTGGCTTCCAGGAATAGTGATGAACTTGAGGTTGCAAAACAAACATTTCACCGGCGTGAACCGTATACTGAGTGTCATCTTCAGCAATATATAATTTGCCCCGCTGCATAAACATCATGACGAAAAACTGAAAATTCTTCCGGTTGGGATGACGTTCTCCTGGACTAAATACCACGTGACCACTTTGAATATAAGTGGGGGTTGGTAGACAAGAAATTGATAAAAAATGTTTGGTCATAGTAGACTCCTTCATTGATTCAACAAGTAATTAATTATTCAACAATGGGATTAATATAAAAAACATATTGAATACCATAAAATTAATTCAAATAAGGGGATATGTCAAACACTTATTTTATAATTGTAAACGGTTTTTAGAAGATAAACGCTAGTATATAGGCACTTGTTGCTTGTGTAATAACGAAAATATAAATATTGTTGATTGTGTGTTTTTATATAAAAGGTTACTTCGATACTGGATTCTAACATGTGATTTAGTGTTGTATTCTATTAATCGTAAGCGGTTGCAATGATATATAAATTCATAGCTTCATTGTTGAAACCCATTTTTTATCAGAAAGGACGTATCAAAATGAAACCGGTGTCATATTACAACGTTAAATATTTACCAAATTCAACTTTGAAAGAAAAGTTTGAACGAAATGTTAATTGGATGTTATCCCTTACCCCAGACCAACTTTTATACAATTATCGAATCAATGCAGGGTTGGACACAAAGGGTGCGACACCGTTAACTGTTTGGGAATCACCTGACTGGTTCTTTAGAGGTCATTTTACAGGTCATTATCTTTCAGGTGCTTCCAGAAGCTTTGTTGAACTTAATAACATGGAAGATACAAAAGAAGCCAATGAGCTTAAGGATCGGGTTAACAAGATTGTTGATGGCTTAAAGGAATGCCAAGAAAAGTTTGACACATTTGAAGAATTTCCAGGTTACCTAGCTGCTGAACCTTCAAAGCGTTTTGATGATGTCGAAAAGTTACGGTTCAACGGTAACCATTACGTACCGTATTATGCCGTTCAGAAGTTAATGGATGGTTTGATGGATGCTTATGAATTTGCTGGTAATCAAACCGCGCTTGAATTAACGATGAACATGACCCACTACTTCGAGAAACGAATGGAACGCCTTACCCCAGAACAAATCAATGCAATGATTGACACTCGTTGGTATCAAGGTAAAGGTCACTATGTCTATCATCAAGAATTTGGTGCTATGCATCGAACGTTACTTCGTTTATACGAAATCACTGATAAGAAGCAAAAGGATATCTTTGATTTAGCTCAAAAGTTTGACCGTAAATGGTTCCGTGACATGCTGATCAACAATGATGATGAATTAGGCTACTACTCATGTCACGCAAACACCGAATTAGTTTGTGCCGAAGGAATGCTGGAATATTATCATGTGACTGGCGACGAGAATTACAAAAAAGGCGTTGTTAATTACATGAACTGGATGCACGATGGCCACGAATTACCCACTAAAGGCATTTCAGGTCGTTCAGCATACCCAGCTCCTGCCGATTATGGTTCAGAACTATATGATTACCCAGAAATGTTCTTCAAGCACTTATCTATGTTAAACGGTGAAAGTTGCTGCAGCCATGATTTGAACTTCCTGAGTTCAGAATTATTCGCTGACACTAAGGATGCAACGTTGCTTGACGATTATGAAATTCGGTTCATCAATGCGATCATGGCTCAGCAGAATAATGACAGCGCTATCGCTGAGTATTTGTACAACTTGAGTGTTGCCCCTAACTCAACCAAAGAATACAGTCACACTGGTTTCTGGTGCTGTACAGGTAGTGGTACTGAACGCCACTCGACCTTAGTTGATGGAATTTACTACACGGACAAAAAGGATATCTACGTTGGTCAATACTTCGACTCAATCCTTGATTTGAAGGACCAAGGCGTTACGGTTACTCAGGATTCACACTATCCAGAACAACACTTTGCTCACATTACGGTTGAAGCTGCCAAGTCACAAGAATTCACCGTTTATCTACGAGTTCCAAAGTGGAGCCGAAATACCACAATTTCAGTTGATGGTGAGAACGTTGATGCAGAACCAAAGAACGGGTTTGTTGCAATCAAGCGCACTTGGGGTAAGAAAGCTGAAATTACCGTTAACTTTGATTTTGAACTTCGTTATCAAACGCTTGCTGATAGATTTAACCGAGTTGCAATCTACTACGGTCCAATTCTTTTAGCAGCCCAAACAAAAGACTTGCCTGCTTCAACTAAGCCTGCCAAAGAATACTTGAAGGATCTTGTCAAAGTCGAAGGCCAGAACCAATTCCGTCTTGCCGGAACCAACATCATCTTTAAGTCACTGCCAGCAATTCCTGGAGACACACCATATAACGTTTATGTAAAAGTTCCTGACGAAAATGTCGCAACTGTGATTGATACTCAAAACGATAGCGATAAGCCAGTGAATGAAGAACGTGAATGGACATTGGCCGTTGACCCAGAAAAGAAGAACTATTTGAAGATTACCTATGACCGCTTAGATGGTGATATCTATAGTTTCCAAATTGAAGATGATCAAAAGGTTCTCTTTACGCAAACCATGAAGAGCGAGGAATGGCCTGAAGATTCATATTATATCTACCCATTACCATTAGATGCTACTAAGGGTAAAAATAAACTCAATATTAAGATCAAGCCACTTGATTACGAAGGTTTGAACTTTGATATTGCAAACATTAATAAGATTGAATCAATGGTTGCCACAAAATAATCAATCAAGACGCCAGGAGGGGTTTATAAATGAAGTCGGATTTTCTGACAGTAACGCAAAGTAAACGAGGAGCAATTACCAGCTTTAAGCTCAATGACGATAAATCGAATATGAATTGGGTGATTGACCCGGGTTATCTCGAGTCCCTCGGATATGATGACTTAGACAAACTCTTTGGTGAATTCAATATTACTGTAAATGGTCAAAAGCATCGAAGCATTGACCAGATACCTGAAGTTACCGGTGATGAGACCCATAGTACGGTGACCTTCAAAGCGGCTGGGCTAACGTTGAAACAGAATTTTGAACTTGAAAAGGATGCATTTAAGTGGGACTTCTCAATTCAAAATGAGACTCAAGAAGATGCGACCATTGAAAACTTAGGCCTTTGGATTAGCTTGGCTTACGTCATGTTTAGAGATAAAAATGTTAAACGTAATGCGAACCAATCAGTTGCCGTTTTCCCACAGATTTCTAAGAATTACACCAAATTAGCTGCTGTCCGCCGTGATAATACCAACCCGAATCTAGGAGTTTACCAAACCAAGGGAAAAGTTCTCTCAGTTGGAACATTCAACGATTACACTAATCGATTCTTCGAGAATGTTTCGCCTTCACTGGATGGCATGTTGTTCCACGAAATTGTCCTGGCTGGTGGTTATGACGATGATCGTCGCCCACACCATGACTGGATTTATCCTCAAGATAGTCTGGTGCTTAAAGCTGGCGATACGAAAGATTGGGAGTTCTACCTCAAGCCATTTACCAGCCATCAGGACTTTTACGACATTGCGACTAAGGACTTTGGGCATCCCCGATTCTCGTTTGAACCAATGATTTCTCAAGGATCCGATCAGATCTTTACAGTCAAGTTGGCAAAGGATCAGAAACTCCAAAAGATTTTAGTTCGTTATAAATCTGGCCAGCAAACAATTGATCAGGATATGACGAAGGATTTGAAAGACGATCGTTTGGTCTATCGGCCTGAAGGATTAGGAGAACACCAAGTGATCCTATCCTTTGATGATGGCACGGTTGATATGGGTGTCTTCAACGTGATGAGTTCAATCAATGAACTGCTACGTAACCGAGCGAATTATGTTTCGGAACATTCATATGCGGGTAAAGATGGCAAGGTTCCTTACAGCTTTGGCCCGGTTTCTAATCAAGGTGAGTCGATTGGTAAGATGACCTTCATCCTTCAGGAATGCCTCTTGGATGACAAGGTAAAAGACGCTGACAAACAAATTGCTCAGGTTGAGGAAAGTGCTGTGAAGTACGTCCGCGAAAAGTGGTTCGTCAATGGCGATTTTCGCAAGCCTGCTAAGCTTTATGGTGATTTTTACCGCTTGATGGATCTTGAGTACATTGCCCATATGTTCTACCTGTTGTCGAAATGTCCAGCATCTTCATTGAAGTTAAACAAACCCAATGACTACTTATCATGGGCTGCTCAAGTGTTCGATGTTCGGGTTAACCCGGATTTGAATGAAGATGAGCGGGCTAAGACTGAGGCCCAGATGCTGGGAACTTATGGATTATACATTGAAGATTTACTAGCAGATTTAAAGAAAAATGGTTTGGATAAAGAATACTCAGAAATTTCAAAGTCATGGAAAGCCGTCACAGACCGGTTGGCAAAAACCAGCAGTACATTAGATGCTGCAATGACTGAACATTTCTTTGATAATGCCGGATTTGGCCCGGCTGCCAGTGCGTTAGCCCTTACTGGGAACGTTGGTGCAGCTAAGACCTATGGTGAGTTGCTAAAAGCCAATATTGGCTTTAGTAACGACTTCCGGTCACAAAGCCCAGATCGTTGGTGGGAAGCATTGTCCTACATGATTCACGCGCTTTGGGGCGGCTTAACCGCCGCATCTGCTCAAATTACAGGTGAAGAGCTTTCGGATCCTGAACTTGTTGAAGCGGCTTATCGGGCAACTGGCGCCATCCTCTATATGTATGATTCAAACGCAACGGCAACTGATCGGATGCTTGAACCAGGCGAGGCAGCCTCGACTTACAGCATCGCAGGCCCTAATTTGAACAGACCCGACCTTTCGCGGAATCGATTTGGACAATCAATCTTTGCTTCAGACGGTGGCATTTTTGCCAGACTGTTCCCTGATGGTTATACGGGAGAGGATGACTGGGATATGGGTGAAGAACTCGTTGCCTTCTTAAATGGATTTGGGCAGAAAACCTACATTTACACAGACACGAAGAAAGGACTCACGGCGATCAATGGTCGAATTAAGCAATTAGATGGTGACCGTTATGAAGTTCTGAGCTTTGCACCGTATATCAGTGAATACATTAATTTGGATAAGAAAAATGTGTTCAAGAGTAATTCAGACAACGTCATATTCAACGCTGCTACAGGAATGTTTGAATAGGCTGATGAGTCACTTAGGGAGGTGATGACAGGTTCACCTTGTTCTGCAATTATAAAAATTTCACGATAGGAGATATTCAAAATGGACAATACTGCCAAAGCAACAAGTGCCGGCAAAGACAAAGCGAATGTCAAACTATCAGTTTGGGAAAAAACTGCTTATTCCTTTACTGATATGGCCGGTAACTTACTATACGTTACAATTTCTAGTTACATTCTTTACTTCTATACCGATGTGTTCGGAATCACTGCTGCAGGTGCCGGAATGATTTTACTGGTTGCTCGTTTCTTCGATGCAATTAGTGCACCAGTTTGGGGCTCAATCGTTGACCACACCCATACTAAATGGGGGCAAAGTCGACCATACTTCTTATGGTTAGCCATTCCATTTGCGGTTGCAACCTTCTTAGCCTTCACTGCGCCAGGATTGCACGGGACTGCTAAGTTATGGTATGCCGGGTTCACTTACATTCTAGCTGCCGGAGTTGTTTATACTGGTATTCAAACACCAATTACTGCTATTCTTCCTAGTTTAACTACTAATGGTCAAGAACGAATGAATGCCAACTCATTCCGAATGGTTGGCGGTGCGCTTGGATCATTTATTACCAGTACCTTCGCTTTGCCTTTAGTTGCTTTCATGGGTAAAGGTGACGATAAAGTTGGTTTCATGTGGACAATGTTCTTCTTTGGCATTTTAGCCGTCATTCTTCTTTTCTTAGCATTTAAGGGGATGCGTGAACGCACGATTGCCGTTCAAAAGCCAATTCCTTTCAAAGATTCTTTGAAAGCCACTGTTGGTAACCACCCATGGTACATTTTGGTTGTATCATTTGTGATTTACTGGATTGCGCAATCAACCCGTAACGGAATTTCTGTTTACTACGCTAAGTATAACTTGGGTAACGAACAATTAACCTCAGTATTTAACGGGCTTCAAGTTCTTGGGATCATTGCCACAATTTCAATTCCATTTATTACTAAGATCACGAACAAGACCATGACCATGATTATTGGTTTGGCAATTGGTGCCTTTGGTCAATTGATGATGGGCTTCGTTGGTAATAACTTTACACTTGTTATCATCGCTTGGATCATCGGAATTATGGGTGCTTCAATTGCCGTTGCGATGCCATTTGGGATGTTGGCCGATACCGTTGACTTTGGTGAATGGAAGACGGGTATTCGAGCCCCTGGTTTCTTAACTGCCGTCGGTTCAGCCTTCTGTATTCAGTTAGGTTCAGGCTTTGGTGCCTTCATTCCATCAAAGATCATGGCCGCTGCTGGATTCGTTGCTAACAAGGCCCAATCAGCTCATACGTTAGCTGCTATCCACTTTACATTCATTTACTTCCCAGTTATCATCTATGCGATTGTTGCTGCCATTATGTGCCTGTACTTCAAGTACGAAAAAATGGAACCAAAAATCAAGGCAGACTTGGCTGAAAGACATGCAAAGAATGCTCAGACAAACGAATAACTTGCAAGTAGTTGACTAGAAAATTTAAAGTAAGACATCATTGATAGGGGGGTGATTCTAAGAATAATAATGATTAGTCAGAGTAGAATTACACAAACGTTATTTCTGACATGACGTTCAAGCCGAACCCCATTCGTGGTAATTCTGATTTGAAAATTTCATGATAATGGTGCCTCGTCATCGTCCGGCGAAGCATTGAGAAGCTTTGTTGTATATATAGAACAAAATGGCTGGAATTGATTTGTAGAGATGCGAGTTGATTTTAGCCATTTTGTATGTGGATTTTGGGCTAACCGGAGGCCTAATTCATGGGAACTGCAATTAGTTTCATTCTATAAATTTCTAAGTGAAAAATATAAAAAGAATGTACGACTAATCACCAAGTTAATCTAATTAGGATTAGAAGAGTTTTAAAATACTATAATGACGGAGATTATGGACTAAACAGATTATTTTACATTATATTATTGATGTGTTAAATAATATAAAAATATCAATGGTTTTCAGATTTAATAAATTGATAAGCTATGTATAATACTCATTGTAAGCGATTGCAGAAAATGCAATCTTTCAATCAATTCTGAGGGAATTATTGAGGGAGAATGAATGACTGAAAATTCAATTACAGAAATTTTTAGTCGGTAACTTGAGGTCTATTAGTTGAGAGGAGTATTTCTATGTACAAAAGATTATTCACAATTGGGATTGGTACAGTTATGTTGGCATCAGCCGCGATGTATACGATGCCTAGTCGTGATGCAACGGTATTTGCGGATAAGACTACGGAGTTGAATTCAGGTATTACTCAACAATCGAGTTCCGGGATATTTTCTGGTGTTACGGGAATAGATAGTTCACAAAGTAATGATAGTAAGGGCATAAATGGTAACTCGAAGCAACTCAAAGTGGGTGATAGCGATCAGATCGCCACTGATCCTGACACTACACCTGGTGCTGTCACCCCAATTAAGACCAGTACCGGTTATGAAATGAGTAATGATAACTTTAAGGTTGATATAGGCGGTAACGGAACAATTCAAGGATTGTACCTAAGTGATGATGCATTTAATACTAATTACGTGATGAACGCAACAGATAATCCAGCACAAAATACTGCAGGACATGAATGGGTTGGGGATTTGATTTTTCGCACGCAACCTGGTGGTACCAATGATGCAAATAATATTTGGCAAAAAGAGTATACGAACCAGTCTGATGCAACTCGTAATATTTCCATTTCAAATAATAAGGTGGTTGTTACCTATACACCGGGTACCACAAATGGTGGAATTCAAAATATGGGTGTGACTGAAACGTATTCATTAGACAACAATGGTCACCTCAAGTGGGATATTACTGTTAAAAATGATAGCAGTCATCCATTAGTTATTGGTGATTTTGGATTACCACTACCGTTTAAAGAATGGTGGCAGTATAGTGGTGCGGATAAGACAAGTCAGGCATATCAGCAAAGTGTTGTCTATCATAGTTTTGTTGGTCAAAATTCATCTTATGTTTACGCAACTCGACCAAGTGGAATCGGTAATTTCTTAGTTATGACACCAGACGATTCAACTGGTGCCGGTTTTGAATATCAAGACCATTGGGGAGAAGGTTCTCATACTGGTGATGAAGCTCCTTGGACTCAGTTTAATAGCGGTTACGATAACGGATTGAGTGTCTACTACATCCACTCAAACGCCATTAAGGAAACAAATGAGGGGTATTTGCCCAACACTTCTTTGACACTTGCACCTCAACAGTCAAAAACCTATTCGTTTAAATTCAGCCGCTCAGATATTAAAAATAATACCAATTCGGCTTCATCAACTTCAGGAGATATGACAGATACCAAATATGAAGATCAGTTGAAATCGATCTTATACAAGGAAAATGTTATGGATGCTGTTTCAGTTCCTGGCATGATTGTCCCTAAGAACAATGATGGAGAAGCGGTGGGTAAGTTATACTTGCATACTAAAGTACCTGCAAGTGACATAAGCTTTGAATTCCAAAATCAAACAAATGATTATGAATCACAACAGACAAATGCAAATAATGATACAAAATCAAGCCTTGGTTCTAATGAACAAGGGAATGTAACTTACGATAAAACGATTACCAAAAATGGCGAGCAATACCATATTTACAACTTTGACTTTCACTCATTGGGTCGAAATAATGTGATTGTTAATTATAAGATTAATGGCACCCCAATGAAGACAACGCTTCAATATTATGTTATTGATAATCCAGAAAAAGCTTTATCACAACATGCTGATTTTATGTTGAAGACTCAATGGAAAGATTCAAGCAAATTCTATAACAATATTTTTGATGATTGGGACTTCAATACCCAAGCTAAACGGGGTAATTTTAATGGTGCATCCAATTGGGGTAGTTTAGGATGGGGAGATGATTGGGGATTAACCCATGGGCTCTTCTTAGCTGCCCAAAACGCCAATGATCCTAATAAAGGTCAAGTTGAAGCCTTAAGTGATTATCTAGAAGACGGTATCTGGAACGGGTTAATGAAGAATCATCATACAGACTATAAAGTCCCAGATTGGTTAACCGAACAAGTCGTTAATGGCAATGGGTCAAATGACTATTCTTGGAGAGGATGGGCGTATCCTCATATCTACAACACGTATTATGAAATGTATCAAATTGAAAAAAACTATCCTAACTTAATTGATTATCCCGAAAGTGCAAAAGACTATTTGCTTAAAGCTTACAACATTATGAAGTCGCTTTATGTTAATAATGCAGTTAATAATAATGATGGTCTAGAGGGAGAATCAACCGATAGCGGCATTATTTCAGCTCTTAAGACAGAACATTTAGATAATGAAGCAAGTACCATTCAAGATATCTTGAAGAATAAATACGATAGCTTTGCTCAAGATCCTTATCCTTATACTTCGGAATATCCTTATGATAATACTGCCGAAGAAGGTGTTTATTCACTGGGGAATATGTACAACAACCAGAAAATGAAACAAATGGTTGACATGAAGACCCGGGCAAGCCGAAGCGTTCAACCAACTTGGTACCAGTATAGTGTGCCAGTTACGATCAATGGCGAAAGCTGGTGGCAATTCCAGTACACCGATTCACTTGCAGGTACCGCAATGGACAATTGGCTTCGTGAGCAAAATAACGGCATGAGTCAAGATCAAATAGGACTTGCAGAACGTGCTAACTATGCTGCTAAGCTAGGTAATTTGACTCATATTAATAGTGGACAAATTGATAGTAACAATATTGGAGCAGTTGCTTGGTATTATCAAGCAGAATTAGGTGATACGACACGACAACATTATGGTGTTGGTGAAGGGACGATGCATAATGGTTGGATTCCGTTATCAGGGGAAGCAGACTTGTCACTATTTGGCGCACTTCAAGTATTATCGGCTGATGTGGTTAATGATCCGATCTTTGGTTTAACCGGTTATGGTGCTGATGTACAAGACAATGGCAATTCAATGAGTGTTACCCCAGAAGATGGATTGCGAACCCGACTTAATTTGATTGATCAGCATCTTGCTTACACGTTTAGTGGGGATAAATATACTCATGCTGACATCAATAAAGACGGTAGTTCAACAACGTTTGATTTTCAAAATGTTTCTAAGCAAGCTCATAATGCTGATTTGACTATATATAACGGCAATGGGTTTGATAACGCAACGTATAACGTTCTATTCAATGGAAAGGTTGTTACTTCATTTAATGGAAGCGATGGTGTTACTAAGAAGCAAGTTGAGTTAAGTGTTCCTGTGACTGCACAAGATGGAAAATTACAAATTGTAAAGTCAAGTACACCAACACCAGCACCAAATCCTAATGATAACGGTGGCGCCACAACGGCCGCAACGACTACGACAAATTCTGGGAATTCTTCCAGTTCTTCAGCCGCAAAGCCTACAAATAACGCTAATGCTCAAATTAAAAACAATACCAATAAATTAAATGTACCTAAGACGGCTGCAAAAGTTGGATCAGCTGTATACGCTACCAATAAGATTTCATTGTATAAGGGTGCAACATTCAAGAAGTCTCAAAAAATTGTTACTTATAAGAAAGCCAAGCGGATTAACCGACCAATGTTTATTGTCAAAGGTTTTGCCCGTTCAAACGATGGTGTTCTTCGATACAAAGTTAAAGATGTTAATCATGATGCCAAGACGGCAGGTAAGACTGGATATATTACTGCCAATCGCAGGTATGTTGCTCCGGTTTATTATCGATCTCTCCCTAAAGCCAAAAACATTACGGTAATTTCAAAAAACGGAGTTAATGCTTATAGGACTGAGAGTTTTAAGGGAAAACTAAAGCATTACAAGTTGGGAACCCATTTGAAGGTTAAGAAAATTGTTAACTATCACCTCACAAGTCGGTACCTATTAATGAATGGAAGTTATATAACTGGTAATAAGAAGCTTATCATTCAGGGTAATTACTAAGATACTTCTTGGAAAAACAACTTTAGAAGGGATAGATCATGATTAATAAAAGAATTGTAAGTTTTATGACATTCAGTGCCTTTGTAGGGATGGCAATGTTCAATATATCGGTGGCATCAGCAAAAAGTACCACCAAAATTGTTTATGACCGGACCATCAATAAACCCGCTAATAGTCGTAATGTTAACTTGACGACCAGAAATGCGATTTATTCTAAGCCGGGTATTCTTAAAAGTGCTAAAGTAGTTGCCACAAAGGCAACAACAAAACGTTTGCAACACTCTAACAAGGATAATGATAACTTTAGGGCTTATCGGATTATTAAAACAAATCGCGGGACGTATTACTACAAGATCGTATCCTTTGATTCACACTATCGTGGTTGGATATACGGCGGTAAAAGCCGAACTGGATATTACGGTGGGGTTAAACCATTTACAACCGTTAAAAACACATCAATAAAGTCACCTTTAACACCAGATGGGGATACTAATTATCACATTCCCAGTTCACTAATTAGCGAGACAACCAACACATTTTTCTTTCAGGCACCTAAATATACTCAATACAAAGTTGGCCGTAAGATTAGTGCTAATCATAAAGTGATATCAGCAACATCCAAGTACAAAGACACGCCATTTACTTTGGTTCGATCAATTCAGACGACCCGCAGTGGCGATCTCTGGTACCAAATTGCTTCAAATGATCAAGATATTAATGGTGCCTGGATTCCTGGAAACCAGATTTCAAATTCTGATGTTGTGACCAGTTCAACCAATTCCGGCACAAATGAGAGCTCAACGAGTACATCTAGTTCGACAACTACGAATACAAGCATTATGAATTCAGCTCTACAAATTGCCAATCTTGCCGGAAGAACTGACTATTTCAATGGAAATAGTTTGAATACCAACTACAGTAACAATTTGAACCTTCAGGCAGCATATACCCAAGGTTACAATGCCGCTGCAAGTGATGCCCAAAAAGCAAAATCAGATGCGATTGCTGATGTTAAGAACGGTATGGCATTGAATAAATCATATAGTGGAGATCTGGGCATTCAAAGGGTCTATGAAAGTATGTATAACAATTGTGAAACTGCTCGGAACCAGGGAATTAATGACTGCACAGATGGTAAGCTAAGTAACGCTAATTACAGTTTAGACGGTGATTTACAGGCAGCTTACCAAGCGGGATACAATTCGATCGCTGCTACAAAAGATATCTATCAACTTGGGATAAGCTTTACTATTGATGGAGTTGATCAAAGTGGGGCTTTCTGGAATGCTTTAAATAAAACTCAGCAAGATGCTCTTGTGTCAGCAGCTGCTGCCGATAAGCTGCCACAAAGTGCGACTGAAGTTACTTCAGCTGATGTTCAAAAGGTTCTAGAAGATGCCAAAATATCGACGATTATTTTTAATGGTAAGACAATTAAATTTTCGAATGCGGATGCCGTTAGCATTACCCCTAGTACCGCCACTGTTCAGGTGCCGGTAATTGCCCACTATATTAGCCAGTAGGCCAGTTGTGATTACAAAGTCACATAGTAAGGACAGCTTTTTCAGGCAGAAATCACCCCATAAGCACTATCAACCAAGAAACTAGAACCAGAGGCTTTAGGTGGTGGAAATTTACACTCCGATCCTTAACGTCTCTGATCCGCTCACTTATTTTTTAGGAGGAACCTTTGATGTTATATGGCATATATTCACTAATTGAGCCAGTTAAATTCATTCAGTGTGGTCACTTCATCTCTGACATTGGCTGGCAACACCAGTTATCTCAACGGAAAAAAGATACAGAATTGCTTATTGGGACAAAGGGAGTGGTTAGTGTTGCTGTGAACGGGAAAAACTTCCAGTTAAAGATGGGTGATGTATTAGCTGTTTTTCCGGGAGATATAATTCACGGTACCAAGCCAACATCGATCCCTTCGGAATTTACCTGGATTCATTTCGTCAATCAAGATCACTTACAATTGACGACTCACTACCCAAAGGAAAATGAATTGCAAAAAGAAGTACCAATTCCACGATTCTTTCACATTGATGAATATCAGAGAATTATGGTCTTAATCAACCAAATTTTGGATATCAGTCACAGTAATTTCATGAACAATCTGGCAGCTGATTATTCGGTGAGTGGCTTACTGTTGGAATTGGCTAATGATTATTTTCATCAAATTAACAACGAAAGCTTTGATGAAAATAACACTAATCGAATAAAGGAATGGATTCGGCTTAATATGAATGAGCACCTGACAACAGAAGCGGTTGCCAATCATTTTAATATGAGCCAAGATTGCCTAATGAGATTATTTAGAAATGTTGAAAAGAAAAGTGTTAAGGAATATTTGAACGAAGTAAGGCTGATTCAAGCAAAGTTCCTGTTACTGACAACGGATTTATCAATTCAAGAAATTGCTTATCGTAGTTACTTTACTGATAACAAATACTTTTTTAGAACTTTTAAGCGGTACAATCACATGACACCAGGCGAATATCGTCATACTTATACCAATACCTTTTTGAACGGTCCCCAAGTCGATCCGGGGTTTGATGTTGGTAAGGCGTTGGATGCACTTGAACGCGGTGTTTGCCTTTCAACTATTTTCAACGTTCCCCAATCTAAGAAACTAGTTACATCAGGGAAATCAACGAATTCAACTTTAGCGAAGCAGAGGTAATATAAGGCCTTGCTTCTTGTACTACTAATATATTTAAGCTTAAAAGGGTCGGCACAAATTGTGAATAATCAATTCAACTAGTTTGTTTGAAAATCCATAAACGTCCACTAATTGTCTGATTATTGGGATTAGTAAATTCAAGCTAAATGATAAATTAGCAATAGTGTTTGAGGCATGTATTTACGCAGAAGTGTAACCGGTTTCAATTGGTTAAAAATTTTGCTTAGCTTCTAAAACTAATTTTTGGTAAATGGAGGTGGCTATCAAACTATTATTCGGAACAACGGAAACATAATCTTAAAAAGGAGAAGGAACAATGGAAAATACTGCAGCAAAAGCTGATGCTAAATTACCGTTACTTGAGAAAATCAGTTATTCGTTCACTGATATGGCCGGTAATTTGCTTTATGTCACAATTTCAAGCTATATATTATATTTTTACACCGATGTCTTTGGCATTTCAGTTGCAGGCGCCGGAATTATCTTGTTGGTTGCCCGATTTGCTGATGCAATTAGTGCACCAGTTTGGGGGTCAATCGTTGACCATACGCACACCAAATGGGGGCAGAGCCGACCGTATTTCTTGTGGCTTGCCATTCCATTTGCGGTAGCGACATTTTTGGCGTTTACGGCACCCAATTTGCATGGGACTGCTAAGTTATGGTATGCCGGCTTCACGTATATTCTAGCTGCTGGGGTTGTCTATACAGGAATTCAAACACCTATTACTGCTATTTTACCTAATTTAACTACCAATGGTCAGGAACGAATTGTTGCGTCACAGTTCCGAATGGTTGGTGGGGCCATTGGTTCATTTATCACAAGTACGTTTGCATTACCGTTGGTTGCCTTTCTTGGTAAGGGCGACGACAAAGTTGGTTTTATGTGGACAATGTTTATTTTCGGGATTTTGGCAGTTATCTTACTTGCCTTGGCATTTAGAAACTTACGGGAACGAACTGTTGCCGAAACCAAGCCAATTCCATTTAAGGACAGCTTGAAAGCCACTAAAGGTAACTGGCCTTGGGTCATTTTGGTTGTATCGTTTGTTATTTTCTGGGTTGCTCAAGCTGACCGGAACGGGGTTTCTGTATACTATGCCAAGTACTATCTTGGTAATGAGCAATTAACCTCTGTATTTAACGGCCTTCAAGTCGTTGGGGTTATTGCCAATATCTGTATTCCATTCATTGTTAAGGTTACTAATAAGACAATGACAATGATCATTGGGCTGATTATTGGTGCTTTGGGTCAGGCAATGATGGGCTTTGTTGGTAATAACTTTGCCTTAATTGTCACCGGATGGATTATTGGGATCCTTGGTGGTGGAACTGCAATTGCCATGCCATTTGCCATGTTAGCTGATACCGTTGATTATGGTGAATGGAAGACGGGAATTCGAGCAGCTGGGTTCCTAACGGCCGTGGGATCTGCCTTCTGTATTCAATTAGGATCTGGGTTTGGCGCCTTCATTCCTTCGAAGATTATGGCCGCTGCTGGATTTGTGGCTAATAAGACGCAATCTGCATCAGCCTTGGCTTCCATTCATTTCTGCTTCATTTGGCTCCCAATCATCATTTATGCGGTTGTGGGCGCAATTATGTGCTTCTACTTTAAATATGAAAAGATGGAACCAGCAATTAAAGCAGAATTGGCAGCTCGTCACGCTAAGAATGGTCAGACGGACTAATTCTATTTAGTAAACTTCAATGATAGAGCGCGTTTTATTGCCCAGGCTGTTATTAGGAAAACAGATGATTTGCTTTGAAGAGAATTAAATAATATCGATAGCATTTCTTATTTAAAAGAGCTATCATATACACTTGCAACGGAGATCCGTCACCGTCCGACGGAATGCTTAAACGCGCCGTTGTATATATAGAATTGAGATGGCTGGGGTCGTTTTGCGAAAGGGCAAATTGATCCTGGCCATTTTGCCTTTTTTATTTCAATCAGCTATCCTTGGCTTCGATCTTAGTTAAAGTGTTAATCTAGTTATAAAATTAAGACGTGGAGGAATAGACAGGTGGAATCTTTACGAAATAAGGTAGCAATTGTCACTGGTGCAAGTTCGGGATTTGGACGCGGAACAGCGATTGCTCTTGCGGAAGCGGGATGCAATCTCATGCTAACTGCCAGAAGAGAAGATAAGCTGGTCCAGGTAGCGACTCAATGTGAAAAATTAGGGGTCAGGGCGGTTTATTATTCAGGGGATGCCCAAGAAGAACGAACTGCCAAAATAGTTGTAGAAAACACGATGAAAACCTTTGGAAAAATCGATATTCTCGTTAATAACGCGGGGATTGGACGAACGCTTTCAATTCAAGATACGACGATGGCAGATTTCGATTTGGTCATGAATACCAATGTGAGAAGTGCCTATGCATTTACAAAATACACTGTTCCATGCATGATCAAACAACACGATGGTCAGATCATTTTAACTTCATCAGTTACCGGGATTATGGGTCATCCTGACGAAACTGCATACACCTGCAGTAAATTTGCCCTTCGTGGTCTGGGTCAGGCGTTGGATAAAGAATTACTTGATAAGGGAATCCGGACCTGTGTCTTCTGTCCTCATGCTGGGGCAACTGAATTTGAATTAGGATATGGTAGGACAGCAGAAGGAATTGCTAAATCAAACTTTCTCACCCCAGAAGATGTTGGTGCCGCTCTAGTCAATGTATGCCGACAGCCTAAGCATTCACGAGTGGTTGAGCTGCGACTGGCTTCTAATAATGTGACCTATTAGTAATTGCAAAATTGAAAACGAACTGATTCTGATATTTAAAAGAACCGACCATTCATTTTGAAATGAGTGGCCGGTTCTCTCGAATAAGGAAAGCAGTTTCCTTATCTTACTTTTTTGAGGGATGATCAGGTTAAGCTGTGTAGTTAATTATCCTTGATTGGTGGTAATTTACGAATGACCTTCGCCGGAACGCCACCAATCAAAGAATTATCAGGGACGTCCTTTGTAACCACTGCGCCAGCCGCAATGATAACGTTGCTTCCAATCGTAACCCCGGGCATAATCGAGACCTTACCACCAATCCAAACATCATTACCAATGGTGACCGGGAAGCCCTGGGCCATATATTTGCGCCTGCTCAAGGCATCTAGTGGGTGATTAACTGTATAAATATCGACGTTGGGGCCAATCATGACATGGCTGCCGATTGTTACAGGCGCGATATCCAGAATGGTTAAGTTATAATTACTCAGGAAGTCTTCACCGACTGAAATGTTCTTGCCATTATCACAATTAAACGTTGCTTGAACTGAAACTCGGGTACCTGTTTTTCCAAAAATTTGCTTGATCTTTTCGGTTTGTTTTTCTGGTTCAGTTGCTGGGATCTCGTTAAATTCCTGACATAGTTTGGCTGCATTGGCTTTTCTAGCGGCCACTTTGTCATCAAGAAAATAATATGGTTGCCCAGCGTCTAGTTTTTCTAGTTCATTCAAGAAATTTCACCTCTCTAATCATCATAATACACTCGTAAGAAATTGACCAATCGCTTTAGTGAAACGGTTTATCACCTGTTTTGCATAAAGTTTCATTAAATGTGAACATTTCTAATTAAAATTCTGGTAATATAAAACACATAGTATTGATGCAAGTTTATTTATCTAAGAAAGCGGGTATGTCGTGTGAGTAATGTGAAATCGCATATTGAATCAGTAAAAGATGAGATCCAACGCCGGGATCCAGATCAGTCGGAATTTCAAGAGGCGGTGTTTACGGTTCTTGATAGTTTGGCGCCAGTATTAGAAGCTCATCCTGAGTACATAAAGGCAAATTTGTTGTCACGGCTAGTTGAGCCTGAGCGGGCGATTCAATTTAGAGTTCCATGGCAGGATGATGAGGGTCAGTTCCACGTTAACCGTGGTTTTCGAGTGCAGTTTAATTCCGCAATTGGGCCTTACAAAGGTGGCTTACGCCTTCATCCCACCGTTAACTTGAGTGTGGTGAAGTTTTTAGGATTTGAGCAAATTCTTAAGAATAGCCTAACTGGTTTGCCAATTGGTGGCGCTAAGGGTGGCAGTGACTTTGATCCTAAGGGAAAATCTGATTCAGAAGTCATGCGGTTTTGCCAAAGCTTCATGACAGAATTACAACGGCACATTGGCCCTGACTTAGATGTTCCGGCTGGCGATATTGGCGTGGGTGGCCGAGAAATCGGCTATCTATTTGGTGCCTATAAGCGGCTGCGGGGCTATCAAAATGGGGTGCTGACTGGTAAAGGGTTAACGTTTGGCGGCAGTCTTGCCAGAACAGAAGCAACCGGGTATGGCCTTCTTTATTACACAAATGCGTTAGTGAAGGCGCAAGGAGATACGTTGACCGGCAAACGAATTAAAATTTCGGGTTCTGGGAACGTTGCGACGTATGCCGTTCAAAAAGCAACCGAGTTAGGCGCTAAGGTGATCACGGTTTCTGATTCCAATGGCTATATTTATGATCCCAAGGGAATTGATTATAAGGTCGTTCAACAGATCAAGGAAGTTGAACGGGGCCGAATCAAGGAATACGCTGATCGGGTTGCCAGTGCAGAATACCATGGTGGCTCTGTATGGGATTTTGATGTCGATTATGATATTGCGTTACCATGTGCAACTCAAAATGAAATTAACAAGGATCAAGCCAAGCTGATCGTTAAGGATGGCGTCAAATATATCTGTGAGGGAGCTAATATGCCGAGCTATCCAGATGCAATTGCGGTCTACCAGGACAGTAACATTTTATACGGGCCAGCTAAAGCGGCAAATGCTGGTGGAGTAGCGGTCTCTGCTTTGGAAATGAGTCAAAACAGCGAACGATTGTCCTGGAGCTTTGAAACGGTTGACAATCGATTGCAAGATATTATGGAAGACATTTTTGAAAAGTCTGAAGCTGCTGATAAGAAATATCAGCTGGATAAGAACTATCAAGCGGGTGCGAACATTGCTGGTTTTGAAAAGGTAGCAACGGCGATGATGGCGCAGGGGCTAATATGAGTGAGCGGAGCAAAGCGGTTAGAGTGCGGAACCAAGCGCTTAGAAAGCGGAGCCTAAGTTACTCCGTTCAGAAATCCTGGGCTTGGATTTTTGGACGGAGTGGCTTAGGTGCAGCTTTCTGCTTGGTGCAGCACGTTTCCACAATGTTGCCAAAAATCAGAAATCCCCGGGCCTGGGATTTTTGCGTGATGTAGCTTAGGTGCAAGTCTCTTCTTTGCGGAGCAGTCCTAATCTATATAGCCCAAAAGACTAGATCTAAATATATGAGAAATGCATCCAAGGCTTGGGATTTATGTCGGAGGTGCATACGCGCAGATCCTACTTTCTATAGCGATCCTAAGAGTAACGTATAACAAGTAATAATCTGATATGGTATTGATGTGGTATCTAAAGGGATTTAAACTGAGACCCGAGTTTGGGTTTTAGCTTAAATCCCTTTAGTTATTTTCATCAGCAGTGTGGGGATTTTAGACAATGTAGCCAACGAAATTTGACCGACATTCTTTTATGGGAAATTGCGCTATCTGCGTCATCACTTCCTTAAATTACCACTAAAACCTATCCCCATCCCTTTAGTAATTGAGGCCACTATGGTACATTTGATATCAAAGAGCACAAGGAGGAGATTATTATGGCACTAATCATAACCGGCGTTATCGTCGTGCTACTAATCATTTGGATCATTGCCCTATATAACGGATTGGTGAGCCAACGAAATTTAGTTGATGAAGCAGCCAGCCAAATCGATGTTCAATTACAGCGGCGAGGGGATTTGCTACCTAATTTACTAGAAACCGTTAAGGGGTATGCCAAGCATGAACAGGAAACGTTTGCTAAGGTTACCGAAATGCGGACGCAAATTACGGATCCTAATGCCAGTTTAGGGGATAAAGTTAAGGCAGACAATGAGTTAACTGGTGCGTTAAACCATTTGTTTGCAGTTTCTGAAAACTATCCAGAATTAAAGGCAAACCAAAACTTTATCGCACTTCAAGAAGAATTATCAAACACTGAGAATAAGATCGCATTTTCACGGCAGAACTTCAATAGTAACGTGATGATTTACAACAATAAGATTCAGACGTTCCCGAGCAATTTAGTTGCTAAATTCGGAAACTTTGCGGTTCGCGGTTACCTTGAAGTACCAGAGAAGACCAAAGAAGTGCCTCAAATGAAATTTTAATAAAGGACTGACTGATAATGGACACTATAAATCAGCAGGTTCAACAGAATAGGCGCCGGACGTGGCTGGTGATGGCCGGCTTCATCCTATTAATTGCCATTATTGGTTTTGCAATCGGCTGTATCTTTGCTTACCAGCAAGATCCATTTGATATTATGATTGCCGTTTACACGACCATTGGCTTTCTAATTGGGGCTGCCATTTATTCGTTTTTAGTTTACGTCAACGTCACCAACATTTTGATGAAATCAAGTAAGGCGGTTAAGCTGCAAGAGTCAGATGATCCGCAGCTGTTTAACATTGTTAGTGACCTTGTATTAGTTGCTAATATTCCGATGCCTGATATTTATCTCATGGATGACCCATCCCCTAACGCATTTGCAACGGGACGCGATCCTGAACACGCTGCAATCGCTGTTACAAAGGGGTTGCGGGAGATGATGAATCGAGAGGAACTTGAAGGCGTGATCGCCCATGAATTGTCACATATTAAGAATTATGACATTCGGGTATCCTCAATTACGGTGGCGCTCACAACCTTTATTGCTGGTGCGGGTGCGGTATTAATTGTTGCTGGGCTCAGCTTAATGCGTGGTGGGCGCTGGTTTGCCTGGTTTGGTGGCGGAGATGACCGTCGGGATTCAAATAATTCGTGGTACATTATGCTGGCAATCTTAACTTTTGGCTTTATTATTTGGATTGGCGGTTGGATTATTAGAGTAGTTGGCGTGCCAATCGCGCAAATTATGCAATTTGCGGTTTCCCGACAGCGGGAATCTCTGGCTGACGTTTCTGGCGTTAATTTAACCCGAGATCCCCAGGGGTTAATTGACGCACTAACACTATTAAAAGACGACACAACCCCAACGACTAACCCAGCTTCTAAGGGTGCTGCGCTGTACATTAATGAGCCAGTCACTCGGCAGGGTAAGACGCCATTTTTGGTGAAGATGTTTGATACCCATCCACCCCTTGATGAACGAATTATGAGGTTGAAGCGATTGCTGGGAGAAAAATAGTGATTGTCGATCATTAGTGGAAGAATGCTCTTGACACTCAGATTATTAAGAAGTAATATTCATTACAATAAATCTCATGTAAATCTCATATTCATTTGCGATGAAGAGAAGAGTAGAAAAGTTAGTACCGGCGATAAGCGACCATTGATAGTGAAAGGATGGACGGGAACCCCTTTTGAAGATGAGCTCTGAGCAACTACCAGCGGTGAAAGCTGTTGATACGTGGGAATCACGATAAAATTCCGGGCATGAATGTGCCTTTAAGGTTGAGGCGATAACGTCTTAACAAAGTTGGGTGGTAACACGGTTACTAATCGTCCCTGTGCAAAATGATTTTGCACGGGGATTTTTGATGGTGAGCAAGGAAACACGTTCTTTCAAGGACGTGATGAATTGCTCGTTTCTTTTCTAATAGTTACACATGGTGTAATAGAAATATGATATAATCAAGGATATGAAAGATACTAGCGGGCTTACGTATGGTCGAACATCGGTGTACAA
>NZ_AZEB01000029.1 GCF_001434135.1 Lentilactobacillus kisonensis DSM 19906 = JCM 15041 | reverse complement strand
GCATATCTTTGTGAATAAATCAGGTGAAGTGAAATGTAGGACAGCTGCGTCAGGCAGAAAATTCCATATAAGCACCTTGGTCAAAAATCCCAAACCCAGGGATTTCTGTCCAAGGAGACTTATATTCCAGTTTCTAAGCGCCTGACTCCGCTCACTATTTGTAGGGCTGGGACAAATCCGACTTGTCTTGGTCCTACTGTACATAATTTGTGTTAGAGAGGACTTATGGTTTTGTTTCTCTCCACTATACTTAGGACAGCTCCACAAAGCAGAAGCTTGCACCTAAGTCATCTCAACCAAAAATCCAAACCCAGGATTTCTGGTCGAGATAACTTAGGCTCCAGCTTCTAACCACTTTGCTCCGCTCACTAGAAAGAAGATGAACTGGTGTGTTTATTGATATGCTGCTAACTAACCCTGAAAGTCGGCAATTAACCTTACTGGACGCGATTCGGTTGAAGCGTCGCGTTGAATTTACCGAATTGTCTAAAATGCTGAAGTGGCCATACGTTTCGACCCAACAAGTTTATCGTCGGCTCATTGCAAGTTATCAAGCAATTACAGGCGTTAAAATCACTAAGCAAACCTTAGTCGATCAGTGTGATTGGATCGATCAAGCGTTAACCCAATCCCTGGTCCGCAATTCAGTGGCCTACCAGTGCTTAATTGCCGCTGTGAGGGAGCAACCGAAGCCCTTGATGTCGGTTAGCAGTGCGACCATTCTCTCTCGGTTGCATCCAATCGTTGACTGGTTAGCCGACCATAACATTACTTATAATCCCCGAGACAATGAGCTACAAGGGGATGAGCGCTTAATTCGGGTATTTGGCTGGCAACTGTGTGAATTGGGAAACCAAAATTTACGGTTATCAGCGGCAGAGACCGCCTATTTTAAAGCATTGAGCCGATCACTCCCATCAAAGGTCAAAAAATCACCAGCTATTGAGCGGTTCTTGCAGGTCACCGCTGTCCGGCTGGCAAAGTATCGGTACTTAACCCAAGAATCCCAAACGTTACCCAGATCAAAACGCAATGAATTGATGCGCTTTACCAGCTTACCGGCCAAATCGCAAAACATTAAGTTCAATTTAGCTGAAATTTACTGGCTTCAGTATATGGTGACGTATAGCCCTTATTTTGTGGATACTCACGTTACCAAGCTGGTGCGGTCAAAGGAGCGGGCAGTCTTACCCTATCTGATCCAGCTAGTTGTTAAGACTGTGATTACTCGGATGCAGGTTTATCGCTCGCCACTTTACTTTGAAGAACTAGATGAATATTTGATGGAAGCCATTCAGTTTGCGATCCTATTGAAACAGCCGGCAATTCAGTTAGCGGAACCGGATGATGTTAAGGAGATTCCGGGATTGGCCCGCACTATTACCGTTTTAGCAAAGGACATCCCAGAACTGACCCGGTTTACCGATTTAATTGTCGAGGTGTTAAGCCGTTACTTAGCGCCATTTGTTTCACACAAGCACGTAGAAGTGAGCTACCCAATCCACTTTGATGACTATACGGTAGGCATTTTACGGCAACGCTTAATGACCCGGTTCATGCGGATTGACTGGCGGTTGCGGCAGGTACCGATTTCTGCGGAAGTCACCACGCCGCTATTTCAAATTGTCACTAGCCCGCAAACACCCACGGAAAATCAGTATTACTGGCTGCCGTGGTTAAGCATTGAAAATAACGTCCAGCTGCTAATTCAAAAGATTAGTCGTTGGCTGCAAGGGGTTGTCTGGCCGGCTGCATCCGTTAATAGAGTACCTATAGCGAAGTAGCTGCCGTCAACGGCGGTCTGTAATTGGATCTCCAAATGAATTCAGGGAGGGACTTAGTATTGATTATTCAAGTAATTATTGGCCTTTTAGCAATTTTAACCCTGATCGGAATTGGCGCGTGGATTTGGGCATTTCGTCGTGAAGGGGCAGTTGGACTCATGGCTTTTTGGACGATTGTTGCTGCGGGTTGTTTGATTGTTAGCGTTGTTTATGAGGTTCATGCTCAAAATAATCGGCCACAGGCTGCCCAAAGTAAGGTAGTCAAACCAGCTAGTAAGCTGAAAGGTAGAACCTATTTCAGTGAACGGGCTAAGCAGCAGACTGCCGAACAAAAGCAGGGCTTAAAAGAAAAGTGGGTGTTAAAACAACTCCGTGAAACTTATCGAGATACCGTTGGTCCGGTTAGCTTCGCGGCCGCCAAGAAACAGTATGTGATTCAGGCAAAGAAGCCTGCTTATCAGAAGGCACTGGCCATTATTGGCAATCACCCCAAGCAAAATAAAAAAGCCCTGCGGACCATCCGACAGAACATGAATGCCGCTTCAAAGGTGGTAACGAAATCTTTGAAGCAGGATGATTATACGTTGATCTTGAAGTCTGGCTCAAAAACATTATTAGCGGCTCAGGACGGCCGAATTTTGACGGATCGGTTGGTCAAATAGGATACGACATATTTTAAAATAGGTCGTGTCTCCTTTTAGACTCGTTCCGGTAGTTTTTTAGAATTTGATAGAGAAAACAACCTCATTCCAGCTATTGGAGTGAGGTTGTTTTGAGGTTGCAGAATAATTAAGATTTCCAATGGATAATTCTTGAGAGCTTGGATCAGTCATTGTAATCGTTAGTGGATTGACGGCATTGATTCTGGCAGTTTCGACACTGCTAAATGCGGTTGCTAAACTAATGATTGCGTGGCAAAAATACAGGGAGCACAAAAAAATAAAGACCATTCCACTAACTTTGACGAGTTTGGAATGGTTGACTGTTTTAAACGATGTCACTGTCTTTAATGGTTCTACATTAGAGCCCTATGCCGTTAGGGCTCTTTTTCTATACCTAAATTTTAGCATCGGCTACTAAAATTACTTATTTTAGAGTGGTAAAGATCCTTATTTGTAGCTGGGACGAAAGGATTAATTGGCGTAAGAATAATGGCTTATTTATGTTATTACCCGGGAATTTTGCTGATAGATAAGTACGTTTTCTCGTGGTTAGGTAATTGTGAGAGGATTGCTACCACAGTGAATAAAGGGGGGAACGAAAGAAGGAACGCAGGAGGGAACGCAAAAATTAATCCTGTGATTTATCGTTAAGAGATATTCAATCTCTTGCAACTCATTGGCGTCCGTGATACCCAGTAAATTTTTCAACGTTCCGTTGGGTTGTAGGTACATCTGCCATTTAGTGTTGTTATCCATGAGAACTTATTTTAGCATGTTTGTTTTTGACATATGCAATAGCCTCGTCAGTAGATAATGGCTTGTTGCTATTTCTAACAAGCATCCCGATATCTGATTTTGTGGGAACGTAGCCTTCATACATATTACTAGCAATTGAACTTAATGTTGCCTGATAGTCTTCGCGATTTTTAAACTTAACGCCCATAATAGTGAGTTCGTTAGCATCGGTTTGTAAATCAATCATGATGTTGTCCCCCGTAATTTTGTGGATAGCTTCATATGTTTTTCTGTAGCAAGTAGTAATGGAAGTAATCAAACTGCAAACCCCCGTTGGATTTGGTACCCTGTTTCCAAGACTGAACGGTCCATTTTGAAACGTTTAGGAGGACTGGCCAATTAACCTCCATCATTAATCACCTTCAGCCAATCACTAGCCACCGCAGTTGCCGAAAAGCGTTTCATTGGAATCAACGTTTGCTGACTATAGGTGCGCAGCCGATCCTGGTCTAGCAGTAATTGCTTGATGATGGCATACATTGCCTGCTCATCATCCGGGGTGATTAATTGGCCGTTAACGCCATTTTGGATCATTTCGCCCGGGCCGTAGTTAATATCATAACTAACTACTGGGCAGCCATGGCCCAATGCCTCTAATACCGCCATGGAGAAACCTTCAAACTGGCTGGTTAACGCTAATAGATCGGCTTGTTTATATACTGGCGTCAAGTCTTTTACGTAGCCACAGAAATGAATATATGATTCAGCCTGGTTATCAGTGATCAACTGGTGAAGATGGCCCACCGTTTTCGGGTCGCTGGTCGAGTCCTCGTAACCATAAATTTTCAGATCAACAAATGGTAACTGTTGGTGTAACTGAAGCGTGATGTTAATGATATGGTCTAACTGTTTCATTTTTGTGACCCGGGCCACGGCGATCAACTGCCCTGGTCGGCGGTTATTAAAGTCAATGGTTTTTGCAAATTGGGCGTCTGGTAGGTAACTCACTGGGACCGTGTAACTGGGAATGTCTGGGATCCTTGCTTGTACATCAACTGCTTCAGCGGTGGTTGACGAAATGATTCCAGTTAACCGATCCGACATTTTCGCCACCATTTCAATATAGGGATAAAAGGCGCCGTCTCGCTTAGCGGTCTGGGTAAATGTCGAATGTAAGATAACGTAATGCTTGGCAGGTTGAGCCATCAGTTGGAACGGGATAACGGCAATGTCTTCGCGGTCACAGTAAAACCGGGGGTCAGGGTCTTTCGCTGCCAAACAATCCAAAAAGTACGCCATTAAGTGATCGATGTCATCAAACTGCAAGTGGCGGTGGTTGTGCGTTAACATGATGAGGCTCAATATCGGCTGGTTATCTGGCCCCCCGTGGTAGCGAAAGATCATCACGACGTGGGCAGACAGATCATAATACACACGGGTGTTTAACCTGCCACTATCGTCAAAGTATTCTGAGTATGACAGGTGATTGTCTTCGTAAAAATCCCGCCGGTCCGTGAAGCCCCACTGGTCGCAGTAGTCAACATAGTCAATTTGGTCATTGGTTTGAATCACTTTGATCCGGGGCTTGCCATCAACGAGACCCAGGTTATGGTCAATCTGGATGGTCGATAATTGCTTGATAACCGTTGCCGTATCAGGAGCTGGTTGTGGTCGATTGCCAACCCCCTGAAAATAACGAAATAGGTTAATCACTCGGTTAGCAACCCCTAAGTCAGCCCAGGTTCGGGTGGCGTGGTGGCTATCGTTTCTGGTCACAATAAAAGCCGGCTGCTCCAAGTCATCAAATAGGTGCAGCCGCTTTATTTCAGCAAGTTCAATTGCGGAAGTATCATTATCAAGTTGTGAAGTTATAAAGTAATGGGTCATGAGTCACTCCAGCTGATTTTAAAAGTGAGCGGAGCAAAGCGGTTAGAAACCGGCCTGTAAGTCTCCTTGGAGGGAAATTCTCGGTTCTAGAATTTCTCTCCAAGGTGCTTACATGGAGATTTCTGCTTTGCGCAGCTGTCCTATCAAATAAATGGGTTATCTAAATGAGCTTCTTCGTTTGCGGTGGTGCCGAAATTGATGGTGCCGCTTAAAGTTGCGAAGTAAAGCCCTAATTGAGTGTGGATTGGCCCGCCGCTTGGATGCTTGGTCATCTGGTGATTCGTGGTAATGACGGGAGTAGCCAGTTGATCCTTTGGCTGCTTTTTCTGGTTGGCCATTTCGAAATTCAGTGATAATCGTTGGATAGGAGTGAGCTTACTTGGAATCGTCACTGGTTGAACCGTTGGCGTGGTAGTCGGCGCGGTGGTCGGTTGAGTGGGCGTGGGCTGTTTGGAGACTTTCCGGGTAACCGAGTAATGATAAGCTGTCGGCCTGGCCGTAAAGTGGCCGCTGGCTAGCACTGGTTTCGGTGTCGTTGCTAAGGTGAACGGCCCCGGCTTAACAATTTTTTGTGAGCCGGTGGGTTGAATTTGGTCTGTTAATGGGGCGCTAGGTAGGCTGATTTGCATCACTGGCCCGCTTGGCTGCGGGACTGTGGGCTCAACTGAGGCGACCGGGGTTAATGGAGCGGGTTCAACCATCGCTGGTTGTATCGTTTCGGCCTGGTCACTTGCAGGCGCCGGTGTTGGTGCGGGTGTTGGTGTGGGTTCGGGTGGAACGATGACCGGCACTTTTTTATAGACGTACTTCAGGATCAACTCACCCTGATTATTCAGTAGGCCATAGTCAAACGTATCGTTCCAGGTACCGCTCGCGTTTGCTGGTGTTTGAACCAAGCGGTAGCCGTTAATGTCACTTGGTGATGTTGACCAACTGCCACCATACCTTAAGCCGGTATTGGCGGCGTTGCTCACCGGTACCGTTGGGCCAATTGGATTGCCAGTTTCGTCAGTTTTAACGACATAGATGGGGAGAACCAGCGTTTTGCCAATGGTGAGATGGGTATTATTCCCCGTGGTAAGGTCAAAGGTCAGGTTAGTGCCCGCACCCCGGTAGGTTTTCAACAAATTAAGCCGGTTATCAGCGATAAAGTTGTCAAGCAGCCTGGTGAGGCCACTAAGAATCGCTTGCTGGTCGTTTGTCATCTGAGGGTCGAAAAGATCAGCTTCGAGGTCGACTGCCGTTGAGCTGGCTGGCAGTAATTGATACGTTGTCTGATTCGCATTGTTATAAGTGGTTAGGTATTGATTAACCAACGCCCGAAATGAAGCTAATTGTGTTTGAGTTGGCGTCTCAGCAACGTTATTTTCGCTTGGATTAGTAAATTGATTGCTTGAATTATCAGTAGCGTTAGCCGCCAGCGTTTCAGCAGTCAGGGATGCGTCATTTTCTGATTGGCCTGAAGCCACTGCTGCGGTTGACGGAGTTAAATCTGACTGATCGTGAGTCTGGTTATCGGCGACGGCAGCTGATTCTTCGGTTACCGTTGTTGAATCAGAAGGCTGAGCAGCTGGCGGCTCCTGATCTGTGCGGTTGGCGTTATTATTAGGGTCACTGCGGTCATTAGGGTTGTTGTTACTTTGGGTGCTGCTATCAACATCTTGGGCAGCGTCATTATCAGAGTGGGCTTGCTTACCGTTGCCACTAGTTACTTCTGTGTCGGCGGCTGGATAAGGATCCGGTTCAGTTGCCGCTGAAGCTGCTGGTGCGGCCGCTGTTGAAGCCGATGCACCATAACCACCGCTTTGGGCTGGTGAAATCGAATAGGCTGGCGCACTTTGAGAATTGGCGTTAGCTGACGTTTTAGTGGGTGATTGCTGATCGGTGTTTGAAGTTGTTGGAAACTCATCTGCTGAGACCCTTATTGACGCAGTTGACAATAGTCCCCAGAAAAGGGGAATAATCGACAGGCCAATCACCTTTTGATAGGATCGGATTTGGTGTTCAGGCATGGTCAGGTTCCTTTCTGGATAGTGGTGAAATATCGTCAATCAATTTTCTTACTTTAGCCTGTTTGAGGCGGACAATATTATCACCAAGCGCGCCCCAATCATCTGGGGAAGGTGGATTTCGCCAAATTGTCTGGGACTTTTTGACGGCGGTAGAAAAGAAGTCCGACAAATAAATATCGGTTGCCCGAGAAATGTTTGATTCAATCACAATGTTGGCGTTTGCGAAACCATTCAGGGTTTTAATGATGTAGTTGTTATATAAAGTACCCTGGGAAAAGTCGACACAGATATGGACTTTGTCTAACAGCAACTCCTTTGGAATAGCGTTAATGAAGGCAAACATATAATCAAAATATAAATTAGCAGACTCCCGTTTATTGAGCTTCATAATTTTTTGATCTTTGATGTGTTCAATAAACCGGTTAATGATAACGTGGAAAATTGGGTAGGTCTGTTTGAAAAAGTCTATCTGGTCAAGGGAAATAAAGGTGGTCGGCTCTATGTAGAGGGTGATAAAACGTAGATGAATAGCCGTTAGCGAAACGAATAGTTTTTCTGGATCAAATCGTTGCGGGTCGCTTAAGGCGCCTTGATCTTTAACTTCGTTGATCAGGTCGTCGGTCAGTTTGTAGGCAAGTGGGTAATCCGTTTGGGTAAGGACTTGTTGAATACCGTGGGTGTATTCCTGCGTTAGTAGAAAGGTATACAGGTAGTTCATTTCACCATCATTAAGATTGACGTGAAAGTGTTCTTTAATAAACGACTGAATACTAGTCAGTTTCTCATGGACTTCAAAAGAGAGGTTATCTGCAGAAATCAGCTGATTAGTGATGAAGTTGCCGTTAATCATTCGCAAAATCCAGATTTTTAGAAAAATTTCCAGCTTGCTTTTTTGGACTGGCTTGATGAGAAAGGAAAACTGAGCCTGAATTCGGATGATTAAGTTATTGATAGGGATGTTCATATCGGGAAACGGGCTATCAATCCCGTTAAAAGCTGAGTAGAAAAACTCAAAGATGTGGAGTCTGAGGATGTATTCAGAGTCGTTGATGATGTTTGATGAATGGTAAAAATCAGATTCGTTTAAAATTTTTCGCAGTTCAACACCGGAAGCATAAAACTTGGTTTTGCTGATGAAATTTTGCTTCATAAAAGTTTCTTTGGATAATGTTTTGAATTGTAGAAATTGGTAGTTAAACAACGCAAAAAGAACCGATCTTTTTAAGTAAAGTAATCGGATTTCATTCATGACGGTTGTTGTGATGTTATGCCCCTTCAAAATGTTTTTTTCTGGCATGGAAATGCTAGAATCCTTACCACATTGAATGGTCGCGAGGTCGCTATTAATTGATATTAGTAGCTGAGATAATTTGTACTCGGAAATTGGCAAGGTATCAAAAATTGAGGATGCGGTTACGATGGTGTTGCGTTTGACAAAAAATCGCTGCAGCAACAAAAAGGCCAACTGGTCGTTTTTTTCGAAGAATAATGTGTAATCCATAAGGGCCCCCTCCCTCACTTTCTGGAAGTTAGTGCTTCGAAAGATGAAAGTGATAATTGATTATGGTTAATTTAAGTGGTGTTGTGCGTAAATATATATATACACCAATAAATATGTACACTATTAATTAATAGTATCACCTATTTTTAAATGAGCGTCAAATAATCACCGGTATTAGCTAATTAGTTGGAGCAGTAGGGATAGACGTAATTTTATAATAAAAAAGTTATTATCATTTTCCGCGATTTTTACGGCTTTAGTAAAAGAATAGGAATTTCCGTTTTGGCAGATTATCAGTAAATTATGGTGATGAGTGGCTATTTTAAGGTGGCTCAGTTGGTCCTTAATTTGGTTAGTTGTGATTAGTAAATTACCAGAAAGTCCGAGATGACCCAGATGATGGGGTGATTGGAAGCTACCTAGGATATTAAGTATATTGGTAGGTCGAATAGAAATTATGATTTGGATTAACAATTTCTAATTAAAGGGGTGTGATCTAAGAAGTTAGTGTTATTCTGGGCCTTTGATATAATTGAGACGTGATTTAAGTTGGAGGGGATTACATGGATTATGATTTAATTGACTTGGGTGGCTTCACCCGAAAAAAGACGGAAATACTAGAAGAGACACCAACATATCAGCGAACAAGAAGTGTATTTGATCATCGACTGATTCTCATAACGGAAGTAGATAAAAAGAATCGTCAGGTCAAAGTACGTTCTAACTTTCAATGGGAACCGATAGGCAAAAAATGGCGGCCAAATGTTTCGATGCATAATGATAAGTTTGTAAATGAGTAGAGAGTGCGGAGAAAAGCGCTTTGACGCGTTTGTATAAGGAGACCCCCACTTAAAAATCCTGGTTTTGGGGATTTTGAGTGGGGGTCTCCTTATACATTAAGCGTCAGCTTTTCGGAGCACATTTCAGCACGGTTGCCCAGGATAAATCCTAATAAACCCCGCCACCCGGTCGTTTAATGATCCGGCCAGTTTGATATACAAAGTAATCGTGGCCCCAGTAAGTCCCAACGTGGACCTGCTTTTGGGCGTAGTAGTCGACACCGCGGATCCAATAAACACGGTGGTCATGGTAGCGAAACAGATAATGAGTGTGGCCAGGGAAGCCATAGCCCATTGCGGTCCAAACGTAGTAGCGGCCGTTAATATGATGCCCAAATTTGTGAGTAACTAATTGCTCAGCTTGTTTGTAATTATGAACTTTAATTTTGGTGGTTGTGCTGGCAGAAGCTGGCTGAGTGAAAAGCCCCATTGAGCTAAATAATAACGTTGAAACACCTAGTGTAATCATTAATTTGTTATTCATGTTAATACCTTCTCAAAGCAAGTGAGCGGATCCAAGCGCTTAGAAGTCGGAGCATAAGTCTCCACTAACAGAAATCCCCGATTCTGGGATTTTTGTTAGTGGTGCTTATGTGCAGACTTCTGCTTGGAAGAGCTGTCCTAAATAGTGAGTAGAATAAGTGGTTAGAAGTCGAATCTAGCTTAAAACTGGCTATCACTTTGTTTTTCACCCCTATAATAGCCTTGAAACGAGATCAAGACTAGAATAATGATCAGTAATGGGCGGTGCAGCTGCTTTTACTAGCCAAAGTCCTCTGGTAAAATAGCGGTACAATATTGGTATGTTATTTATTGGTTGAATTTTCATGGAGGCCTTATTATGGATGGATCTTTGAAACGCAATATTAGTTTTTTCGGATTGGTCTCACTTGGTGCCGGTGGGGTGATTGGTAGTAGTTGGATTTATACGAACAGTCAATTCTTTAAAGTATACGGTGCGGGTGGTGAAATCTTTGGCTTGTTGGTAGCTTCAGCCTTAGCGGTATTGGTGTCACTGTCCTTTGCAGAATTATCGACAATTTTTTCGCGGTCTGGCGGTGAGGTAGTGTATGGGTACGCTGCGTTTGGTAAGAAAGGGGCGTTATTCGCTGGCTGGGCACTATTGGGCGCGTATTTGAGTATTTTGGCATTCTTCGTGACCGCGTCAAGTCTGTTAATTTCGACGATTTTTCCCCAGATCGCTATTGGGCCGTACTATACGTTTGCTGGCGTGCGGGTGCATTTAACGGAATTGGCAATTGGGGTTAGTTTCACGCTGCTCATTTTCTTAGTGAACTATTTGGGGGCGCGACTAACCGGCCATGTTCAGATCATTCTGTTTGTGTTACTAGTACTGTTAGGCCTGTCACTTGTGGTGGTGGGGTTTGTTCGTGGAAATGCCAGCAATTTCTTGCCAGCGTTCTCAAGCGACCAAAACAAAGTATCGTCTGTCTTTCGCTTTATTTTACCAGCGATGACCTTCTTAACTGGTTGGGAATCGGTGGCGGTGATGGCTGAAGAAACCAACATTCCTCGCAAGCGAATTGGGCTAGTTGTGGTGCTGTCGATTGTGATTGCGGCCGTTTATTACTGTTCGGTTCTATTGTCGTCCGCCTGGGTATATCCATGGGAGAAAACGGCAACCATGCAGATGGGGACGATTGATGCGTTTAAGGCGGCTGGTTTTCCAATTCTGAGTATTTTTGCTTACATGATCTCATTTCTGGGATTAGCTACCAGTTTTCTGTCACTGTTTGCGGCGGCTCCGCGGTTAATTTTCTCTTTGGCTCGTGGTAATATTTTACCAAAGGCGTTTGCGAAAGTTCACCCCAAATATGGAACCCCTACTAATGCCCTATGGTTAGTATTGGCACTGGTGTTAGGATTAGGCTGGTTAGGTAAAGGTGCCTTGGTATATTTTCTTGATATGGGTGGCTTCCTAATTGCGTTAGCCTGGTCGTTTAGCACGTTTTGCTTATTGAAAATTCGCCGGAAATATCCAACGCTAAAGGGTGGTTTTCGTAATAACCACTTAGTCGCGCCAACTGCTGGCGGTATTATTGCCTTAGCGGTTGCCCTACTGACCCTGGTTCCAGGGACTCCGGTTTCCTTGGTATGGCCAGCAGAATACATTATTTTAGCGATCTGGGCCGTCTTTGGCCTGGGGAGTTATCTGATTAAACGAAAAGACAAGACGGTTTCCAGTGATTTCTTAGGCAGCAGCTTTGAATCAATCATTGATGAGAAGATTGATGATCGAAGGTAATTCTGATGTCAATTGATAATAAAAACAATCCCAAATTTAACGATGATTTGATCGTTGAATTTGGGATTGTTTTCATTATTAGTGTGTTAATTGTTTTCTTAACGCATCAGTGAGGACCTTGCTGAAACGTATCTCTGGCGTTTTTATCTAGTTCTTTACGGAGGCGTTATGTTTTTTATAGGGAGTAATGTCGCATTAATTGAAAATAAGTTAATAAAAGCTACTGCTGATTTTCAACAATCCGGAAAGCTATCTCCAAAACTGGCAGTCATCAATTAACCTAGATTGATTAGGTTGATATTAAGATCACTTACCTTAAATTGATAATAACAAAGGATTTGTCAAAATTAAAGTTGCCTATTCCGATGCCTTTGTAACCGATATCACAAAAAATTACAATGAAAATTATTGGAAGTTGATGAAAATATATTGTAAAATTTATTCCAATGAACTTAATTCACTTTCATAATTTTGGAGTAGAGAAGTGAGTTTGGCTTTCATTATATTTGAATGACGGAGAGGAGAATTTGATCTTGGATAGTATCAAAAATGAAGTTAAAACTTATCCGGCTTACCTCACTGGTGAATGGCAAGCAAGTAATTCTCAGGAAACGATTGCAATTAAATCGCCTTGGAAGCACGAGGTGATTGGTAACGTACAAGCCGTCACTCAGTCAGAAGTTGATGAGAGTATCGAAGCTGCCAAGGCTGCTCAGCATTCTTGGGCAAAGCTTTCATTAGGTGACCGTGGCCAGTATCTCAATCGCTGGGCAGATGAACTTGAAAAGACGAAGGATGATATTGCAACCTCAGTAATGAATGAAGTTGGTAAAAACTTCAATAGCGCTGAAGGCGAAGTGCAACGAACAATTGATTTGATTCGTTATACGGTGCAGGAAGCCTTGCATATGCATGGTGAAAGTGTCCGTGGGGATGGCTTTCCTGGTGGTTCCAAAGATAAATTAGGAATCATCGAAAGAGTGCCATTAGGCGTTGTTCTCGCCATCTCGCCATTCAATTACCCGGTTAATTTAGCTGCTTCAAAGATTGCCCCCGCCTTAATGGCCGGCAACGCGGTTATTTTCAAGCCCGCGACTCAGGGGTCGATTAGTGGTATTAAGATGATCCAAGCACTCGATCGAGCAGGCTTTCCTAAGGGAATTTTGAGTCTGGTAACCGGCCATGGATCAGAAATTGGTGATTACTTAACCGAAAATCCTGATATTAACATGATCAGTTTCACAGGCAGTACGAAAACTGGTGAGCATTTATCCCAGAAGTCGATCATGACGCCCTTGGTTTTGGAACTTGGTGGCAAGGATCCGGCAATTGTCTGTGAAGACGCTGACCTAAACATCACTGCCAACAATATTATCAAGGGAGCTTATTCATATTCCGGCCAACGGTGCACAGCTGTTAAACGGGTGCTGGTAGCTGATAAAGTTGCCGACAAATTGGTGGCTAGGCTGAAGACACAGGTTGAAAACTTGTCCGTTGGTTCACCAGTCAATGACAGCACAATTGTGCCTTTAATTGATGATAAGGCGGCCAACTTCGTTCAAGGATTGATTGACGATGCGCTGGCGAAGGGGGCAACCCTGGTAACTGGTAATAAGCGCGATGGCAATTTACTCCAGCCAACCTTGTTGGACAACGTTACTGAGGATATGGACATCGCTTGGGTTGAGCCATTTGGCCCGGTATTGCCAATCATCCGGGTTCATTCAGTTGATCAAGCTGTTGAAATTGCCAACAAATCCCGCTTTGGGTTGCAAGCCAGTGTCTTCACTCAAGATATTGACAAGGCACTAGAAATTGCCGGAGCCGTTGAAGTTGGAACCGTTCAAGTCAACGGCCGACCACAACGGGGACCTGATAACTTCCCATTCTTAGGTGTAAAAGCCTCTGGAATGGGGACTCAAGGTGTTCATAACAGTATTCTTTCAATGTCACGGGAGAAATTAACGGTTATTAATTTGAAGCCATAAAACAAAGTGACCACATAGAGATAGATTGATGTTCCATGTGAAACATACAGAGAAACCACAATGGTAGCACGTAATTGACTGATAAGTAAATTACGAGTTGCAACGGATTGTGGTTTCTTTTTTTGTTATTATTGTATAGATTTCTCGGTAAATTAGCGGTTGAGCCAATTATTATTTCCTGATTAGGTGAAACTATCCCTCAGGTTGAAATTGGAATGATACTCTTCTTGGCTAATCTAAGTATCAAAAAGTCGGTTAAATCAGAATTGCTAGATTAAATGAAATGATCATCAGTATCTCTGAATGTAAGTTTTTAACCTAAAGCTTAGGGGAAAAACGATATCGTGTCTGACCACTTTCTTACCTTTTCTCAGTAGCGCGTGCTACAATCGATTGTAAAGTGCGATGGTGAGAGGGACGATTGATGGCTAAGTTACGGCCAAATAATGGCATATATCAATTTACAACGAAAGCAAAATATCGGCAACGATTATGGCAAACGGTCAGGGATGCGTTACCAGGTAATCTAAAATTGGTTTCAAGCAACTATGCTCGTTCCACAGCAAGCTCGTATTGGCTACTAAGAATGGTTGATGATAATGGAGGGATACCAAGCTGGATTACATTGCGAGTAGCTACTCACGAATTGTGGCTACAGCACGCTCAGCAGATTGAAGTTCTTTGGAAGGATCCCGGGGATTTTGGTGAATTGACTCGTGCGATCCAAATTGGTTTGACAGCTGGTGCACTCATCACTAATCAGTTTCAGCTAACCAAATTAGATCTGGCATTACTATATTTATTACAGACATTAGAGCAACACAAGTTAATCTGGTTTATCCGGATGGATCCAGTACTAGCGGCGGCCCATAAAGCGGTTCCGTTTGATCTGAAGACTGATTTCTTGGCTGCTCAACTCTATTTAGGTGATCGAAACAATGCCAACAATCTGTTAATACCCGTGATGGTGTCCGATTTTCAACAGCGATTAGCCACTTTCTATGGAAGAAATTTGTTGTTTTCACAATTTACAAAGCATTCATTGATGAAACTATTACCAACTAATCAATGGCTTCAACCGATGTTGAGAGAGCAGGAAGTGCCAACCGATTGGCAACGATTATTAGTGGTGACGTTTGGGGAAAACTTTGTTCAAACGTGCTTGAAGTTGATGGCTTAGGAGAATGATCAGAATTAGGCTTATCTCGCTAGTTTTAGTGAGCGGGGCCTATTTTCTGTAACATCAAAAATGCGAATTGATCTAGCTGAGCGGCGCTGATACTGTTAAATGGATCCTTTGAGCTGGCTAAAGTATACCTTGCTAAGGCGGCTTGGATAATAAAGTGATATTTTTCTGGGAGGCACTTTAATCCCCATTCTCCACCGGCTAATTTAGACACGGTGAGATGATCTTGCTTGTATGCTAAAACTCGGCAAAGGTTGAGAACAATATACATGGGGTGAATCAAAATTTCCTGATTAGCATCGTTAACATCTGCAGTAATACTGTGCCAATAGTCTGCTGAAGGGACGTCGCTAAATACCTCTTCGATGGGTTTGCCGATTAATTCTTGACCATAGTGGTTGAGAATGGTGATATGAGCTGCTAAGTCGGGATCTTTTCCGTGCATTGTCTTAATATATTTGTCGGGATTAAATGCATACTCGGAAAGATGTGTTTCAGAAAAGTGGAAGTCAAACGGCAATGGATCGGTAAAGTGGGTTGTGTCGGCTAATAGAAGCACATGAAATTCTAATCCCTTTCGCGGGGAAAGGGGCCATAGTTTTTTGATGGTGACGTTCATTAGTCGTTTTTTGTCATTGAAGTTAAGCGGCTCCTTAACAACGACAATGTAGTCCAAATCACTGACTTCTTCGTTGTAAGAACCCATGACGTAAGATCCGTGGAGGTAGATGCCAACCATGTTATCTTTGAGGATTCTGGTGTATTCTTTTTTCAATCGTTCGAGTAGCTGACTGGTTTGGGCCATTGTGGGAGCCTCCTTTGAGTAGTTCACATATATAATATACGATAAATGGACTGGAAATATTGTTTAAAATAGGGAATTAGGCATCTGAGTGACGAGTAATCAAATACAATTTTTAGATAAATAAAGAAATTATCATGATTTAATTATTTAAAGCGGCGGACATTGATCACCATTTTTATAACATTGATAAAATCTTGACAGACAGAGGATTACAGAGTGTAACAAGAAATGCAATCATTCTAAAACAGAGCGAATGGTTGTACTTTTCCGTTAAATTATGGGATTTCATCTATTTTCAGTTTGAGATGTTGTGATGAGATATATTCCGCCTTTATAGAATAAACGTATTCAGATACAATTGACGCTCAAACAAAACAAGCCCGGAAATAAAATTCAAGTTAGAATTTTAGCTCCGGGCTTGTTTTGTGACCGCGATAAACTGTTTTTCTTCAAACTCTTTTAAATAAGTATCCAAATCCCCTAATCGTCGTCAACATCTCTGGTTTCTTGGGGTTTTCCTCAATTTTCTTTCTTAAGTTACTAATGTGGGTATCGATAATTCTTAACGTTGCGCCTGTGGTATTTCCCCAAACTGCCGAGGCAATTTGAGTCCTGCTTAATACCGTGTCGGCGTTACTGATAAAGAATAATAACAATTTATATTCAATTGGACTTAAATTGAGGTTCTTGGAGCCGTTGATAACCTGGAATTTATCCAAATCAATTTTTAATGGCCCCACCTGTAAGTGATTATCGGCTCCCCCCTGCCGTTTCATTTGCAGGCGATTGCGATTTTGATAGACCCACAGACGTTGAACAATTCGGGCAGTCACTTCTTTCATTGAGGCTTTGTACAGGTAATCGTCAAAATGATAGTCAATAAAATAGGAACAAACGGTACGCTCAGGTTGTGGTTTACTCGTTAATAATAAGATTGGGCCAGTAATTTGACTCCTCAAGATCTGCATTTCGGATGGGTTTTGCGGTAGGATTACGCTGTTTAGATCCCAGATAACCCCGGAAACCTGCTGTAGTAGGTGATCCAATGGTTCAAATGAAACTCGGGTATTAATGTTTAAGGCGATCAGTGACTTTTCAAGTTTGTTGGCGAGCTGTAAATCTTGGCTGATTAATAGAATTTCCAGTGGCATCTGGTCTTCCTCCATTTTATTGAAATAGTTTACATCTTAAGTTATGCCATACTTTTGTCAGGAATCGGGGACTTTTACGTTACTTTTACATAAACGAAACTCGATATTTACATGATGTTGGTATATTAACAATGTACTTAAATGAGTACTAAAAAAACTTGGGATTCATATAGGAGGAAACACGATCATGAAAAAAAGATCCTTTTTTTCAACAATAGTTGCGGTCGCAGCAGTGGGAGTATTACTTGCTGGATGTGGGTCAAGCAGTTCAAAATCTAAGAAGTCAACTGCGGATTCAAACGTTAAGATTACAGCGGTTGGTTCAACTGCCCTTCAGCCATTAGTTGAACAGGCTGCTAGTGATTATCAAAAGGATAACAGTAAAGTTAACATTTCTGTTCAAGGCGGTGGTTCTGGAACTGGTCTTAGTCAAGTTCAAGCCGGCGCTGTCCAAATTGGTAACTCGGATATCTTCGCGCAGCAACAAGATGGCATCAAGGCGAACAAGTTAGTTGATCACCAAGTTGCCGTTGTTGGGATGACCCCAGTGGTTAACAAGGATGTCAGTGTCAGCAACCTAACCATGGCGCAGCTGAAAGGGATCTTTACCGGTAAGTATACGAACTGGAAACAAGTTGGTGGCAAGAACGAAAAGATCACCGTTGTCAACCGAGCGCAGGGTTCAGGTACGCGAGCAACCTTTGAATCAGCTGTTCTTGAAGGTGCCAAAGCAGTTAAAGCCCAAGAACAAGATTCAAACGGAACCGTTCAAAAAATCGTTTCAAGTACACCAGGAACCATCAGTTATTTGGCTTTCTCATACGTCAACAGCAAGATCAAAGCCTTGTCAGTTAATAACGTTAAGCCAACTGATGCCAACGTTACCACTAATAAATGGAAGATCTGGTCATATGAACATATGTACACCAAAGGTCAACCAAACGCTGCAACGAAGAAGTTCCTCAACTATATGGACTCAAGCAAAGTTCAAGACAGTTTAGTACAGAAGCTTGGCTATATCAGTATTCATGATATGAAAGTAAGTAAGAATGCTCAGAATGCGGTATCACAGAAATAGGAGCACGTGTCGGATAGGTTACAGAGGGGCTGAAATCTCTGCGCTTTACGAGCGGTCCTAACCTGGACTGGTGCATTGACACCAACATTAGTATCCAAAGCATCAATTTCAATCAATATTCATCTACGAAGGCTGAAGGCAAACCAAATGCCTTTAGCCTTCGTTGGTCTAAGGCACAATCAATTTTAGGACCGCTGTGCAAAGCAGAAAGCTGCGTGTAAGCACCTTTAACAAAAATCCCAAAACCACGGATTTTTGCAGAAGGAGACTTACACTCCGATCTCTAACCGCTTTGCTCCGCTCACTAAATTATAGGAGGTTTAGCATGGATGAGATTAAGAAAGACCTGCAAAATCCATCGAAGGCAACTCATCAAGATTATTTTGGTCGAACAATCACCTACATCTGTATCGCTTTTGTGGGGTTGCTGGTAATTTCGATTTTATATTTCATCACGACCAGAGGTATCGCAACCTTTACGGCCAATCACGTGAGTTTGTGGAAGTTTCTATCGGGAACCAACTGGAACCCGGGATTACTTGATAAGCATGGCAACCCGCAGATCGGTGCCCTGCCAATGATTGTGACGTCGTTTAGTGTCACAATCCTAGCTGCTGTCGTTGCCACTCCGTTTGCGTTAGGGGTTGCGTTATTCATGACAGAAATTGCACCAGAAAAGGGAACCAAGATTCTTCAACCGGTTATCGAATTGTTGGTCGGAATTCCTTCAGTTGTTTATGGATTTATCGGTTTGTCGGTGATCGTACCGCTTATTCGTCACGCGTTCGGTGGGACTGGGTTCGGAATCCTCGCTGGAACATTGGTCCTCTTTGTCAGGGTACTGCCAACAATTACGTCACTTTCTGTTGATAGTATCAAGGCCGTTCCAATGTTTTACCGATCAGCTTCATTAGCACTGGGGGCCACTCGTTGGCAAACCATTTATAAAGTGGTTCTAAGAGCTGCGACACCGGGGATTTTAACCGCCGTTATTTTTGGGATGTCACGGGCGTTCGGTGAAGCTTTGGCGGTTCAAATGGTCATTGGTAATGCTGTCTTAATGCCTCATGGCCTGCTAACGCCTTCGTCAACCTTGACCAGTCAATTAACAACCGGAATCGGAAACACAACTATGGGGACATTGCCAAATAACGCGCTCTGGTCACTTGCACTGATTCTATTACTGATGTCATTAGTCTTTAACATTCTGGTTCGTTTTATTGGAAAGAAGGGTAGTTTGAAGAAATGAATTCTAAAACAAGTAATAACATTGCAACCGGGGTTATCTATGCGCTGGTGGCTGCGGTTATTGGTATCTTAGTTTTCTTACTTGGCTACATTCTGTGGACCGGGATTCCCCACATTTCGTGGCACTTCTTGACTTCGGCTGCCCAATCATTTAGAGCTGGCGGTGGGGTTCGTGATCAGTTGTTTAACTCCATGTATTTACTGGTATTGACCCTGATTATTTCGTTTCCGATTGCGCTGGGTTCTGGGATCTATTTGTCAGAATACGCACCCAATAATTGGTTTACCGGCCTGATTCGGACGGCTGTCGAAGTTTTAAGTTCTCTGCCTTCCGTTGTGGTTGGGTTATTTGGATACTTGTTGTTCGTCATTCAGTTCAACATGGGTTTCTCCATTTTAGCCGGAGCAATTGCATTGACCTTCTTTAACTTACCGTTGCTCACCCGAAGTATTGAAGAATCCCTGCAGGATGTTTCCCAACTTCAACGGGAAG
This sequence comes from Lentilactobacillus kisonensis DSM 19906 = JCM 15041, assembly GCF_001434135.1. Lineage (GTDB taxonomy): Bacteria > Bacillota > Bacilli > Lactobacillales > Lactobacillaceae > Lentilactobacillus > Lentilactobacillus kisonensis. Next base: position 10,989 of record NZ_AZEB01000029.1, on the reverse strand, counting down.
CCGGGTTGTCGCTTGGACTATCCCGTTGGAAAACGATCACTGGGATTGTCTTACCAGCTGCCGTCCCCGGTATTTTAACCGGAATTATTTTAAGTGCTGGACGGGTGTTCGGTGAAGCCGCTGCCCTTATTTATACCGCTGGTCAAAGTGCGCCAACCGTTAATTATGGTGATTGGAATCCGGTCGATCCAGCTAGTTTCTTAAATCCACTGAGACCGGCTGAAACCCTGGCGGTCCATATTTGGAAATTAAATACTGAAGGGGTTACGCCAGACGCGGCCGCAATTTCAAGCGGGGCTTCAGCGGTTTTGATCGTCGTGATCCTGTTATTTAATTTATTAGCCAGAATGCTTGGTAACTGGATGTACAAGAAAATGACCGCGACAAGGTAGGAGATTAATATGCAAAACTATTCATTTGATGATACCCACATTATTGACATGCCATTGGAAAAAGCCATGACTACCGAAAATTTGCAGGTGTTTTACGGAGACAATCACGCGATGCACGATGCGACGTTAGCGTTCCCGCGGTATCGGATTACGGCATTGATTGGAGCCTCTGGATCAGGGAAGTCGACCTATCTGCGCTGTTTGAACCGGATGAATGACCGGATTGCGACCGTCAAAGGCAAAATTATGTATCGGGACACTGACATTAATAGTAAGGATATTAACGTCTATGAGGTTCGCAAACATATCAGTATGGTGTTTCAACGGCCCAATCCCTTTGCCAAGTCCATTCGTGAGAACATTACCTTCGCGCTAAAACGGAATGGCATCAAGGATAAGACCGAGTTGAACAAACGGGTTGAAGAGAGTTTGAAAGCGGCCGCACTTTGGGATGAAGTCAAGGATGACCTCGATAAAAGTGCGCTGGCATTATCTGGTGGGCAAGCACAACGACTATGCATTGCGCGTTGTGTTGCGATGAAGCCGGATATTTTACTGCTAGACGAGCCGGCCAGTGCGCTTGACCCAATTTCAACTGCTAAGATTGAGGAAACGCTACAGCTGCTGCGGAAGAACTATTCAATTATCATTGTGACCCACAATATGCAGCAGGCATCAAGAATCGCTGACTACACGGCATTCTTCCACATGGGCCATGTTCTTGAATACGATAAGACCGAAAAGATTTTTACCAATCCCCAAATTAAAGCCACTGAGGATTACATATCCGGTAACTTTGGCTAGCAAAGGAGCAGTGGGCAATGACCAAGATAATTACAAGTAACGATGTCCATCTATATTATGGCAAAAAAGAAGCTCTTCATGGCATCAACTTGGACTTTGAAGAACACCAAATTACCGCGTTGATTGGCCCATCAGGGTGTGGTAAGTCCACTTACTTGCGTTGTTTGAATCGAATGAATGATTTGATCAAAGGGGTCACGATTACCGGCAGTATTAAGTTAGAAAATGATGATATCTATGCCTCACAAATGGATGTCGTTAACTTACGAAAACGGGTTGGAATGGTGTTTCAACAGCCCAATCCCTTTCCGTTTAGTATTTACGAAAACGTTGCGTACGGATTACGGTTAGCGGGTGAAAAGGATAAACATGTGTTAGACGAGCGGGTAGAAACCAGCTTGAAGCAGGCGGCCATTTGGGATGAAGTTAAAGATCATCTCTATGAAAATGCCTTGGCGTTCTCAGGCGGCCAACAGCAGCGAATCTGTGTTGCCAGAGTGTTGGCGGTCCAGCCCGAAGTCATCTTATTGGATGAGCCAACCAGTGCGCTAGATCCGATTTCGAGTGCCAAAATTGAGGACACCTTAATGAATATTCGTCACCAGTACACGGTAATTATCGTGACCCATAATATGCAGCAGGCATCTCGAATTTCAGACAAAACAGCGTTTTTGCTCAATGGTGACTTGGTTGAGTTTTCAAAAACCGAGAAGATGTTCATTCACCCGGATGATGAGAAGACTAGTGATTATTTGAATGGGAAGTTTGGGTAGGACAGCTCCTCCAAGCAGAAGTCTGCATGTAAGCACCACCGAGAAAAATTCCAGAACCGGGAATTTCCCTCGGTGGAGATTTACACTCCGACTTCTAACCGCTTGGATCTGCTCACTTATTTTAGGACAGCTGCGCAGAGCAGAAATCTGCGTGTAAGCACCTTTAACAAAAATCCCAAGCTCGGGGATTTCCGTTAAAGGAGACTTACACTCCGATTTCTAAACGCTCTGCTCCGCTCACTTATTTATACAAGGAGAGTACTATGCGAGAATTATTTGATGATGAATTAAAAAAGCTCCATGGCCGATTTGTTGAAATGGGGTTGAACATTAGTGAACAGATTTATAGTTCAACTAAGGCCTTTATGGAACATAATAAAAAATTAGCTCAAGAAGTCATTGATGCCGATAATGAAACTAACGGCGAAGAAATGCGGTTAGAGAAGCAAGCATTAAGTTTAATTGCGCTTCAGCAGCCAGTTGCTACTGACTTTCGGGTGATTATTAGTATTCTGAAAGCTAGCTCTGATTTGGAACGGATTGGGGATCATGCCGTCAGTATCGCCAGGGAGACTATCCGCGTGAAGGGTAATCCACGGATTCCTGAAGTTGAAAAGGAAATTGCCAAGATGACCGATCAAGTTCGGGATATGTTGGAAAAAGCGCTGGATGCTTATTCCAAAAGCGATGCCGATGCGGCAAAGTCGTTGACAAATGAAGACGTTGCTGTTGACGAGCAGTATTTGTTGATTCGGGATGCGATCACTAAGGCAGTTGCTGAAAATACTGAAACTGCCACGGCCAGTTCCAGTTACTTCATGGTCATTCGTTTGTTAGAGCGAATTGGCCACCATATCGTTAATTTAGCTGAATGGATTGTGTATAGTGCCGCTGGTCAGATTGTTGAACTGAACCCCGGTAAAGCCAATCCGGAATTGGTGAATAAGTTGTATTCGGAGGAGATTGTAAAGGAGAAGGGGAAAGATTCGAAACCGGATCACACTAGGAAAGATTAGAACGATACCATACTGTGCGCTAGGGAACGATTAGTTTCAGGCACATAAATAGAGAAGCCAAACACCACTGAATGTTTGGCTTCTCTATTTATGTGCTGGGAATTCTTTTGTGGGTCTTGGTAGTATTTTGAAAATGCGCTTGCTGTAAGTGGCAGCCTGGTTTGAAGGTTGCTTTGTCAAAAATCCAGCGCTATTTGGTGGTTGTTTCTTGTTACGTAGATTAGGACCGCTCCGCAAAGCAGAAAGCTGCACCTAAGCCACTCCATTCAAAAATCCAAGCCCAGGATTTCTGAATGGAGTAACTTAGGCTCCGCTTTCTAAGCGCTTTGCTCCGCTCACTTTTCTATAATCACCCGACCATCATGTTTTGACTCCAAAATCTGATGGCCTTTAATGACGCCATCAAGGGTAAATGGCAATTGATCGCTAATCTTAATTGAAAGCTTGCCCTGAGCCATCAGTTCAATCATTGCCTTTAATGCTTCGATGTCAGTAATTTGTTGAGTTGGGTGGATGTGATTGAAGTGAACCTTCTTATCAGTTTCCGCCTCACCGTCAGCCACACTGGCAATGATCCCACCGTTTTTAATGATTTCGACGTCGTTTTCACTACCTGTTCCATTCAAAGCTGCGTCAATCACGACATCAGCGGTATTAGCCAGGACTTTTGCTGGATCCTGTTGATCATAAGCAACGTAATTTTTGACTCCTAGGGACTTAACGTATGCTTCATTGCGGCTGGCACCCACACCAATAACGTTAGCACCAATGCTCAAGGCCACTTGGGCGGCAATGGAGCCGACCCCACCCGATGCGCCCTTGACAACGACGGTTTGGCCGGGTTGAACATTGGCAAATAAATGAACGCCCTTATAACCAGCCAATCCGGGGGTGACAATGCCAGCCGCTTGGGCAAATGAGACGCTGTCTGGAATGGTAACGGTATTGGTGTCATCACCAATTGCGTATTCTGCATATGAATGATGGCCGTGAGCAACCACTCGGTCACCGACTTTAATTCCTTTAACGTCACTGCCAACTTGTTCGGCAAGCCCAGCAACATCTCTACCGGGAATGATTCGATGATCGGTCGGTTTAAAATTGCCGGCCCGCTGCAAGGCTTCAAAGTTATTTAAGTTAAATGCTTCGGTTTTAATGAGAACTTGGTTACCAGTAACTTCTGGAACTGGCACCTGATATTCCTTGAAAACCTCAGGGCCACCATTTTTTTCATATCCAAATGCGATCATGATAGACTACTCCCTTCCAAAACGCTGTCTAAATAACCTAAATCTAACTAAATTTTAATTCATCTCAACTGAAAAGCAATTAATTAGTTGAGTGCGAATTCTGATCTTAGGCGAAAGAAAGCGATTACGTTGTAGCGTGATGATTAAAAGATTCGGGTTTTCCCTTGCATCTTTTAAGATAACAAGTAGAATGTTTCGAAGTGACTATTTTAGATGAATGTGAGAAGGGTGGAGGAGACTTATATTCCAGTTTCTAAGCGCCTGACTCCGCTCACTGTTTTTAGGACCGCTGCGCAAAGCAGAAACTTCCATATAAGCACCTCCAACAAAAATCCCCAAAACCAGGGATTTCTGTTAGAGGAGACTTATGTTCCGGTTTCTAACCGCTTTGCTCCGCTCACTTTTGCTTAGGAGGAACTCATTTGCTACTATCGATTTTAAAAAAAGGAAAGCAAGGATTTGTTGGTTTCATTAACATTCTGGCCGATATTTTTGTGCCGATTATTCCAGCCATTGTGGCGGCTGGGTTACTGATGGCGCTTCATAACGTCTTGTCAGCACCCCATTTGTTTATGACACCATCGCTCATCGCTGCTTACCCTAGTTTAAAGGGCTTTTCGGCGTTTATTAACGTCTTAGCCAACGCGCCGTTTGCCTTTTTGCCCGTCTTAATTGGTTTTTCGGCAACGAAACGTTTCGGTGGGAATCCTTATTTAGGAGCGGCTATGGGGATGATGATGGTTTCACCATCCCTGGTGAGTGGTTACGATGTTAGCGCAGCGTTGGCTAGTCATCAACTCGCTTATTGGCATATTTTGGGAATGCCAGTCGCTCAAGCTGGCTATCAAGGTTCGGTAATTCCAATGTTGGTGGTCGCTTGGCTGCTTTCGTGGATTGAGAAACGGTGCCACAAGCTTCTCCCTGAAGCACTCGATTACACGTTTGCACCACTGATTACCATCTTGGTGACTGGGATCTTAACCTTCATGATCGTTGGTCCAGTAATGCGGGATGTCAGCGATGGCTTAACCAACGGCTTGCTTTGGTTATATCAAACTTCTGGTGCTGTTGGGACTGGAGTGCTTGGTCTGCTATATGCGCCATTGGTAATCACCGGGTTACACCAAAGCTTTCCAGCAATTGAAACGCAGCTAATCGCGAACGTGAAGCAAACCGGTGGCAGTTTCATTTTCCCAATTGCATCGGTGTCAAACATTGCTCAGGGAGCCGCTGCCTTAGCTATTTTCTTCTTAACGAAGGATAAGCAGCAACGCGGCCTTGCGTCATCGGCTAGCATGTCAGCATTATTGGGAGTCACTGAGCCGGCCATGTTTGGTCTTAATCTGAAATTGAAATTTCCGTTTGTGGCGTCAATGATTGGTTCAGGTGCTGCTGGTGTATATTTGGGCCTAACCCACGTATTAGCGGTCTCATTGGGGTCGAACAGCGTGCTTGGATTTATTAGCATTGCCACTCAGTCTATTCCAGCCTTTTTGATTAGCTGCGTGATCAGTTTTGCGGTCAGCTTTTCGTTAACCTACGTTTATGGCCGTCGCCAGGAAGTGACTGAAATTTTGGCAGCGGATGATGAACAGCCGGATGGTGTGGCGGTAGCGAATAGTAATTAACGAACGGATGGTTATTTGACTCACTGAAGAACAATAATGTTTAATGTAATATTTAACGATAATGACTAAAAAAAGCAATCCATAGACAATTGATGGATTGCTTTTTAAATTACTTAATTATTATTCATGAGATCATTGTGGGTTCCAATTCTGGATAAATAAATGATCGACGGCGTTACCACATACTCAAGTAAATGGTTCCCATTATGACCATCAAAATGCAGCCACCAAACTTGCAAATTTTTGAGGCCAGTTTGGTGTTCCACATTCCTGAGAATCTTTGCTGAATGCTTATCCGTTTCAATTTTATGCGGGTAGAAATAATCATTTATTTGTTTATCGTCTATAAAGCAATTCTTTATGTATTCCCAGGGAGTGTGCTCTTCTGGATCTATCTCCTTGGGTAAAGGCCGTTTAAAAACCCGCCCCCACTGTGCCCCCATGGCTTACTTTTTTATATTGTTTTTTAAATTCTGAGGTAAATTTTACTTCATTCATTTAATAGCCGCTCCAAGTCGTCTGGGTTGGTAGCGCCTGGTAACTTCTTTTTGCCCTTAATATCATTGGCAATTTCTTGGATTGATTTATCTTGCTCAGTATTCGGCATCGAATAGTACGGTGGAAGCCCTTCTGATGCAACGGTTGCCACTTGAGCTTTTACAAAAGCCGATAACGTAATCTGATGCTTCTTTAGTTCTGCGACGGCTTTTGTTTTAGTATCGTCATCAATTCTAACTTCAATCCTAGCCATATTAATCACCTCTAATAGTAATGTACTACTTGTGACGTACATAGGCAACGATTTAACCTTTAAATATGCTCTTAACAGCGTGCCGGTTAAACAGTTAATATTTTGTTGATTGAAAGAATGCGGTATGGTTAATGTAAAGTAATCGGATTAGAAAGGGCTGGCTTTGATGATCGAAACAAACGCCTATCTCAAGTATCGGCTAAAAAATCTTCCCAAACGAACGGTTGTCCAGAAGGTCTACGTGGGGACAAAATATGTCTATGCCCTGCAGTTATACCATCAAAATCGGGATGCCGTGATTTCTCGGGTACGGAAAAGTCGGGTGAAGAACGGCTACGATCTTGATTTCAGACACGCTAAAAAGATGACTCTCAAGAATTTTGGTCACGGCCAAACCTTAGAGTATTTCAATCATAACGGTGTCGATTACTGGTGGGTGGTTACTAAACCCAATGTGGCTGACTATCCCGACGTCAAGTGGGGGACGCAACTTGCCCGCATTCGTTTTAAGGCAAACCGGGAACGGCGAACCCGTCACCGGGGAAATCTTTCGGTAACCCGGTTGGTCATGCTCAATCACGCAACTCCTGATGGGAAATCGTATGGTCGGCTTAAAAGAGTAGAAGGCGCGTTAACACCAGACAAGCAGACATTACTAGTTGCAGCAATCGATACAAATAATAATGCGCACCTGAGTTTATATGATAACGAGAAGTTAAACGACGCGTTGGATGTTGTTGACGCGAATAACGGTTATGTTGACCTCAGTAAGGCGACTGAGATGCTTTCAAATAAGGTGAGCCAGCCTTACTGGAAAGTGCCATCATTCGCAAACCAGCTAACTGCTCCTTCCATTCAGGGAGTTGATTTATCCGCTCAGTTTGCGGTTTACGTTTCCAGTGGTCAGCCAGGGACTAGCGCAAACCACCCGAAGGCAGATCAGCCTGGTATTACAAAATTCGAATGGGGAAATTCCATTCCCAAACAGATCCTGTTAACTCATTCCGACTGGCTAGGACGAAACATTGAAACTGAGGGGCTCCAGCTGGCAACGAAAATGTACATTGGAATTGCCTGCCACGATGCTGAACCTTATGCGACTCAGACACTCGCAAACTGGGTGTACTGTGTGGGCGACCAAAAATAAACCACTGATAAGGTCATTCCTAGCTTGGAATGGTAATATCAGTGGTTTATTTGGTTGAAAATGAGTTATTGGTTTCGACTATTCTTCATCTTTCAGTAATTCTGAAAATGCAGGTTGATCAAACAGGTTGGATTGTTTGGTGTAAGTTTCAATGGTTGCCTGATCAAACTGGTCTGGATCAATTGGCATAAAGCTGGTATCAACTGGATCTTGATTCTTAACCTTAGCGTCAATTAGGATTGGCTTGGTGTTGCCAGCAGCTTGGAGTTCAGCGATTTTATCAAATGCGGCGGCTAATGACTTGCGGTCGGTGACTTGAATGCCAATTGCCCCCATGTCGTTAGCGAAGCCTGCCCAGTTAGCGCCAATAAAGTGAATCCCATATGGTTCCTGGTCGGCGGTGATCTTTTCGTGTTGAATGTAACCAAAGGCACCATTTTCAAGAACGATATTAATAATTGGCAAGTGATATTGCACCTGGGTTAACAGATCCTGCATCACCATTGAGAAACCACCGTCACCGGAGATACTGAAGACTTGACGGTCTGGGTAACTTAATTTACCAGCGATACTAGCTGGCAAAGCGTAACCCATCGTCCCGAACCAAGCGGACATGCTGAATTTTTGGTTGTGGTTAAACGGTAATTGACGGATCGCCCACATGAGGTTGTTACCGACGTCGAGGCCAAAGACGGCGTCATCATTACTGTGTTCCTTCACAGCGCGGATGACGGCTTCTGGTGCAAGGCCATTTGCTTCATTATCAGCGACTTTATTCAACCAGGCATCCCAGTTGGCTTTGTCCTTTCGAGCAGCTTTAAGGAATGGGGTTGGTGTAACTGGATCGCCTTTTTTATTGAGTTCAGTGAAGAATGGCTTAGCGTCGGCGAGAACCGTTAAATCGATATCGCGTTGTTTCCCGAGGTCTTCAACGTTGTTATTAATCTGAACGAACTTAATGCCTTGTGGTAGGAATCGGCTAAATGGGTAGTTAGTTCCCGCCAGAATAATCAAGTCAGCTGCTTGAGTAACCTCGAATGCTGGCTTGGTTCCCAGTCGTCCCCGGGAGCCCATGAAGTTAGGATGGTCAGTCGGCATGATGCCAGTAGCAGGAGCCGTTGTGAGGACGGGAACGCTGAACTTTTCTGAAAATGCCACAACTTCAGCACGGGCGTCCTTCATTCCAAGGCCAGCCCAAAGAACGGGGTGCTTGGCTTGCTTCAACAGGTCATAAACGGCGTCAACTGATGATGGATCAACCGTTGGGGTGGTCGCTGGTGTAAGGACCTTTGCTGTTTTGTAAGGTTCAAAGTCAATCGTTTCACCAGATAAATCATCGGGAATAATGAGGACGGCGGGTCCCTTTGTCCGGTAAGCGTAACGAATCGCTTCATCCATTAAGAAGGGGATTTGTGCCGGATTTGTCGGTTGCTTGTGGAAATCAGTTAGATCGACAAATAACGGATCCTGATCCATTTCCTGGAAGAAATAGGTGTTCATGATCGGAGTTGCGGATTGGCCAACGATGGCAACCACGGGAGCGTGATCCATCTTGGCGTCATACAGGCCGTTGAATAGATGGGTGGCGCCGGGGCCGGCTGATCCAAAGCTAACGCCAACTTTGCCGGTCAGTTTCGCATCAGCGGTGGCAGCTAAAGCACCAACTTCTTCATGGCGAACTTGAATGTAATTAATTTTGTCGCGTTCTTGATAGAGACCGTCAACGGTGTTGTTGATGGAGTCCGCGGTGATACCGTATAAATGGTCAACGCCCCAGCTAACCAATACCTTTGCTAGGGCTTGCCCAGCAGTCATTTTTGCCATGATTAAATCACTCCTGATTATTTTATTATGGTGCTTACTTTTTGAAAGTATGTTTAAAAGCATAACTTATCTGGGGAGTAAGTTCAAGTCAGGAGGTTTATAAAATGATCGAGATTACTAATAAGGTTAGGCGATATTTATGTATCGTTACTAATAAATTTCCGCTGGTTTGTAATTAATTTGGACATTAAATTAAAAATAATTGTAGTTAGATATGATCGCTGTATAAATGATACGAAAGTTAACTGATGTAAAAATATAATCAGGTACGGTTTGGAATATTACCTGAATTTAACTCCAACTATAAATTGATAACTTGAGATGTATATTTGATACAATTCAAGCCAGAAGGTTACTGATTACGGATATACCGGGCATTGTGAGACTTAATTAAGATAGGTTATTCCTCTTGAATACGTTATCATATGATAGCAATGTTCAAAAGGAGAATGATGGCCGATGCTTGATACAATATTAAATTCGTTAATGAAGCCGACTAAACTTGAAAAAGAGCAGCTTAAAAGCTTGGAATTTCATGATGATATGCCATTGGACGTTTACGATACTAGACTATCGCAGAAGGAAAAAACGCCGATTATTAGTGATGTCCTGTTTAAAAATAAAAGTATTTATGTAAGCAAACATAACCGTTATGCACCTTACCCGACCCATTCACACACATTCTTAGAAATGAATTACATGCTTCGTGGATCATGTGATGAGGTTGTTGACAGTCAACGCATTCACTTAGAACAAGGTGACGTTCTGCTCTTAGACGTTGGTTGTAAACATTCGGTTGGTTATTTAGGAACAAACGATTTGTTAATTAATATTTTGTTTAGGGATAAAGAAATTAATCTTGATCTCTTGAACGATCTGCGTAGCAGCAAAAGTGTGCTGTACGAATTTTTACTAAATCGACGAATTGGTGATGATAGTAAAATTCGATATCTATTGTTCGGACATGATGAGGAAAGCGAAGTTCAAGAAACTATTGATAGGATTATCGAAGAGTATTATCTGCAACGTGATTTTTCGGATACCATTATTAGTGCTTATTTATCAATCCTAATCGCACAGTTAGTTCGAAACTATAAAATTGATATACACAAGGAATTATCGAAGCAACAAATGCTAGCCGTTGAAATGTTGAAGGAAATTAACGATAACTATCAGGATGTTTCTCTGGAAAAATTAGCAGCAAAGTATGATTATAACCGTAACTATCTCAGCAATTTATTCAAAAAAGAAGTTGGTGATACCTTTTCACATATTTTAACCAAACAACGGTTGATTAACGCAAATATTTTGATTAAGTCAACAACTTTGCCTATTTCTAAAATTATAAAAGAAGTTGGAATTAATAATCGAACTTTTTTTCCTCAATTGTCAAATCAAGTGCAA
>NZ_AZEB01000028.1 GCF_001434135.1 Lentilactobacillus kisonensis DSM 19906 = JCM 15041 | reverse complement strand
TAGTGTTGCACTTGATTTGACAATTGAGGCAATGATTTTAGTGAGTTCACTCGCATTGATTCTTTTCTTCACGTCAACAACCGCGAATGCCAGCTCTAAGACATACCGGGATAGGCGTGACAATGCAACCGTCACCGTTCACAAGCGTGGCAGCAAGGTAACATCCGTTGTGTATCAACTAAAAAATCCAAGCAAGTATAAGAAACATTATCAAAAGCGTTCTAAGTTCTATACCAAAGTAGCCGTCCTTAGCAGCAAGACTGCAACGCTTTTTCGCAAGAATTATAAAGGAACGGTCACTTTTAATCGCAAGATGAGTTATTATGAGTCAAAAAATTATGCGTCTGAGCAAACCAATCCAGTTCGAGGGATGATTAGTGATGCGACGGATGCCATTTTCATGAATGTTTCATATTTCGGCAAAAATCCTAGCAAATACCATAATGCCTTATTTTCATTTGGGTACTGGTGGAACACGATGGATGAAGCGCCAAAGGGCAATCCTGAAGGTAACGCCGTGGTTCTGAAAAATGGTAAGGTTTTATTTTCCGATAGTTTTTACGAAAAATTGCCTGATTAGGTAAAGTGTTCTAGTCAATCAAACGGCCTCATAAAGTCAGTCATAACGCTGATTTTATGAGGCCGCTTTCTTTAATTGTGGCAATTAATTGGTGATGCTGATCTTCTGTGGGATAACCTCTAAAGGACTTTCAAATTCGTAATCAAAATACTGCCAATAATCACCAACACAGTTCCCAAAATAATTTTGACCATCTGATCGCCAGTCTTGTGTTCGTTGAGGATGTAGATGCCACCAAAAGTTCCAACGATGATACCTAACTGTGAAAGAGTGGCTGCGGTGGCCTGACCAATGGCTGGATTAGCGGCGGAAATAAACATGAATAGGTTTCCGATTGCCCAGTCAATTCCAGTAACCAAGTTTTTAGCGGATGGGATGCTGAATAGGCCACGTTCATGAAGAACAAAAATGGCAATTAAAATTGAGCCGATCACCTGGCCAACCGCTTGTGGCGTGACAATTGCGGTCATGTAGTTAATGCCATTGTTGGCGTTATGAATCTGTTGACTAATGAAGCCGAATTTAACCAGCATATTAGGAAAAATAAAGTAAAGGGCAAATCCAGTGGTGGAAACTAGGATGGCAATGATGCCTTCCGCGTATGAAGTGGGCCGTTTTTTTGAAATACGCTTTTCAGCTTTAGAACGGGCAGCAATTAACAGTGCTCCCGTTGTTACCAAAGCAATTGAGATGACCCCAAACGCCCACATTTGAATGTTGATCCACTCACCGAGAACGGCTGCGGCTAAAATGGCGTTAGAAACGATCTGAGCGGCCGTGGAAAGTGGAAAGGCTGCTGAAACACCCATTTTCTTGTAGGCAATAAATTGGCCAGCCGTTCCAACGGACCAAAATAGGCCTGAAAAGAGGCCAACTAACCAAATTCGCCCAGTAACTTCGATCCCGGTTGGCATCACAAAGAATAAGTAAACGCCGATGCCTAGGAGTAATGCCCCGCAGGACTCTCCAAATGTTTGTTGAGCTGCTGAACCGCCCATTTTGGTGCCGATGATCCCCGTTGCACCCCAAGTGAGTGGTGGAATTAGTGCAAGTAAAATACTCATAATCTTCTCCTGTATTCGTTTTCAAATTTTCATACTCGAAATAATACGACAGGTGAGATTATATCACAGACTAAATGAATTTTAAAAACCGATTTGACAAGTTTAACTAGCAAATTCAAAGGTCCTAAAACAATGATGACTGAAATGACAGCCTTTTGGGCAAGCTGTTCTTGAATAAAATATTTACCATTATTTCACTAAGTTGGTCTATACTAAAATCATTAGGATATTAAGAAAGGAGCCGATGATGTGTCTCTTCACACAATTCTTACCCCAGAATGGGTTAAAGTTGGCAAACTAATTGCCGCAGAAAATCCCCGGTTAGAAGGGTTCGTTCCAAGCGAAGGGGGGATGCACCCTCGCATATTATTACTAGGTGAAGCTCCCGGTGATCAAGAGGTCAAGCAGGGTAGACCGTTTATGGGCCCATCTGGCAAGGAACTTGATCGTTGGCTGGCCTCACTTGGGTTAACCCGCGAAGGTATTTATATCACCGGGGTTGTTAATTCCCGCCCATTTTCAATTGGGAAGACGGGACGAAAACGGGATCGGCGGCCAAATCAAACCGAAGTGAAACGGTCGGCAGCCATGTTTGACTGGGAGCTCGGTCAGTTTCCTGGGATCCTCCTTGTGCCAATGGGTAACGCCAGTTTGCAGCGGTTGTTGGGCAATCACGCCAAGATTGGGGAGCTGCATGGGCAACTATTGGAGCGCCCAATTCAGCAATTTGATAAGGCGACAAATTCGTTTCGCTTTACCAAGGAAAAGAGAAAAATCTTTCCATTATATCACCCATCTTATTCAAAACGCTTCAAGAATATGCAGTCAATTGTGGACGCAGATTCGCGTAAATTGAAACAAATTATCACAAATAAGATATAAAAGGTCAAATGCTAGTCGTTATTAACAATAACGCTGTACAATTTAGTTGAGAGGTGTTATCTAATGGCCCTGAAGGACGATTGGACCCCCATTTTTTAAGTCGGAAGATTCTTCGAAACGTTGAGGAGAGGATGGCTAATGATGAATTCAAAATCAAAACAATTTCTTTTGATGGTGATGGCCGCCGTTGTGTTATTGATTAGCCTATCAGCGAACGTATCTGCTAAGAAGCAGATGTTGCCACCAAAGGAATCGTTGATAACTGAATATTACTACCAAACGAAAAAACCGATCAAGACCTGGATTAGTCTGAGCAATCCGGCTGCGAAAACGAATGAGGACCGCCAGATTATCATTCCGAAGGGGACGGTTGTGTCCGGCCAGCCGGTTGAAGTCAAAAATAAGCAAATCAAAAAGATCGTTATCAAGTCCAGCAGTTTGAGTTATCAGATAAAAAAGGCTGCCATCCAGCCTGGTTATTACTTAGAACACTGGCAGGATTTGACTGGAGATATTAAGTACAGCAAGGCGCGTTTCAAACCTGTTAAAAAGCCTCAATACGTTGTCCCTTACAGTGAGGGTAATCTTTGCTTGGGGACGGTTCCAAAGGATTACCCAGATACTTTTGCAAGTAATCAGTTGACGGTGACCTCGGATGGCTACATTGAACTATATAAATACGATGTTAATTCTGGTCCGGAAGGCTTTAGCAATAAGCCAATGGGAATGGCTAAAATCAACAAAACCCGGGTCAACAAAAACGTCTGTTATCTTTACTACAGCAATCATGTGACGGGGTTAAACGATCAACGGGTTCGTAAGTCAGGTAAATATCAATACCGGCTTAAGGTTGCTGATGAAGATAATATTAAAACACAGACAATTTGGGATGGTGGCAAGCAAGCCTTTGTCGCTAGGCTGTATTATGCGCACTACGCGATTGGTAACGTTACCTACTATACTGAAGTGGGGGAAATGTCGCTTGATGGTTAGTTGACATTGATGGTTATCAAAAGTCGGGGCTGTGTGCCCATATTGAATGAAAGTTATTGAAATTCCCGAAACACAGAGCGCTATCCGTCAATCCTAACAATGCAGGATTGGCGGATAACGCTCTGTGTTTGTCTGTATTCATTATATAAAGTGTTTGGCTCCGATCGCTATCTAACGTCCAGTGGTTGTTTACTTGTCGGTTTGGGGAACACTTCATCAATTTTTGCGAGTTCAGCTGATGATAATGTGATGTTGGCGGCGGCTACGTTGGCTGCCGCGTGTTTTGGATCACCTGACTGCGGGATTGCCAACGTATTGCCATCCCTAATTGCCCATGCCAAGATGAGTTGCCAAGGTGATACTTGGTGGGCAGCAGCAATTTCACGAACAGTTTTGTTGGTCGTTAAGCGGCCCTGTTCATCGCCTGCGCCGACTGGTGTATACGCGATGAACGGAATTTTTCGCTCCCGCTGCCAGGGTAGGAGACTATATTCTACACCACGACTGCCAATATTATAAAGGTCTTCATTGGCTGCAACCTGGTCACCACCAGAGAGTGCGAGTAGTTCCTGCATATCTGGCAGGTCAAAATTTGAGACGCCCCAATGATTAATTTTTCCCTTTTCCTGCATTGCCCGTAAGGTCGAGATGGTTTCCTCCAGCGGAATGGCTCCTCGCCAGTGATATAGGTATAAATCAAAATGGTCTGTTCCGACTAATTTCAAGCTTCGGTCCAAGCTGGTCTCTAACTTTGCTTTTGAGGCGTTTGAAGGTAGGACCTTATCAATAATGAATAAATCATCCCGGTTAAAATCGCGGATGGCTTCCCCAACTAGGGCTTCACTTCGACCGTTCCCGTACATTTCTGCTGTATCAATTACTTTAGCACCGGCATCGATCCCGGCTTTTATAGCGTTAATTTCTTGTGAGCGGGTGGCGGCATTATCGCCCATGTGCCAAGTTCCTAACCCAATAGCGGGCACCTGAGTACCACCAATCGTTAATTTTTTCATTTTTGACCTCCTAAGTATAGTGAGCGGATCCAAGCGGTTAACAATCGGAGTGTAAGTCTCCTTGGAGGTAAATTCCGGGTTTTGGAATTTTTCCCCAAGGTGCTTACACGCAGATTGTTGCTTGGAGGAGCTGTCCTAGTATAAGTGAGCGGATCCAGGCGGTTAGAAACCGGAGCGTAAGTCTCCTCTAACAAAAATCCCTGATTTTGGGATTTTTGTTAGAGGTGCTTACGTGTAGGTTTCTGCCTGGAGGAGCTGTCCTAAATAAGTGAGTGGAGCAAAGCGGTTAGAAGCTGGAGCCTAAGGCATCTCGGCCAGAAATCCTGGGTTTGGATTTTTGGTTGAGATGCCTTAGGTGCAAGCTTCTGCTTTGCGGAGCTGTCCTAATAAGTGAGCGGAGCCAGTCTCTGCCTGATGCAGCGCTGTTCTCTAACCTGCCTAACAAATCAGTAACCGTCGGCATTCACGTGCCGTTACCTAAATTATAACGCGTAATTGAAAACTATGAAAATGAGTTTGAAAACTTAATGTCGCTTTTTCAACCATTCGAAAATTTCTTGGGCAACGCCAAGTGGCAGATATCGTAATTCAATTTCTTGATTATGGTTGCCGTGGCGAAGGTTCACTTCTAAATGAGCCAGTCCCTTGCTGCTCATCCAGATTGACTGGTGTAGGCTAAATGACTGGATATTTTTCTTAGGAATCACGTATTGCGAGCGGGTGAACGAATGCCCCACTTGCATCAATAGCTGGTTACCACTAATTGCCCAACCAGTGTTACCCGCCGAATACCAGCCAAGTAAAATGGCAATGATCAATAAAATTAGGCTGAACAATCCCCAAAGGTGAAAGAAATATAGGCAGACAATGATTGGAATGACGGTAACGAGCAATGCATTACGGATGAAATACCAATAGGTTGTCTTCCTTAAATGAGTTAAAGCAATGCTCGTCTTGGGTGTCCATTCAACAAATGGCGTCAGGGTTGGAAACACTTCTGGGGTGTTAACAACGGGCATCACCATTAAGTCGTTGCTTTTTTCATCGTCTCCTGCTGATGAGGCTGCTAGGGCTTGAATTGTTGATAGGTGACACAATTGGCGAATGACGTTTTGCTTGATCCGAATGGCTTGAATCCGATTAGTGGGGATCGTGACCGAATTTCTCTGAAACAACCCTTGGTAAGTTTTGAGCTGATTAGCCTGAACGGTTAACGTAAACCGGTAGTAACGTTGAACGATTGATAAAAAGGAACCGGCAATGCCGATGATGACGATCAGAATGCCAATTAGGGCCACGATGATGAGTGATTGGTGGATTAGTTCGCTGGTTAAGGAATTAATGACCTTTTTTGGAATCATTTCTTGAAGCTTACCGTAGAGTGCCAGCAGGATTGCGATTAATGGAAATATTCCCAGTGATGTCAACGCAAAGATGTATAAGTCACGTGGGCGGATTAAATACGTTGGTGGTTGCGGTGAAGTAGCTGTTGGGGTGACATTTGAGCGAGATACTTGGACCCGCTTATTTTCGATTGTGTCTCGAATTGATTCGGAAACTAATGGGAGGACCGCTTCTGGGGATTTATCGTCGTGGCCGGCAGTTTCAATTTGGAGCTTTTCTAACCTGAATGGTTTTAAGAAAAACCACTGACTGTGTTGAATGGTTTGAATTCTACCATAGGGAATGTGCGTGTGCTTTTTGATGAAGACCCCCGAGTTAATTGTTAACATGTCAGTACCAATTTCAAACGTAAAGCAGAGATAACGGATAGTGACAGCGAATATGATCAATACGACTAAAGCCGCAAACCCTAAAATGGGACTAATTCCGTGTTTTTCAAGAAAGCCATAAAGGGGGCCTACGGTAACGATGACAATGAAGAGCCAATCCCAGAGGTGCCGAAATAGAAAATAGAATAGTGAGAGGGGATTTAGATGGTGTTTGGTGTCAGACGTCATGGTCGTTCACCTCCACCGCCATTTTCATGATTTGTTTACGGAGCTGTTCACCAACTTGGGGGGCCAACCCATCAATTTTGTGTGAGGTTGATGCCGTTGTGATCCATACTTCTTGGAGCTTTTGAGATTGTAAAATTGGTCCGGCAGCAAGGGTAACATCTTGGACCCGGGCAATGGGAATTGAAACTAATTTTCTGAAAATAAATCCAGATTGTAATTCAACGGCATCATCACTTAAGGTATACCGCCAAAAGGAATACCGGTATGGTACCAAGAGCAGTTCGATAATAACGTCGATGACTGCCAGCACGGCAAAAACAATTGTGGCGTACACCAGCCAGTGCCAATTGGTAAACTTAAAGACGATTAAGCATGCAATTGCGATAAGGGCTAGAACTGTGAAAGTAATATAGGCAGAAATTCGCCAAACGGTTTTGATTTTTGTGGGTAAGTGATTGGACTGAGTCAATATTAAGTAGCCTCCTGTGTGCTGTTTTTTTAGACGATGCTCGAATACAAAAAGTAGTAGCTTCCAAAGAAAGTCATCGTTGGTTATTGTAGACAGGTTCATACCGATAGCGTTATACTATCTTTTATGCAATATTTTGAAAGGGGGCAATCAAGTTGTCAAAAAAAGTTAGAAACGCGATTATTGTGCTCATTTTTGGGAACTTTTTAGTTTGTATTGGCATGAGCCTGATTTTTCCGGTAATGCCGTTTATCAAGAATGAATTGCATTTATCGGCCACGGATATGGGAATCATGAACTCGCTGTTTGCATTGGCGCAACTGATTGCCTCACCAATTATCGGCCAAATTTCAGATAAAATTGGCCGTAAACCCATCTTAGTATATGGCTTACTATTATACATGTTATCAGAAATTCTGTTTGCGTTGACAAATTGGCTCTGGATGTTTGATATTTCACGGACAATTGGTGGTCTGTCCGCGGCAATGGTTGTGCCAACGACTAACGCATTAGCAGCTGATTTAACGACGCCAAGGCAGCGGGCTAGAGTGATTGGCTTGTTATCAGCGGCCTTTAGCGGCGGTTTAATTTTAGGGCCAGGGATTGGTGGCATCTTGGCTAAGTTTGATTATAAAACGCCTTTCTGGTGCGCAGCGGTTCTAGGATTTTTGAGTATGTTATCGCTATTATTCATGCTGCCAAATGAAAAGGAAATCAAAAAAATTGCGAGTCGAAATGATGTCCCGCCAGTTCTTAATGAGCGGAAACGAAGCCGCGCTTCTTGGCAGCAGACTAAAAAGCTGTTCTCGGGGCCAATGGGATTATTATTTATTTTGATTTTGATCTCATCGTTTGGCTTAGTGGGCTTTGAAAGTATCTATAGCTTGTATGTCAATGAAGTTTATAAATTTACGATGGAAAATATCGCCCTTGTATTGACGCTGAACGGATTGACGTCACTGACGTTTCAAGCATTATTATTCGATCGGCTGGTTGTTTGGTTGACTGAGAAGCGATTGATTCGCTACTGTTTCTTCCTATCATTTGCGGGCACCATTTGGATTATGCTGGCTCATTCTAAATTAGAAGTCATTATTGCAACGTTAATTGTCTTTACCGCGTATGACTTGATTCGACCAGCGATTACGACCTTACTAACGAAGGCCAGTGCAACTGCTCAAGGCTTAATTAACGGTGTTAACATGTCGCTGACCAGTGTCGGCAATATCGTTGGCCCAATTATGTCCGGGGCTTTACTTGATATGAATTACCATTACCCATACATCGTCGTGACGGTCTTCTTGATTGCATCGTGGTTGATGACGTATCGGGTCAAGCAGAAGTTTACGGTTAACTTGTGAGCTGTGGATAAACCTATACACTATAATCAAATGACCTCCTATTGTCATGTGGGAATAACTCGGTGTTGATACGACATTATGAGTTTGAATCCGTGAATTGACAATTTTGAGGTCACTTTTTATCTGCGGGAAGGTTTTCCTTTATCCAGTGGTCTGTCCCTGCTCTCATATAGAGTAGGATCGCTTCGCAAAGCAGGAATCTGCGTGTAAGCACCTCTAACGAAAATCCCCAAAACCCGGGGACTTTCGTTAGAGGAGACTTACACTCCGATTCCTAACCGCTTTGCTCCGCTCACTAACCGCTTGGCTCCACACTCTTTCCTATGCTATCCTGGAGGGGCAACAAAATATAAAACGGGAGATGTTACTTTGGATGGTTTGAAAGCAACAATGGCACTCAATAACGGTGTGAAAATGCCTCGATTTGGTCTTGGCGTTTGGAAGAGTGATAACCACACCGCCCGTGATTCGGTAGCTGCCGCCATTCGGAATGGTTACCGGGCAATTGATACCGCTAAGCAATATGGCAATGAGCGTGGTACTGGCGCCGGCATCAAATTAGGATTGCAACAGGCTGGCTTAAAACGTGAGGATCTATTCGTAACTACCAAGCTGTATAACGGTGATCAGGGAAGTTACGCTAAGGTTTCGAAGGCTTTCGACGGTCAGCTCAAAGATTTGGGCCTAGACTACGTTGATTTATACCTCATTCACTGGCCGGTTGATGCGACCTATATTGAAAGTTATCAGGCAATGGAAAAATTACTCAAAGCTGGTAAAGTCCGGGCAATTGGGGTTTCAAACTTTGATAATGATCGAATGAGCAAATTGATTGCCGCGTCCGACGTTGTTCCTGCGATTAACCAAATGGAATTTAACCCCACCAATCAAGAAAGAGATATTTTAAAATTTGATAGTAGCCATGGAATTACCATGACAGCCTGGTCACCATTAGGCGGTGGCAAGTCGCTAACCAACCCAACGATTACCAAGCTAGCTACCAAATACGGCCGCAGTGCTGCCCAGATTATTCTTCGCTGGGAGTGGCAACGCCAAATTATTACGGTAATTAAATCGGCTCACGAGCAACGCATTATCGACAATAGTCACATCTTTGATTTTGAGTTGCGGGATGAAGATGTTGAGAAAATTAATCAGCTTGATGAGGCTAAACGCAGTTTGTGGTACAAAGATTTCACGTGGCATAACCCAAACGCAAATATCGAAGACTCTGTTGAGCAATGGGATGACGATAATGAACCCCTATAATGTATAACGATGTTCACAATATTAATGATAGATACTCAATGACTGGTAAGACGCCATTTGTTGGGTGTCTTTTTTGATAGATGAAGGTTGTTTTTTTCACTGACTACTCGGTTATTGACTATTCAGTCATTAATGATATACTGAGGGCGAATTTAGAAATAGCACAATATTTTGAACCGATTATCTGGTTCAAGAGGGGTCGTGAGGATGTTATGAATAGCCAATTAGTAGTAGAAGTTAGTGGCTTAAAAAAGTCATTTGGAAAGTTTGAAGCTTTAAAAGACGTTAACCTAACGCTGCATCCAGGAGAGCTTCTTGGATTTATCGGGCCGAATGGTGCCGGGAAATCAACAACGATTCGGGTTATTTTGGGACTTATTAAGGCTACTGGCGGGTCTGCGAAGGTGTTTGGCAAAAATGTCTGGAAGGATTCTGTCGTGATTCACAAGGATCTGGCATACGTTCCGGGTGACGTGTATCTTTGGCCAAATTTAACGGGTGGTCAGACCATCGACTTGCTACTTCATATGTCCGGTCAGAAGCATACTAAGCGAACGGATGACTTAATTAAGGAATTCAAGCTGGATACCAGCAAGAAAAATCGGACTTATTCAAAGGGAAATCGGCAAAAAGTGGCTCTAATTGCTGCCTTTTCGACTGACGTTTCGCTATATATTTTTGACGAGCCAACTTCTGGATTGGATCCATTGAATGAATTGATCTTTCAGCAAAAAGTAAAGCAACTCAAGGATTCTGGTAAAAGCGTTTTATTATCAAGCCATATTCTCTCGGAGGTTGAGAAGATGTGTGACACGATTTCAATTATTCGCGAGGGTAAGGTCATCGAGACTGGTTCGTTGGAATCAATGCAGCACTTGACTCGTAATGCGGTCACGGTTAAGACGGCGAAATCGTTGGGGGCGCTCCAAAAGATGACCGGGGTGTATCAGCTGAACTTTAAGAATGATCAGCAGACAGCAGCGGAGTTCAGCGTTGATTCTGATCAAATTGGCAGCGTGATGGCATTTCTTTCGCAGAATCAGATTTTGCAGCTAAAGACGACGCCACCAACTTTGGAAGACTTATTCTTACGTTATTATCACGCCGATAATGAGCAAAAAGTAGGTGAGTAAAATGGCACAATACACGCAAACTTTTGCATTGTTAAAAGCAAACCTCAAACGAGATTGGCTTAAAATCGTGGTTTGGTTAGTTGTGTTAGCCGGGATATTCATTGCGGTTGCCGCAAAGTTTCAAGGGATTTACGGGACCCATAATCAAATTCAAACAATCGCACAAACGTTAAGATCATCGGCGATGAAGTCCTTATTTGGACCGCTTACACATGCCTCGTTGAATACGGCAATTATTTTTGCGACTGAAATGGCGGTCTTCTGGGCAATTTTTATGGTTATTTTCAATTACTCACTAGCGGTTGGTGCCAGCCGGGGACAGGAAGAGTCCGGGCTTACTGAAATGGTTCTTGGGGGCCATCCGGTTGGCCGGTTAGCACCATTAAGTGCGGCTGCCCTTGAGTTATTGGTGGCAGATGGCTTGTTTGCGATTATTACTGGGATTGGGATGACCCTTGCTAATATGCCTGGCAGTGACGGCAGTGGTGACTGGTTATTTGCAATTTCACTAGCTGCCGTGGGTTGGGCATTTGGAATGGTCTCCTTACTATTTTCCCAGTTGGTTGCTGATAGCCATAATGTCGCAATCTATAATTACGCGTTCTTTGGGGTAACGTATTTAGTCCGAATGATGACTGATGTTTCTAACCCTGATTACACATGGTGGTCACCGTTTGGTTGGATTGAGAAAACCAATATTTTTATTAGCAATAATTGGTTGCCAGTCTGGCTGTTTATTATTTTAGGAATCGCAGCATTTGCCGTTGCGGTTGTTTTAAACGTTAATCGTGATATTGATGCCGGGATTATTCAGGTTCGTGGTGGTAAACGCCGAAGCGGCTTTTTGCGGGGACCAGCAACACTATTATTTTGGAACCAACGCTCAGTTAGCTTGTTTTGGTTGATTGGCATGGCGCTCTTGGGGACTAGCTATGGTTCGGTCTTCAATAGTATTGGCAAACTTGTCAATGATTCACCGGTTATCAAACAAGTTCTGGGGCAAAGTGGTGTCAGAGCGCTTGAGAAAAATCAGATATTGTCATTCGTTGGTATCCTAGGGATTATTTTTACCGTGTTGGCGATTATTAGTGGGGCGATGGTTATTAATCATTTGTACACTGAGGAGCGTCAGGGTTACTTACAGCTGGTTAATACAACGCCTCATAGCCGGTATTACCTACTTACAACCTATGTTTTGTACGGGGCCATTCTTTCGGTGGTTGTGTTATTTGCGACGATGATGACCACGATGGCTGTGGGTAACGCAACGTTGAGTCACCCATTGGCAATCAAATACTACTACAGAATCTTTGCGGCAATGCTGCCTGTTTTGGCGCTGTTTTTAAGCATACTAGTATGCTTTATTGGCGTAATGCCGCGGTTGCGGTCAATCGTTTGGATTTTGTTAGGGGGTGCATTTATCATTTCGTACTTTGGCAGGCTAATCAATCTCCCAAACTGGGCGATGAAGATTTCACCGTTCTATTGGTTCAATAAAGTCCCAATCAGAGAAATTAATGGAGAACCAGTGGTGTGGATGCTGGCGATAGCAGTAGTGTTAATGGTGATTGGCTATGTTGGGTATCGACGAAGGGATTACGAAAATTAGAGTGCGGAACCAAGCGGTTAGAGACTGGAGCCTAAGTTTTCGCCACTAGAAATCCTGGGCTTGGATTTTTGGTGGCGAAGGCTTAGGCGCAAGTCTCTGCTTGGTGCAGCACGTTTCCGCTATGTTGCCAGAGAGCCGAAATCCCTGGTTTTGGGATTTTTGAGCGGGACGGCTTAGGTGCAGGCTTCTGCTTTGCGGAGCGGTCCTAATCTGTGTAGCAGAGTAATAACTGAATGGCTTGGATTTTTGGTGTCGAAGGCTTAGGTGCAAGTCTCTGCTTTCACACGCGTCAATTCTCAATATTTCAAAAAAGAAAGTAAAGAAGGTCGACCCATGGCAAAACGATTACCACGTGATCCTGAAAAAGAACAGGCAATTTTGAAAGCGGCAATCCAGGTGTTTGGTAGTGATGGTTATCATGCCAGTACGGATAAAATTGCTGAGATTGCTGGTGTATCTAAGGGATCGGTATTTAGATATTTTGATAACAAGCAGCATTTATATTATGAGGCCGTCAAACAAGCGATTGATAACATTATGGCAGTGGTCGATTTTTCAGTGTGGACCGATTCACAGGATTTGGTAAGCATGGTTATTCGGGCGACCAAGTATAAGACGGAACTTTCCCATCAGTTCCCGTATGAATTTGACTTACTAATGCGGGTTTACGCAAACGAATCGTTTGTCCCTAAGCCAATGCGTGATCGGGTGTTTCAGATGTTCAATAAACTCGAAGTTGATTTGGTCAACAATGTTATCAATGCAACGGTGAGTAAATTAGATCTGCGGCCTGAATTAAATAAAGACGAAGTTCGTCAGTACTTGGGAATGTTCATTATGTCAATCTTGCAAATGTCCCAAAAATATTTCGAAAAGCACCCAGACCTTAAGAAAATTGAGGATATGGGCGAGATCATTGACCAGATTAAGGCATATATGGACATGCTGGAATATGGTGTGGTGAAAGGAAAACGAAAGCCGAGCTGATTTAGGAACTTGGAGATCCTCTGAAGATAGAAAAAGAAGCAATGCATTCCAAAACTAGAATGCATTGCTTTTTACTTAAATTCTGGGGCCAAATCGTCTTTCGTCCCAGTCTCAGCTCGGTAATCAGTTAAAAATCTTTAAATAATTTTCACTTTTGACCATGCGCCCGCTGATAATCCAGCGCCATCTGCATCACTAACTTTTTCATTCCGGCAATATCTAAGACACTGTCGGCAAATTCCTTACGAACCAGTTCATCTGGCAAGTATTCATCATACTTGTCAAAGGTTGGCACCTCCTTCAGAAATAGTAAGTCAAGTGACGAAAAGTCTTTACTAGCTTCCTCCTGAATAATTTGGAAGAATTCAGCTTCGTTACAATCCATCGCAAATTCCATAAAATATGGTCGTGATGAATTAAATCCGCGTAAGTTGAGCCGATCAGCACACTTGATTCGCAACAACCGTTCTAACGCTAAAAATTGATAACTGCCCGTCCACGGGAAAAACGCCCACATTTTACCGCCAAGATTAATTAACTGGTTGTCAGGTAGTCCGGCAATATTAGCTGTGTCACGCATTTGGGTTAACCTGGCCCGGGCGTTGCCTTGTAGGTAGCTGTACATTTGGGTCTCATTGAGGACTTTTCTCATTCGCTGGAGGATCTTAGGATAAATGTCGCCAGCAACATCCCCAAAATAAGCGGGAATCCGCCCTTTAACCTCATGACAATACACCTGATGCCTTTGCCGGTCCACATCTTCAACGACCCAGACCCGACCAGCAATGGCAATTTTGTCACCGACTGGAGGCGGCATCACGATTGTCCCCAATTCTTCTGATTTGGAATGCACGCTATATTCTTCATTATCCTGGAAAACGGCGTAGAACTTATAGTTATTAACGACCCGTTCACCGGCCATTCCGACAATGAGGCCACCAGCTGGGGTTCGCTCAATTTGGTTTGTCTTGAGAAGATGCTGCAGCAGCGTCCGGTAATCATCTTGACTCACATTATGAAAATAGGCCAACTGCAACACCCGTGAGGCCAATTCCGCCGGGGTCATTTCCCCGCTTGAGGCAAGGGTACTCATGGTTTGATGATACAGCAAACTATATGGTAACCGGTTGGTGCGTGGCGGTTCGACCCACTTTTCCTCGAGATATAGCTGGACCAGCGCAATTCCTTGAAGTAACGGCCATGGAATCAGGTCTGGCAGCATAGCTCGTGACTCTGGGTGTTCCTCACGCATCACAAAATGCATTTCGGGCGGATTTCCCCGCCGGCCGGTTCGGCCCATCCGTTGCAAGAATCCCGAAACGGTAAAGGGCGCATCAAGCTGAAAAGCACTTTCCAATTGACCAATATCAATACCCAACTCGAGTGTCGCCGTGGCACAGGTTGTCATGTTCGCGTCTTCATCCTTCATGGCATCTTCTGCGGTTTGCCGAAGGGCTGGGGATAGGTTGCCGTGATGAATCAAGAATCGATCGGGTTCATGATTATATTCCGCATATGAGCGCAACTCCTGACAGACGGCTTCACATTCCTCACGACTATTAGTGAACACTAGACACTTTTTACCCCGAGTATGTTCAAAAATGTACCCAATTCCCGGATCAGCCAACTCAGGAGCCTGATCCGTCTTAGGGCCAATTAACTGGGCCGGATCAAAGTTGTCAGCCGAGGCTTGGGGATCGGTTTTGTAAAAATGTTCCATCGATAGACGCCAGACTTGGCCGGTACTATTGACCTTTGGTGCCACCGTCTGGTAATCGCTGCCCGCACCCAAGAATTTGCTGGCCGCGGAGATGTTGCCGATCGTTGCTGACAACCCAATCCTCCGTGGGTGAACATCGGCCAGCTTTGAAAGCCGTTCAATTAAACAAAACGTTTGCCCACCACGATCACTCCGTAGAAAAGAATGAAGCTCGTCAATGACAATATAACGTAAGCCGTGAAAAAGGTGTGGAATATCCATGTGTTTGTTAATCATGAAAGATTCCAGTGATTCTGGGGTAATCTGTAATATTCCTGACGGATGCTTTAACAGCCGCCGCTTGCTGGATTGGGAAACATCTCCATGCCAGCGCCAAACGTTAATACCGGTATCCTGACACAAATCCGTTAGCCGATCGTACTGGTCATTAATGAGGGCTTTAAGCGGGGCAATGTATAAACACTGAATTGAGTTTGCGGGATGTTCCTGCAGATCAGTTAAAATCGGAAAAAAGGCGGCCTCGGTTTTCCCTGAAGCAGTGGCAGCCGACAAGAGGACGTTATGATCTGTGTTGAACAATTCCTCTGCAGCAGCCACCTGGATGGCCCGCAAATTATGCCAGCCATGATTGTAGATATAATCCTGAACGAAAGGCGCATATCTTGAAAAGACGTCCATAGCGGTCCTCCTTAATTAAATGGTGAATTCGGTGTAGTCCTTATCCTTTTTATCAGAAACCGCCTCAGATTTATGATAGTCAAAATCACTTGATGACAGCAACTTTTCCACCGTGGTATCGGGATTTTGCCAAACAATGTCTAAGAGTTCGATAAAGTCTCGAATGACTTCCCGGGGGGTGATATTAGTGTCAGCACCAATTCTGGCATATTCAATCTTGATGAATTTAGCCAAATCCGCCTCGGTAATGGTGCGCTGATAGCCATACAATCCCGCATGCATATTTGCTAGTTTTTCAACGAGCACGAGCATTTCTTCAGCCGTTAACGGTTCCAACTTGATCACCGGCGCGTACATATCACGAGCACCAGCCGTTGCAAATTTGCCTTCGGTTAACCGGGAATGGAGCGCTTCATAACTATAGACACCCCGACGACGATCCTCAACTGCTTGCGGGGTTCCGCCCATGAGGATTCCTAAATACTTAGCTTTACCTTGCAGCGTATCATTGTACATTGTCAAAATTTTTTCGTAATTATATTGACGGCTAATGCTATTGGGAATCTTATAAATATTAACCAGTTCGTCAATCATGATGATCAAGCCGGCATACCCAGCCTGTCTGAAAAACGATGCAAATAGTTTTAAATATTCATACCAGGCGTCATCGGAAATAATGACACTCACACCCAGTTCTTGTTTAGCTTCGGTCTTATGGGTGTATTCACCTCGGAACCACTTAATGACCTTTGCTTTCGTCTCGTCATCGCCTTCAAGATAAGCGTGATAGTACATGTTTAACAGCTTAGCAAAGTCAAAGCCGTGAACCAGTTCACTCAAAGACGAAATAATTGAATAAATTTTCTTATCAACCGCCGCAGCAAACTGTGGGTCGTCAACTGCCAGTCCGCTTTCACTAGCAACGTTACTTTGGATTGAACTAATCCAGCGGTCTAAGACCAGGGTGAGGGCGCCTCCCTCTGGCCGGGTCTTGGTTGCCAAATTTTGAATTAATTCCCGATACAACGCTAGCCCTTGTCCCTTTGTCCCCTGCAGGCGCCGTTCTGGTGATAAATCGCCATCAACGACAACAAAGTTCTTATCCATGACGTAGTTGCGCATGGTCTGTAACAGAAAGCTTTTACCTGAACCGTAGCGGCCGACAATAAAATGAAAGGAAGCGCCACCCTCAGAAACGACATCAACATCGTGGAGCAGGGCTTCAATTTCTGCTTTCCGGCCGACCGTCACATACGGTAACCCGATTCTCGGGACCACGCCACCTTTGAGGGAATTTAAGACTGTTTGAGCAATCCGCTTTGGGACCCGTCTTTTCTTGATATCTGCCACGATCCATCCACTCCTTTACGATAAAAATAATTGTTCCAAATCCTGACGATAATCTTCGACGATGACCGGCTGATTATCGGCATTAAATTCAATAACTGTATCGCCAATCTCATCTAAAAGCTTTCCATTAATTTGATCGACTAAAATCGAAGTCATCAAATGATGATCGTGTAGGTACTGCTGCCAAGGTTGACCTTTCAACAGCGCAACTACCAGCGTTAATTCATCAGCGTTTAACAATGACTGATCGGAATCAGCTGGCTCATCTACTTGATCTTGTGAAATTGGTTCTTCTGGAGATGGTGCTGACACTGGTTCCTTCTCATCTTCGGTTAGCAAGCTTTCACGAGTTTGGGATGCATCCTTTCGAATTTGGTCAAGATTAGCCAGATTGATGTTCACTTTAGGACGTCGTTTCTCTTCTTGAATTCGTTGATAAGCTTTAATTCCATCCATGATTGCCCGTTGCAAGAGTGACCTCAGTTGCCGGGGCTTAAGTGGGTGTCCCAAGTGAAATGCCTTTCGTACTAAGCGATCCACCTCATGAAGCAAGGTGTTAAGCTCTTTTTCCTGACGCTTAACTGGATAGTAAAGCATGGAACTGCACGTTTGGGGTCCCAAGTGATAGATATGCTCGGCATCAACCTGATACACTTTGAGCCGCGGGGCTTTTCTAAAGTAAAACACGGCACTTGTGAAATACGTATGGGATGTCGGTACGCGACTCGCAATTGTCTCAGCAAAGTAATCAAGTTGGTTGGTCTGCTTGAGGGCGAGAATTTGCTGCCAAACGATTTTTAACAGTTCAGCAAATTGTTTCGGTGATTTTTTCAGCAATAAACACGATTTAAGATATGTTGAATGGGCCTTAAAAACCGCCAGGAGTTGCTCTGGCGAAAAATCGGCTGGATGCAATAAGATATGGTAATCCCTATCAGTCGCTATCTTTTTTGCAAAGACAGTCTGCGCTTTTTGCTGATCCAGTCCATAATATAGCACATAGTCGCATAACCACCGATCGAGCAAATCACGCATTCGACTATGATAGCTGGGAGCATACTGATCACGAAAAGCCATGAGCTTCGTGTAACCCTCCGTGGGTGAATTCACCCCAATATTATTTAAGAGCTCGTAAATGTAGAGATAAGCGTATGAGGTGCTGCTAACAGTGAAGTTGCCTTGGCGAAGTTGAGTCCGCCACGTAAAATACGTTCGTAGTTGATGGATTGTGAGGTCATGGTAGACGGGAAAGTAGCGTTTTAATTCATAAGTTGCGTTGTATTGGTCCTCATAATCCGCCATCATCTGGCCTTGCTTGTAAAAATTATAAGCGACAATTTGAAATGATGGGACTGTATAATCATATGACTGAATCATCTTTTGAATCGGTGCAGGTGCCTCTGGTACATGACTGTTTTTCTGCGCTTTAGTCTGTTTAGCAGAACCAACTGGTAACTGGATTTGTTGGGCACGATACCGCGTGTTGACCTTGTCATCAGGGGGCAGGTAAATTGACTGTTCCTGGGATGAAAGGTTTGGATTTGGTGGGAAATGTTTAAGCGAATAGTTCAACACTTTTTTTAGCATCATTTCATTAATCGACTTTAAGGAAACCCCGACCCACCTCTGGTTCTTTGTGAATTTAGGTGCTGAAAAGTGGGGCAAGTGTTGAACGATAACCCTGAGGTTGCCACAATAGATGTCTATATTCGTTGGGTCATCCTGACTTGCAATCACAAAGGGCCGTTTTGAAGTTGGGTGGATGAGAACTTTAATATGTGGGGTTGATTCAGCAGCTAAGACAAACTTCAATCCATAATAGTTAGCAACCAAATCATTCATTTCTTGCCAATTCAACTATAACACCCCCATTTTATTCCAAACCTTATAACTAAATTCTATCCTATCACGGAACGCAATGGTCAAGAAAAAGCCCGTTTCTAATAAAAACTATGAGCTCAACCCACTTGTTGTGCTCCCTGAGGAACATTGCTCTATAGCGCAAGTAACATCTTATCCAATCTAAGATTATTCGGCAAATTGGATTGTTACCTATTTTTATTTTTGATAAAGTTTGTGACAAATGACTGATTTCGGAATTTAAGCCAAAAAAAGAAGCAATGCAGGATTAAAATGGTTGCATTGCTTCTTTTGAGTGTGGGGCCGCTTTGTAAAAATAAGAATCTATTTACAAGCCTTCCGTTATTTATTTATTTTGGCAGCAATAGAGGAAACGTGCTACACCAAGTAGAGACTGGAATCTAAGGAACTTTCGGATCAAGTTCAAGGCTACATAGCAATTTTTCTCTTTTACATTGAGTAGGACCACTCCGCAAAGCAGGAACTGGAATATAAGCACCCCACCCAGAAATTTCAAACCCAGAAATTTCAAACCCAGGAATTTCTGAACGGAGTAACTTAGGATCCGCTTTCTAACCGCTTGGTTTCACACTCTTTGCTGGCAACACAGATTAGGACCGCTCCGCAAAGCAGAGACCTGCATCTAAGGAACTTCCGACTCAAACCCAAGCCCGGGGTTTAAGCCGAAAGCACCTTAGACTCCGGTCTCTAACCGCTTTGCTCCGCTCACTTTTTTTATGGCATTACCAAATCATAGTGATTTCCCACAATCGCAGTACCGCGATCATGGACCACGCCTTCACCTAATGGCGTTTGAACGTGGGTGCCAAATGGGACTTCTGCTGGGGCTGCGACGATCAAATAACCATCTGCGTCATAGCCCCCATGGTTGGTCGTACCATCAGCAAATGCTGCGCCGGTGTAATACGTCCATTTCTTGCCGTTTTGGTAAACAACGCCTTGTGATTGGAAATCTGCTGGGCTAATAATGGCACTGCTGGTAACATCATTAGCTGAATTTGAATTGTTGTCTGAATCGTTATCGGAACTAGATGCTGTGTCAGCAATCACGGTATCTTTGTGTTCGTTGTGAATGGCAGTTGATGTCTTCATGTTAGTTTTTGAAGCTTTTGTATCCTTACCAACTGAAAGCTTTTGGCCGACCATGATCAGGTCAGCGTTGCTCAAATTATTGCGTTTAGTGATGCCACTAACTGTATCGTTGAATTTATCAGCAATGTTGGCAACCGTATCGCCGGATTTGACCGTATAAGTGTCGGCGCTGGCAACGACGCCACTAAGTCCTAAGAAGCCAGTAATTACTGATAATGTAAGTAGACTCGTTTTGATAATAATAACCACCTTTGAATTTTCTATAACTAGATTTTGTACACGAAACTTGAAATGTGAGGCTTCCACAGTTACTCATATTATGGAAAGAAAAGTGTGTTCCGGAACACATGGATAGTTGTTAAATGGTAACTTGGAAGATGATTGATCAGTGGGATAAATGCTCCTAGGACCAACCACGCCGTATATAATATCAGATCAAAGTAAGCCGTCAATAGTCGCTAGAAATAAGACAGATATGTGACAATGAGTGACTTTGATAACGTTGAATTTGGACAAGTATGTTACAAACCGATTAAATTTCTAAAGATCGCTCCCCACGGGAAGTGAGCTAATTAAGTACGAAATCCCCAATAGTGGGGATCAAAGGGACAATAGCCATATTCAAAAAGGTGCCAAGTGGGACGTTGGCTGAATTAGGGTGATGTTTTGCTTTAATCAGTAATTTCCACCATAATAAGAACTAGAAAAATTAAGGAGCGACATTAAAATGGTTAAGCAAGGTAGATTTGCCAAATCAAGCAAATTAAAACAGATTAAACAAATCCGACGGCGAATGCATCATCCAGCTGGCCGCATTATTCAACCGGATCAATTTGAGGAATTTGTATTGGTTAGGTATGGGCTAACCTTGAAGAAAAAATACAAGGGAACGGATAAGGAAACCATGCAGCGCTTTTTGATGGAGGTCCTTGCCGCAGCAGCGGGTCAAAATTCGTGGCGATTAACCGCTATAATCCCCGAAACGTTCAAAAGAATTAACGTCCGGGTTCCATACCAATTTTACCAACGGGTGTTGCGAAATTGGGACCCCTTTGTTCAATTTCTTAACCGAGAAATTCCGGCTGTTCCGCTTAAAGACCGAATTGTTTTATCAGGCTCGCTGACTGAAGAACAGCTTAACGGGATCATTGCCAGTCAACTAGCGGCCAATACGTTATTAGCAACTGGTAACACCCAACTGCTAAAGATGGTTACCGCGGAACAAACTGACTCATTGGAAAAAAGTTTGATGACGGGTAATCAGGTTGATTGGCAGAAAGTTGCCAAGGTATTTAATCCAATTCCGTTTGATACGAGTACCGCCCCAGATCAGAGAACAAAGCAATGGCTTGATAGCCTAAAGGAGTTATAAAATGGATCTCCAACACGCACTTGAATGTGTCAATTTAGTCCCATTATTTAGATCATTACCGCAGAAGCAAAAAGAAGAAGTTGCTAAGCTGATTGTTCAGCACAAATACACTAAGGGAACCATTATTTACATGGCTGGGGATTCAGTTGGTCATTTTCTTATTCTAGAAGCTGGCCAGATTAAGATTTCTCAGGTTGCGGCTAATGGAAAAGAACAGTTACTCAAGGTGATGCAGCCTGGGGATTTTGATGGCGAGTCAGCCCTATTCAATGGTAATCAGCGAAACGTAACTGCGACGGCGTTAGTGGACTCAAATATCTGCCAAATCGAACAAGATGCCTTTCAAGCTTTACTACGATCTAGTTCACAGCTGGCAGTTAAATTACTAGCAATCATGAGTAAGCAAATTAGTGAGCTTCAAGAAGAAAAAACAATTGCGTCAACTACCGACACTACCGGCAAAGTTGCCAAGTATTTATTAGAAACCAGCGCGGCCCTTGGCGATAAGAAATTCAAATTACCTATTAAAAAGAAAGATATTGCGACTTATTTGGGGACGACTCCGGAAACAATTAGCCGGATTTTTAAACAACTGGTTAACGATGGGACCATTGCCTCTGCGGGATCGGTCGTCACAATTTTGGATGAGGACGCTTTGGTAGACTTGGTTTGATGTTGCTGATTTATTCTACAAATTTTAAAAACAATTGATTTATCCGTATGAATATTTTACAATTAGGGGGTAAATGAAAATACTATTGGCATTACCGTGGAGGATTATATAATGGATGAAAGTCGTGTGCGAGACGAAATTGTAAGCGGAAACATTTCGCTAGGCCTCGAATTAGGTTCTACAAGAATCAAGGCTGTCTTAGTGACGGATGATTTCCAAACAATTGCGTCTGGTGATTATCTTTGGGAAAACGAGTTGGATAACGGTATCTGGACTTACTCAATCGACAAGATTTGGGATGGCATTCAGACCAGTTATGCAACTTTGGCATTAGAAGTTCATGACAAATACGGCATCGACCTTAAGAAGATCGGCTCAATTGGCGTGAGTGCTATGATGCACGGGTACATGGCATTTGATAAGAACAACGAATTGTTAGTGCCATTTAGAACTTGGCGGAATAATATTACCGGTCAAGCTGCTGAAGCATTGACAAAGTTGTTTGATTTCAATATTCCAGAACGTTGGAGTATTGCCCACCTATACCAAGCCATTTTGAATAAAGAGGATCACGTTAAGGACGTCAACTTTTTGACGACTTTGGCCGGCTATGTCACTTGGAAGTTATCTGGTGAAAGGGTCATTGGTGTTGGTGACGCTTCTGGAATGTTTCCGATTGATGAACAGACTGTCAATTATAAGCAAGACATGCTCGACAAGTTCAGCGCCCTACCTGAGGTTCAGCAATATCCTTGGAAGATTGAAGATATCTTGCCAACGGTATTGCCAGCAGGACAAAGAGCTGGAGAGTTAACGGCTGCTGGCGCCAAACTACTTGATCAAAGTGGCGAGCTAGAGGCTGGTTCTTTGATTGCGCCTCCTGAAGGGGATGCCGGTACTGGGATGGTTTCAACGAACAGTGTCAAGAAGCGGACTGGGAATATTTCTGCCGGCACGTCTGCCTTTTCAATGGTTGTTTTGGACCGGCCGATGAAAGCCGTTCACCGAGATATTGATATGGTGACGACACCGGATGGTGCGCCAGTTGCGATGGTACACACGAACAATAGCTCTTCTGACATCAATGCTTGGGTTGGCCTGTTTGGTGAATTCGCTAAGGCATTGGGATTACAGCTTAAGCCAGACGACTTATATGGTACTTTATTTGCAGAATCCGTTAAGGGTGACCAAGATGCCGGTGGTTTGGTCAACTTTGCCTATCTTTCTGGTGAAAACATCACTAGAATGCCAGAAGGCCGACCATTGTTCGTTCGGAAACCTGATAGTAAATTAACCTTAGCTAATTTCATTAAGGAACAGATTTATTCTGCCTTTGCACCACTTAAAATTGGCATGGATATTTTACTTCGAGAAGAACACATTAAAACCAGCGTATTAGTTGCTCAAGGGGGCATCTTCAAGACACCAGTCGTTGCCCAACAGGTATTGGCTGATGCGTTGAACACGCCAATTTCAGTAATGGAAAATGCCGGTGAAGGTGGTCCATGGGGAATGGCAGTTCTTGCCCTTTATTGTGTCAACCGCAAGAAGGACGAGGCACTGGAAGACTATCTTGAGAACCGAGTATTCAAGGATTCAACCACGGCAACGCTGTACCCAGAACCAGCTAGCGTTCAAGGCTACGATAAGTTTATTGATAACTATAAGGCAGCTTTACCGGTTGAAGAACAAGCGGTTAAGTCGATGAAAATGAAGTAGAGTGCGGAACCAAGCGGTTAGAGACTGGAGCCTAAGTTTTCTCCAGCAGAAATCCTGGGCCTGGATTTTTGGTGGAGAAGGCTTAGGTGCAAGTCTCTGCTTGGTGGAGCACGTTTCCGCTATGTTGAAAAGGAACTGTCCTAGGCGTGGCTTTAAGTCGGAAGTGACTTAGGGGCAGCTTTCTGCTTTGCGGAGGCTCTTTCCATGATTCAGCGATTATTGATGCTTCACTCAATAATAATTGCTTGCTTTTCAAACCGCTGATCAGGAATATATCAAACCGGTTGTTCTTTTTACTACTCTGTAGATCAAGACATCGCTAATTTATGGAAAGAGCCTTTGCGGAGCGGTCCTACTCAGTGTAAAAAGAAAAATTTGGTTATGACGCCCAAATACAAACTTTGTGCGCCATGTAAGAAAAGTAACCGAGCCAAATTTCCCACCCAAATTAAACCCAAAGTTTCATCCCGCACAAAACTCAGTTAACCAAAATTGAAAGGTGATAAATTAAAATGCTAGAAGATCTCAAACAAGAAGTTTACGAAGCAAACATGAAGCTCCCAAAGCTTGACTTAGTTACGTTCACTTGGGGCAACGTTTCTGCCATTGACCGTGATAAAGGACTATTCGTAATCAAGCCATCAGGGGTTCCTTACGAAGATATGAAGCCTTCAGATATGGTCGTGGTTGACCTGGATGGTAAAGTCGTTGAAGGGGAGTTGAACCCATCAAGTGATACGCCAACCCATACTTATCTCTATAATCATTTTCCAACCATTGGTGGCATTGTTCATACCCATTCACCTTGGGCTGTTTCATTTGCCGCAGCTAAGATGGATATTCCAGCTACCAGCACGACTCATGCCGATACATTCTATGGTGATGTGCCATGTGCCCCAGCCTTGACGAAAAAGCAAATCGAAGAAGCCTATGAGTTGAACACCGGTAAAGTGATCGTTGACGAATTCGAACGTCGTGGAATTGATCCAGATGCTGTTCCTGCAGTTTTAGTTAGCCAACACGGTCCATTTGCATGGGGTCCAACTGCTGATAAAGCGGTCTATAACGCTAAGGTGCTTGAAGTATCAGCTGAAATTAGTTATCACACATTGCAATTGACGCGTGATGAAACCCACGTCCCACAATATCTCTTGGACAAACATTACTACCGTAAGCATGGCAAGAACGCCTACTACGGTCAAAATAATGCCAAGTCTAAGAGCCATGCAGAACATGAATAGCATATAGAATAATGAGTTAGTGCTTCATATCAAGAGTCATCAAGTCAAAATCTAGGATATTTCTAGGTTTTGACTTGGTGGCTCTTTGATATTAACTGCCTATTTTTTGAAAGTTGAATTTATATTGGAATATTCATGTGTTTTGGTAATTGATGTCCTCTTATTGAGCCGGCATCTAACTTAGTGAGTCAGCCAATGCAAATCCTTGCTCAATTTCCAATATCCGCTTACACTGACCGAAAACAAGTGGAGGCGTTTACGATGACAAATTCTCCGTTAGTAACGATTTCGATTCCTGCTTATAATCTGGGGACCTATCTACAGAAGACGTTGCAAAGTATTTTTGAACAGACGTATCAAAATTTTGAAATCATCCTGGTTGATGACGCTTCGACTGATAGCACCGCTGGGACCATCCGTGAAGCTGCCCAAAAGGATGATCGCATTCGGGCTCATTATTATGAGAAACATGAGGGGGTGTCAAAAGCCCGCAACTTTGCGATTGATAATGCGAAGGGTGATATTATTGTGTTTGTTGACGGCGATGATTTGCTGGCTTCGAATTACCTTGAAGTGATCGTTGATGGCTTGAAGGATCCAACTGTCGATATGGACGCGGTTGGGTATGCTTGGGGATGGCGTGGTGGTGGCCGGTCGTCCGCAACGGAATTTCAGCAAGTTTCAAAACAAGAAGCCTTTGATTCGATTAATTATCGGGGTGCTGAAATTGGCGGCTACACGTGGAATAAGGGCTTTCGGCTATCCGTGATTCGTGAAAATAAGATTCGTTTTGATGAAACCCTGGACTTGGCAGAAGATTTGTTGTTTACCGCCGATTATATTGCGGCATCGCATAGAATTCTCTACTTCCCAGCACCACTCTATACGAAGGTCAGCCGCGGAAATAGCATCATTCATTCGGCGACAATGGCAATGCGAAGCAAGGAGCAGGTGGTTCGCCGCCACATTGATGAGATGGGCAGGCGGCTAACGCCATAGTGAGTAATCTTAGTAACAATGCGACAAAGTGTGTTTCGGGTTTTAGTTTAGGGTACCTTTTAGCACCAAACTACCAAGAAACCAGAAATTTTATTTTAGAGATGCTTTCCTGTAGACTCCGGCATGTTAGATTACACAGATTTGTAATTTGCCAAATAAATATCATTTTCTATACTAAAAACCGCCGTGCTTTCTCAGCCAGCGGTTTTTAATGATGTCTGTAGATTGAACTTTAGTGGGAAAAATACAAAAAAATATCAACTTACAAGCAAAAAATCTTAGTGTAATGGTTGATATTAATTGCACGGATACCGCTTAGAATGTAAGCTAATCGCGATGCCATCGCCGTCGGTAGTCAATGACACCAAGGCTTTAACTGGTAATCAATACAAAAAAAGCACGTACCATTCTATATTTTTTTGTTTCTCAAAAAAGCGCGGACAAAACAGAATAAATACATATAGATATATATAAGGGTTCCATTAGAATAATAAGTGTAAATTAATAACCGTGAGTAACCAGCGAATGAAGGCGTCATCATTTAGATAACGTTGATCGAGGTTCGATGGTTGTTGATCGTTTGATCAATAGCGGTTATGAAGTTAAGGGGTGTCACTGAAGCTGGGGTTCACTGCGTTGAGCAGACACCTAATTGATCTAATTAAAACTAGGGGGTATATTCATATGAATCGGTATCAATATAATACAAGATTGTATCAGGATAGCTTAGAGAAACAGGAACACTACAAACTCTATAAG
Organism: Lentilactobacillus kisonensis DSM 19906 = JCM 15041; assembly: GCF_001434135.1. Taxonomy (GTDB): domain Bacteria; phylum Bacillota; class Bacilli; order Lactobacillales; family Lactobacillaceae; genus Lentilactobacillus; species Lentilactobacillus kisonensis. Next base: position 4,840 of record NZ_AZEB01000028.1, on the reverse strand, counting down.
AAGGGAAAACTGTGGTTAGTGGCCGGCATTTCGATGTTCACCACTGGTTTGTCATACACCATGTTGACGTCTCACCCCGTTCACGCGGACACCACTGCTACTTATAGTAGTGATAACACCACCACCGCTGAAAATGCGGGGGGGGGGCAGAATGCCTCAACTACTGAAAACCCTGTTGTAGCAAGCACAAGCGCTGCTAGCCAAAGTGCAAATAACGGTCAAACGACCGCTAATGGTCAAAGCACTTCGGCGGCTAGTTCAGATGCTGCAACGGCCAATTCGTCAGTCGCAACTAGTGCTGCCAACGATACTACCAGTAGCGCACCAGCCCAAACAGCGGACCAGTCGGCGCAAAATACCCCCAGTGCCACTAATGCCTCGACCCAGTCAACTGCCAAAGCTATTAAGGTTAATCAACACGCTCATAATGAATTAAAAGTTAAGAAAACTACCTATAAGAAACTAACTAAATATAACAAGCAATCCGCTCAGAAGATCGTCCAGCGGGCTAACCAGGTCATGAAAGCGACCCAAAAGCAGGTTGCCAAAGGCCAAAAAACGGCCAAAGCGAAGTCTAACGATAATATTCCGCAAGACGATGCCTTGACCGCTATTAGTACGCACCAAAAAGCCCAACAAGCGAAAGTTTTAAAGGCGGTCAAAGCCGCCCAGAAGATTGCGGTGAAGAATAAAAAGCAAGCCACCACCAAGCTGAATGCCGCCTTGGCGTTGGTGGCTGATATGCATGATAATTTGAATCAAGCGACGGCCTTGGTCGCGGCCGATAAAAAGGGCGTGAAAGCGCACGTGGTCGCTAATGCTAAAGCGGCTTACAATCAGGTTAGCGTTCCCAATGGCACTTCGGCCCGAGTGGATGACTATGGTGATCTGATTATCACGGCCAGCAATGCTCACAACTACAATCAAGTGTTGAAAACCATCCATAAGCAGGGGTTGACCGGGAGTTTCCGGCAGATTGTGGATCCAGCGCAGGCGGCTAGTTTGACGTTTTCAAATTCTAATTGGCCAGACGGCACACCAATGGTAAAAGTAAATTCAGATGGTTCAGCAACTTTCGTTTTGGATCACCAAAGCTCATACTATCAAAATGTTTCAGTAAAATTTACTTATACTGGGAATAAGGGAGATACATTCCACGTTACGCTTCCAGCATCTTTACGGGGAGGCGAAGGATACCTTGTTCAAAATCAAGCTACCGGGAACCCCGTTACCACTGGAAATAAAGATGGTTCTACTACGTATACTTGGACCGTAAATTCTGACGGTGAAACATCGTCGCAAACAATTAACTTAAATTTATTGGGGTTTGCTAATTACGCTTATCCGTCTGAGGCTGAAATGGGAAATTCTACTTCAGCAACAGGTGCGATAGGTGGGCCTACTGGTTCTGTGGCAGATCAAACGTTACTCCCATTTTCGTATGGGGGGACTAATCTTGATGACCAAGTGACCAGCATTACAATTCAAAATAGTACCAAGCTTGCAAGTTTAAATTTAGGTGAAATGGTAACGGATAGTGCACAGCCAAAGATTAAAAACGTTGATTACACTTACTCCTTAACTGCTGTTCAAAGTGGGAATGGGCTATCCTTACAGTCAAATTTTAATGATGTCAATATTTCTGTGAATGTTCCTTCAACATTTGCTCTTAATGCAGAAAAAACACAACGATATATAGCACACTATTCTGGACTTAACTCGGCGTCCGTCCAAGTTGCACAGCCAGGTGGAGTGGGGACGCCTATTGTTTTTTCAACTAAAGATGGTGCTAGTTTTAATTCAAACCAATCCTTATTCTTTATTGGATCATATGGGGAGTCAACTGCTAATGGAACACAAACCTTTGATATTGGAAAGGCTACTTACTCGAAGAACTTTGGCATTGTTACTGCTCCAATTGCACTTGATAATGGTGCGGAAAGTAAGTTAACCGCAAAGACATCGTCATTAAATGGAATGATTACATTTGATGGTACAAGTAATAAGTTGAATGAAACTGTGGCCGATACAGGCACGAAGGCTGTTGTAAGTACTGTCTATCTTGCTAATAATCAAAGTAAGCTGGTTATTGGAAATAAATTATCAAATGTTTTAAATAATTTTGGAATAACTGTAACTGGCACTCAGCCTTTAAATGCAACCATGGAAATGGCACTTCCTGATAGTGTTGAATCAACCGGATTGTATATCCCACTGTTAACTAAAGCATACAGATCATGGGCTTCTGGTGATAGTTATGATGTCAAGATAAACTTTACGGATGGGACATCAAAAGAATTTAAAGATGTAAAGGAAGGAACAACGCTCTCAACACTTCCTCAAACAGGTTCGGTCAATACAACAACAATGTTTAATTTACCAGTGGGTGCTTCAGTAAAGAGTTATGACATTACGCCTAATTTCACGCTGAATCCTGGAGATATGTTGTATTCAAAAAGGAATGCTGGCGGTGAGTTGGACAATGCACTACCAACCGAGAACGATGTTCAAGCTACTTCATTTTCGACATTAGGTTATGTTAAGGACGGAGTAGCAGATCAATCTAAAGTACCGTTTGTTTTAACAACAACGGATAATGATACTGGAAAAGTTGTAGATTCTATTACTCAGTCTGCCACTGCACTTGCATCAGCACCAATTTCTTTGGATGTGACGCCTAATAACACAGCGCCACTGAATCCATCTCAACAGTTTAACGTTTTGATTGGAGATGGAACCAAAGCAGCATATACCAACCCCAATCTGAACGCAAATGGATTCTTTGTTAATAATCAACCAAATACTAATTATGACCCTACTGTCGTAAATAACCCCTCTGCAAAAGACGGGAACGATATGCCAGGATATAATGGCGTGGGGTTAACAAAAAAAGATCCAGTATTTTATGTAACAGTACCAAAACAAACACAAATTGTTCCTCAAGCTAATGGACAAATATTTACTCAAAAAGGTGCCGGATGGAATGGGATTACTTCGACACCAAAGGTTACTAAACTTACAAATGCTGATGGACAGTTAGTCTACAAAATTGACTACACTGGTACAGGGATTGAATGGAATCCTAGCAGTATGGCTTTAAGTATGCAATTTCAGGTTAATGCAGATGCGATAACTGATTTACAATCATTTCAAAATACTGAATCAGTCACAGATATCTATAATGGCATATCGTATGATGTTCCCTCCGCAACTAAAGGTGGCAAAGATGGTGAGTCAACCAGTGTTGTGATGCTTGCCGGTAACGATACTGATAGTAATGGAAATTCATTTAGTAGTTTATTCAACCAAGGCAATGCTCAAAACCTATTTACTACTTTAACGGACTCTGAAGGAAATACGACTAAAGTATCTGGGCTTAGTTCTTTTAATGGCTGGGGAAGTAATGGTCTTGGTGCTACTTTAGGAAGTAATTTTGGGGACTTGTTATTGATTAGCGCTCCTCAATCAATGATCCTTAGTGGTGCTATTCAAGATAATCAAAGTTTTGGCTCCAATTACAGTGCCAATGGTGTTAATAACCCCATGAAGAATGACGCCCAATCGATTCGCTTGCGGTTGGCCAACAACACGGCGAATATTGCGACCAATGTGGGCGGGGTACTTAATTTGCCAACCGAAGTCACCAAAAACGACGGGGATACTCCGGGCAAGTTTGCTTTACAACTGACCGGTAAGGCTACTGAAGGCAAGAGTACGCTGGGATCGACAACTACCTTGTATTCAACCGGAAGGGTCACATTATCAGCCGATGGCAAGTCCGTGACGGTTAATAATCATCAGTACTTCTTTAATTCAGCGGATGGAACTAGTACAACCACCAGTGATGATTTAATGACGGCCAAACAAGTCGAAGATGCTGGAGCTTGGTCCAAGATTATCGGTATTGTCACGTCAATTCCGAAATTAGCTTCCATGGATATGGCTGACGTTATTTTACCCGTTAAAGATCCCGACAGCGCTAACGATCGTGGCAAGCAGGTCACGATCCCAACGGCGTTCCGAGTGGATGGTTTAAACAACGTCAATGGCCAGATTATTGATTCCTTTACGACCACCGCCCACATTAAGAACGTTGACCAAGATGGCAATGTCATCAATGGTTTCCCTGGTTCCAATGGGGGGTATTCGGATGATGGCATCGCCACGCCACCAGTCGGCGTCGCGGGTTCCAAGATTTTAAACAACGTGCCAACCATTCCGGGGTACGTCTTCACCACGACTGATGGGGATACCACAATTAAACTGGACGGATCATCAACGTTAGTCAACCATTTCCAAATTGATAAGGCGACGTTGACAACCAAAGGCCGCCCGGATGGTGAGTTAACCGATACGGCGTTAGGTAATACTACCGCTAATACGGGTGACAAGACTGCTACTGGGACCGATAAGATTACCTTTAAGTATTCAGACACAGATTTAGCCGCTAACGGTGGCGTCTATCATGTGACTGGCCCCGATGGCAAGGATTACGACACCTTGGTGGAAGCGTTGGCCGCTAACCCAACCTTCGATTTGAAGTCAGATGCGACGGCGGCGACGCAAGTCTTTACAGTGACCTATACGCAGACACCGGTTGATAAGAATTCGATTCAATTACAACCAAAAACCAAACAGTACGATGGTGATGCCAGCACCGATCCAACTACTTTTGACGTCAAGCTCGCTAACGGTGTGGTGGCACCAACGGCTGGCTGGACCGCGGCTGATTTCGATATATCAGGGATTAATAGTCAAAATGTTGGTAGCTATGACATTAAGCTGAGTGCGCAAGGCTTAACCGATTTGCAAAAGGCGAACCCAGCTAAAGTCATCTCAA
>NZ_AZEB01000027.1 GCF_001434135.1 Lentilactobacillus kisonensis DSM 19906 = JCM 15041 | reverse complement strand
CACCTGCCATCAAAATCCAAAACCAGGATTTTCATGGCAGGCGCATTATGTTCTGATTGTTAACCGCTCGTTCTCGCACTCTACAAAAAAAGCCCCCGTCACAAGGGACGAAGACTTTTCGTGGTACCACCCAATTTTAGAATTTCACAATTCTCTCTAAAAGCAATCGACTTATGTACTAGAGGTGATCAGTTGATTGGTCGTTGACTGCTAAACTCTCACCATTTTTAGCTCGCTGATGTGTCGATCAATCACTTTCTGGTCTCTAATCGATTCAATTATTTACTTTGCATCATCGGGGTAATAAACAACGGTCTTATCTAAATCATCCGTTGTCGTTGCATCAGCCACCAAGTCAGCATCATTATTCTGTTTGGTTCCTGATTCTACCCCTGTGTTCGCTGTATTGTCAAGACTGCCCACAACTTTTTCGATATCTTCGTAAGTCGTTGTTGGCGTCTCTTCAACCAAGTGATCCCAATCCGATCCCTTGATTACTTCCAATTGGCTTTCCAACATGACTTGCAGTCGTTGACGGAATACCCGGGTATTCTTTCTTAAGTCATCAGTTTCAATTGCCAATTTCTTAGCCCGTTTAGAAGCTTCCTCTAAGATATTGTTACCCTTCTCGTTAGCCGCGTTTAAAATATCGTCAGCTTTCTTTTGAGCTTCCCGGTTAGTGATTTCGGCTTCTTTTTTCGAGTTAGTCTTAACTTTATCAGCAGCCTCTTGCGCCACTAAAATAGATTGGTTCAGTGAATCCTTTAGATCATTAAAATACGAAAGCTTATCATTTGATTCGTCAAGTTTAGAAGATAAATCTTTGTTTTCTTGAAGAACGATTTGGTAATCCTTAATGATTTTGTCTAAAAAATCATTAACTTCATCAATGTTATAACCTCTCAATTTGGTCGAAAACTCTTTATTATGAATATCCTGTGGACTTAGTACCATGGTGAATCGATCCCTCCTATTTATTCCGATTGTAAATATTAATCACAATTCGGATCTTCTCTTTTTTGGTAACCCCTAATATATCCTTGATAACAATCCGACCAAATCCACGTACAGAAACAATATCTTGAATTGATAATTCTAAATCTGGTCGTTCAGAGTCAACCCAATTAATTCGAACCATTCCACCATCTACCAGCTCCTTGGCATGGTGTCTGGAGATATGAAAGCCTTCACTAATAAGTGTATCTACCCGTAGCGAAGAAACAGTGGTTGTCACCGCTTCACTTTCATCAACTGGATGGATAATCTGATCTGGCTCAATTGGCTTCAACTTAACCTTGATTTTACCGACTTTATCAACTTGTGCCCGAACATAATCAGCCATTTCGGATTCACACATAAATTGCCAATTAGGCCCGTCCGTGATAATATCGCCAATCACGTCACGGTCAATTCCAGCGCCCATTATTGAACCCAGAATCTGACCATGTGACAATGTCGCAAATTTACTTGGATAGTCAATCTGAAATGCGGTAATGTTAAAATCATCATTTTTAGGCTCGAAGTAAGAGGGAAAGGCAATCGCACGTTTCATCTCAGCTTCTGGAAAACCACCAAATGTTTTAAACGTAATCCCGTCATAACGATTAACAATTGTTTCAAGGATATATAGCTGCCTTGGATTTAAGAAATTGGTAAGGATTGGTCGATATTCATTTTCAACTCTTCCGCTCAAGCTATCAATCGACTCAAGAAATGGTAATTCATCAGGTCGATAGTGTTGTGAAACGTTAGAATCCACCACGGTAATCCTCCTCTTTTACTGAGAACTCATCGTAATCAACAAATTACCAACATACGTAACCCCATACTGAACAAAGGTTAGCACCGCTAATGCAACTAACGGCGCTAAGCTGATCATGCCAATCGTTGCAAAGTTAAACAAACGCTCGAAGGGTTCAACAATTCGAGCCAAGAACCTTCCAATTGCGGTACCGTATGCATTGGGAAACCAGCTCATTAGCGCATACACAACAATTGCGAGCATATAAACACTGATCAGTTGATTAATGATCTGAGCGGTATAAAAAATAATAGTTTGCAATCGAACGCTCCTTATTCTTTACGTGAAGTCAATTATTTCGTTACTTGAAATTTTTTTGGTGAACACAGAAAAATATTTTTATCTAGCCGATTGATCGACCCATGGATGGCAAACAAAACGCCGTTCAAAAAGTCAACCATTCTAGCAGCTGAATTAACGTCAAGTTTATTTAACTTGACGATAACCGCACTATCTTCCAAAAGCTTCTGGGCGATTGTGTCGACGTCCGTGTAATTAATCGGTTCAAAGACAACAATCTTGCTAGGATCAATGTTCTGTCGATTCATCAGCACCACGTTGTCAGTTGCCTTCTCATTATCTGTACTTGGTTGGTCAGCATCTGTATCCATCCCGAAAAAATTAGCTAAATTAAATTTTTGTGGCATGTCGTGTCCTTTCGTATTCACCAATTTGATAAATACCGGTCACAGAGAACTACTTGTTCCGCCGACGGTGTTTAAAGAATGGTGGAATATCGTCTTGTGCGTCATCACTCTTGTCTTGTTGTGAATCATCAGAACTCACATCAGGTTGAAATGGATCAAAGTCCTTCTTTTCAACGTCATTAAACTCGTCACTGTCATTAGTTGAAGGTCGAGCAGCGGCTGGTTGTTTACGAATATCCCAATTACCTAACGGATCATTTTGAGAAGTCCCCTTAGCAGCGCCCTTATCAGAACTTGATTGCTTACGATCAACTGAATGTGGTCGGGCAGTCGTTTGGGGCCGCGCCGTTCGAGTCCTCCGCGAAGCAAGACGGTCTTGGTCAGCACGCTTTTTATCAATCCCAGTGGCAATGACCGTTACCCGAACTTCATCACCCAATGATTCATCAATTGACGTTCCAAAGATAATATTAACGTCACTTGTTGCAGCTTGAGAAACGATATCAGAAGCATCTTGAGCCTCAAATAATGATAGGTCAGGGCCACCAGTAATGTTAAGCAATACTTGCTCTGCCCCATCAATAGAAACTTCCAACAGTGGTGACGAAATTGCTTTTTTGGTGGCCTCAGCCGTTCGGTTTTCGCCATTAGCAGTTCCAACCCCCATCAAAGCTGATCCTTGGTCTTGCATCGTCGTCTTAACGTCAGCAAAATCCAAGTTAACGTACCCAGGACTGGTAATCAAGTCAGAGATTCCTTGAACACCCTGACGAAGCACGTTATCAGCTTCCTTAAAGGCGTCCATCATTGGCGTCTTCTTATCAACCATTTCAAGTAATTGGTTATTAGAAATCACAATCAGTGTGTCGACGTTTTCCTTAAGTTGGGCAACACCCTGGTCGGCATACTTAACCCGCCGGGGACCTTCAAAACTAAATGGTTTTGTCACAACTCCAACCGTTAAAGCACCTTGGTCCTTGGCGATTTTAGCCACAATCGGTGCAGCACCATTACCGGTACCACCACCCATTCCAGCAGTGACAAAAACCATATCAGCACCTTCAAGGGCCTCAGTAATTGCTTCTTCACTTTCCTCGGCTGCCTTAGCACCAACGTCCGGGTTAGAACCTGCGCCTAATCCGCGGGTTAATTTGGGGCCAAGTTGAATTCTTGTTTCGGCCTTGGACGTTGCCAAAGCCTGAACATCGGTATTGGCAACAATGAACTCAACGCCCTTAACGTCTGCGTTGATCATCGTGTTGACGGCATTACTTCCGCCGCCACCAACTCCAATCACTTTAATGTTTGCACCGTGACTATCGGTGGAATCTAGTGAATACTCCATAATTATTTTACCTCCGTAAAGTGCTTAATTAATCAAAGAAATCGCTAAAGAAATTCTTGATTCCTTCACCACGTTTTTTCTTCTGTGTTTGTCGTTTTGGTTTAGTTGACTTCTCCGACACAGGAATTTGGCTGTCCTGAGAACTTGCTAGCTTGGGAACCTTGGTTAACGTAGCACCAACGGCAGATCTAACAATCATATCAACATCTGGTAAATCAGCGAAATACGATACTAATGATAAGGCTGCTGTAAACGATGGATGTCGTAATCCCATTTGATCAGGAATATAGACTCTGACATTCGTATTAAATTGGTCAGCTGCTAATTCGGCAATTCCCGGAAGAGCAGCCACACCACCAGTTAAAACAATTCCACCTGGTAAATCAAGTGCTTGAATTTGATTTAGCCGATCCTTAATTCGATCAAATATTTGACTAAGGCGTGCTTCAATAATTTCGGCTAAATACCGTTCATCAATATAGGTTGGCTCTGACTGGCCGACCACATCAACAGGGAATTCATTATCCGCCGAAGCCTGCAGCGAATCGGCGTAACCGTAATCTCGCTTAATCTTTTCAGCACTGGTCATTGAGGTGTTTAAAACAATTGAAATATCCTTTGTAATGTATGCACCGCCTTCTGGGTCAGTGGTCGCATATTTCAATTGATGGTCATGAATCACTGAAGCGGTCGTTTGACCACCACCGAGATCAACAATAATGGTACCAAAGTCCTGCTCCCCATCATTGAGCATTTCATGGCTTTCAGCCAATGGTGTCAAAACAGTGGCCATGATATTTAAACCGGCCTTTTCAACTGCCTTTTGTAAATTATGCATAATTCCCTTGGAACCACTGATAAGCTTTCCCCGCATTTCAAGGCGAACGCCGACCATTCCCCGTGGATCCTTGATGCCATCAAAGCCATCCACGATAAACTCTTCTGGCTGGATGTCAATAACTTCCCGTTCAGTGGGTAGACTCGTACCCAAAGCAGAGGCCGCTACGTTTCTAACGTCTTCTTCAGTAATTTCTCGCGACTGATCATCAAGGGTAATTAGCCCATTACATGGTTCAATCTTAAGCATATTAGCTGGAACGCTCACAATAACGTCCTTGATTTCAACACTTGCTTTTTCTTGAGCTTGATTTACAGCACTTCTAATTGCATCAGCAGCCTGATCGATATCCACGATCACACCCCGACTCAATCCGTTTGAAGGCTGATTTCCCACACCAATAACGTTCAATTGCCCTTTAACCTTTTCTGCAACAATTACCTTTATTGAGGTAGTTCCTATATCAAGTCCCACATATAAACCCGAATTATCCATATATGTAAGGAACCTCCACATCTAGAATATTTTCTAATAACATAAGTTTAACACAATCATAACTACGGAAAAAGATTATTTGACACTAATAACCCTGCGCCACATTCGTATTCGTGCCCGATTGCTTTTTAGTAATTGGATACGAATATGCCCCCACTTCCATATTAATAATACTCTTAACTTTCAACTTAGAATTAATACTTGGATAGTAATCCATTTTATCGCCAAAACTGCTGATCGAAGCGTACACTTTATTCCCGTCAGTCATTTGCAAAAAGATCCGGTCTGGGTTGCTCTTGGTCGGTGAAAAACTAATTGTATTAATCACTGCTCGAACTGGCGGGTCAATTCTACGATACTGCTTAATCGTTCTTTGTAACTTTTTTGGATTATGGAACTTCTTCAAAACCGGAAACCCATCACTTGGATTCAACACCTTTGTTTTAATAATCACACCACTTTGAAGAATTGGTTCATACCCTCTGTGAACATAAAGATACCCGATTGTCGGGTACTCTTCAACCTTAATTTTAATTTGATTAAAATTAACTAGTTTTAAGGTTACGGATTGCATTCGTTGACTGCGATCCTTCAAGGCTTTTGCTAACTTTTCCTGTTTTCCCCAGACTGAAAATAACGACGTCCCCTTTTTGACGGGAGAATAATGCTTGATTTGCTTTACACTGACAATCTCGTTGCCAGAAACCGCGACAGATTTCACCTTACTGTATGGGGAAACTAAGAAAGCCATCCAAGCTATAACCACAACTGCTAATATAATTAACGGTGACATTTTTTTCAAATTCCGAATCTGGTAATCATGGAAAAAGCCCTTTCGAGATTCGGGAATATCATTTTTCTGGCCCACAGTTATCTACCCCCGGAAACTTATTGGCGAATAAGCGACCTCGCCAAGTCTAAAATGCGGTCAGCTGAATCAACAACCCCTAATTTCTTTGAATTAACTGACATTTTCCCACGTTCTTTATCATCGTGCATCAATTGATCAACTGATTTAACTAAAGTTTGACCATTTAACTGATCTTGTTTAATCATCAGGGCAGCACCACGGTTAACTAAACTCATGGTATTTTTGGTTTGGTGGTCAGCGGTGACGTATGGGCTTGGAATTAGCACCGCTGGAATTCCTAATGCAGTGATTTCTGCAATACTGGTAGCCCCCGATCGGCCAACGATTAACGCTACCTTTGGCAAAACCCTAGGCATATTACTTATGTAAGGCAAAATCTTAATATTATCACTAATCCGAACCTTATCGAGTTGCTGAGTAACAGCATCAAACCGTTTTTGACCAGTCACAAACGCTACTTGGTAACTGCGCTTATTAAATTCGTTGATCGCCCCGATGACCGCGTTGTTGACTGCGGGTGCGCCCTGGCTGCCACCAAAGATTAGAACAGTTGGCACATCATTCTTTAATCCAAATTCAGACCACTGAAAATCAGACTGCATATTAGCAACTTGCTGTGCCCTTGGATTGCCGGCAAAAACCACTTTCTCCTTTGGAAACTGATCAGCAGCTTCGTGAAACCCAATTGCAATTTTATCCACGTAACGGCTCAAAAATTTGTTAGTTAACCCAACGGCACTATTTTGTTCATGAATAATCGTGGGAATATGTGCTTTTGCAGCTGCGTACACAACGGCGCCAGATACATACCCCCCAGTTCCAATGACCACGTCAGGATTAAAGGACTTAATTAGTTTCTTAGAGGTATGAACGCTTTTCAAGAACAGTGCAACCGTCTTAAAATTTTCAAGCGAAAGTGACCGTTTGAATCCCTGAATTTCCAATTCAACAAAGTCAATTCCCTGTTTGGGGACGATGTCACTTTCAAGTCCCCGCCTTGAGCCAACGTATAGCACCTTTGAATCTGGCTCCTGTTTCAGCAAATCTTCGATGATTGCCAGGGCGGGATAGATATGACCACCTGTCCCACCACCCGAAATAATTAGTCGCATCAATTTTCCTCCTGCTTATGCGTCAATTTCTCAACGTCCTTAATAAACTCGTCGCCGCGAACCTCAAAGTTTTTAAATTGATCCCAGCTAGCGTTGGCAGGAGACAAAAGGATGATATCGCCTTCATCACTGTCCGCGTAAGCAACTGGAACGGCTTCATCCAGGCTAGCAACCTTTTGAATTTGGTCAATCCCAGCTTTTTTCAATGACTCTTCAAGTAAGTTTGCTGTTTGCCCGAACAACACAGCTGACTTAACATGCTGCTTGAATTGGGGAATCATTTTATCAAACGTATAGCCCCGGTCAAGCCCACCAGCAAGAAGGACCACTGGTTTGTCAAAACCTTCAAGTGCCATCTGGGTTGCTTCGATATCAGTGGCCTTGGAATCGTTGTAGAACTTTCGGCCATCAGCTTCCAGGACAAATTGGCAACGGTGCCGAACACCCGTAAAGGTTTCCAAAACATTTGTAATCGCTAAATTAGACTTTCCTAAGGCCTTGGCGGTTGCAATGGCTGCTAAGGCATTCTCAACGTTCTGTTTGCCAGGGACCTTAATGTCGTCAGCGTTCATGATAAATTCATCATTGTAATATAGCTTGCCGTTCTTTTCATATGCCCCGTGATCAATCTCACTCGTGCGGGCAAACGGTACGACTTTTGCCTGACTACGATTGCTCAATTGCCGCCATTCGTCAGAATCAAAGTTAACAACAAAATAATCAGCAGGGGTTTGGTTCATCGTAATCCGCATTTTTGCGTTAACGTAATTTTCCCGCGTTTTATGATAATCCAAGTGATTCGAGAAAATGTTGGTCAACACCGCAACGTGTGGATGGAGGCTCTTAATACCAAGTAACATAAAGCTTGAAAGTTCCATTACGATTGTGTCATCAGCGGTTGCTTTTTTAGCCGTCTCCGTTGCGGAGATCCCAATGTTCCCAGCCGCATATGCATGACCCTTTTGGCGTTCCTGGTTGAGAATTTTCGTGATCATTGTCACCGTCGTCGTTTTACCATTACTCCCCGTTACACCGACAATTTCAGCATCGGTTATCTGAGCAGCTAACTCCACTTCGGTAATAATTGGCAGATGATGGTTGACCGCTGAGTTAACCACCGGATTATCATATGGAATTCCTGGATTTTTAACCATCAAATCAAAACCGCGGTCCAAAATATCTGCAGGTTGTTTGCCAGTAATTGTTTCGATTCCCCGGTCATTAAGTTCTTGAACCTCAGGCAAATCTTCTGCTGGCTTGGCATCGCTCAATGTAACTGTGGCCCCAAGTTCTTGCAATGTTTCCGCAGCATGCGTGCCACTTTTGCCGGCACCCAAAACTAATACTTTTTTATTCTTATAGTCATCTATTGATTTCATCGTTAATACCCTCATCTTAAGTTATTTCAGTATAGTCAAAGAGGCTGGATACAAAACAGCTGTTTTGTCCCAACCCTAAACAATCGTTATAATACTTACCGCAGCTGCGACCAATGCGATCGACCAAAAAACGACGTCGATCTTCCATTCACTCCATCCAAGCATCTCAAAGTGATGATGGATAGGTGTCATCTTAAACACCCGCTTGCCAGTAAGTTTAAAAGATGCAACCTGAATCATAACGCTGGCCGTTTCGCAAACATAAATAATTCCAATCACCAGTAATGAAAATTCATGGTGGACCAGAATTGAGACACAGGCAAGTGCTGCCCCCAGTGCGAGTGATCCCATATCACCCATGAATATTTTGGCAGGCTTATGATTGAAGATGAAGAAGCCAAGCAGCCCACCAACGATCGTGAAACAGAAAACAGCAACTTCTGTTTGATGCTGGAATAAGGCAATAATGCCATATGCCGCAAATGAAATGGTTCCTAATCCAGAAACCAAACCATCTAATCCGTCGGTTAAATTGACGGCATTGGAAAAGCCAACCAACCAAAAGATAATAAATATGATGTACCAATATGACACGTTCCAATCATGCGCAAATGGGATCTTAAAGGCCATTGGAAAGCCTTCGTGAAGATACACTAACGAAAAAATAACCGCAACCACAATCTGAGCTAAAAGTTTTTGCCAAGCTTTAAGTCCCTCATTTTGTCGCTTAAAGAGCTTAATGCTATCGTCCCACATGCCAATCAGGCCATAAGCCACTAAGACAAACAGCAAAATCAAAAGTGTCGGCGTCAGCATCTGTTGAATCCAGGCAAATACCAAATCAGAAACAACGGCCGCGATAATAAAAAGAATGCCGCCCATCGTAGGTGTCCCTGATTTTTTTTCATGCCAAGAGGGACCCTCTTCTCTAATCATCTGGCCTTCGTGTTTACTTCTAAAATATTTAATTAAACTCGGCATAAATACGGCCGTAATGATAAAACCACTTAATAAAGGTATTGCCCAATTAATCATTATCCCATTAACCCATCCTTAAACTATTCAAAATTGACCTTTAACGTTTCTTTTCCATTAATTGATTTGGAGAAATTGATACTTTGACTATCCGCATAACCAGTGCCAGTTGAAGCAAGCTTCATACCGGTCATTTTACATAGTTCCTGAACATCAGCTTTAGACCAGCCGATGATCCGAGGCATCTTCCAGCCACTGTTAGTCATAATGAAGATCCGCTTCTGCTCACTGACACGTTCCCCTGCAGTCGGCGACTGTTTGACCACAGTCCCATCATTACCAATCGTGACCACGTCAAATCCCTTCTCAGCTAGTGTTCGCTTCGCTTCAATTGACGTGTTATACACCACAGATGGTAATGTCTTCTTAACCTGCGCCTGCTTAGTATTCGAATTTTGCAGTGCCCGCGTAATTACCGGCTTAAAGATTTCGGCTAGTAATTGAGTAGCAGTTTTGGTACCCGTGAGTTGCGGCTGCTTCATCGTAATGAACATGACATAGCGCGGATTGTTTGCAGGAACCATTCCAGCAACGGAATACAGATAACTATCATCCCCAGAGGCATACCCCCCAGCACCGTTACTAACCTGAGCCGTCCCAGTTTTAGCAGCGATTCGATAGCCTTTAATCTTATAATCCTGACCAATCCCATAACTCTTATAAACAACGTCTTGCATGTGCTGGCGGACCTTCTTAGCCGTTTGGGCGCTAATCGGGTGACCAACCACCTGCTTGCCATACTTCTTAAGAACTTTCTTATTGCTAGGATCAGTTACTTTGGAAATAAAGTACGGCTTCATCATTGTACCATTATTCGAAACTGCCGTTAATGCCTGCATCATCTGCATGGTCGTGACTTCAATCCCCTGACCAAACGATGTATCGGCTTGTTCAATCGGGTAATTAAATTGCAAGCGGCCAGCTAATTCCCCTGGCAGGCCTGAATTGGTAGTCTTCAAGAAACCAAACCGCTGAATATACTTTTTCCAGGTTTTGGGCCCCATTTGCTGCTCCAAGTGTGCCATGGCAACGTTACTAGAAAGGGCGAATCCCTTATTATAGGTAATATAGCCCCAACCAGCAGGATCCCAATCAGGAACAATCTTGCCATCAATGGCATAACGCCCAGATTCATAGGTGTCGTTACCGTTAAAATGACCAGAATTAATTGCCGCCGATAGTGTAAAGACCTTCATGGTTGACCCTGGTTCATAGGTGTCAGCAGTTAATGTGTTCGTCCAAGCCTTATTAATTCCCTGAAGTGTTGACGCATTAAAGGTCGGCCGCTGAGAAGCAGCCACAATCCGGCCTGTTTTAGCATCCATTAAAACGGCATTCATTCCTGCTGGATGAACTTGTGAGGCAACCGAATTCATTTCACTTTCAAGTAAAGTCTGAATCCGTGAATCAATGGTTGTATAAATGTTGTCGCCATTCTTAACGGGCTTTTCCTTTTGTTCTCTGCCAGGCAGCTTATAGCCATAAGCATCGTACTGCGCATCTTTGTAACCGTTTTTGCCGGCTAATTCTTTGTCAAAGGCCTTTTCAATCCCCATTTGGCCAACAAGGTTGTTAGCTCCGGTTGTTTTATCGTTCTGCGAAGTCGCAACCCCAATCAGATTAGACGAAAAGACACCGTTTGGATAGAGCCTTGCTTGTTGCTGCACAAAATTAATTCCAGGAAGATGCTTAGCTTCAAGCTTCTTCTTGGTAATTAATGAAATATTAGTGCCAGCACTGCCAAACTCAACTTGAAACGGCTGACTATCCTTCGGTGACAAAATTTTCAGAGCTTTTTTCTCAGAAATTGGTAAATATTTTGAGAGTGCCTGGGCGGTTTTGCTCTTATTGACCACATAAAGTGGCTTATTATTTAAACCGCGTTGCCCCTTATCCAACACGGCATAGAGTGAATATGTACTTGTATCTTCTGCGATGGCGTTTCCGTCCGCATCATAAATAGTCCCCCGGCGGGCCTTCAGGGTTTGCGTCTGCGTATACAGTTTTTGTGCTTGATCGTTTAGATTAACGTTCTTAACGTTTTTGCCGACAGCAATGACTAATAGCCGCGTTGATAAAAGGGCGAACATACCAATAAACAGAAAGAAAAGCCACATTCCGACAATCTTTCTGTTTCTTAGAACCTTCCCCTTACCTGCAGAATGGTCAGATGAATCTTTCATTTAGTAACATTCCTTATATTAGCATTTTTAAGTGACATATTACTCTGCTTAGCAACCTTTTCTAGTCGGCTGCTGCTTTGAAGTTCGCCAATCTGTTGATTGAGATTAGTGTTATCATTTCGGACGTTGACAATTTGATTATCAATGTGCTGTAGTTGATGCTGTGAGTTTGACAGAGCAACCTTGGATGATACAACTAATAACATTAACACAGTTAAGATTGCACTACCAGAAACAATCAATACTTTTTCGAATGCAGAAAGCTGTAGGCGGCTAGCAACCCGAACCCGTTTAACGGTAACTTCAGTGGGAACTTGTTCAGGTGACGAAACATAGGTCTTCGGTTGTTCAGCAATATCACGAGCTAAATTATTTTGTGCCATAATTATGTATTCTTCCTTTTATTTATTTTTTAATTCGTTCAATTATTCGCAACTTAGCACTATGGGAGCGATGGTTATCTGCGAGTTCGCTCTCAGTTGGAGTAATTGGTTTTCGAGTAATGCTTTTATATTTTGGCTTAATCCCCTCAGGAATAATTGGTAAATTAGGCGGTAATTCTGGTAGTGACGTTTTTTCGCGAAACATGGTTTTAACCAGCCGATCTTCTAACGATTGGAACGTGATCACACTAATCCGACCACCGACTGCAAGCAGGTCAATGGCTTGTTCCAACGAATCTTCCAGCGCGGACAATTCATCATTAACCGCAATTCGAATTGCCTGAAAGACTTTTTTAGCAGGATGACCACCATGTCGACGGGCAGCCGCGGGGATTGCCTCTTTAATGATTTCAACTAATTCGTCGGTCGTATTGATTGGCTGGCTCGCCCGCTTTTTTTCAATCAATCGGGCAATTTGTTTTGAAAACCGCTCTTCACCGTATCGATAGAAAATCCGAACTAGCTTTTCATATGACCATTCATTAACAACTTTCCACGCATCAACCGGATTATCTTGATCCATTCGCATGTCTAATCGTGCATTAAACCGATAGCTAAAGCCACGACTTGCATCATCAAATTGCGGGGAAGAAACCCCTAGGTCATAAACAATGCCGTCAATGTCACTAATCCCATATTGCTGAAGGGCTATCTTTAAATTTCTAAAATTATCATGAACGAGCGTTAACTTACCCGCCTTTAAATATTTTTGCAGGTGTTGCTTATTATAGTCAATCGCTTCTTCATCCTGGTCAAAAGCATAAAGATGACCCATCGTAAGCTTCTCTAATATTTTTGTGGAGTGGCCGCCGCCACCCAACGTTGCATCAACATATGTACCGGCTGAATTAATATTCAAGCCCCTAACTGCTTCATTCAATAAAACGGTTACATGTTCGAATTCTGGCATCAAGCCACCCCCTTACAGTCTCAACTAAGTTAAAAATCAATCATATTCTCAGCAATTTCATTAAAGTTCTTCTCAGCATCATCGCTAAAGTCGTTCCAGCGATCATCACTCCAAATTTCAAAACGGTTAGAGACACCCACAACCACGCATTTTTTGGCGATTTTTGCGTATTCTCTTAATACATTAGGAATGTTGATTCGACCCTGTTTATCAAATTCACATTCAATGGCAGCCGAGAAAAAAAACCGGGTGAAATAGCGAGCATCTTTTTTATTAATCGGCAGATTGTCAATCTTATCCTGAATTTTCTCCCATTCAGTCATTGGATAACCAAATAGGCATCCATCCATCCCTCGGGTAACAACAAACTTATCACCGAGTTCTTGCCGGAATTTAGCGGGGATAATGAGGCGTCCCTTGGCATCAATATTATGTTGATATTCGCCCATGAACACACACTTATCCCCCTTAATTCAACTTATAGTCACATTCTACCACAATTCCCCACTATCAACCACAAGCCCTCAATTTTTGTAAAAGGAATGTCATATAGTTTGTTTATTTTAATTTTGACAATCGCTAATCACCGTCACAACAGCGATTTATTCGAAGGGGAGAACTTCCCCATTTTTTAAACAAAAAAAGCTGCCAACGAGAAAAAGCCCCGTTGACAGCAAATGATTCAAGAAAATTTAGTCAAAATTCAAAATTTTTGAATGATGACATACAATGCGACACTGACCCAACATAAAAATAAAAGTAGGTCACTAAATCGCCAAAAAAAGATAAAGAACTTTTTGTAAGTTAAGTCACGATCCTTAAAAATCTTCCATAACAAAACAATTAAGCAAACACCCAGCCAGACGATAACAACTTCTGGAATATAGGATTCTGCCAAGCTATTACGACTAATTTGATGAATAAAAATTAACAATACTGGTGGCCAAAGATCCAACGGGCTTATTTTAATCCGGGATTTAAAAATGGCGCTTTTCTTTAAAACTTGAATAAATCCCGCAATAAGAATCAAAATAAGAAATTGGAGCAAGAACGTACCTATAGCAGTCATCCACGGATATAAATGCATTAACAACCCTCCTGGCTTTGACAAAACGTATTGCATTGAATCATAATGATAGTTAAACTGTTTATGGAATACATTGAGAAAGTGGTGCAAATATTGGCGCGTAAAAAGAGAACTCGATTTCAAAAAATAACATTGGTGTTTGTTTGGATTATGATCATTGCAACAATCGGATCACTGGTTATTTCAGCGATCATGACTTTTATTTAAGCAACTCGCTTAGGAACCGCAGGCAATTAATTTGCCCGCGGTTTTTTATTTTGAAATGGTGACTAATCTGCACTGGGCGAAGAATGTCGATACCGTACAGTAAAAAGCATCTAGCCTGAAGATACTTCCAATATCCGAGACGTATCGGTACCACCATTAGGGTTCCCAATCCTAAGAATTCTGTTCTTTATAACATTGCAAAAGCGTTCTGTGCCAAGCCGAAGCTTAAACCTAAGCCTTCAGCACCAAAAACTAAAGACCAGATTTTAGGTTTCTTAGCACCTTGGCAACATAGTGTAAACGTGCTGCACCAAGCAGAAAGCTGCACCTAAGCCACTCCGTCCAAAAATCCAGACCCGGGATTTCTGAACGGAGTAACTTAGGCTCCGCTTTCTAACCGCTTGGTTCCGCACTCTGGCCGCTCACTTACTTTATAGGACAGCTGCACAAAGCAGGGATCTGCGCGTAAGCACCTTCAACAAAAATCCCAAGCCCGGGGATTTCTGTTGAAGGAGACTTACACTCCGATCCCTAAACGCTTTGCTCCGCTCACTTCTCTTTATAAACTTGCCTAGGCCGCGAGCCATCCTGTGGGCCTATGTAACCTCTCTTTTGCAAATCGTCAATTAGGCGGGCCGCTCGGTTGTAGCCGATTCGAAAATGCCGCTGCAATAACGATGTACTAGCTTTTTGCTGATCAACCACAAAATCCAAAGCATCCGGAAATAGTTCGTCTTCCGAATCGGCCTGATCCTCCTGCTTAATTTCTTCGTCGCTAACCATCATTGACTCGTCATAATCAGCCGATTGCTGGTCCGTGATGAACTTCACCACTTTAGCAACATCTTGATCAGGAATAAACGCACCCTGAACTCGAATTGGCGTATTAGAGTCAATTGGTAGAAAAAGCATATCACCGCGTCCTAAGAGCTTTTCAGCCCCGTTCGTATCGATAATTGTTCGAGAATCGATCCCACTCGAAACAGCGAAGGCAATTCTAGACGGGACGTTTGCCTTAATCAATCCAGTAATGACATCCACTGATGGCCGCTGGGTCGCTAAAATCATGTGAATACCAGCTGCCCGGCCCATTTGTGCGAGCCGGATAATCGCCGCTTCAACATCATTAGAAACGGTCATCATCAAATCGGCCAACTCGTCGACAATGACAACGATGTATGGCATTGGTTGGATTTTAGCATCGTTTTCCCGATTATTTTTAGCAACAAATTCGTTATAAGTTCCAATCTTTCGTTGCCCAAATTTAGCAAACAACTCGTAGCGGTTTTCCATTTCGGACACCACCTTTTGCAATGCCCTGGCAGCTTTTTTAGGCTCTGAAACTACCGGGCTTAGCAAATGTGGAATTCCGTTGTATACACCCAGCTCTACCTTTTTGGGATCGATTAACATGAGTTTAACCTGGCTAGGTTTGGCATTTAGCAGAATACTGGTAATAATTCCGTTAATCGCAACTGATTTACCACTCCCAGTCGACCCAGCAATCAGCAAATGAGGCATCTTAGTTAAATCAGCAGTAATGACGTTACCATTAACATCCTTACCAAGCGGAACCTGAAGAATGTGGCCGTGGTTATCTGGTTGATGTTCAACCACATCCCGAAATGACACCGTCGCAATCTTCTTATTTGGCACTTCGATTCCAATCAACGATTTACCAGGGATCGGTGCTTCAATTCGGATATCCTTCGCGGCTAACGCAAGTGCAATATCGTCTGACAGATTCACAATTCGGCTAACCTTGACGCCGATATCTGGATGAAGTTCATATTTTGTAACCGACGGGCCCAGGCTCACATGCTTTATTTCTGCCTTAACGCCAAAACTATCCAAGGTCTTTTGAAGCACTTTGGCATTGTGGTCAATTGATTTAAGCTCACTAGACTGATCACCTTGTGGAATTTGGGTCAATAAATTCTTAGTGGGCAGCTTATATGAATCATCTTCCTGAACATCGACTAAATTAACGTCACCTTGATCATCCGCTTCTTCCTTAACGGGCGCTTTAGGCTGCTTAGGTTCTGGCTCGGTGTCCGCATGTTTGCTAACCGGCATTCCAGAAATTGTAATTGCCGACGTTGAGAATTTTGCTTGGTCCTCTTGTGAAACGGCCTCGGTTTCTTTTTTCGCCGTAGTGGGAGTTGCTGCCGTCGTCGATCTTGGTACTGATTGCTTTTGCTCTGATCGTGCATGCAGTTTAGTTGAAATGTTAGTCACGAGATTCTTACAAACTAGTAACCCTTTATGTAACCCAACAAAAATTTTACTAAATGAAATCTCAAACAGGACAAATATTGCGGCTATCACGATTAACGTGGCAATAATTCCAGTCCCAATCTTCCCCAAAAGCAGATGTAGTCCATAAAAAAGGCAAGTTGCTAAGATCCCGCCGCCGATATTAGAAGTCGTATTAGCAGAAGCCATATCATCAGCCAATTTTGCCCAATTAGTGCTGACAAATGCAACGGGTTGGGCGGTCTGAACATACTCAATCAGCGTGAGCCAAATTAAAATACCAGCTACAAGCAAAACCGTCCCCAACCAGTATCTCAACTTGATCTTTGGCAATTTCGCAAACCCCGCCAGCCATAAGCCAGCAATCATGATCAAAATCAATCCCAGTGGGTACAAGCTGCCAACCAAAATTCTAACCAGATTGATGATCAAAACACCAACGATTCCGGCGTGAAATAATCCTAATAAGGCTAAAACAGCCGCAACTGCCCCACCAATATTAACGGAATATTTTGCTAAAAGTCCTTGATTCTTTTTAGTTGATTTCCGGGGTTTTCGAGTCGTCTTTCTTCGTGGCCGCTTCGAAGCCATCATTGATTTCCCCCTTTCATTAAAGTGAGCGGATCCAGACGGTTAGAAACTGCCGAGTAGGCTAGGCGTTTCACGGCCGTCGAAATATAAGTCTCCTTGGGCGGAAATTCCTGGGTTTGGAATTTTTGACCAAGGTGCTTATGTGGAAGTTTCTGTCTAGAGGAGCTGTCCTAAGAATGTGACCTAATCACTTTAATTTATCATGTTCATACGTGTGTGTCCGCTCTAATTGATTAAAGCCCTGCTGTCGTAAAACCTCATAGATCACAATTGCGCAGGTGTTCGATAAGTTCAATGCTCGAATATGATCGTCATCTTGCGGAATTCGGATTGCCTTTTCTGGATTTTGACGCATAAATGGTTCTGGCAGTCCAGTCGTCTCCTTACCAAACAGCAGATAATAATCCTGAGTTGAATCTGAATAATCAGGATCAGTGTAATCCTGATTGGCAAATTTAGAAACCAAGAATAGGTTTTGGGGATCCTTTACAGTTTTTAAAAATTCGGGTAAGTTCTTGTGATAATTAATTTGAACCTTATTCCAATAGTCTAATCCAGCTCGTTTGAGATGCTTATCATCAATACTGAAGCCAAGTGGTTCGATTAAATCTAAAACCGTGTCGGTGCCCGCACAAGTTCGAGCAATATTCCCCGTATTTGCTGGCATCAGTGGTTCAAATAGTACAATATGATTCGTCATTTTTTCCTCCAAAGTTAATTGAATTGATTTACTAAAATTGAAACGTCAACCGTAATGGACGTAAGACCGTCGACCAACCGTTTCCCATCTTCATTTTGATTTTTCCCCCAGTGAAGCGGGGTCATGAGCATCAATGCCTGCTGTAGACCAGTTGGAATCGTGAACTGATAACACAACTTGTTAACCGTTGCCGATGGGTAATGCTCGAAGAACAAATCATAAACCCTTTGATTCGAGTAAGAACTATTTGGCTGGTTATCTCCGAATAAAAGGGCCCGCAACTCATGCAGGTAATTGCTATTCGGAATGATTTTGATTAGCTTACCGTGCGGCTTGATGACCCGATTAAACTCACTGTATGCCGAAGGTGAAAACAAATCAACAACCGTGCTAAATACGTGGTCATTAAATGGAAGATGGGCCAAATCAGCCACACAGAAAAAGGCATTTGCCCCATGCTGAGTTGCCAAATTGATGCCATCCTTAGAAATGTCAAATCCCACCGCAACATCTAAATCTTGCCGGCATTTTTCAAGTTTGGCAAGTGGTGTCCCTTCCCCACAGCCAACATCTAAAATTGTTTCGGGCTGCTCTGAAAGTTGTCCACTAATCGCCTTGATAATTGGATCAAACAAGCCCGCCTGCAGAATTTGATGGCGGGCACTTAACATTTCCGCATCATATTCATTATTCGAATTATGAGTTAGAAAATATAAGGTGCCTTTCTTAGACAAATCAAAGCCATGGCCATTTGGGCATATCAAGCTGAATTCTGTCATCTCAGCAAACGGCTGATCACAAATGGGGCAGCGAAAAAGATCAAGGTGATTACTTATAAATTGTTTACCAATTTCAATTTTTTTCACGAAAAAATGCCTCCAAGGACTTATTAATTATATCACAGGGTTCAAACCAAGAGCCCCCAGCACATGATTAGACAAAAATCATGGTGGAAGCTCAATTTTAAATTATCTAATTAAAACGGCTGCAGCCACTGATTTCCCACGAAAGTTTTCATATCCTCTGGCAACGGTGAATGACAGC
Organism: Lentilactobacillus kisonensis DSM 19906 = JCM 15041; assembly: GCF_001434135.1. Classification (GTDB taxonomy): domain Bacteria; phylum Bacillota; class Bacilli; order Lactobacillales; family Lactobacillaceae; genus Lentilactobacillus; species Lentilactobacillus kisonensis. Next base: position 14,035 of record NZ_AZEB01000027.1, on the reverse strand, counting down.
TAATTTGTCGGTGATTAAATGGATCATAAAATTCCAAGTGGTAACAATGTAGTGCTTGACGAGCCATCAAGTGATTGGTCGGATTATATAACCAATCACCAATTAAAGGATGCCCCAACGCGCTCAGATGAACGCGAATTTGGTGGGTCCGTCCCGTGTGCAGCTGTAAGCGGACGAGCGTTTGGTGTGGTAGCCGCCGTACAACCCAGCCCTCGGTAATCGACATCTTGCCAGAGTTAGTCACTTGACGTTTAACAAACGATGTTTCATCTCGTCCAATCGGCAAATATATTTCAAAATGATCAGCAGTAATCTGCCCAGACGTGATTGCTAAATACGTTTTTTGAATAGTTCGGTCTTTTAACTGCTTATCCAAAACGGAATGAGCAAAATGGTGTTTGGCAAAAATTACTAGCCCGCTAGTATCCTTATCCAACCGAGTAACAATATGAATCTTCTGGTTAGCATAGCCTTGTCGTTGATAGTAACCCTTCACCCGATTAACTAACGTGTCTTGTGCATAGTTATGTGACGGTACAGAGGCGACACCAGCCGGTTTATCCACAATCAAAAAGTTGGGATCTTCATGAACAATCTTTAGTGGCACGGCTGAAACCGCAACGTGGTCGTTTTCTGGCTCTGGTGGTAGCACGACCGTTACAACGTCGCCTCTATCCACCATTCGATTTGCCAAAACTGCCTGCCCATTAACTCGAATCTGGCCGCCATGGTACTTAATCTTCTTAAGGAGCGTTCGGGTAACACCGTATCCCATAATGAACGTCCGTGCCTTAATCGGGCTGTCTCCCTGATATTGCCAACTAAATTCAGTCATCAGAAGTGGCCCTGCCAATGAATGAATTACTTACCCGTCGCCAAAATTGCGTATGGCGGTACTGGGCAAAAGCAATTCGTCGCTTAGAAATTCGGTATTCAATTGACGCAATTGGCTCAGTTGAAATTACCTGATGATCACAAGTTAAGATGGTTTGACCAGATGACTTTAAAACAACTTTAATCCATTCATCAGGAGCAATAATCAACGGCGACCCCAATGTTCTGAATACCCGGTTATTAATCGAAGAAATTTCAGCAACTTGAATAGCATTCAACAAGGGGTTAATAATCGCCCCACCAACGGATTTATTATAAGCGGTTGAGCCACTCGGCGTTGATACACACAGCCCATCTCCCCGAAAACTTTCGAAAAGCTGATTTTTAATGTACAAATCGGCGACCATCGTTCCATTAATTTGCTTTAAGGTTGACTCATTGAGTGCCAATCCCCGATCGGAAAACCCACCGCTAGTGTAATTAACGCGGATATCTAACAGCGGGTACGTGACGCTTTGACCATTATCATGTTCCAAACTGTCAACAAGTTCACTCACTTCGTAGTCCCGCCAATCAGTATAAAACCCTAGGTGACCGGTATGAATGCCGACCATCCGAATCTGATCACTGATATCTTGATAGTGATGAAATGCAGATAAGAGCGTCCCATCCCCACCAACGGAAATGACCATCTCGGGATTAAGTCCGTCAACGCTCAAATGTTTAGAATGATCAATTTCTTTCTTAAGGGCAGTTGCCACGTTGTTAGACGACTCCCCCAGATTACTGTAAATCGCTATTTTCATCTGATGATTTCCCCAAATTATTGCCTGTTGACTTATTATTAGTTTCTTGAAGTTCATCCCTAATCTCAGACATTTCCTCATCAAGCTTAAAAGCAGCTTCAGCCGAACGCTTCAACCTCACCTTGAGATCGTCAGGGAACTCTCCTTGATATTTATAATTAAGTGAATGTTCAACTGTTGCCCAGAAGTTCATTGCGAGCGTTCGCACTTGAATCTCTGCTAAGATTACTTTCTCACCCGACAGCATCTGAACCGGGTATTCAAAAATAATATGGTATGACCGGTAACCACTGGGCTTCTTATTATGAACATAATCGCGTTCTTCAAGAATATTAATATCTGTCCGTTTTCTCAATAAATCAACAACTTGATAAATATCTTCAACAAATTGACACATAATCCGCAAACCGGCAATATCTTCCATATCTTCTTCAAGCCGGTTCTCTGAGATATGCCGCCGAACCATTTTTTCTTTAATGCTGTCCACGGGTTTAACCCGGCCAGTCACAAACTCAATTGGGCTTCTACCATCTAATTTTAAAAACTGAGCGCGAATACCGCGTAGCTTTACTTTTAATTCATCAACAGCTTGTTTGTAAGGTATTAAAAAATTATCCCAATTCTCAACCAAGCTAACACTTCCAATCTATCATGCCCAAACGAGCACCTTATCCAAGTAAAAATTAAACCGAAGTTCATTTTACCATATTGACCCCTCTTTCCAAAGACGGGACCATTTCTTTATGAGCAAATATGTTGTTTTTGCCGTAAAATTTGTTATTCTTAGTTAAGTGATTAATTAGTATATTACTTAATTTGTCGATTAAACCATTGGAGGGCAATATTGTGTTAGAAATTTATTTATTTATTGATCCGCTAAATCGACATTGCTATGACGCCGAAAAAGTAATCAACAAGCTTTCTCAAAAACTTAAATCAAACGTTTCCGTAAGATTTTTGACAATGTTAAACATCAGGGTTGTCAATGATTTAGCCACTTGTACGCCTGAAAAAGCTGTCGATCATGAGCTCCCATTTAAAGTGATTTTAGACTCGAAAGCGGCCTCATTTCAGGGCAAGCGTTTTGGTAGAAACTTTTTGATGGATCTGCAACATGAGATTTTAGATAACGCTGAAGATTATTGTGATGATTTGGTTTTAGAATTAGCGGAAAAAAATGGCTTAGATTGTGATATGTTTCGCGAAGATCGTCGCTCCAACCTAGCCAAAAAAATGTTTCGGGCTGATCAGCGGGTCGCTAATGAAATGTCAGTTAAAACACCAGCTAGCACGGTTCTATTCAATTCAGCTGTTGATGGTAATGGTCTCTTAATTAAAGATTATGATTACAATTCTTTGTATAATTTCTGTTCACGTAGCATTAGTTCTGCTAAACATTTTGAAGAATTGGCGAAACCGACTGATCCAAATTCGACAGTTGTTCAATTTGTTAACCTGGGAAGAATGTAGTTGAACGGTCTGTCCACCACAATGGACGGGCCACTATCCCTAACTAAAAATCGTGTCACTATTCCGCATGGGAGTGGTGACACGATTTTTGTGTGAATAACTAGTTAACCAGTAACTGAGAAAAGTATCCCTGCCAAGAAGTTACCTGCGTCTACTATGACTCAGTCTCAGTTAATTTTTCAAATTCATTCAAGCGACGCTCAAATATCTCAAAAGCATGTTCAAGGTAATCGGGCTTGGTCATATCCACGCCGGCCTTCTTCATCACATTTGTTGGGGTGTCCGAACTGCCAGATTTTAGGAAATTAAGATACTTTTCAACGTGGTCAGCCGAACCACTCGTAATGCCATCAGCCAATGTTGACGCTGCTGCAAATCCAGTAGCGTACTGATAAACGTAAAAGTTATAGTAAAAATGGGGAATTCGTGACCATTCTAAGCCAATTTCATCATCTGAGATAACAGCATCCCCATAATACTTTGCATTCAAATGCTTGTAATACTTGTCCAGGAAATCCGCAGTAAGTGGTTGTCCCTTAGCATCTTGCTCATGAATATACTGTTCAAATTCAGCAAACTGAGTCTGGCGGAATACCGTCCCCTTAAAGCCATCAAGATAATAATTCAAAATAACCTTTTTCATTGCAGTATCATCTTTGAATTTATCCAATAGATAATCGGTCAAAATATTTTCATTGGTTGTTGAAGCAATTTCAGCGACAAAGATTGAATAGTCTCCATACTGGTAAGGCTGATTATGGGTTGCATAGTAACTGTGCATACTGTGGCCAGTCTCATGGATCAACGTATATAAATTATCCAGATTGTCCTTCCAATTTAACAGAATAAATGGATTGGTGTCATAAGTACCAGACGAGTAACCCCCACTGCGTTTATAGCGGTTTTCAACCACGTCAATCCACCGGTTACCGAAGGCTTCTTTGACATGATTGACATAATCTGGCCCCATCACCTGAAGTGCCTCTAGGGCAATCTTTTTTGACTGATCAAATGAGTATTTCGGGGACTTTTTACCAATCAGCGACGTATAAAGATCATACATATGCAACTCATCCAGGTTAAGAATTCGCTTTCGCAGCGCCACGTAACGATGAAGCAAATCGAGATGCTTATTCACAACTTCAATTAGATTTTCGTAAACATTAGTAGGCACTTCATTAGCAGCTAAAGCCGCTTCCAACGCACTATGATAGTTGCGAACGGTCGCTTTAAAATTATGATTCTTGACGTTTGTCGTTAAAGTAGCAGCCAAGGTATGCTGAAATTGACCATAGACTTCGTACAGTTTTTGAAACGCTTGCTTGCGGACCTTTTGGTTGGTTGATTCCAATAAAATGCCGTACACCCCTTGGGATAGCTGCACCTGATTACCGTTATCATCAGTCACAACTGGAAATGGCAAATCCGTATTATCCAAAATACCAAACGTTTTTTCACCCGAGGAAAAGATATCCCCCGCCCCGGCTAAAACTGCTTCAACATCGTTGCTCAAAATATGACCACGCTGTTTAAACGTTTGATCAAATAGCCGTTTATAATTGGTGAGTTTAGGCGCTGTTTGATAATATTGCTTCATTTGCGTTTCAGTAAGTTTCAACAGTTCCGGGTCAAACCATGAAACAGCAGCCGCAAATTTTGCAGCTAGTGCCTCTACTCGTGAAAACATCGCCTGATACTTATTTTCACTCGTATCCTGATCATTCTTCAACTGTGCGTATACGTACACCTTTTCTAGCTTCCGATTTAAATCCAAGTAAAGATCAGTTGCTTTAAGTAGTGCATCTGCACTGTTTTCAAGGGTTCCAGCTAACTGCGAAATCACTTTGATCTGATCTTGAATAAATGAAAAATCCGTTTCAAACGCATCATCATTTTTGTAAACCGTCGTTAAATCCCAGGTTAAAGGTACCGGAACATCCTTTCTAAGTGGTAATGCTTGTGCTTTAGCCATAATATCCGCCTCCAAGTATTCAATACCCCAAGGTTATCACACTCACTGATTTCCCGTCAGAATAAAGGCCCGTTTTTGATCGTAACTGGCAAACCATTCTGGCCGCCGAATAATCCTAATACCGGCAACCGTATGCCGGATATACCCACTAGAACGTAATGCGATCATAAAATTCGTAAATTCAATCTGAAAGAAGCGGGCATAATTATCAACTTGAGCCATCTGCCTCCCAAAGAGATTCACTGACTCCACAAACAACTGATTCAACTGTTGATTAGACACATTACCTCGGCGCCGTTCAAAAAGTTCCAGGACAATCCAAACCTTCCAGCAAAGAATTGACTGTTTAAAGACTGGCGTCCCAATCCACCATTTATCATGACAAACCATTGGACAGCCGACAAAGAGCTTACCAGATTGGTAACATGCGGCTACCATGTCACGGTAGGTATTATTCCGTAAAACATTGCTTTGCTGGATCCGCCGAAGTTGGTTCAGTAGTGATACCTTATTCTGAATTTGGCTCTTAGTAGTTGGTTGCCGATAGTGCTTCATGAAATCCAGGACCTTTGGCAACGTCTCGAACTGCCGGGTCTGCCTTTCAATCTTGCCTGCAACTTCCTTCAACTGATAAAAGAGCCAAAACTGATCGTTCACGGCCGAATAGAAAATAATATAAAAGCCGAGTTGGGCCTGAAATTTAGCGAACTTAGCAACCATTTCCGAGCGAAGCGCCTTCGCCCGGTGATAGTCGCCCAATATCCAAATAACGTCATTATCCAGTTGGTGATAGTTAACAGTCCGCCGGTGAATTTCCGTAAATGAAATTGGACTGCATTGATATTCTAAGACAACCCGATCATCTGGCAAGAAGACATCAGCCCGTTGTTCAATTGCCGCCATCGTGACTTCGATCTCAACATGACACCCAATTGCGGTTAGCTGACGTTGAAAAGTTAGCTTCCCCTTTAGGTGGCTTTGACTTTCGTTTTCACTAAAGCCAAAGCAGTTTGCTTTGGCTTTATGGCTAAAATGAGGAATTCGATAGTTACCATGTTTATAAATTACCGGCAGCCGACAGCAAGGGCAAATAAACGGCCCTACGTCACCCATCACAGCACTTGCCATTATTAGTTTATTATTTGCCATTGCAACCAACATCTCATCACCCTCCAACTATTAATTACGTAAACTGATCAGGCTATTTTGAAAAAAGTTACGAAATAACGAAGTTTTCAGTGAATTGAGCGGCAATCCTGTTAATTAAGGAAATTTTAGTTATAATTATGAATAAATCAATCTGGTTGGGGGACTCCTGATGCTTACAAATTTATTGCGTTACATAAAAGAAGAAGGCGTTGCTGAGCAGCTTTACCATAGCTTAGTCGGCGTGGAAGTTGAAGAACATCGAATTAATAACGAAGGCCGTTTAAGCCGAAAGCCTTATCCACAAAATTTGGGATCTAGGAGCTATCATCCCTACTTACAATCCGACTTTTCAGAATCGATGAGTGAATTAATTACTGACCCCAATCCCACTATTGGTGGCGTCTTAAATCAGCTGGACATACTACAAACAGTCCTTCACCGCTCAATCAAAGATGACGAATTTATTTGGCCGTTAAGTATGCCCCCTGCTCTGATAAGTGGTGATACTGACTTCATCAAAACTCATTTTGGCCGGCCAAAGTATCAGGAATATCGAGATTATTTAACCAAAAAGTATGGCATTTCTCGTAAACTTGTGACCGGCGTTCACCTCAATTTCAGCATTCCAGAACCTGTAATCAACCGACTTTACACGCACTATGAGGACAAATTTAAATCGTTAGTTGAATTTAAAAACGCGTTATACTTTCAGCTTGCTCAAAACATCGTTTTACATCGATGGCTTATCACCTATCTCTTTGGTGCCAGCCCCATTGCCGAAAAGGGCTACATGAATGACGTTATTAGCACGTTAGTCGATCATCCCGTCCGTAGTATCCGTAGTAGTCTCTATGGCTACGTTAACAACCCTGAAGATCGGATTGACGCCACAATGTATTCAAGCCTTAATAACTATATTGATACCCTTACCAACGCAATTGCCGATAAACGCCTATATTCAACCGCTGAATTCTACGGACCGGTTCGTCTTCGGGATCAACAATCTCTAAAAGACTATCGAACAAAGGGGATCTCTTACCTTGAGTTACGAATTATTGATAACACCCCCTTTACTCCTAACGGCATCAGTCGGCACGCTATGTATTTCCTAAAATTTTTCCTGATGTATCTGTTGGTGACACCGGTTGACCCCGCCACTATTAAACAAGATTTAACGGCTGCTTTCGATGATAACAATAAAGTCGCGTTGGAGTCTCCGGATCAACCAACATTCAAAATGGCGGATGGCGTCAAAATATTTGATGAGCTAAAAGAAATGGCTCAGTCACTTCACGCCCATTCGGAACAACTCCAAGCACTTGACGATTTTAGCGAAGTAATGACGCATCCCGAATTGACGGCCTCAGCAATGCTCTTACCACACATCAAGGACAACAGTCTGATGACGTTTGGAACTGAAGTTGCTAAAAAGTGGCAGCACGATCGGGTTAATGCCCCAGCCCTTTTGCCCATCATGGGGAGACTTTCAGCCACTTCACAACAACTGATCTTTCACGCCATTCAATTGGGAATTCGCTATTACGTCGTTCGAGACGAAGATGGTGAGGCGTTACTGATGCTAACTTATGATAATGTGACTCAGGTTGTTTATTTGAAGAAACTAACCGTTACCGATCCAATCAAATATTTGTATGATCTATTCCCCGGGCTCTCCCAGGCTAAGTAACAAAATCACTTTTCTATAAGCGTGTAACAGAATTTATAACGAAGCCAAAAACTCGTAAAATCAGTTGATCTAACCACTGATTTTACGAGTTTTTGATTTTAAACTATGATACTTTGGGTTTATCGGTGCCACCAGCCTGATTTCGAATATTAATGGTTACGACAAACACTGAACCTTTGGGATGATTGTCCTTAACCATAATTGTTCCATGATGCTGGCTCACAATCCAGTTTGCGATTGCCAGGCCGAGGCCATTACCGCCAGTTTTAGCGTTTCTGGATTTGTCAGAACGGTAAAAGCGGTCAAAGACCCGTTTCTTATCTTCGTCCGCAATTCCAGCACCAGTATCGGAAACTTCAATCGTTAATTTATCCCGAACACGGCTCGTTCCAACGGTCACCGTTCCCCCTTCTGGTGTGTACTTAATGGCGTTATCTAATAGTATAATGAGTAACTGGCGAATTAAATCTGCGTCAAACCAACCTGCTCCAGCTGCTTGAAGGTATTCAGCCAGCGATTTTCGTTGACTTGCAGCAATTTCCGTGTATGGCTTTAAAATCTGATCAAACCACGGAACTAAATCAACTTGCTGACGATTAATTTCAATCTTGCCAGCATCGGATCGCGCTAACATTAATAAGCGATTTGTTAACGTCTGAAGATGGCGGACTTCGTCGAGTGATGTCGAAATAGCATCTACTTGATCAACTACCCGCTCTTTTGGTTTGGTAAGCATATACTCCATCTGATTTTGAATGACTGTCAACGGCGTCCGCAATTCATGAGCGGCGTTGGCACTAAACTGGCGTTGGCGCTGCCAAGATTTCATAATTGGTTTCATACTGGACCTAGACAAGTAATAGGCAATGCCAATCGCTAAGATCCAAAATAAAATCAAGGTTATTAATAGCGAGCGCCTGAAACTATTGATTGCGAGTAAATCAGTATCAATGTTTTCTAATATTAAAACATAGTTCCCAGCATACATTGGATTTGTATTTGACTTGGGAACCTTGATTAGGAGTGACCGAAAATAATGTAGCGTATTATCAGTCGACATCAGGGTGACTTCTCGAACCTTGTTAACCTGTGTTCGGTCCAGCCGCGTATTGATAAACAAATTATAAATTCGGTTACCAAGCATCTGGGCGTTAATGATTTGCCCTCGTTTATTAAACACCAAAATATTCGTTCTAAAAGGCGTGTCACCATTATTTGGTGTCGTAACGTTTGGCGTTACGCTACCGTTATCCGTTCGGAAGCTTGGCTGCTTTTTATTATTTAAAACAACTTGCTTTTGGGTAATGAGGCCATGATCAATATTTTTATAAATTGACTGATGAAAGAAAAAATTAACGACAAGTCCAAGTACCATGAACAATAATGCAAACCCAACTAATTCCTTAACAAATAATGAGAGCTGCTGTTTTTGCTGTGGGTCGCCGTTTTTCAATCCAATGCCTCCGTTTCAAACATATAACCAACATTTCGCAGTGTTTTAATCGGCTGAAGCCCCGACGTTTGTTTTAGTTTTTTTCGTAAATTGCTCATATAAACCTCGACAACTGAAATCGCTGTTTCGGATTCAAACCCCCATAAACGATCAAATATCTGATCCTTAGTAATAATCGTATCGGGATTTTGAATGAAGTAAACTAATAAATCAAATTCTTTGCCGTTTAATTCTAATTGTTTGTCATTAACGCTTACAATTCGGCTGCTCAAATTAACCTTAAATGGCCCCATTGCAAGTTGATTATCATTACCAAGGTGACCGCTACGTTTAAGTAGTGCTTTGACCCGCATCAACAATTCTTCTCGATGAAATGGCTTTGTCAGATAATCATCTGCCCCTAATTGGAAGCCATGAACCTTATCATCAAGAGTATCCTTAGCAGTCAAAATTAACACTGGCATACTCAGATGGTCTTCATTTCGCCAGTGCTTTAAAATATCATATCCACTTACTTGAGGAAGCATCAGGTCCAAAACAACCAAATCATAAATCCCCTCTTGACCCAACATCTGGCCTTCAAAGCCATCGTGGGAAACGGTTGTTTGAGCAACATCCCCAAGAAATAACTGGAGGCTTTTAGCAAGTTCTTCATCGTCTTCAACAATCAAAATATGAAGGTCTTTCATTTTGGTACCTCCTCATTTATCTACTGTATTTAAAGTAAATGGTTTTTGTAACCTCGTCAACTAAAATAGACAAAGTTTTAGCGAAATCCAAATTTTAAGCTTAGCTTATGCTTATTTCGATAAAATCGGGACATTATCAAATAAAGGAGGCGCAAATCATCAATAGCACAAAACAATTTATCAAGTTTGCAACGGTCGGCCTGCTCAATACTGGCTTAACCTATATCATTTATATCGGGCTCCTAAGCCCAACTACGCCAACCATTGCAATGGGAATTGGCTATGGGATCACTTCTCTAATTGGCTTGTCATTAAATAATCAATGGGTATTCAAAGCTCATGCTAACTTGAAGAAAACCATTATTAAATATTACGGAACTTATTTGTTGACATGGTTAATTAGTATAGCAATTGCTCACTTTGCCAGCCATTCCTTGACGGTTCCGAGTCATTTAATTCCCTTGCTTAGCTTAATGATCACCGTGCCCATCAATTTTCTTCTTTCAAAATTTTGGGTATTTAACAGTACAAATCAACTAAGGGAGGCCGATCATTATGCCAGTCAACAAAATGAACATTGACTCAAAAGTTAGACCCAAAGCAACTCACATTAAGTTCGATTGGATTTTAACAGTCATTTTAATCCTCGCATTATTTCTTTACGGTTGGCAAATATGGAAAGCGGGGTCAGCTAATGCTTTTTATACCGCCGCAATTAAAAGTATGACTGAAAGTTTCAAGAATTTTTGGTATGGCAGCTTTGATCCTGCCGGCTATATTACAGTCGATAAACCACCTATTGCCCTTTGGTTTATGGCAATCAGCGCTAAAATCTTTGGTCTCCATGGCTGGAGTGTCGTTTTACCATCCGTCTTATTCGGGGTTGGCTCAGTCTACTTAATGTTTCGCTTGGTCGCGCCTTACTTTGGTAAAATAGCTGGTCATTTAGCCGCGCTGGCAATGACTTTAACCCCCATTGTGGTTGCGGATTCAAGAACAAATAACATGGATGCAACACTAATCTTCTTCCTATTGTTGGGGTTATTCCTGCTGGAAAAGGCAGTTAAGAGTAAAAAAGGGTTGCCACTCCTCACCAGTTTTGCTTTGATTGGGATCGCCTTTAACGTCAAAATGCTCCAAGCATTCATGATTCTACCAGCGATGTATTTATTCTATTGGCTAACAGCAAACGAAAAGTGGCAGCAAAAGCTCAAAAAATTAACTTTTGCCACCGTCTCGTTGTTAATTTTCACGTTAGCATTGCCACTTTCAACGGACATGACGTCAGCGAAAGATCGCCCCTACATTGGGGGGTCACAAACCAATTCATTGATGGAATTAGCGTTTGGTTACAACGGAACTGAACGGCTATTAGGCCAAACAACTGGAACTGGCGGAACTTTTGGCGGTGGTATGAACAGCAAGAAGGGACAGCCAACCATCGCAAAGGGCCAGAAACGTCCAGCCAATATGAAGTCCGTTAAAAATGGCAACAAAAACATCCCCGCCATTCCTGGCGGCAAACGCCAAAAGGGAGGACCAGGAAAAGCCGGAATCGGTGGCGGCGCATTTGATATTGGGTCAATCGGTCCGTTTAGACTTTTCCAATCATCGTTAGGGCCGCAGATTAGTTGGCTATTACCATTTGCAATCATTGGTCTGATTGGTGGCTTGGTATTTTACCGTGATCGTAGGAAAAGGTGGTATTCCCTTACCCATAAACAAAAACAATTAATTCTCTGGACAAGTTGGCTAGTCCCAGTCTATGGATTCTTTAGTGTCGCTAGTTTCTTTCACCCATACTATACAATCATGTTGGCACCCCCAATTGCGGCATTATTTGGAATTGGGGTCACCGCCCTCAGCCAATTATTCAATCAAAGGGGACGAAGCAGCTGGCAATTTTATCTATTACCAATCGCAATCGTTGCGACCGCAGCTTTGCAATCATGGTACGTACATGCTTACTACCCATGGTTAACCTGGATAATACTAGGTGTGGCGATCATTATTTCAGTTAGCCTCGTCAGCTTAGCATCTCACCCCATTACAAAGCCATTGTTAATCAGTGGGCTGTTAACAATCCTAATTGCCCCAGCCTGGTGGTCGCTAACCCCAACAATTGCTGCAGAGTCTGCTATGATCCCAACCGCTGGGCCATCCTTATTAACTTCTAATCAAAATGGCTCTGGCATGGGTGGTGGCATGGGCAATAGTCAGGTTAATTCAAAAATGCTTAGCTACTTAAAGAAAAACCAAGGGATTGCCAAATATCTGTTTGCAACTAGTGATTCAACTACGGCCGCCCCATATATTATCAAAACAGGCAAAGCAGTGATGGCAATGGGTGGCTTTAATGGAACGGATCCAGCAATTACCCTCAAGGAATTTAAACAGCTAGTACGGACAGGCCAACTCAAATACTATTATGACTCTGGCAAATCTGGCAACTCCGCAATTGTTAACTGGATTAAAAAACATGCTACTAAAGTCAAAACAAACTTGTATCAAGAATCAAGCACCAAGACCAGCAATCGGCTAACAGGCCAACCTAGTTCACAGGCCCTCGGGAATCACCGATTTTCAAATCCTGGCGGTCAAGGGACTACCCCTGCTGCTGGTAAAAAAGGCACCATGAAACCAGTAATTGGTCAAAAAAATAAACATTTGAAAAAACCAATTACCCAGAAAAAATCAAGTCGCCCAAATGCTTCCAGTCAAACAAAGGCGCAACGTCCTACTGGAATGGGTGGAATGAACACATCTGGAACCTTATACGATCTATCAACAATTTATAAATAATTCACTATAGGACAGATCGGCGAAACAGGAATCTGAGTGTAAGCACCCTGGTTAAAATTTCCAAGACCAAGAATTTCTGCCTAAGGAGACTTATGCATCAGTTTCTAACCGCCTGGATCCACTCACTTTACTAGGAGGTTATCAAATGGATAAAAAAGATGAATTAATTTCAATTGTGCTCCCGGTTTTTAATGAGGAAGCAGGGATCGAGAAAACAATTGACGTACTCGAGAAATTTACAATCAGTCAGTCCCAGAATTTTGAATTAATTTTTGTAGATGACGGCTCCTCTGATCAAAGTGCTAGGCTAATTACCACCTCTCAAGAATACCATCAAAATATTAAACTGATCCAGTTCTCTAGAAACTTCGGTCATCAACTTGCCATTACCGCTGGAATTCGTTATGCAGCCGGTGATGCGGTGGTGGTAATGGATGCTGACCTTCAAGACCCGCCCTCAGTAATTGTTGAAATGGTTAATAAATGGCACGAGGGTTACCAAGTGGTCTATGGTAAACGGGTATCAAGGAATGGTGAAAGCTGGTTTAAGAAGGGATCCGCCGCCCTCTTTTATCGAACATTAGAAAAAATAACCAGTATTAAAATTCCCTTAGATACAGGCGACTTTCGTTTAATAGATCGGCAAGTGGTTCGTGAATTGAGTCAAATGGACGAGCCAGATCCTTTCGTTCGTGGGATGGTTAGTTGGGTCGGCTTCAAGCAAACAGATGTTGCATATGAACGCCAAGAGAGAATCACTGGCTACTCAAAGTATCCACTGTCCAAGATGGTCAAACTAGCAATGGATGGCGTAACCTCATTTTCTTCACTGCCACTTCAATTCGCTAACTGGTTCGGATCTCTCTCGATCGTTTTTAGCGTTGGCTACTTAATATTTTGTACTTTTACAAAGCTTGATGCGATTCGCTTTGCCATTTTCGCAATTTTCTTGATGGTCGGCCTTGTTCTATCAGCACTTGGTATGATAGGAGCTTACCTCTTCAGAATTTTTGAGGCTTCTCGAAAACGACCACTTTATATTGTTGCTAAGACTAGCGGTTTCCATCGCACAAAAAGCCACCAAATCCCGAAAACATATTACACGACAACCCTGAATAAACACGCTGATATTTTTTGAAATTCAAACAATCTAAGATTAGATCCAGTTAGAAA
>NZ_AZEB01000026.1 GCF_001434135.1 Lentilactobacillus kisonensis DSM 19906 = JCM 15041 | reverse complement strand
ATGTATAAGGGGACCCCACTCAAAATCCCAAAACCAGGATTTTAAGTGGGGTCCCCTTATACAAACGCATCAAAGCGCTTCTCTACGCGCTCTCTTTATTCTTCACCCGTCTCAATCAAGCCATAACGGCCATCATTACGACGATAAACAATGTTAATCCCTGATGTTTCTGCATCTTCATAGATGAAGAAATCATGCCCTAACATGTCCATTTGAAGAATGGCTTCTTCATTGTCCATTGGCTTTAAAGCTAATTGCTTTGTACGAACAACTTGGAACTTCGATTCGTTGTCTGAATCCGACTGTGCATCTGCTTGTTCTTGTGTAGGTGCAAATTCAAGGTTCTTGAAGCCCTTTTCACGGGACTTACGGTTAACCTTGGTCTTATACTTACGAATCTGACGCTCAAGTTTGTCCGTAACCAAATCAACACTTGCGTACAAGTCATTGGACATCTCTTCAGCTCTCAAAGTTAAGTATGGCAAAGGAATAGTTACCTCGACTTTAGCCTGTTTATCTGAATAGACCTTCAGGTTAACATGGGCCGTATTCTTCAAGTCCTTTTCGAAGTATTTCTCCAGTTTGCTGATTCGTTTCTCTACGTAATCACGAATCGCCTGAGTCACCTCAATATTTTCACCACGAATGTTAAACATTAGCATAACAATCTCTCCCTTCACCATTAAAGGCTTAATGGTCCAATGATGAAATCACTTTCATCATTGGCTACAACTTTAGTATAATGGAAAGTTCGCTTTTTAACAATCATTGACTCTGGATTTCTTCACCTTGCGAGCGTTATTCCAATTACTGAAGCTGCTCCTGCCTGATATAACAAGGTTGCTGCACAACGGATTGTGGTACCGGTTGTATAAACATCGTCAATAAGGGCAACTTTTTTACCGGCAATTAAATGGGCCTTCTCTTTAACTAACTCAAACGGTTGTGATAACCGCAGCCGGTCTACCCGATTCTTTTCGGACTGCCGGCGATTTTTCGTCAATTGGGCAGCCCTCAGTACTTCAATATAGTGACACCGCTCAAGTAGCCCAGTTACTTGATTGAATCCCCGAACGGCCATTGTATCAGCAGTCACTGGAATTGGCACCAATAACCGTTTAGTTTTAAGTGCAAATTGACCTAGTTGCTTGGCAAAAAGCCAGCGTAATCGATAATCGCCCAAAAACTTATACCGTTTCATATAATCTTTCATTGCCGCGTTGTATTCATATAAACCAACATTTCGAAAGTTAAAGCTAATTTGATGTTGCCATCGTTGACAATCGTAGCAGGGATTTTCCATCACCACAGTTAACCGTCGGCCGCACTGGCGACACGTTGCTTGACCTGTCAGTTTTTCAAATGCTGATTGACAATCCTGGCAAATCAACATCGGCTCAACTCGCGTAAATAAGATAATATCATCAAATGAAACTTCCGCTCTCATTGGAACCTGACATAATAAGCATTCTTTCATAATCGCCAGGCCCGCTGATTCATCTGTCTAATTTGGCGTTGGCAGGAACGAACTGTTGCACAGTGGCTTTCACAATAAAACAATACCCGGCCATCAGGACGCTCGCTACTTCGGCCCACCCTCCCAGCAATTTGTACAAGGGCCGCGGCCGAAAAAATCGCGTCATCCGCTTTTAAGACTAAAACATCAGTTCCAGGAAAGGTCACTCCCCGTTCTAAAATGGTTGTAGTAATAATAAAATCCAATCTCCGGTTACGCATTGCGGCTACTTTTTCGATTCGATCTGGATCAGCAGAGTAAACCGTATCAAAATTTGCTTGAATATGAGCTTGTTGAATAGCTGATTTAACGGCTGCTAGGTCCTTTATGTGCGGCACAAACAGTAAAAACCGTTGCTTCTGGGAAATTAGTTGGGCAATCATCTTCAGAATCCGTTTATTTAGTGATTTCAAAGTTATTTGATGACTCAAATTTTTAATCTTAATAATTGTCGGTTCCGGTAGCAAATGTCCATGGTAACGAATCGGCAGGTAACTGATCGACAGCCGTTTTCGCCTCACCTGAGATAATAAGTGCTGGTCTGGGGTCGCAGTAAGGTAAAGCATCGCCCCATTCGGTTTAATTGCGTTATTGACGCCAAAATGAAGCATCGGGTTACCTGAAAACGGGAAAACATCCACCTCATCAATAATTAAAATATCAAATGCATGGTAAAATCGTAATAGTTGGTGGGTCGTACAAATTACAATTTGGCTATATTTGTAAGGTTGCTCAGACTTTCCATGAAGTAAAATGACTGGTGTTTTCTGAAAAGCAGCCTGAATTCTCGGAAACAGCTCAATGCAAACATCAATCCGGGGCGATGCGATTGCGATTCGCTTACCATGGGCAATTCCCCAGTTGATTCCCTTAAAGAGCATTTCAGTTTTGCCTGCCCCGGTAACCGCCCACAATAAATGTCGCTTCCGATTCTTGAAAACATCAACCACCATGTCAGCACACACTTCTTGAAGACCAGTCAGCTGTCCATCCCAAGACAAGGCATCCAGTTTTTTTGGAAATCGATTTGGCTCTTCAATAAACACTAACTGATGCAACGTATCCATCCGCTTCATTTGGATACAAACATAACAATAAAACTGCCCATTTGGCAGCGCTGCCTGCTTTCGATTGAGCTTTGCGCCACACCTTGCACACCTTAACTTAGGTTTTAAGTCAATTGCGTCTCGCTGGTTTAGTTGTGGCAAATTAGCCAGCTCTGACGGCAATTCAAGTGAACTTAGTTGGCGTCCGTACAACTCTGATATATGATTAATCATAGAACTTCACCTCAATAATTAATTACGGATTAACTGGAGGTATTTATTTGACAGAAACATTTTTAACAATCAAAAAAGCAGGATCTCATGAAATTGATATCAAGAAATCCCGCTTTATCTGTAACATGCAACGAATTGAAACCGAGGAACAAGCAAAACAACTCATTCAAACAATTAGTAAAGCAAACGAAAAAGCCAACCATAATTGCTTCGCGTACATGCTTGGCGATACGGACCAAATTCAACGCGAAAGCGACAACGGCGAACCATCTGGAACTGCTGGCGTTCCAATCTTGGAAGTTTTGAAAAAAAACGAACTGCATAACGTCATTGCCGTTGTGACTCGTTACTTTGGCGGCATTAAGTTGGGGGCTGGGGGCTTAATTCGCGCTTATAGCAATGCAACTTCAACGACCATCGATACGCTTGGAATTGTTAATTTAGTTACCAAAAAGGAATTATTTTTGACGATCGACTACAATCAGTTTGATAAGTTAAAATACTTTCTTTCTAGTAACAACGTTCCAATCGAAACCGTTGGCTATACAGATAAGATTAAGGTTACAATTGCAGTTGAAGAAAGCGGCATTCCGAAATTCATTCAAGCAATCAAGGATCTTCTTAGTGATCAATTTAATTACGCAACTGGCCTCAACAAAGTATTTGAAGTCCCCTTTTCCAGACAGGAACGCCAGCAAGAAGAACATGAATAAGTAACATGAACGTCTAAAAAGCGACCTAAGCAACTAGCCATCTGAAAGGCTGGAATACTTAGGTCGCTTTTAAGTGCTTAGCATAACTAATTTTAAACTCAATCATAACAACTCAAATTATCGCTTGTCCTTACTAGTGGTATCTTTAACTAATTTTTTTATGCCATTTAACAACGGCTGACGGTCTTCACCAACTAACCCAATCGTTTCCACAAACAATTCCAGACCAATTAAGACGGCAATCGTTAACAAGATCGACCCCCACAGTGGTGAAATTGGGTATAGCAATGAAATGAATGAAAAAATTAATGCGATGCCATAGATAACCAACACCGTCTGGCGATGTGTTAACCCAATCTGCATCAGCCGGTGATGTAAGTGACGCTTATCAGCATGGGAGATGGGTTCCTTATTCAATAACCGCCGAAAAATTGCAAAGACGGTATCCGTAATCGGCACCCCTAAAATCATGACAGGAATCAAAAGCGTAATGAACGTTGCGTTTTTTAGCCCAAATAGAGAAAATACCGACATCATAAACCCAATGAACAGGGCCCCGGTATCCCCTAGATATATTCTAGCTGGGAAAAAGTTGTATGGTAAGAACCCAACACATGAAGAAACCAATGCAAAGATCATGATAGAAACAAAGATATTGCCGACATTTAAGAAAAACATCCCTGTAATTCCCATGGTCGTCATCGCAATAATGGCAACCCCAGTAGCCAGGCCATCAAGGCCATCAATCAAGTTAACTGCATTGGTAATGGCTAAAATCCAAATCCAGGTAATTGGCAAGCTCAGCCATCCGAGATGAATTGTTAAAAATGGCAGCGTAATCGTTGTCATTTTCACCCCAGCAGCAAAATAGACCCAAAGTGCCGCAATCGAAATCCCCAAAACCTTCTGGCGGGGCTTCAACTCAAAAATATCATCAATAATTCCCGTTAAGATAATAATCGTTTCCCCACCATAAATCCCCCATAAGATTTTGGTTGGAAATTGGTTTCTCAATAGAACCATTGTACAAAATGTGTAGGCAATAAAAATTGCCAACCCACCAATCGTTGGCATCGGGATTTTATTTACACGGCGTTTGTTAGGGCGATCTTCAGCACCTACAGCAAATGCCAGTTTGCGGATAAATGGGGTTAATATCGCAGAAAGAATCATGGTAGCGAATAATGACACAATGATTTCAAATTTCAAATTTGTAACCTCACTTAATTCCTAACATTTATTATTAAATCAATTATACAAACGACAAATGATAAAAACAAGCCGTCACTGATTGTAAAAATAGGTTATTTCGTACGTTACCAATTTTGTGCTTAGCGACACTCACATAAAGAAGACGGATTGAATTTATCCCCAAAACTAAATAACTCTGCCACAACAACATAGGGGCTTCGCAATTCAAATTCCCAAGTACACTCTGAATTGCGAAACCCCTATATTATAAATCACGTTAATTTTTTATAACTAATTTAATCAAATTATAAAGACTACTCACGAAGGTGGTAATTATAAGTGGAAATAATGATATTCTGTCGCGAATTCAGGATGGTTCGTAACCGCAAACTTGTTTGGTTATGCAGGATATTCTCCCAACGATGCCGAGGAACAAATTGCGGAACGAGAACGGTTGTTGAATAGTTCCGATCTGCCGCCCGTTTTGCAATCACGTCGCAAAATCTTAACGTTGGCTGAGCAATTGACCGGTAAGACGAATGAATATCAACAAACCGAACATCCGGAAATTCCTTTTTAAACTCTTCAGATGTCTTGTGTTCTTTTTCCGGATTAGAGTCAAAGGAAACGTGCATCGCAATCACATAATCACCAATTGACTGGGCATAACTAATTGCATTAGCCGTTACTCGCGTTACCCCGCCAACCAAAACGACAACGGTTGAGCCATCAAAATGATGAGTGGCGGTAATTTCAGTATTATCTTCAATCACCCGTAGTTGCTCAGCTACCCGCTTGTAGTGCCAATTGATTTTATAAAAAATATGAATCAAGATCGGCATGACAATCAAGTAAGGCCAGACGTTTGGAAAGCGTAACAAGAATAAACACGTCACTAAGGCAAGGGAAATAAACGCCCCAATAAAGTTGATGACTGATTTTAACTGCCAGCTCTTTCCTCGATTACGATACCAATGAATGATCATTCCAGACTGAGAAAGCGTAAACGGAATGAACACACCAACTGCATATAGCGGAATCAATGAATTCGTTCGCCCACCAAATATTTGAATTAACACAATCGCGCCGATAGCCAACGAAATAATTCCGTTTGAATACCCTAGCCGATCTCCTTTGTCTAAATAAGCATGCGGCAAAAACTTATCTTTTGCCAAATTGTAGGCAAGAATTGGGAAAGCAGAAAATCCAGTATTGGCGGCAACCGCCAAAATCATTGCGGTAGATAATTGCAAAACGTAGTAAATAATACCGTGTCCAAAAACGTTAACCCCGATTTGCGACAACACCGTCTCATGACTATTCGGAACAATTCCCATGTAATAACTCATGTAGGTAATTCCACCGAAGAAGCAAGCTAAGATGGTTGCCATAATTGCCAACGTTGCAGAAGCATTTTTGCTCTTTGGTGATTTAAAGTTTGGAACCGCATTACTAATAGCTTCAACACCGGTCAAAGAAGACGACCCAGACGAGAATGCCCGGAAGAACAGGATCAATGTCATCCCTTCAACGGGCGCGCCAATGTGAGCAGCCGCGTGATACTGAATATTACCCGTTGCAATGTTGAACCCACCATAAATAACCATTCCAATAATCATCACAATGAAAAGGTAAACTGGCAACGTCAAAAACGAAGCCGACTCGCGGATTCCCCTCAGATTGAGCAGCATGATCAAGACAACAATCAAACAAGAAATCAAGACCTGATGAGAATAAAGCGACGGGATCGCAGAAGTGATTGCTTCAGTTGCAGACGTCGTTGATACAGCCACGGTTAACATATAGTCAACCAACAGCGAACCACCAGCAATTAAGCCCGCCCGTTCACCCCAATTAGTGCTCGCAACAACATATGCCCCACCACCAGATGGGTAAGCATGAATAATTTGTTGATAAGACAAGGTAATAGCAGCTAAGAGTACTAAAACAAGCGCAGCAACCCAGATTTGATACATCAGTGCTGCAGCGGATAAAGTGATCAAAATTGTTGTAATCTGTTCAGTACCATAAGCCACTGACGAAAGAGCATCGGAAGATAATAAAGCCAGTGCCTTAAATTTTGTTAGGGATTGACCACCTTCATCAGTGGTTTTTAGCGGTTTTCCGATTAAAAACCGTTTTAAATATCGCCACATAAATCGTTACTCCTTTATAATAATCTACCATTCGTAGTGAACCATAAAATAATAGTCCTTCTTGGTAGCAAAAACAAGTCTTGATATGCAGTTGTAAGATAGCACATAAATACACCATACAACACAAAAAAGCTTGCGACAACCTCATAAGTTAACCCTTCTTTAGAATCACGTTATATTTGATTAAACCGGTACCCTTTTTTAATCAGTGACTTGCAGCAAAAAGTTTCTCTGCCAGAAGTCAATTATTGCCAGCATATATTAAAAAGACCAAATGGTGAATAAGATGCATTCATCACTTGGTCTTTTTAATATTTAGTAGCTAAAATTAATCCTTAATCAACTACTGACGTAACTTTTAAATTACATACCCATTCCTGGAGTTGGCATTGGCGCAGCAGCTGGTGCATCCTTCTTTGGCTCATCAGCAACAACGGCTTCAGTCGTCAACAACAATGCAGAAACAGAGGCAGCGTTTTGAAGTGCTGAACGGGTAACTTTGGTAGGGTCAACAATCCCATCATCGATCATATCTTCAAACTTGCCATTAGCAGCGTTGTATCCAACACCCGCTTTTTCATCCTTAAGTTGTTCAACAATCACAGAACCTTCAACACCAGCATTTTCAGCAATCTGGCGAACTGGTTCTTCAAGGGCACGACGAACAATGTTAATACCAGTCTGCTCGTCACCATCAGCGGATTTATCCAACTTTTCGATGTCTGGAATGACGTTGATTAGAGCAGTTCCACCACCGGGGACAAAGCCTTCTTCAACAGCGGCACGAGTGGCATTCAAAGCATCTTCAATTCGATACTTCTTTTCTTTAAGTTCAGTTTCAGTGGCAGCACCAACACGAACAACGGCAACCCCACCAGACAACTTAGCCAAACGTTCCTTTAACTTGTCACGGTCAAAGTCAGAGGTTGTCTTTTCGATTTGTGTCTTGATTTCAGTAACACGTTTGCTAATATCGTCTTTATTACCAGAACCGTCAACAATCGTAGTAGAATCTTTGGTAACGTTGATCTTGTTAGCTTGACCTAATTGATCAAGGGTTGCATCCTTCAAGTTCAAGCCAAGGTCATCAGTAATAACAGTTGCACCAGTCAAGATGGCGATATCCTGAAGTTGTTCCTTACGACGATCACCAAAACCAGGTGCTTTGACAGCAACAACATTGAATGTTCCCCGCATCTTGTTCAATACAAGGGTTGGCAATGCTTCACCACCAATATCATCAGCAATGATCAAAAGTGAGCGGCCCTGTTCAACGATCTTTTGTAGTAATGGCAAGATATCTTGAATATTGGTAATCTTCTTATCAGTAACCAAAATGTATGGGTTATCAAGATCAGCTTCCATCTTGTCATTATCAGTAACCATGTATTGTGACATGTAGCCACGGTCAAATTGCATTCCTTCAACGACGTCCAAGCTGGTTTCAACACCACGAGACTCTTCAATCGTAATAACCCCATCGTGACCAACTTTTTCCATAGCGTCGGCAATCAAGCTACCAACTTCAGTATTAGCTGATGAAATTGAAGCGATTTGAGCAATGTCGTCTTTTGTCTTAACATCGTGTGACATCTTGTGAAGGCCATCAACAGCAGCCTTAGTGGCTTTTTCAATTCCACGACGAATGCCAACTGGATTAGCACCAGCAGTGACGTTCTTCATCCCTTCGTTAACAATTGCTTGTGTCAAAACAGTTGCAGTGGTTGTCCCATCACCAGCAACGTCGTTGGTCTTTGAAGCAACTTCAGAAACTAACTTGGCACCCATATTTTCAAAATGATCTGGTAATTCGATTGCTTTGGCAATTGTTACCCCATCATTTGTGATCGTTGGGTTACCTGCTGATTGTTCCAAAACAACGTTACGCCCTTTAGGACCCAATGTTGCTTTAACCGTGTCTGCTAATTTATCAACACCCTTGAGCATTGCACCCCGGGCATCTTCAGAAAACTTTACTTGTTTAGCCATTACAAATTTCACCTCAAAAATTTATTTTGATTTATTATAGAAATTAATGATGCTGATTATTTCGCAAAGGATTATTCAACAATTGCGACAATATCTTTTTCATGTAAAACTAGATAGGATTCATCGTTGTCCTCGATCTCAGTACCTGCGTACTTATCGAACATCACCTTGTCGCCCTTTTTAACAACTGGCGCAACTTTTTGACCATTATCTAAAACGCGGCCATCACCAACAGCAACAACGGTACCAGCTTGTGGCTTCTTCTTAGCATTATCAGCTAATACAATGCCACCAACCGACTTTTCTTCTTCTTTTTCTGTTTCGATAATTACACGATCACCTAATGGTTTTAACACGTTAGTCCCTCCATTTACAACTATTTTTAGCATCATTAGCACTTGAATGACAGAAGTGCTAATCACTGCTTATAATATATTATTTTTTCGTCCCAATTGCAAGGATTTATTGGAAAATATTGAAAGCTACCCGCTAAAATCAGTTGAGACAAAGTTGACTTTCAGCGATATAAACCGTTTTCAATCACTAACCATCATTCATAAACAGGTTGTTCACCAAAACTTAAGTTAACCAAAAAAGAAGCTTTATATTATTCCAAAAACTGGAATTAACATAAAGCCCCATCGATAAACATCGTAGCCATTCTAATCATTTTGAAACTACTTGCTAAAATTATCAATAAAGTAGATTAACGTTTGCAACTCGTTGGTTAAATCAACGTTCTGAACTAAAACCTTATCCGGAACCGAAATTCGAATCGACGTAAAATTGAGGATCCCCTTCACCCCACCAGCTACGGCAGCGTCTGCAACTTCTTGAGCGGCACTTGATGGCACTGTTAAGATAACCACTTGAATCTGCTGCTCATGTAATTGGTCTGCCAATTCAGAAATTGGGTATACGGGAACACCATCTTCAACGGTATTAATAATTTGATCATTGGTATCAAAAGCCGCTGAAATGCGAACGTTACTATCCTTGTGAAAATTAAAGTTCAAAAGTGCATGACCTAAATTTCCAACCCCAATTAGCGCAACGTTGGTTAAGTGTTCCTGATTTAAAATTTGCTTGAAAAAGTTCAGCAAACTATCAACATCATACCCATAGCCTCGCTTACCAAGGGCCCCAAAGTATGAAAAGTCACGTCGAATCGTTGCGGAATCAACTTGAACCGCCTCCGCCAACTCCGTGGAAGAGATTCGCTGTTTTCCGGTATCGTGTAAGATATTTAAGTATCGATAATAAATTGGCAATCGTTTTGCGGTTGCTCTTGGAATGTTTTCGGCTGTCAAAAAGTTCCCTCCTGTGGATCGTATTTTATAAAAATTAAGTACTTTGTGAACTCATCTTTATTTATCATTCTACCATATCATGCCACCTTGTGAAATACATTTCAAGTAATCCTGCCAATATATTATTGCTAATTGATAGAATATGATAAGATTATAGGATGTGAACGCTAGAAAGGTGGCCAGTAATTTGATAATTTTACAAGCCCAAGATTTAACGAAAAGATTCAATGGAGAAGAAATTTTCTCAAATGTGAATATGGCTGTCCAAGAAAAAAGTCGAATTGCACTCGTTGGGCGCAATGGCGCCGGAAAATCCACTCTGGTCAAAATGATAATCGGTGAACAATCTGTCGACGGTGGCCAAGTTGTTAAGAAGAAAAACCTGTCAATTGGATATTTAGCCCAGGATACTGGCTTAGACTCTGACAAATCAATTTACGCAGAAATGGCAGCCGTTTTCGCCAAATTAAAACAACAGGAACAAAAAATCCACGAACTCGAAGAACAAATGAGTGCGGCAACAATTGACCCTAATTCAGAAGCGTACGCCCAAATTTCTTCACAATATGACAATATTCGAGCCGACTTTGAGCAGCATAACGGTTATGGCTATGACGCAGAAATCCGCGGCGTTCTCCATGGATTCGGTTTTGAGCAGGCTGATTATGATCGGCCAATCAATGAACTTTCCGGTGGTCAAAAAACACAACTCGCATTAGCCAAACTACTATTAGAAAAGCCTGACTTATTGATCCTGGATGAGCCCACTAACCACTTAGACGTCGAAACAATTACTTGGCTGGAAGGTTATATCCAAAACTATCGTGGTGCACTTCTCATCATTTCCCATGATCGCTATTTTCTTGACCGAATCGTGAATGAAATCTATGAGTTAGCAAACGGTACTTTGCAACATTTCAATGGAAACTATTCTGATTACACCAAGAAAAAAGCAACTCAGCTTTCCCAACAATGGAAAGAATATGAAAAACAGCAAACCCAGATTGAAAAATTGCAGACATTTGTCGATAAAAATATCGTACGGGCATCCACTACTAAGCAAGCCCAAGCTAGAAGAAAACAGCTTGAGAAAATGAAACGACTTGACAAGCCAACTGATGATACCAAAACAGCCAGATTCCGATTTACTGCCAAATCCAAGAGCGGTAACAACGTCCTTAACGTCACTAACGCCGCTGTTGGCTACACAACCATCCTCTCAGAACCAGTTAACCTAGACGTTAAGCGGCATCAATCAATTGCAATCGTTGGTCCAAATGGTGTTGGCAAATCAACGCTCCTAAAAAGTATTTTAGGGATTATCCCGTTTATCAAAGGAGCCGCTCAGTTTGGAACCGGTGTCGATACTGGCTACTATGATCAAGAACAGGCTTCCTTGCATGCATCAAAAACCGTTCTTAGCGAATTATGGGATGATCACCCTACCACTCCCGAAGGTGATATTAGAAGCATTTTAGGTAGTTTTCTTTTTTCAGGAGACGATGTTGCCAAAATGGTTCATGACCTCTCTGGTGGTGAAAAAGCGCGTCTGCTACTGACCAAGCTTGCTCTACAACACAATAACTTTCTTATTTTAGATGAACCAACTAACCATTTAGATATTGATAGCCGAGAAGTGTTGGAAAAAGCCCTCAATAATTTCGACGGCACAATTCTCTTCGTTTCACATGATCGTTACTTTATCAATAAAATTGCGACATCAGTGGTTGAATTATCTAAGGACGGTACCAAGACTTACTTAGGAAATTATGATTATTATGTTGATAAAAAAGCGGAGTTGATTGCCATCAAGGAACATGAGGCAGCAAAGCAACAGGCCCAGAATCCGGTTGAACCAAAAGTCACCGCCGCAACTGCTGACAAACAGAATTATCAAATTAATAAGCAGGAACAAAAAGAACACCGAAAACTTACCAGAGAAGTCGCTGACTTAGAAGCTCAACTCGATCAGTTTTCTCAATCAAAAGAAAAAATCGAAACTGAAATGACGAAGCCTGACGTATTTAACGATGTCGGCAAACTTCAAGAGTTACAGAAACAACTCGAAATAATTAATAACAAAATTAACGAAGCTGAAGCTAGTTGGGAAGAAAAAAGCCTTCAACTAGAAAATATGACAAACTAATTGCGACCACCCACATACTAAACTCATCCTTTGTAGTATGTAGATGTTAAAAGCCGAATTAGGTTCACAGATACTATCCCTATCGAAGATTGTTAGTTAATGGCAATCAATTTGGTGCTATCAATTATTTGAAGCTAAAAAGATAAACCTCCTAAACAAAAACAATCCAAGCGTAAATTTGAGTAAGAGCTAATCATCATTAACTTCCTAATCGAATTTACGCTTGGATTGTTTTTTTATTCAATTGATTGAGGTTGTTTAAGCCAGTCAAACTCCAAGCCTGGATCTGCGTTCAACGTTGCATCAGCCCGCACATGATGACGATAAAGCATTTCACCTGCGGCCCCAATCATGGCCGCGTTGTCACCACATAACGAGAGTGGGACAAGCTCAAGCTTTGTTTGAGAGAAGTGCTTCATATCCTCAGTAAGCCGGTCTCGAAGCCCCTTGTTAGCTGCAACGCCCCCTGCTAAAATCAGTTGTTTAACAGGATAGTCGTGTAACGCCCGCACCGTTTTGTCAGATAAAACATCAATAACTGCTTGCTGGAAACTAGCAGCTAAGTCGTCTTTATTAAGCTGTTTATGAATCTGATCCGCATGATGGACGGTATTAATAAAAGCACTCTTTAGACCGCTAAAACTAAAATCAAAGCTTTCATCATTATCCATCGCCCGTGGAAACTTAAACGTATCATGGCCGCGATGTGCCATTTCGTCAACGGGTTTTCCAGCTGGGTAATTGATTCCTAATACCCGGCCAATTTTATCATAAGCTTCTCCAGCCGCGTCGTCGCGAGTCTCACCAATAATCTCAAACTTATTTTCTGTGGGCATATAGACTAATTCAGTGTGACCACCGGAAACAACTAACGCCATTGCTGGAAATTCAATCGGTTCAACTAAATGTGCCGCATAGATATGTCCAGCCAAATGATTAACTGGGATCAATGGTAAGCCATGTGCCCAAGCAACCACTTTAGCTGCCGTCACACCGATTAACAATGCCCCGACAAGCCCAGGACCATATGTCACGGCAACAGCTGTCAAATCATCATAGTCAACCTCCGCTTGGTTGAGTGCGTCTTCTATACAGCTCGTTATCTGTTCAATGTGATGGCGGCTGGCAACTTCTGGAACAACCCCACCAAACCGTTGGTGGCTTTTAATTTGGGTTGCAACAATGTTTGAAAGAATCGTATCACCATTTTCAATAACGGCAACCGACGTTTCGTCACAACTACTTTCAAAGGAAAGGATTAAATTTCTCGTCACTAATTCCATCTCATTTCTATCATCTTTAACCAATCTTAGTAATATCTAATATCATGTTAAGGGCATCTTCACGGTCATTGTAATAATAGTCTTTCTTGAGACCATTATCGATAAACCCAATGTCTCGATATAACTTTTGAGCGCGCGTATTGCTTACCCGAACCTCTAGAGTAACCTTATCATACTCCATTTGCCGGGCTTTCTTAATAATTGTGGTTACCAAAAAATACCCTAATCCATGATTTTGAAAATTAGGGGCTACCGCAACGTTTGTGATATGACAATCTCTTGTATGATCGTTCAATGAGCAACCAATAAACGCAACCAGCCAGTCATTTCGTCGCAAGACTAAATATAACCGGTCATTTTTTCTCATCAACTCGCTTCGAAATGCCCGGTCATCCCAAGGGGTTTGACCACCATAGACGGCTCGTTCAATTCCTAAGATCTCCGGGATATCAGGAATCATCGCTTTTGCTAGAAAGTATTTAATCCCATTGATCTCCACGTCGTGATTCTTGATATCCAAGTATCGTTGCCGTAATTGAGCTTCCTTATTATAAAAATTTTTATTAAACCAAGTTTTAAATTTTTTCAACATAATGATGGGTATCCTCGTTAGGATGAACTTTTTGCCAATCGGCTTCGGCCTTTGTTAACCGTAAGTATCGTGGCACAACCGCGTCGATATTCGAAACTGGCGCAAGGCTGCGGCCATAGTTGCCTAGTCGAGCAGCATTCGGGATGTCGGTTAATTTATCAGCAATAATCAACCGGTCAGCCAAAGACTCACGTAACTGTGATTCAAATGCAGCCGTATCACCCATAATCATAATTTTCTCATCGTAATGATTCAATAATTTTACCCAGTCAGTCAAGTTGGTGTGTTGATCTTCAATCACTGTGACTGGCCTGCCGGTATCATCGAGTTTATAGAGACCGGTAAACATATTTTGATTACGGCCATCAAAAATTGGGTTAAGAAACACATTGGGACGAGAAACATTTAGACAGAGGGTCAATAAGCTTGACACCATTGTTAACTCAATGTGCAACGTAGCTGCAATTGTTTTTGCTGCCGTAACAGCCATTCTGATGCCCGTATATGACCCGGGCCCAGCGGCAACCACGACCCGATCCAAATCAGTTGGAACCAAATCAGCTTTTTTAACGAGGTCTTCAATTACCGGCATCAAGAACTCAGCGTGCTTCCGATGGGTTGTAAGCGTCGTTTCCGCTAATAAATTATCATCATCCATAACCGCTACCGAAAGTGGACGGTTAGAAGTATCAATTGCTAAAATTTTCATTATTAATTATTACCCTTTGTGTTATTTTGACGCCAAATAAACATTGCACTTGCTGAAATCTCATCATTGGCAGTAATTTCATGAACTGTTTTAATTCTATCATGATCCTGAGAATCAACAACTACTGAGCTCGTAACCAAGTTGCCATATTTAACTTCATTATCAAAACGAATGTCGATCTGTTTTGGCGTATGAGTATCTAAAAATTCCATCGATAAAGCATCCGTCATCCACTCTAAGTAGTGAGAATTGTTGACGTGACCGTTAAAATCAATATCACTACACCGAACTTGATACTTCTTTGCTGTCGCGTCTGCCAAATTCTTAATGATTTCAGGCCTAGGCAATCGTGGTACCCGCTTTACCTTTTCAGAATGGTAAGGCGCGATGATTTCGTCAGTCATGGGCGTAATCTTACGTTTCTTCTCATCCATCAAGACCCACACACTTTCGACCTTTACTAATTCGTTTCCCTGCTCATCATGGAGCCAAAACTCACGATATGCAAAATAGCGGTTATAGGAGGTTCCCCTGGTTGTCATCTTAACCGTTGCGTTATTAGTGGGTAACCTGTTAATTTTAATCGAGTATGAAATAACCACCCAACCAATCCCAAACTTAGAAATGAGGGCCGCTTGATCAACCCCGAGCTCGGTATTTTGATGTTCTGAAGCTAAGATTAAGATGTTAATTAGCATTGGAATCGTAACCTGGTTATTAACGTCACATTCATAAAATGGAATTGTGTGGTATTCACTAAATTCTTTGGCAGCCATGGGCACTTCTTCTTTCTATATTACTTAATGTCGTGGTATTCGTTATAAACAATTTGTTTTCTGACACCGTGATCCTTAGCAACTCGTTTAATTGCTTCATTAACACTAAGGCCATTCTTAATATGGAAATCAACCTGTTGGTTTGTACTCATTCCCTCAAGTGGATTGTTATCTGCAATTTGTGGATTAGCATTTCCTGCCACTATCATAACAAATTCCCCACGGATTTCAGTCGTATCTGCCCACTGATAAAGTGCACCCAAGTCACCACGAATAAATTCCTCGTGTTTTTTAGTCAACTCCCTGCAAAGGGCAGCGTGACGCTTTTCACCGAAATGGGCTAATAAAGCTTTTAACGTTTTTTTTAACCGATGAGGGGCTTCGTAAAAAATCAGCGTCTCTTGATAATTTTTGAGGTTATCAAGTTCTTCCCGCTGATCTTTAGGCTTACGGGGCAGAAAGCCATAAAAATAAAAGGGTTGGGGTGAAATCCCAGAAGCAATCAATGCTGTTAGTCCTGCGTTTGCACCTGGTAATGGCACAACTCGGATTGACTGACTGATACAGGCAACGACTAGTTCATGACCTGGGTCACTAATTGAAGGCATCCCCGCATCACTAACCTGGGCAATCGTAATTCCCTGTTTTAGCTTTGCAATTAACTCTGGAATCCGCTGATTGGTATTATGCTCATGGAAACTCATTTGCTTAGTCTCAATTTCAAAATGGTTTAGTAGCTTCTGGGTATTTCTAGTATCTTCAGAAGCAATCAGATCAGCATTCTTGAGCACCTCAACCGCTCGATATGTCATGTCACCCAGATTACCAATTGGGGTTGGGACCAAATAAAGTGTTCCGTATTTAGCTGCTGGATCAAAACTTTTCTGCGTTTCCACAATTATCCCCTAGTCTCTTCTACCATATATAATGTCAGTACAAAAAATACAATCCTCATCATTTTCTCGGCGTTTGCCATAATATTCATTACAAACGTGAAACCCCTCATTGTACAACTTCTCGAGGTTTTTACGAGATTTTGATAACTGCGGTGAGTTTTGACCAACCTTTTCGGTGATCTCCGTTACCCGCTCCCGTAAATGCTGGTTTTCAATTTCTAATTCTGCGTTCTTTTCCATCAATTCAATCAAAGATTCATGTAAATGAGAGAAATTAGCCGCAGTGGCGTTAAGTCGAGTATCCATCTCTTTTAATTCATCATATAAGCTTTGGGATTCCACGATTTTATCACCTTTCAATAATTATGACTTGGCAACTTTGAGAATTTTTAATGTGACTGATTCGACAATGTTTTGGAAATTAACATTAACCGTCATACTACTGTTCATTGCCAAAAGGTCATCAAGAATTGTCATCAACTGCTGGCTAGTCCAATCAGTCGCCGCTTGATGCATTTGATTAGTTGCCGCTGGATATTTAACGTTCTTATCATCCAACGTGCCATATTTAATCCCTAATACATCATCAAATATATTAATCATCATGGTCAAAATAATCCGCTGACGATCCTTACCACCAACCTCTGGCATCAACGCCATTTGAATAAACGGCATTGCCATTAAATCATCCTTAACTAAATAACTGAACCATTTAGTGATCGTTTTTTGCATCTCACCAAACCAATCATCCTTAATCAATTCATCAATTTCATTTCGACTGTTTGTAATTGCCATTAACAAATTAATCTGGCTTGGCAGCACGCCACTTTGTTTCAATTCAGCAACCATTTGTGGCTTACTCAAACTCGGGAATTCAACGACCTGTGTTCGGGAGATAATTGTTGGTAATACTAAATTACGATTCTGGCTAATTAAAAAGCTAACAACGTTTCCTGTAGGCTCCTCAATAAACTTAAGCAAACTATTTGCAGCGCCGGTTGTCATCTTTTCGGCCCCTGAAATGATAAACACTTTCTTAGAGCCTTCCATCGCGCTCTTAGTAAATTCGCTCTTAACGTGACGAATCTGATCAACTTTAATGCTTTGACCATCCGGCTTCGTAACAACAACATCTGGATGATCATAATGCATAATTCGGATACATTCTGGACACTTTCCGCATGGCACCCCGTCTTGAACATTAGTGCAAAAAAGCCGCATGGCTACTCCCATAGCGACTGAAAATTGACCAGCCCCATCCTCACCAGTAAATAAATAGGCGTGGGACAGTTCATTATTGCTGACTAAATTCATAAATTGATTAAACAGCTGTGGTTGCTTTTTTTGAGCAACTGCAACAACGTTTTCTGCCATGAAAGGTCCCTTCTAAAATTGATGGAATTGTTCAATTGGCAATACCATCACAGTAGCACCGCCAACCTGGACTTCAATTGGAAATGTATGCTCCGCCGTATCTCCGTTCAAACTAACGGGTGGTGTCATAAACTGCTGGCGAGCAGAACAAGTTTCCTTAATTAAACTCAGTACTAAATCCACTTTGTCATCGTCAATCGCAATCAAATAAGTGGTGTTACCTGCCCGCAAGAAACTACCAGTGGTTGAAAACCGAGTGGCAATGATATCGTGGGCTACAAACACTGATCGTAATTTATTAGCATCCTTGTCCTGAACGATTGCAATTACTAATTTCATAAATCAACTCTCCTTAAAATACTCAGCTGCAATTTGGTGAATCGTGTCAAGCGTATCCGCCACAACCTGACTAAAGGATTGGGTCGCGTCAATTGTGACAAACCGGTCTGGATTATTTTTCCTAATTTCCATATAACCGGCATGAACTCGTTTATGAAATGCTGTTGTTTCCACATCTAATCGATCAATCTTGCTACTATCACGATGCTTGGATATCCGATTTAAACCGATTTCAACTGGAATGTCGAAGTAAATTGTTTTGGCTGGCAATAATGCTTCGGTCGCAAATTCATTCATTCGGGCAACCTGATCCATCCCAATTCCCCGGCCAGCACCTTGGTATGCCACCGAACTATCGACGTATCGATCACATAGAACTAATTTACCAGCATCGAGCGCTGGCAAAATTGTTTCAATCAAATGCTGTCTTCTGGCAGCGGCGTAGAGAAGTGCTTCAGTTCGATAATCCATTTCGGTATTATCCCGATTTAAAATGACGTGACGGATTTCTTCAGATATTTTATTGCCACCGGGTTCTCGAGTAACCAACAAACGATTACCAATTTCTTGTTTGATCGGGACAATTACTTTGTTCATCACCGAAGTCTTGCCAGCCCCATCAGGACCTTCAAACGTTACAAACTTGCCATTCATCCCAATTCCTCACTCCTACATTTAAGTTAATTGTACGATATGTTGTTTTGCCTGTCTATTTCAAAAGAAAAAAGTGACTCGTCATTAATTTATGCATTGCCGCTATCACTAATCAAGAAGGTCATTGCAAAATACATAAATTAGTTATGAGTCACTCTTTTGCCATAACGATATCAGGCATCATCTGATTCTCAAAATAGATTGGCTTAATCTTCTTAAAAGTTACCATCAACTATTCGAATTCATTACGATCATAGCTAATGACGGATGGTTGAATTTGGTCATTCTTAATTTTTCGAATCCGAGCTTCTTTATATATGAAAAAATATTTTTGGCGTGCCAAAGCCGTTTCCTGTTCCATTTCGATATCACTATCAGCGACGGCGTTTTGAGTCTGAGCAGCGTGATCCCACTCTTCCTTTAAATTGTTTATTAATGCCAGGAGCCGCTCGTCATATTCAGCTTTTACATTTCGATGTTTCCACCGGTTGAAAAACATCTTGCACACCCCTTATTAAATTTCAGTTCGTCCTTGTACCGCCTTAAATAGTGTCACTTCATCGGCATACTCAATATCAGACCCAACGGACAATCCGTGAGCCAGCCGGGTTACCTTGATACCAGCCGGTTTGATTAATTTACTCAAATACATTGCAGTTGCTTCACCCTCAGGCGTTGCATTTGTGGCCACAATGACTTCCTTAACTTCTTTGTTTTGCTGTAGCCGCTTAATTAAAGAGCTGATATTAAGATCTTCAGGCCCCTTACCCTCAATCGGTGATAATACGCCATGTAAAACGTGATAGAGACCGTGGTATTCTTGAACCCGTTCCATGACCATAACGTCTTTTGGTTCCTCAACCACCAGGATGGTCGATTGATCTCGATTCTTATCCCGACAAATTTCACAAGGGTCCTCATCGGTTAAATTACCACAAATAGAACAATAATGAAGATCCTTCTTAGTGGCAATAAGGGCTTTGGAGAACGCCAAAACATCGTCTTTATTCATATCAACAGTGTAAAATGCTAGCCGGGTGGCTGTCTTACTGCCAATTCCAGGAAGCTTCATGTAACTATCAATTAATTTAGCAATTGGTTCTGGATATTGCATAATTTTCCCTTCTAAACACGGCTTACATTCCTGGAAGACCCTTTGTGTACTTACCTAGGGTTTGTTGCGTCGTCTTTTCAACTTTGGTTAAGCCATCGTTAACAGCAGCTAATACTAAGTCAGCAAGCATCTCCGGATCATCAGGATCAATTGCCTCAGGCTTAATTCGAATATCCGTCATCTTACGTTCTCCGTTGAAGGTCACTTTAACCATGTCATCTGGTGCAACACCAGTAAATTCCTGTTGCTTTAAGTTGTCTTGTTCCTCTGCCAGTTGCTTTTGCATCTTTTTCATTTGCTTCATCATATTATTTCTATTCATACCATTCATCATCGTCATATTCCTCCAATTAATCGTTTTTAATATCTAAAATTTCTTTTCCAAATAGTTCTTCAGCCTTCTTAACGACGGGTTTCTCGTTCTCATCATCGCTAGGCTCAGCTTTTGGGTCTGGATCAGCCGCTTCCTGCTTGCCAGTTGCCAGCTTAGCCTTATGACTTGCTAAATAGTCGCGGCGAATATCCGGCCATTGATTTTCGGGCACAAACACAATCTGTGGTGCCTTACCGACAATCCGATCAAGGTTATTCTCCAACGCATCCCTAAGCTCTCGATCCCCTTGGGCTTTTTGATATAGGAATGAATAGTCAAAGGAAACAATTACGCCATTGGCACTGGCAGCAACCGGCTTAGAAACATGCATCACCGCACGCTGGGTAACGGTCAAGGTATTCATCAAGTCTGGCCAAACTTCCTTAAACTGGTTCAACTGCTTTCGAGTTGCTGAACCAAGGATTGGATAAATTTTGGCAATCTCAACGTGTTCATTAACCGGCTTTGCTGCCACCGATTTCGGTGCCGACTGCACTGATTCACCTGGTTCGTCCGAATTGGTAACTGGCAACTGTTTTAAACTGTCAATTTCTTGCTGCAACTGAGCCACTTGGTCAGTTAACCTCGTAATTTGATCCGCAACCTTTGCGTTAGTTTGAGGCGCTGTCGCCGAGTTAACGGCTTTTGGTGAGCTGTTTTCATCGAGATGGGTAATTTTAACGGTTAAAACTTCAAGATAAACGTCTGGATGAGCAGTAAACCGTAATGAATTTGAAATCTCATTTAATTCATTAATCATCTGATAAATATCTTGGTCACTAATTTCACCACTCAGCTTTTTGAACTGATCATCAATAATCCCCAATTCCATTTGTTCAACCATCTGGGGATCTTGCTGATACAGGAGAATATCCTGACAGTAACTCGTTAGATCTTCAATGAATCGACTTGCGTCCTTACCACCATCAAGGATCTTCTGCACGGTCATCAGGGCACTCTTTGTATCTTTTTGATGGACCTGTTCCATGTACGTCGTTAGCAGCTCATTAGTCACGCTGCCTGTAACCAACAGTGCATTTTCATACGTAATTTGGTTATCCCCATAAGACATTGCCTGATCCAAGATACTTAAAGCATCCCGCATTCCGCCCTCAGCGGCCTTGGCAATGAGCTTAAGCGCCCGGTCGTCATAGGAAACGTCTTTTTGCTTAAGAATATATGCCATTCGCTCCAAAATATCCTTAGGCTTAATTCGTTTAAAGTCAAATTTCTGGGTTCGTGAGATGATAGTTGCAGGAATCTTATGAGGTTCAGTTGTCGCCAAGATAAAAATGACGTTTGTTGGCGGCTCCTCCAACGTTTTTAGCAGCGCGTTAAAAGCACCCGTTGAAAGCATATGAACTTCATCGATAATATAAACTTTATAGTCCGCTTGGGTGGGCGCATACTTAGCCTTATCCCTAATATCACGGATTTCTTCAACCCCGTTATTTGACGCAGCATCAATTTCAATAACGTCGTTTAGGCTGCCTTCATTAATTGCCTTACAAGTTTCACACTGATTGCAAGGTTCACCATCCTTTAAATAATGACAATTAACAGCTTTGGCAAATATTTTTGCCGCAGAGGTCTTCCCAGTTCCCCGGGGACCAGTAAACAAATAAGCGTGACTAATTTGTTTAGTAATTAAGGCATTTTTTAACGTCCGTGTAATTATCGACTGCCCAACGATTTCATCAAATCGCTGAGGCCGCCATACCCGATACAAAGCTTGATAGCTCATTACTAAACCCTCCAAAAAAGATAGCCCACTTTTAAAACAGTCAATAAAAACATCTCAATAATTATATGATGAAATGAAGAATAATGCCAATAGAAATGTGGGAAATACGTTGCCGACCAACTGAAGTTTATTAAGGCTACCGTGATCAATGAAAACTTTGTTTATAGATACGGCAACGCTATTACAGGATACTAAGAAACTGCTTTGTTTTACATAAACTAGGATTGCTCTGTAAAGTAGGGGCTCGCACATAAGCCTCGTCCCAGAAACCCAAGTTGGGAATTCCTAGCTTCTAGGCAATTTAAGAAACATGTCCCACCAAGCCGCTAACTGCCTATAATAAGCACACTTAAGAAAAATTCCAACCCGGAAATTTCCCTCGAGGGCGGTTTATAAACCGATTGCGAACCGCTTAATGCCACACTCTTTCACAAAAAAATCTCCCAGCAATATCTGCTGGGAGTCTAAATTTCATAATCAAGAGACACAAGGTCGATGATACTTAGTGCTGCTTCCTTCCGGATCTGACACAGTTCGTAACCCGACCCTTGTCTCAGGGCCTTGCGGCAATATCAATCATAACTTACTTTGATAAAAATTTCCAGTCAGTTTTTCTTTTTTCTTTTTCGGGCCGCTTTAAAAAAGTCCTTCATTATCTGAGAACACTGGTCGCTAAGGATTCCTTCGGTGACATTAACTTGATGATTAAGCCGTGAATCGCCAAGAACTTGGTACAAACTTTCAACCGCACCGGCCTTAGGATCTCTAGAACCAAAGTAAACAGACCGAATTCGCGAATTGATGATTGCCCCTGAACACATGAGACAGGGTTCAATCGTGACGTATATATCACAATCAATTAAACGCCAACTATTCAAGGCCCCACAAGCTTCTTGAATCGCCATGATCTCAGCATGCGCGATGCCATCATTTAAATGCTCCCTTAAGTTATGGCCACGGCCAATAATTTTACCGTCATAGACAATCACTGCACCGATTGGAACCTCCCCAATTATAAACGCCTTTTGAGCCTCAACCAGCGCCGCCCGCATGAAATGGTCATTATTTGTTACTACCATGGTGCAACCTCACTTTTTAATGCTTTGTAAGATATAATAGCCTTTATCCCGTTTTAAAATATCACAATTGCCAAAAATCTGACCCATCAATTTCTTGGCAGACGGTGCTCCCTGTTTCTTTTGGAGCACGACAGTCAAGGTTCCCGTTGGCAAAAGATGGTCAGTGGCTCCAGCAATCATGGCATCAACAACTTTTTTACCAGCTCTGACTGGCGGATTAGTGACAATGGCCGCGTATTGATCATCAATTTGTTGATAAACATCGCTACTAAAAATCGTCACATTATCAACCTGATTATCAGCCGCATTCTTTTTGGCAAGGGAAAGTGCCAATTCGTTCACATCAACCATGTCAACGTGCCGGTTGGGAAATGCTTTGGCAATCGCAATTCCAATTGGACCATACCCAGTACCTAAATCAAGAATTTTTCCAGCTGGGATAATTGAATAATTGATATGATTGACTAAGATCCGGCTCCCATAATCGACAGTGTGTTTAGAAAACACACCGTTGTCTGAAGTGAACACTAAGTTGTTTTTTAACAGTGAAAAATTCCAGGTCATAGGCTTTGATTCAACATCCGGATTTTTTGAATAATAAAATTGATTATCGCTCATAAATTAGCTCCTGTTCTATTCTTTGGGAAGAATCCCATATTTTGTGGATTATCCAATTTGAATCACAATATCTTGTGTTCTTATCGTTGATTTTTCTCTCAATTAGTGTAAACTGTAACCATAAATGAAAAACGACTAGAAGGAGAAGATGATTGAAATGTCAAAAATCACTTTATATTCAAAGAATAATTGCATGCAGTGCAAAATGACAAAGCGTTACCTTACAGAACATAACGTTGCATTCGAAGAACACAATATCAACGAACAGCCACAGTATGTCGACTACCTCAAAAAGCGCGGATTTATGGCAGTCCCTGTCGTAGATGTCGATGGCAAACAAGCATTCAGCGGCTTTCGACCAGATCAACTGCAATCTATTGCTGGGTAATTAGTCTTTATCTATTTTACCATATCCAACTAATCACTTACGGGCGAAACCACAATTTGGTCTCGCTTATTTTATTCGCAAATTTAGGAAAGCGTGGTTCAAACTATGTCACTTCACAACCTAACAGACACCTCTTATTTTGACCTCAACAATGAAATTAACATTCCTGTTAACGGTCAAATTCCATTGCAGAAGGATCAAGAAGCCCTCCAAGCATTCTTAGACAAAAACGTTGGCCCAAACCTCGTTAAATTTGACAGCTTGAAAGCTCGCTTTAATTACTTAGTCGCCAATAACTACTATGAAAAAGACTTTATTAATAAATATGATTTTGATTTTATTGAAAAGCTATACAGCTATCTTCAATCCCAAGATTTTCACTTTAAATCATTTATGGCCGCTTATAAATTCTATGCACAATATGCGCTTAAGACTAACGATAACGATTCGTACTTAGAAACCTTTTTGGATCGAGTTGCCGTAAATGCACTTTATTTTGCGGATGGAAATGAAGACTTGGCAATGGCTTTGGCTGATGAAATTATTCACCAACGTTATCAACCGGCAACCCCATCGTTCCTAAACGCCGGCCGCGAAAACCGAGGCGAATTCGTCTCGTGTTTCTTAATTCAAACAACCGATGATATGAACACAATTGGCCGCACCATCAATTCTGCCCTTCAATTGTCAAGAATCGGTGGTGGCGTTGGCATTAACCTCTCTAACCTACGAGCTGCTGGTGATCCAATTAAACATATCGAAGGTGCTGCATCCGGCGTCGTTCCCGTTATGAAATTGTTAGAAGATAGTTTCTCATATTCTAACCAATTGGGTCAACGACAGGGTGCTGGCGTCGTCTATCTATCAGTCTTTCATCCGGACATCATTTCCTTCTTAGGTGCCAAAAAAGAAAACGCTGATGAAAAAATCCGCTTAAAGACACTCTCACTTGGGATAACCGTTCCTGATAAGTTCTATGAGCTCATTAAAGCAGACGCTGACATGTATTTGTTTAGTCCTTACGATGTTGAACGGGAGTATGGTAAACCATTTTCATACATTGATATTACTAAAGAGTATGATCGATTAGTTGCTAACGACAACATCAAGAAGACCAAGATAAAGGCTCGTGATCTTGAAACGGAGATTAGCAAGCTACAACAAGAATCTGGTTATCCGTATATTATCAACATCGATACCGCTAATCGAGTTAATCCAATCGACGGTAGAATCGTGATGAGTAACCTTTGTTCAGAAATTCTTCAAGTTCAAACACCATCAACGGTTGATAACGAACAACATTATATCAAACTTGGCAAAGATATTTCGTGTAACCTTGGTTCAACAAACATTAATAATATGATGAATTCAACTCATTTTGGTCATTCCATTGAAACTATGGTTCGGGCATTAACCTATGTAACCGATCATTCCAATATCGATGTGGTCCCTTCTATTCAAAAAGGAAACCACGAATCTCATTCGATTGGCCTGGGCGCAATGGGGCTTCATAGCTTCTTTGCAAAGCATCACATGCACTATGGTTCACCAGAATCAATTGAGTTTACCAGTACTTATTTTATGCTTCTTAATTATTGGAGTTTGGTTGCTTCTAACAAGATCGCCAAGGAACGCCATAAGACCTTCGATAACTTTGAAAAGAGCAAGTACGCAGACGGGACATATTTCGATAAATATTTCGAGAATTCTTATGCACCAAAATCAGATAAAGTAAAGGCACTATTCACAAATGATATGATACCAACCAAGGAAGACTGGCAGGCTTTGAAGGAATCTGTTATGAAATACGGCCTATACCATCAAAACAGATTAGCTGTAGCACCAAATGGTTCCATTTCATACATCAACGATACTACTGCCAGCCTTCATCCAATTATTAATCGAATTGAAGAACGGCAAGAATCAAAAATTGGCAAAATTTACTACCCAGCGCCATACCTCTCTAATGATACCATGCCTTATTACACATCAGCTTACGACATGGACATGCGAAAAGTGATTGACATTTACGCTGCCGCCCAGGAACATATCGATCAGGGAATGGCATTGACACTCTTCATGCGATCAACCATTCCAGCTGGACTGTATGAATGGAAAGATGGCCGAACTAATAAGATGACGACCAGAGATCTTAACATTCTTCGTAACTATGCTCATAAAAAAGGTGTAAAATCAATTTATTACATCCGAACTTTCACTGATGACCAACAAGAGGTTGGCTCAAATCAATGTGAAAGTTGCGTTATCTAGGGGGATCATAATGACTGAAAACTATAAAGCAATAAATTGGAACGCAATTGATGATCAGATTGATAAAGCAACCTGGGAGAAGCTAACCGAGCAATTCTGGTTAGATACCCGAATTCCGCTATCAAATGATCTATCGGATTGGCGTACGTTAGACGAAGATCATCAATGGGTTGTTGGCCACATTTTTGGTGGCTTAACCTTACTTGATACCTTACAGTCCCAAGAAGGAATGGCATCCCTGCGAAAAGACGTCAAAACTCAGCATGAGACTGCCGTTTTAAACAATATCCAATTTATGGAATCAGTGCACGCCAAAAGTTACTCATCGATTTTTTCAACCTTAAATACGCCGGAACAAATTGATGAAATCTTTGATTGGAGTGATACTGAGGAATTCTTACAAAACAAGGCACTTAAGATCCATGGTATCTACGTTAGCGAACCAGATCCGCTTAAGAAGAAAATTGCCAGTGTCTTCTTAGAAACATTTCTATTTTACTCAGGATTCTATACCCCACTTTGGTACCTTGGCCATAATAAAATTCCTAATGTTGCCGAAATCATCAAACTGATTTTACGGGATGAATCTGTCCACGGAACTTACATTGGTTACAAGTTCCAAATTGGTTATAATCAACTTCCCCAACCAAAACAGGAAGACTTGAAGAATTGGTTATACGATTTGCTCTACAAGCTTTACGCAAACGAAGAAAAGTATACTCATCTCTTATATGACCAAATTGGTTGGACAGAAGATGTCTTAACCTTCATTAGGTATAACGCCAATAAAGCGCTAATGAATTTAGGTCAAGATCCTCTCTTCCCAGATACTGCGGAAGATGTAAACCCGATCGTGATGAACGGGATCTCAACTTCAACTGCTAATCATGACTTTTTCTCTCAAGTTGGAAATGGTTATTTACTTGGCAACGTCGAGTCAATGAATGATAGTGACTATGATATTTAATCAATCACAAATTGACATTTAAACTAAAAGCAAACAAATTAAGACAGTAAGCACTTCAATTCTAGAAGTTAACGAAAAATCCCAATCATTCCGGGGCAAGGAATGATTGGGATTTTTGCTAACTAGCCGAGAGCAACCGTTTGTTTTAGCTAATCGATATAGAAGCCGCGACCAGATTGACCACACTAATCAGAAAGCTACGTAATGTCCCAAAACTAGAATTCTTAACTCACGCTAGCTTCTTTTAAGTTATCATCTTTTTATTTAACAAATTAACTACTAATTAACCTGATCGTCAACTTTGTTTCCTGAGGCCAACGCCTTTAAATTGTTCAAGGAAATAGTCACCATGTTCATTACTGATTTAGTTGTATGAAAGGCAGAATGTGGCGTGATTAACACATTAGGCATCATTGAGAGCTTAATAACGTCTGCATCGGTAACCTGTTTGGAAGATCGGGAATCTTGCAGGTCTGCCGACTCATTTTCAACCGTATCAATTCCCGCACCGGCAATTTCGCCACTTTGGAGTGCGTAAATCAAGTCGTCCGTATCGACAATTGACCCCCTAGCCGTGTTAATTAAAATGGCAGTATCTTTCATCAACTCGAACGTTTCATGATTAAATTGATGGTAATTGTCATCAGTTGCCGGCATGTGCAAACTGATAATATCACTTTGTGTAATCAGATCTGCCAAACTAGTTGTATATTGAAAGTCAAGCTTGGAATTCTTAATTGGATATTTGTCATATGCAATCACCTTTGCGCCAAGACCTTTAAATAGCTGAATTGCATGGCGGCCAATCCTGCCCGTCCCAACAATTCCGACCGTTTGTTCACTAATGAGGCGCCCCATAAAATCAGGCGAAAAATGAAATTGCTGTTTCTGTCTTAATTGTTGTTGCATATAACCTACTTTTCTTGTCAAATACAGGGCCATCGTTACTGCAAATTCTGCAATACTCTCCGGACTATATGCGGGAACATTCGTTATCGTCACGTCATTGTCCTTTGCTGCTTGTAGGTCAACATTATCCGTGCCAACGTTTCGCAATGCCAAGTACTTAATGCCGAACTTATTAAAAGCTTCGAACAAATCCCTTGAGTATGGAATTGTCTGCAAGCCAGAGATGCCATCACACCCCTGTGCTTCTTCAAGGGTTTCTGGGGTTAAAGTTGTCGTCGTGTACTGAACGTCAATTTGGTTATCCTTCCCCCACTTTTCAATAAACGGGATTTCATCATCCCTGACATTGTATGCAATAAATTTCATGAGGATCCTCCTAAAAATTTAAGAACTTAAAATAAATTACTCTTAATCATACCACAAAAAAAGGGCTCTTTAGACCACACACTTGTGTGGATCCAGACCCCTTCTATTATCAAATTAACTCAGTGTTTGAATGAACCGATCAAAGGCTGCTTGGCCCGATCCATTCCATTTATAGACGCCAGCATCTTCTAAAACCCTGGCGAACACTAATCCAACTTCTTTATCAATAACCGTTTCAACATTTCCTTTCGTGAAGTGATCACGTTGCTTCAATTGGTCAGCCCACGGCTTATGATACTCAGCAATCTGGTTATCTTCACCGAGAACATATTTTTCAACCTCTTTCATTTCCGTCTTCAATCGTGCAGGAAGAATTGCCCTGCCCATCACTTCAATTAGGCCAATATTTTCCTTCTTAATATGTTGAACATCCTTATGAGGGTGGAAAATCCCATCAGGGTAATCAGCAGAAGTCTGGTTATCACGCAACACAACGTCCATCTCGAACTTATCACCATTCATTCGAGCAATTGGGGTAACTGTATGATGACGGGTACCATCCGTGTATGCCCGGATGTCAACGGACTCGTCTGAGTAATCTTTCCAAGTCGCCGCAATCTTTGTGGCGGCATCAACGACTTTATTAGCATCCTCACTGAGCAACCGAATTGTTGCCATTGGCCATTTGACGATTCCAGCTTCCAAACCGTCAATTCCTAAATCAATCGGCCGATCAATCTTTGCCTTCATCATTGGAAAAGTATGACGCCCACCTTGATAGTGATCTTGGGCTAATAACGAGCCTCCCACAATTGGCAAATCAGCGTTACTACCTACAAAATAATGCGGCAGCTGCTTGATGATATCAGTTAAATTAACGAAGGTTCGCTGATTAATCGACATCGGAACGTGCTTTTGGTTTAAAAAGATAGCGTGCTCACCAAAATAGGCGTATGGCGAGTATTGAAATCCCCACGGTTCACCGTTAATCATCATTCGAATTACCCGATGATTACTTCGAGCTGGATAGCCTAATCTACCGAGGTACCCCTCGTTTTCAATGGCAAGCGGCCCTACAGGATAGCTAGTTGATTTCTTTCGGCCTGCAGCGGCAATTGCTTTGGGGTCTTTTTCAGGCTTAGACAAATTAATCGTGATTTCAAGATCACCATATGCCGTTTTCGTCTTATAGGAGATATTTTTAGCAATTGCCCGGGTC
This sequence comes from Lentilactobacillus kisonensis DSM 19906 = JCM 15041, assembly GCF_001434135.1. Taxonomy (GTDB): domain Bacteria; phylum Bacillota; class Bacilli; order Lactobacillales; family Lactobacillaceae; genus Lentilactobacillus; species Lentilactobacillus kisonensis. The sequence goes on along the minus strand of NZ_AZEB01000026.1, from coordinate 7,170 downwards.
TTAATATAGTCGTTGCTTTGACTCAAATGATAAAAGTAATCAGTGGCTGCTTCGGGTGATTGCTGGTATCTCGTCCAAAAAATCGTGTTCAATTTTGACGGAATTGGTGTTAATAAATCCATTAACTGATCTTCTAGAATTTCTCGATTAGTGATTGAATCGGCAATTTTCCCATGACTAACGGCTAAATCAACCAATTCATTGGCAAGGTCAACAGCTGACTCATTTTTTGTTGCTTCACCAAAGCCATCCCCAATTAATCGAAAAACTAAATTCGTAACGTAAATTCGGTCAACATTCGTATAAGGTGAGTCCGACTGGATAATTAAATCGACAAACTTTTCAACGGCTGATTGGCTCATTATCACTTGTTTCCTTTCCGATCGTCGTAACCCTTTGGATGGGTTTGTTTCCAATTCCAAGCGGTCTTAATAATTTCATGAACGTCATCAAATTGTGGCTTCCAACCCAGAACTTTACGGGCCTTATCACTGGCAGCAATCAATGTACTTGGATCACCAGCTCGCCTTGGGCCCATTGTGGCAGGAATTGGCTTGCCGGTCACTTCCCTAGCCGCATCTAACATTTGCTTGTTTGAAAATCCAGTTGATGATCCCAAATTGAAAGCATCAGAATCATTTCCGGCCTGAAGATATTTCAATGCCAAGATGTGCGCATCCGCCAAATCAACCACGTGAACATAGTCCCGAACATTGGTGCCATCCGGCGTATCGTAATCGTCACCAAAGATCGTTAATTCATCACGTTCACCGGAGGCCACTTGTAAAATAATTGGTACGAGATGGGTTTCTGGGTGGTGATCTTCACCGATTGACCCGTCTGCTTTTGCCCCGGCAACATTAAAGTAACGTAATGCCACAAATTTAATGCCATAAGCAACGTCACTCCAATGCATAATCTTTTCCATGGCTAACTTACTTTCACCGTATGGATTGGTTGGCACCTGGGGATCCGTTTCCTTGATAGGGATTTGTTTAGGCTCACCGTACGTAGCCGCAGTTGATGAAAAGACAATTTTCTTCACATCGTGTTCATGCATCACTTCAAGTAAACTGATCATGCCACCCGTATTATTATCAAAGTATTTTAGTGGCTTTGCCATTGACTCTGGAACAACGGAAAAGGCTGCAAAGTGGATGACCCCTTCAATGTTTTCTTTATCAAAGACACTGTTCAGAAATTGCTTATCCCGAACATCCCCCTCATAAAAACGAGCCTTCTTATTAATTGCCGCTTTATGGCCAGTCACCAAGTTGTCGACAACGGCAACATCATAACCGTTTGCAATCAAGCGATCAACGGTATGAGAACCAATATAGCCAGCGCCACCTAATACTAAAATTGCCATTTAAATATCCTCCTTATTATCAAAAATCATTAAATTAATCTCAACCAAAAATAGTTTGTAATTAACAGTTTATGTCACCCATTACTAAGATTCACGCGATAGTCTTCATTTAATCTCTCTAGGACCATCCGAAACTTCAGCGATATAAAATTCCGCTGGGTGACCAATCGTTTTTTCGTAGACTTTCCCAACATTTTCCTTGAACGCATCAACTTTATCGCGGTCAACAATCGCAATTGCGCAACCACCAAAACCAGCACCAGTCATTCGCGCACCAATGACTCCCGGCTGTTTCCAGGCGGTTTCAGCAAGCGTGTCAAGCTCCTTGCCCGTTACTTCAAAATCATAGTGTAGGGAAATATGAGAAGCATTAATCAATTTGCCAAATTGTTGCAGATCGTTGTCAACTAACGCTTTCTTGGCTTGTAATGTCCGCTGATTTTCGAACACAGCGTGGCGGGCCCGCCGGATTAAAACATCATCGTTAATTAAATAACTGTTTTCATCAAATTCCGTTTCAGTTAAATCACCCAAACTGTTAATATCAAGCTTAGTTTGCAATCGTTTGAGTGCTTCCTCACATTGAGAACGCCGCTCGTTATACTTGGAATCCTGTAATTGCCGATGCTTTTTGGTATTCATAATCACAATCACGTTATGGCCTAGCTTCACAGGAACATAGTCGTAATCCAACGTGTTAGTATCAAGCAAAACAGCCTGATCCTTTTTCCCCATGCCGATCGCAAACTGATCCATAATCCCCGAATTAACACCAATAAAGTTGTTTTCAACAAGTTTCCCATACTTAACGAGATCTAGCTCTTTAATGTTAAGTGAAAAGACGTCATTCATGATTTCGCCCGTTAATAACTCGATTGCAGCAGAAGATGATAAGCCAGCCGCATCAGGCAAATTACCGTTAATCGCTAAATCAAATCCATGACCGATTTGATGCCCTTGATTAATGATCTCTGCCATCATTCCCTTAGGATAATTTGCCCAGCCATCAGCCTTATCATAGGCCAAATCATCTAAAGAAAAGGTAACAATCCCTTGATCGGCAACGTTAGCTGAGTACATTCGAACCTTATCGTCGTTGCGTTCGCCATAAGCGGCATATATTCCCATACTAATGGCACATGGAAAAACGTGACCACCGTTAAAGTCCGTATATTCACCAATCAAATTAATTCGCCCTGGTGAAAAAAATACACGGCTAGAATCATAACCAAACTTCTGTTTAAATTCAGTTTGGACATCTTCAGAAATCATAAATTTCATCCCTCTACTTTTATTTTAGTAAATTTTACTCAAATAGAATTTACCGCATTTTCACGCCGATGTCAACCATCATTGTGTGGCCTGATAATCAGAGTTATTAATAAACCATTTGTGATATAGGACCGCTATGATACCGATCTTGAGACTTTATTAAGTCACAGGGTGACCCAAATGGAAGCGCTTGACCTGATTAGAAATGATTTGTATACTAATATAGTAAAGTTCAGTAAATTTTACAATAAGAAAGTTAATTTAATTAGGGGGTTTTTAAATGGCTCAAGAATCAAATAACCAGACACACTGGGGCTTCGTTACACTAATTGCCCTGGCCGCTGGAATGGCTGGACTTTTATATGGATACGATACCTCGTGTATTTCCGGCGCAATTGGTTTTTTAAAGGATTTGTATCATCTATCACCAGCAATGGAGGGGTTAATTACCTCTAGTATTATGATTGGTGGTGTCGTTGGAGTTGCGTTCTCCGGCTTTCTAAGTGATCGCTTTGGTCGCCGAAAAATCCTGATGATTGGGGCAATTCTCTTTTTCTTTGCCGCCCTACTTTCAGCTTTTACGCGTACACCTGGGGAGTTAATCGCAGCTAGAATCATTGGTGGCTTGGGAATTGGACTATCTTCAGCCTTGGCAGTTACTTACATTTCCGAGGTTGCCCCGGCTAACATCCGGGGAACGCTTTCGTCACTTTATCAACTTCTCACAACAATTGGAATTTGCGTTACCTATTTTGTTAATTTAACGATTGTTAATTTGCACTCATATAATTGGACGCTATTCCATGGCTGGCGCTGGATGATTGGAATCGGTGCCTTGCCTGCACTGCTATTTTTCATTGCACTACTATTCGCACCTGAAAGTCCCCGTTGGTTAATCTCAAAAGAAAAGGTTGAACAAGGATTTAATATTCTAGTCAAGATTAATGGTGTTAAAGGTGCTCAAGACGAGATGACAACCATCGCAACGGCTATCCGGCGAGATCGTAACTCAACGCTAGCTAAACTATTCCAACCTGGGTTACGACGAGCCCTTTTCATTGGCATCTTCTTGGCGTTCTGTAACCAATCAGCTGGAATGAACGTCATTATGTACTATGGCCCCACGATCTTTAAAATGGCCGGATTCGGTGGTAATTCAGAATTTATGGCAACCGCTGGTGTTGGGGTTGTTAACATGCTAGCAACAATAATTGCAACGACTTTAATCGATAAGGCCGGCCGAAAACCACTCATGATGACCGGTTCAATTCTCATGACCATCTTTAGTTTGGCAATTGCCATGATGTTTGGTGGAAATAGCGGAATGATCCTCTTACTCTGTGTCTTTGGATTTGTGATCTCATTTGCTTTCTCAATGGGCCCAATTCCTTGGATTATGATCCCAGAGCTCTTTCCAACCTACCTTCGGGCCAGAGCTTCTGGAATTTGCACGGTGATCCTTTGGGGTGCTAACTTTGCCGTTGGTCAGTTTACACCAATGATGCTCAGTGCCTGGGGTGGCAAAATGACCTTTATCTTCTTTATGATCATGAATATCATTGGTTTCCTAGGTGTTTGGAAGTTCGTTCCCGAAACTAAAGATAAATCATTGGAAGAAATCGAATCCTATTTTATGCCAAAAGCTAAGTAACAGTATTCCTTCAACCAATTAATCTAAAAAAACGCAAGACCATTTTTGGGCCTTACGTTTTTTTCATTAACTACTAAATTAGATAACAACGATTACCTGTGATTCTTGCTATCAGTATCTAAGATTAAATCCCAGAGTTTAGGAATTCTAGCCGGGTTTTGGTTACGAGGCCGATTAACAATCAGCAAAACTTGAAGAACTGAGAAAACTAGGGAGCTACCACGATAGTACGCAATGTATTTCGATTCCCACTTATCCACATATTTATCTTTATAGGAACGTAACCCCTCAAAACTATAAAACTTATAGCCATACTGGTAAATCAAATGAACAATTCGTTCCTGGGTAAAGCTAAACCTTGAAGTCCCAACATTTGATAGTGGCGACATCCCCAGATCAAAGTATTTAAATCCCTTTTTGCGTGATTCCTCGTACAAATTAATCAGAACGCCATCCATAATTCCGGATGGTGCCTTAGCGGACGATCGCATCAAATCAATTGAGGTCGTGAGTTTATTGCCATCTGGCATAATATTTGCAAAAGCGACAATTTCACCAGCTGCGTTCTTCATGACAGCAATCGGCGCTTGCCGTAAATAGTAATCATCGAAAAAGCCTAAGGAAAAGCCCTTTTCACCCTTATTGCCAAGCCACTCATCAGAAATAGTCTTAAGTGTCTGCATAAACTCCTTAGTGAACGGTGGCGAAACGACTTCAAATTTAAACCCCTCACGATCAAATTTATGCATTAACGCCCGCTCACCACGATGGCGCTTGCCACTTAGGGTAAACTGATCGAGATCAACCAACCCATCTTCACCAGTTTTAATGAAATCAAAGCCACTCTCATGTAATTGCATCGTTAACGCCTGATTAATTTCATAGAAGATTAGTTTTAATCCCTGTTTATCAGCCGTTGTCATAAAGTTATCAATGGCTGCGCCAACCTTTGCCGGATTGCCAACTGGTTCACCCATTATTAAGAGTTTGTCAGCGACCTGTTTATACATAAAGAAAACTTGGTCAACACCATTTTCTTGATAAAAATAAATTTGCTTATCCCTCAAAAAAGCAAGATGGCTATTTTCATTGCCACCAAACTTATCGATCACTCCTCTGACCCGTTTTGCATCAAAGGGCTCACTCAACCAGCCTGGTCGGTATGCAGTTAAGTAGATGTTCGTAATAAATAATACGAGTATGGCAATTAGCAAGCCCACAAACCCAATTAGCCACACCGCCTCTGATGGAAATAAATAGGCAGCATCAAAGTGAAGCGGCGAATGCCTGTTTGCTGCAATTCCAATCATGGTATAAACCACGAAAGTAACAATAAATATCGAACTATTCAACACTAAAGCACCCCAGGAATTAGCCATTCGGTCCCGATAAAGAACGCCTCTTGACAGCCAAAGGGTTACTAAAATAACAACGAATACCGTAATCATCCGCCACGTGAACGCTTCATTAAACCAGGTATTTAGAATGGATAAAATCACCACCACAACCGTTGGCCAAAATGCCCGCTTAGTTCGGGCCCAAATACCGCTGCCTAACCCAATTAGTAAGAACGCCACGATAATGTTCATCATGTGACTCACAAAAAAGATTGAATATGGTACGAGCCGGATATACAGTCGGTTAGTAATCACAACGTTAGGGACCGTCGCAAATAAAAGCATCATGACCCCAGAAAAGTACATAAAACCGGTTAGGAAGACCTGTGCGACTCGCTGAATGATAATTCTAGGTAGTTCGTCCAAAAATTGGTTAAACTTATGACCAGTATCGTGAACAAATAGAATTGTCCCAACAATGAATGGCAGTAGATAATAAAACAATCGGTACAGTAAAATCCAGACCAAGGCGTCACTTCTAGCAACCCCAATGAATCCCAGGCCAATAATAATGAAAATATCAAAAGATCCCAAGCCACCAGGAATCATTGAAACAACACCAGCAACGTTAGCGACCACAAAAATTGGAATAACAAGGGCCAAATCGATTGGTAAATGCATTAAAAAACCGATTAAAATAAAGAATCCTAAAGCACTTCCCCATTCCAAAAAGGAACCTAGGGTCATCGTTAGCTCTTGACGAGTGGTTAAATCCTTAAAGAAATTCGAGTTATTAATTTTGGTAAATACAAATACGCTGGGAAAATAAGCAGCCCCACCCACTAGCCAAATCCAGTAATGGGCAAACATTGTCCCAATGCCAAAACCAAAAATCATCACTAAAGCTGTAAAACAAAGTAAAGAGAGCCCAGATACTAAAAATAGGGCCACCTTGGAGATCGCATAAAGGATTTGTTTTCTCGTAGCTCCCTTGCCATAAAAATGAGCTCGTAAACTGGCCCCTAGCAAGCCCCCAAAGCCTAATAAATTAGTGAAGGTGTTGACGACCCACCCGCTTCGAACAACGTACCCCGGCGAAAATTTAGTCGGTAAAAATTTAACAATTGAAAAATCATAAATCAACATCGGAATAATTGAAATGAACCCTATAACTAACATGATTGCCAAAGATTCTTTAGATTGACTAGCAAGCACGTTTTTGAATTGCTCCCCATTTACTTCGCGGATAATCTTTGCAAGTTGACGAACAACGAATATCAAAACTGAAAACACAAAGATTAGCTTGATAACCGTCATTCTTTTATCAACAAACTTCCTAAGCTTACTAAATGCGTTTGCCACTCTTCTCACCTCATAAAATGTAATTCTGTTCCATTATGCCAATTAAAGCGGCCGATAACAACAATCATGTCCAAAAATATGTATTAAAAAAACTGTGTATTGACGAACCTAATCATCAATACACAGTTTAGATTATGAATAGTTAAACTACTTCAGAGTAGTAACCATATCCCCCGTCA
>NZ_AZEB01000025.1 GCF_001434135.1 Lentilactobacillus kisonensis DSM 19906 = JCM 15041 | reverse complement strand
GGTTCGGTGGTTCGAATCCACTCCCCTCCATCTTAGGGATATAGTTTAATGGTAGAACTACGGTCTCCAAAACCGTCGGTGTGGGTTCAACTCCTACTATCCCTGTTAATAATATTATGGCGGTATTGGTGAAGTGGTTAACACATCGGTTTGTGGATCCGACACGCGTGGGTTCGATTCCCACATACCGCCCTTTGATTGGGTTATAGCCAAGTGGTAAGGCAACAGACTTTGACTCTGTCATGCGCTGGTTCGAATCCAGCTAACCCAGTTGGGTTAGCCAGAGTTATGGCGGTATAGCCAAGTGGTAAGGCAGAGGTCTGCAAAACCTTCATCGTCGGTTCGAATCCGATTACCGCCTTTATCCATTTATTATTGGCCAATCATTTAGTAACAATTTATTATGCCGGAGTGGCGGAACTGGCAGACGCGCTGGACTCAAAATCCAGTGTCCGTTAAAGGACGTGTGGGTTCGAACCCCACCTCCGGTACTAAGTAGCCACATAGAGTGCTTTAAAGATAGCAGGAACGTTGATATATCAACGTTCCTGCTTTTTTCATCTAAATTTATTTACATAGATTCACATACGATATCAAAATTGTGTGGTCATTTGGTGGTCATTTTGCTGATCACATGTATTTTTTTGACCACATGTGGTCATTTTTGGTGGCCTTTGACCACACAAAGAATGTGGTCATTCTTCTAAACGCGTATTTATTGGGATTTGAGTGACGTTATTTAGTCCCTCGATTTAGTCTTCCGTGAGCCACATCTTCCAAAAAAGTAACTGATTTTTGGCTTTCTTCATCTTGAAGTTCCCGAATAATATGCAGATAAGTATTGATTGTAATCGTGACGTTTTTATGACCAAGTCGCTAAATGTATGGAATAGAAATACGATGATAGAGAAGTAGCGAAGCATGGGTATGACGTAAATCGTGAAAGACCATATATTTATTAACGTGATTATTTTTTAGCATGATTCTCAGATGATCATTGAGGTTAGTCGCCTGCGTAATTTTTTAATTCTTAGTCATTAACACAAGATGTTTAGGGTTAGAAACATTACGCATGGTCAAAGCCGTATGCTGTTGAAGTTTTAGTTGTTGAAGCATGGTCAATAGGGTGTCTCCAACTGTAATAACTCGGTTAGACCAGGTGTTTTTTTTAAGGCTTAAAATCCTGGTGCTGTTGACTCCAAGCCTGTCGCACATTGATTTGCTTGTGCGGAAAGTCAATGTTATCCCAAGTTAAACCAGCAATCTCGGCCTCACGCATGCCAGTCAATAGAGCAATCATCATCCAACAATCCCAGACTTTTTCGTAACTCCAATTTGACTCTAAGTATTTAATGACTCGTTCAGCTTCATTTAAATTCAAAAACGTTAGCGGATGCGTCCTATTCGGGTCATAGACTAGGTGTGTGTTAAGAGTGAAATCGGAGGAGATAATGCCATCATTAATCGCATTCCGGGTTGCAGATCTTATGTGTGAGTTAACTTTGGCAATGGTTTCCTTTGCGTGAGTCTTTCCGAAATCATTTAAGAACTTGTTGATATTCGGTGGTAGTAATTTCAGATAGCTTTTGATTGCCAAAATACTTGGTAATTATCTTAGCGGTATAGGTATATTTCTGCTTTGCGCCATCGGTTATTCGTGGTTCTCTAAATATTTTGTGCCAGCGTAAAAAAAATCGATCAAAGTGTCATCACGATTAGCTACGTCATGTTGTTCAGCTAAGTCCATTCCAATTTTATTAGCGTATTCCTGTGCCATCTTCTTACTACTAAAACCGCTTTTTTGAATGTATTGCCGTTTTCCGTGTTTATCAATGTAGCTAAAAGCGTGCTTCCCAGACTTTGCCACGTTTTCTAAAACTTGCCATATTATCTTCCCGTACATATGTTCCCATTAAGTGTTAAATAAAAGCCCAAGTTGGGCAGTTATCATAGACGGTATCTATATAAGACCTAGTTAATATAAATAAAATTGATGTATACTGAAATTGTTAAAAATAAATGATCGGAGGAAATGCGATGAGGAAGCCAATCGAAAAGTTCTGGAATTCATTAGACTATTGGGAAGCTGTAAATTTACTGATCACTATTATTCTAGCTAATCATACAAATATGTCCCAGCAAGACGCATATAGCGAAGCAGTCGCTAAAGGCATTGTATTTAATTGATCAGTCACTCCATTCAGGAATTCATTGACCTAAATCTTCAACAACTTCATCACCAATCCGAATTTGCTTATCAGCTGATTGAATGCCTCCAGTAATTTCATCTGGATCAACATTTAGATCAGGATATGTCGTCCTGTTAAACATTGCTGGCATACTTGTAATATTGGTAGTTTCTGGTACTGATGAGCAAAGAGTCATTCCCTTATAAACTGTTTGTGCAACAATATGGGCTTTAATATTTTGAAGAGATCCTAATTCCTTTTTTGTGTCCGGATCAATGACCTTTTTTGATTCCTTGCCAATTATGCGAAACATTTGACCTTCTTTGATCCCGTCGTTATCACCCACATTGATAATCACGTGGCTGCTATCAATTATTTGTACTATCTTTATTGCCTTCATTTATACTCTTGCTCCTCAAATTAGAATTTTGATATATGATGCATAGTTTGAATCTCAGATCATCGTTCTCCCTTTGGAGTTCTTTTTTATCTTCAAGATGTTTCTCACGATCCTGCTTCAACCCCTCAAGATTTTCCTTTAATTGTTCGTTTCGGTTTAAAGCTTTACGCAAACTCAATGTAAGTTGAATGAAGCAAACTGCGAAACCTAAAACTAGAAAAAAGATAATCCATTTCACAATTGTCAGGTCTAACTTTTTGGTAACTATTAGTTGAACGGAAAGTGCAATGATGAACCCATCAAATATAGCATTATAAATTTTATTGAAAACATTTTTGTAAATCATTACATTCTCACAGTCTTTGTAGTTTAGCTTTATATCATTTCCTTGTACATAAACAAAATCCCAAATCGGTGGGTCTTTATGTTTGGCATATTGCTTAATCTATAACCCAGTGGCCTTTTACATAATGCCAAATTTTAATGTTTTTCTCGGATTTAAATTGCCAAAATACTTTGTAAGATTGTTTAGTTCCCTTTTTTAGAACGATATGTTTTTTATCATTAGGATTCAAATTTGAAGCATATCCGTTGGCAAAGTGATAGGTGTTAAAAGGGCTGACAAGGTAGTGGCTAACATATCCTTGTTTTCCTTTGTATTTAATTTGATAAAAATCTTTTGTTGATGGATTAACCGTAACCTTTGTGCCGATTTTAAGGGCGAAAGAGTATTGATTATAATCCGTTTGCTGGTAAATTTTTGCTCCCGCAGTACCAGTCACATACCCTGCTGAAAACACACCTTGTTTAAAAGCGTTTGAACTAACCACATGGTAATGATGGTTTACAGATTTTGCATTTGCAGATACACCTGTGATACTAACAAAACTAATAATTATTGCTAAACTTACGAACCATTTTTTTGTTTTAATCATTTTTGACAACCTCATCTTTATGATTTTTGCAATCCTACAATTCGTCTAACCACCAAATCTAAACCGACTGTGGTTGGAGTCACCTTTTTTTACAACATACGTGTAATGTGAATTGCTTTTAAACGGTTTTGAATTTAGCACCCATGAGTAATCAGTTCCCCAATGGTCCAGTTTCAGATAAGCACCTTTGTCCACGGTGTATTCGGCCACCTCGTGGCTTTTGTAGCGCGGTACAGTATTTTTGATTTGCACTACTGTAACGTTCTTTGTCAAAGTAATCCAGACACCTTTTCCTCGCCATACACGACTCCTTGAGTCATATTTACTGTACGCATTACGCATGACTCGTAGTAGGGGTAGTAGATACAAGGATGCCTCCCAAAGAAATCCCCAAAGCACAACTAAGTACATATTTTTTAAAGTACAATTAAAATTCCCCCTCAATGATTTATCTGAAGTAAGTGTGCCAAAACGAATTCATAGTTATCTTGTGCGAACTGAAGTAATGAAGTGAAGTGGGATAACCCTGATCGCCCTTATAATGAAAGTGATAAAGATGACCACCAACATATCGCCACTTAGTGATGTGAACAGATTTCTCTCCTGAATAATGGATATAATGGCGATAAATCTTGACCCCCTGACGAGAGTTGGCTTTGGCATACCAATGACCACGTAATCGGTATGGTATAGCTGAACTATGCCATGATGATGCTTGTGCGGTGGTAGAGACAAAAGTGATTGCTCCCCCAAATGATAATGTAGCAATTCCGAGTAAAATCGAATTATTAACTTTCATGATTCCCTCCAATAATTAATCTAATTCTTTAACCGTCGATCCATATTGATGTACTAAATCATAGTAGCTTTCTGGTACTAAGTGGCCACATAGAGTACTTTAAAGATATCCACATAGATTCACACACGTTATCAAAATTGTGTGGTCATTTGGTGGTTATTTTGCTAATCATATGTATTTTTTGGCAATTTGTTAAACTGTTGTTGGTAATTTAGGCAATAATTTTACGAATCAGACGTAGATTCTATTTGTTCCTCTAATTCCAAACAATGCTGATTGAACGGCTTTAAAATCTCGGCTGAGAGGCGCTTTTCATAAGGATATAACCAGTGGCGCCATCTGGCAATGATGGTTAATTTATCCTTGGCTGCGGTTAAGAAGCTTAATTTGTAGTCTAGCGAATCACAATGATTTTTGATAAACCCCTCATCATATACTGGAGATTCTATTTTTTGAATTATTTTATCAATATCTGCTGGATAGATAACAATTTGAACATTGATTGTCGAGTCTGTAAATGAATAGGCACCACCGACGTGTTCAATGGCACGTTTGAGCATTCTAAGTCTCGGAATAACAAAGTCTTTGCGACTAAAGTAGTTTTCGCAGTTATGAGTAAATCTTAAAAGAAATAATGAGTCTAAATATTGTGTCCAGTAAACTTGAATTGTTTGAATCACAAATTGATAGTCATATGGAACGGAAGAATAATTATCGACACTCTGATTACCATCTTTATGAGCATCGCCAGAGCCTCTAATTGTGAATAGTTTCTTTAGCAGTCCCATTTTGGTCCCTTCAAACAATCTTTTTTAGCAACCAATAAACGCACACTTTTATACAAGATGACTTGACTATCAATTTTATCTCATTGCACCACAGCCGCGCTCAACTCGTGGGGGTTGATTATTCTGTGATTGATTGCAATAATGATTGACGCCAATGGCACCTGTACATAGAGTTAACGCTCATGCACACACAATTAAGAATTTTATTTTAAATAGCCTCCCATCGGTCCACTGCAGGTTCATTTTAACACAGTCGTAGTGCTTCAATTTAAAGAAATGAGATAGTCAATTAATTCTCTGTAACGGGTTATCCTAAATACCAATTTGATATTGATAATGATTATCATCTAAAAGAAGGACTACCATCCCAAGAAATTAGGAATAATAGCCCTCCTTTATTAAGTTCTGGTATCTAAATGGCTCATGTCCCAGCTTATTAAACGTTCAAAATCTTATTCAAAAAATCTTGAAGCCGCTCATTCTTTGGATGTTCGAACATTTGGTCAGGGGTACCTTGCTCCAAGATTTGGCCATCGTCGACGAATACAACTCGATCGGCCACTTCCTTGGCAAATCCCATTTCATGGGTCACAACGACCATTGTCATTCCTTTTCGAGCCAGGTCCTTCATAACCGCAAGAACATCGCCGACCATCTCCGGGTCAAGGGCCGAGGTTGGCTCATCAAATAACATAATATCCGGGTCCATTGCCAACGCTCTTGCAATGGCGACTCGCTGTTGCTGTCCACCTGACAAAGATTGCACGGTTGCGTTAAATTTTTCTTCTAAACCGACAGTCTTTAACAGCTGTTTCGCTTGTTGAGCTGCCTGGTCCTTTGACTCTTTTTTTAGTTCCACCGGCGCTAACATAATATTTTCGCCAACGGACAAATTGTTGAACAAGTTGAAATGCTGAAAAACCATTCCAATATTTTCCCGAACAGTGTCAATATCAATCTCTTTGCTAGCAATATCGACATTATCAATCACAATTGAACCGGACGTGGGTTCTTCCAGTCGGTTTAATGCTCGGAGAAGGGTACTTTTACCGGAACCAGATGGGCCAATAATGACAACCACTTCATTTTCGTTAACCGTCAAATTGATTCCCTTTAACACGTTATTAGTGCCAAACGTTTTAACTAAGTTCGTGACTCTTAATTTTTCGCTCATACCTTAATTCTCCTTTGGACCCAATTTGATAACCACGTAAGCAACGTGATAATGACAAGGTACATAATTGCAACGATTGTCCAAACCTTGAAGCCTTCTAGATTTCGAGCAATAATAATCTTACCAGTTTGGGTTAATTCCATTAAACCAATAATTGATAGAATTGACGTATCCTTCAACGTAATAATGAATTGGTTAATAAACGAAGGAACCATGATCCGAATTCCTTGAGGTAAAATAACCCGCCTCATCGACTTGCCAAATGGGAGACCGAGACTTCTGGCTGCTTCCATTTGGCCTGGATCAACGGCATTGATACCACCCTTCACGAACGCGGCAATATAAGCACCTTCATTAAACGTCAGTGTGACGACCCCAGCAATGAACGCAGGAATTTTTTGACCGGTTAAGCTTGGAATACCAGTATATATAAATAGTGCCAACACCAGTAATGGCATTCCCCGGAAAATATAAATTAGAACAGAAGACACGCCGTTACCGAATTTACTTGGAACAACCCCCAGCAAGCCAACGATAATCCCAAAAACCGTTGCGAAGAAGATTGAAACGATCGTTAACCACATCGTTTCCTTTAAGCCGGACAGTAGGGCACCTTGATTCTGTTTGATGAGGCCAATAAACGAGCGGTCACCACTATCATTAGCCGCCGTTTTGTTAACTGAACCCTTATCGTCAGTCCCTAAATAGGTTGCTTTAATATTATCATAGGTGCCACTGGCCTTTAAGTCAGCTAAGCCAGTGTTAAACGCAGCCAGTAGTGCTTGATTATGGCCCTTCTTGACAGCAAAGCCATAGGGAGCACTTTCAGCCGGCTTCGTCACAATCTTAAGCTTTGTTCCTTGCTTAATGGCGTACTTCATTACCGGATGATCTTCGAAACAGGCAACTGAATTGCCGGTGGTAACGTCTTGGTACATATTGTTGGAATCATCAAACGTTACCGTATGGAAGCCGTACTTTTTCTTAATGCTATTCGCGTAATCAGCAGCACTGGTCCCAGTTTTAATAGCTACCCGTTTTCCTTTTAGCTGCGAGAGTTTGGTGATTTTGCTATTTTTGCTAATGGCCATTACGACGCCTGAGGTGAAGTAGGGTTTTGAAAAATCGAATTGGGCCTTGCGGGCATTAGTAATCGACATCCCCGAAATGACTCCGTCAATTTGACCGGATTCTAGTGATTGGACAGCCGCGTTGAAGCCAACTGGTTTGATCTTAACTTTAAATCCCTGTTCATTCGCAATTGCCCGAATGAGATCCATATCGATTCCAACGTATTTATTATGTTTATTGGCAAATTCAAATGGTGGGAAAGTCACGTCGGTCCCAATCGTAAAAGTTTTCCCTTTCACTTTGGGATTAGTTTTCGTACCAAGATACTTACCGACAATTTTGTCGTAGGTACCATTGGTTTGAATCTTTTTAAGGCCAGTATTAAACTTTTCTCTCAATTCTTTATTTTGGCCCTTCTTAACTGCAAATCCATACCACCCAGTATTCGCAGGAGCCGTTACGATCTTTAGCTTGAGTCCTTGTTTAATTCCGTACTGCATAACCGGCTTATCCTCGAAGCAGGCAACTGAATTGCCGGTCGTGACATCTTCGTACATATTGTTAGAATCATCAAACGTTACCGTTTTGAAGCCATACTTCTTTTTGATGCTATTGGCATAATCAGCCGCTGCCGTTCCCGTTTTAAGAGCGACTCTTTTACCTCGTAACTGATTGAAACCTTTAATATTGCTATTTTTACCAACGGCCATTACAACCCCAGTTCGAAAGTAGGGGGTACCAAAGTCGAATTTAGCTTTTCGGTCTGGTGTAATGGTCATTCCAGCGATGACGCCGTCTAATTGACCGGATTGAACCGACTGGACCGCTGCGTTAAATCCAACCGGTTTGATATTGACTTTGAAGCCCTCTTCCTTAGCAATGGCGTTCATAATATCGATATCAATTCCAACGTACTTATTCTGTTTATTAGCGAATTCAAATGGTGGATAGGTGACATCCGTTCCGATTTGATACGTTTTGGCTTGGGCACTCACGGTTGTCTGCGCAATACAGAAAAACGTTGCCAGCAGAATTGTGACCCAACCAATGGCCTTAACAATCTTTTGCGTCATGAAAAATCCTCCTCGTAAGTAAAGTGAGCGGATCCAGGCGGTTAGAAGTCGGAGTATAAGTCTCTTCGGGTAGGAATTCCCAGTTCTGGAATTTTTACCCGAGGTGCTTATACGCAGACTTCTGCCTGGAGAAGCTGTCCTAATAAAGTGAGCGGAACAAAGCGGTTAGGAACTGGAACATAAGTCTCCTCTGACAGAAATTCCTGACTTTGGGGAATTTTTGTCAGAGGTGCTTATGTGGAAGTTTCTGCTTTGTACAGCTGTCCTAATAAAGTGAGCGGAACAAAGCGGTTAGAAACCGGAACATAAGTCGCCTCTGATGGAAATTCCTGGTTTTGGGGATTTTTGTCGGAGGTGCTTATGTGGAGGCTTCTGCTTTGTACAGCTATTTTAAATATGTAATAAAATATAACATACAATAATGTGAATATGATACCAGATAATTACTACTATGTATACTCTGCTTGAATGAGAAACCCCTAAACATCCATGAATGTCCGCTTACAATCAGTTAATCGTCAGTGTTGGTTTATTATAAAATTAATTTATGATTAAAATACTGTTGACATTTACCCATGGTTTCCTCATAATATAAACCAATAACTTAAGAGATGAGTACTTAACACGACCCAATAACAGAGAATCATTGAATGCTGAGAGATGAATTGGGAACTTTAGGGAATATGGTCACTTAAGAATTTGACTAAGTTGGTAAGCAATTAACGTGAACTAGCTTCGGGATTGCCCGTTATCGCATGCAATGAGTGAGTATAATTATTTTATGCTTAACGAGGTGGTACCGCGGCCAATGTCGTCCTTTGTCAATTAATTTTGATGAAGGGCTTTTTTTATGGTTAATTGGTTATTCCTAGAGGAGGAAATGTCATTATGAGAAGAAATACGAAGTGGTTAATTGGTTTAGGTGTTATTGTCGTACTGTTTGTTGGGATTTTTGGGATTAGTAAGTTCGCTTCAGGTGGTTCTGCGAATAATAAGGTTAAAACGGTCACAATTGGGGTTGCTCCTGGACCCTATGGTGAAATGGCAACGAACGTTATCGGGCCGCTGTTAAAGGATAAAGGGTTTCAGGTGAAAACGAAAGAATTCAACGATTATGTTCAGCCTAATAAGGCGTTAAATTCTGGTGAAATTGATGCAAACCTGTTTCAACATACGGCCTATTTAAAGACGTTTTCAAAAGCCAATCATTTAAAATTAACTGCGATTGGTAAGACGCCTACCCTTGGGATGGGGATCTATTCTAAGAAGGTTAAATCAATTAATGATTTAAAGGCGGGATCATCAATTTCAATTGCCAACGACCCATCTAACTTGGCCCGTTCATTGCTCTTGCTTGCTGATAATCATTTGATTACCCTGAAAAAAGGAATTAACGTTGCGACAGCTAGCTTGGGTGATATTGCCTCAAATCCAAAACATCTGAAGTTTAAGACATTGGACGCCGCTCAGTTACCACAATCACAAAGTAACGTCACCGCTGCACTGATTCCTGGTAATTTCTCATGGAATGCAAAGTTAAAGCCAAGTAGTGCCTTAGTCTTGGAAAACTTAAAGCCTGAATATCAAGAAGTATTCGTTGTTGAATCAAGCAAAAAGAATTCGAAGTTTGCCAAAGCCGTTAAGTCAGTCCTTAACAGCAGTAAGTTTAAAAAGGCAATTGCTCATTCCAAATTTAAAGATTTTCAACAACCAAATACTTGGAAGTAGTGGGGGGATTGCATGAGTCAAATTGAAATTACAGATGTTTCCGTCACGTTTGATCAGAAAAATCGAACAATCAATGCCGTTCAAGACGTCTCCCTCAAAATCGAAACGGGTGAAGTGTACGGGATTGTTGGGCTATCCGGCGCAGGAAAATCAACCCTGGTTCGAACAATCAATGGGTTACAAAAACCAACTAAGGGAACCGTTGTTGTGAACGGTGTTGACATTACCAAAGCTGATAAAAAAGCATTGGCAGCTTCACGAAAGAAAATTGGATTTATTTTCCAAAACTTCAATTTAATTAATAACCGAACAATTGGTCAAAATATTGCCTTTGCGTTGACTGCGGGTGGTTATCCTGAAAAGAAGCAACCACAGAAGATCGTTGAATTGTTGTCGATGGTTGGATTGCAAGATCGTCAGGATAATTATCCTGCTCAGCTATCAGGTGGTCAAAAGCAGCGGGTGGGAATTGCTCGGGCCCTGGCTAATGATCCTGATATTTTGCTTTGTGATGAGGCCACCAGTGCCCTTGATTTGGAAACGGCAGAAGAAATTATTACCATTTTAAAGGATATTAACGAGCGCTTACACATTACGATCGTCTTTATTACTCACCAATTGGAGGTTGCCAAGGATTTATTTGACCGGGTTGCCGTTATGGAAAATGGCAAAATTGTTGAGCAAACAACTGCTTATAATCTATTTGCGAACCCTAAGTCAAACATGGCTAAGCGGTTGGTTAATCGGTTCCTTGACGAACAGCTGCCAGATGAGGTAAAGGATCGATTGAAGGATCAACAAGGTGTTATTTTAACGTTGAAATATCAAGGAGATGATTCGCTGGATCCGGTGATCACTGAGATTTCTTCTAATACTGGCGTTTCAATTAGTATTTTACAGGGACGAATTGAGTATATTCATTCAAATGCAATTGGCGTTTTGGCGGTCTTTATTACTGGTGATCAAAATGCAATTTCGAAGGCAGTTGCGCAATTTACGCAAAAGGTTGATATGGTAGAGGAGGTGGCTCGATGAACGAAACAATTCGAATTTTACAGGCAAATTTGGGGCAGTCGTTATGGGAAACCTTTGAAATGGTATTGATTTCTGGCGTTATCGGCATTGTTTTTGGGACGGTGCTTGGCCTGCTGCTCTACTATTACTCCAATCGGCTCTTTTCACCACGACCAGTTGTCAATGCCGTTGTTGGATTCATTATTAATGCCATTAGATCATTGCCATTTTTAATCCTAATGGTTGTTTTAATTCCATTAGCAAAGCTCTTGGCGGGTGATCCATATACGCCAATGGGTGGCGCAGTGTCACTATCGGTTGCTGCAGTGCCGTTTTTTGCGCGGATTGCTGAAAGTTCATTTGCGGAAATTGATCAGGGAATTATTGAAGCGGCCCGGTCAACGGGGGCTAATTTCTGGTTGATTTTTCAAGAAGTTTTATTTCCTGAAGCATTACCTTCATTAATTAGGGGGATTGTTTTGACGATTATTAGTTTAATCGGTTATTCTGCCATGGTTGGGACAATTGGCGCCGGCGGAATTGGTAACTTAGCCATTCAATTCGGGTATAACCGTTATGATACGGGTGTCTTAATTAGTGTTATCGTTATCTTAGTTATTATTGTTCAAATTATTCAATGGATTGGCGATTTCCTAGCCGTTCATTATACCCGTGGATAATTTGAAAAAATTGGAGGAATCATTGTGAAGTTTGAAGAATCGAAAATATTGCAACAGTTACCAAAACAGTTTTTTGCAACGTTGGTAAAGAATGTGAATGCTAAAATTGCAACTGGAGCAGATGTGATTAACTTAGGACAGGGAAATCCTGATCAGCCAACCCCTGACTTTATTGTTAAGGCGATGCAAGCAGAAACTGCTAAGCCTGAGAACCATAAGTATTCATTATTTCGTGGCGATCCAGCTTTAAAGAAGGCTGCAGCTAATTTTTACAAGCGCGAGTACGGCGTTTCACTGGATCCTGAAAAGGAAATCGCCATTTTAGGTGGTTCAAAAATTGGGTTAGTTGAGCTCCCCTTTGCGATTTTGAATCCCGGGGATACGATGTTACTACCTGATCCTGGCTATCCCGATTATTTGTCAGGTGTTTCGTTGGCTCAGGTAAACTTGGCGTTGATGACGTTAAGGGAGAAAAATGATTTCTTACCGGATTATTCTGAATTGAGTCAAGATGTCGTTGATAAGGCTAAGTTAATGTATCTCAATTACCCTAATAATCCAACTGGGGCGGTTGCAACCCCTAAATTCTTTAAACGCACCGTTGATTTCGCCAAGCAAAACCAAATTGGGGTTGTGCATGATTTTGCCTACGGACCAATTGGCTTCGATGGCAAACGGCCAATTAGTTTCTTGCAAACGCCGGGTGCAAAGGATGTCGGTATTGAAACGTATACCTTCTCCAAGCCGTTTAATATGGCCGGTTGGCGAATTGGTTTTGCGGCTGGAAACGCAGACATGATTGAAGCTATTAATTTAATTCAAGATCATTTATTTGTCAGCGTCTTTCCAGCAATTCAAAAGGCGGCTATTGCAGCTTTGGATAGCGATCAACATACTGTTCGAGATTTGGTTGCTTTATATGAAAAGCGTCGTAATCAGTTCTTCAAGGCGGCCCGATCAATCGGCTGGGAACCATACCACTCAGGTGGATCATTTTATGCTTGGATGCCGGTACCAAAGGGGTATACGAGTGAGTCGTTTGCTAACTTGCTGTTGGATAAGGCGGCGGTTGCTGTTGCGCCTGGTAACGGCTTCGGTAAGGGTGGTGAAGGATACGTGCGTGTCGGTTTGTTGATCGATGAACCGAGATTCACGGAAGCTTGCCAGCGAATTGCGAAGTTAAATTTGTTTTAAGAAGAGAGTGCGCGTAGCAAAGCGGTTAGAAACTGGAACATAAGTCTCCTCTGACAGAAATCCCTGGTTTTGGGGGATTTTTGTCAGAGGTGCTTATGTGGAAGTTTCTGCTTTGCGAAGCGGTCCTAATCTACGGAAAAGTAGAAATTACGCTTTTGAATTGCTACTCTGAGCAAATTGCTTACAAAATGGCAAGAAATCCCTTAATTTCATAAATCAAAGTAATTTCTTAAAAGTATTAAGGATATACAAATAACGGGACAAATCAACTAACCACTAATTGATTTGTCCCGTTATTTATTTAATGACTTACCAGTAGCCTAATATCTTCGCTAATTTAGCTCGATTAAGATCGCGTTGTGAAATAGTTGCCATTTCGGTTCCGTCTAAGCCACTAGCTGATTTTTGGACGGGCTTTTTCCACAGATATTTGGCAATAACGTTGCCGCCACTGTCAGGCGCGTACATCAAGTCTTCTTGATAACCCGTATGATCAAGGCCAAGCGTGTGACCAAGTTCATGCGCAATAACACCGCTCCAGTACTGTTCAATGGATGTTTGGGAAGCTAATTTTTGATCCATGTAGCCGATAGGATATTTAGGATCTTCAAAATGCGACCTATCAACGTAAACGGCCTTACCATTATAAAGGCCGTCCCAATCATCCTTAGTGCCGTTTCCAAATTGGATGGTTAATGTGTGATTATTCTTTGTTCCTATTTTAAAGACGGTGGTACCGAGGGCATCATTCCATTTAGTCATTGCAGCTTGGACACTGGCCTGCAGTTCGTTTGAGGGTACGTAAATGGTTGCTTGGTGATCTTTAAACATGGCGTTTGGTGAAAAATGCATCATATTATAGCCTAAGTCAAAGACATTTTCGTGGTCAACATAATTAATCTTTTTAAGGGTTCTAATAGTACTGTCAGGATTCATGTCGGGCGCTTCATTAATCAACTTAACTAACGCTTTTTGAGACATTGGTTTTTGTTTAGCAGCTGAAGCAGTCACCAGCTTTAAATTGCCTCGCCAAATATAGCCACGAACGCGCTTAGATTTGCTACTAACATAGTAGTAAACCGCCTTTTTGCCGTTTGCGCGCTTGATGGTCACACTTTTTTGCGAATAAAAGGTGGTCTTGGGATAGTTACTAGCATTGTGGGCAACTTTGGTTAGCTTGGCACTGCTATAAATGTATCCAGCCCTTACGCGATAGGCTTTAAGGGGAAGTTTATTTTCTGTGATAATCGTTGCTGTTTGTGATTTTGCGCTTGCACGAATTGTGGTACTAAGCGAAGTAACCATTGCCCCAAGAGAGAAGGCTGCCACTACTAATAAGAGTTTATTCCTAAGATGCGTCATAAACGTGGCTCCTTTCAAAATACCTGTAGATTATTAATAATATATCATAATTATATCGCTAAAGCGCTTATAAGGATTGCCGAATAGGTTGAAATTAGACTGATTGTGGGGTAAAACAGTTTTCTCAGCGTTTTGCTCCGCTCACTCTAATGATAATGTCCATGCACCTTATCATTTGTGATTTCAGCTGTTGGTTCCACTAAATGAGTGGTATCTCGGTATTCGATTCTTAGGTTGCTAATGGCTGTTAAGTCAGCTAGTACTTGTTTATACTTAGCTTTATCGTGAACCAGCGCTAATAATTCATGTGAATGGAGAAGTTTGGCCCCAATTTTTTGGTTATATAAAAAGAAGTAATAGCGGTCATTAAAGTGGTTATCAACAATGACCAGCCAATAGAGGTTTCTGGGAATCCTTTTAAAATAATGATGATAGTTTTCGATGAGTTCCTTCGATTCTGCTAACATAATAATCGCCTTCCTGATACTGAATTAAGCTTGATGGCCACCAAGTAAGCCAGCGCGTTCGATAGCGGTTCCGCCTTTCGTTTTGGATGACGCCCTAATTAACGCTGAGTAGCCATATTTATGACGGATCGTATCAATAATTGCTTCTAGTTTTTCGTGGTCGATTGTTTGAATAGGGTCTTGAAAAATATTAAATTGAATCTGATGTTTTTTAGAAATTCGACTACAGCTAACACCAACGGAGCGAACGGCACTGCCATCCCACTTTGATTTTAATAAGTAGCGGACGGCAAAAGCAATCTCGTCGGTGGCGTTGGTTGCCTCAATATGCATTTGAGCAGAGAAATGAGTTCGTCCCCGTTTGTCAGTGGTTGCCATACCGATAAAGATACTGACAATTTCAGCTACCACGTTATTTTTGCGCAAGCGGGTCGCAACTTGATCAGCAGTTTCACTAAGGACCGTCAGCAGTTCCGATTGCTTAGTATAATCCCGCATTAAAATTTGGGAATTGTTGTACCCCTTGTTAGTTAAGCTGGGGAGGTATTTTTTCTCAATGTCGGAATAATCAATTCCCCAAGCATGGTAATAAAGCTGTTCGCCTAGAATACCAAATTTCTTTTTGAGTTCCTTAACGTCCGCGTGAGCCAGCTCTGCTACTGTGTAGATTCCTAGATTATTGAGTTTAGTAGCGGTATGGCTGCCAATTCCCCACATATCGACTAGTTGTGGGATCTTCCAAATGGTGTTTGGGACGTCATCATAGCCCCATTCAGCAAACCAGGGTTCCTTTTCCTTTGCGGCATTGTCGAGAGCTAGTTTAGCAAGCAATGGGTTTTGCCCAGCACCGATTGTGGTGATAATACCAGTTTCGTGAAATACCCGGTCTTGAATTTTCTTGGCAATCTGTTTATTAGTACCAAATAAGTTATGGCTGTGGCTAACATCAATGAAGCTTTCGTCAATGGAGTAGGGGTACCAATCCTTATCATCAGTAAATTGACGGTAAATCAAATTAATTTTGTAGTTAAGCGCGACGTAATCCGCCATGTGCGGTTCAACCATTTCAACATCCATTTGATCGTTAATCTCAAATCGGCGGGATCCTAATTTGACGCCATAGTTTTGTTTAGAGTAGGGGCTAGCAGCCAAGATGAGGCCGCCAGAAGACTCTTCGCGACTCATAACCGCAATCTTAGCGGCCAGGGGATGAAGCCCGCGTTTAATAGCTTCGGTGGATGCAAAAAATGATTTACAATCGATGCACATAATGTCGTGAACGGGTAATCTTTGTTTGTTATCAAGAGGTGTTTGCATGTTAGTCACCTTCGGATATTTGTAGGAATAACTAAATAATACGAACATTTGTTTGCGTTGTCAAGAAAAATAGTGAGCGGAGCAAAGCGGTTAGAAACTGGAACATAAGTCTCCTCTACCAAAAATCCCTGGTTTTGGGGGATTTTTGGCAGAGGTGCTTATGTGGAAGTTTCTGCTTTGCGCAGCTGTCCTAGTAAAGTGAGCGGATTCAGGCGGTTAGAAACCGGAGTGTAAGTCTCCGCTAAGGGAAATTCCCGATTCTTGAATTTTTCTTGGTGGTGCTTACACATAGGTTTCTGCCTGAAGGAGCTGTCCTAAATAGTGAGCAGATCCAAGCAATTAACAATCGGAAAAGGGCCTACACCATTGGAGGGGAGAATACGCTATGGATTTTAAAATAAAATACTCAAATTAAGGCATCACCGGTATGCTATACTTACTAAGATTAATTTGACTATTACTGGTTAATCAAGGAGGGGCAAGCAATGAGGCTAGGAAGCTCACTCAAAAAAATTAGAAAACAACAAGGATTATCACAAAAAGAAGTCTGTCATGGAATTTGTGCGCAATCAATGTTGTCAGCTATTGAGAATAATCAATACATGCCAAATGCAGCCTTGCTGATTAAACTTTGTAAACGACTATCCGTTTCGTTAAATGAATTTAGTCTTGCTGATAATTTTGATATTAGTCCGCTTAAACAGTTTAATAAGACCGTGGAAGATCTGTGTAATCACCATGAGTACGCAAAATTAAAGGCTTTCTTATTGGACTCGACGACAATTGATCAGGTTAAAACAGCGGAGCAAACCCAAGCATATTATTACTACTTAGGTGTTTCGCAATTTCAGACGGATCATAATTTGGATGAGTCTCAGAGGAATTTACGACTAGCCATTAGTAGTGCTGAGGCAAAAAATAGCTTATCAACGTTGTCGCGGTTGGGATTGATTTCCTTAGCGGTTGTGAAAGCAGAGTACCGTCAGCAAAGTAGTAGCAGTGACTTAATAAAGCGGGCAACTCAGGATATTAATACCGCAAATTATGAAGAAAACCTCAACATTATTTTTTACCTAGCAGCATTCGTTATGTATCAATTCAATGATGACAAGCAGGCACTTCACTGGCTTGATGATGCGGTTGATTATATTACGGGGCACAATTCTCACTACATGCTGGCTAATTGTTATCACCTGATTGCCCAGATTGCAAAGAATCAAGGTAAAGATGAGCAAAGGTTAGAAGCAACTCAACGACAAGCGTTTTTAACCGAACTTTTTCATGAAAAAGTTGACGATAAATTTTAATGAAAATATCAGTATTCTGATTTTTTAAATAACGTTATATTTAGTAAATTAAGACCATCAATTAAGGAGGTCTTTTTTTTATGGATAAAAAATTATTTACAAATATTGTGATGGTTAATGCTGGTGCTGATGAGGTCAAAAGAATCCTATCAAATCCACAACGGATGTTGCAGTGGATACCGGAGATAACAACGGTGGATCAGGGGGATAATGGGTTCATTGTTAAGCGAAACGGGGCGGCATTAAATCAGTCAGAACTCATCCAAGTTGAGACGAGTGATAATGAAATCACTTATATAAGTACCGAAGGAAGGCTTGAATATCGATTGGCTTTTTCATTAAGGACAGAGAACGAGCAAACTGTTATTCAAGAAGACCTATATCTCCCTGATGACGCGGATCGCCATTTACCAGTGACATTATTAGCACCGATCGCGAAGCATGCGTTTCATACTAATCTCATTAATTTGGCGGCGGTAGTTGAAATGCTGACATCAGAGAAGGGATGAGGCAATGAAAGCAATTATTCAGGAAAATTATGATGGGATTCATGGACTGGTGATCAGAGATATTCCTGATCCTGCTAAAGGTCCGCTCTCAGCAATTATTGAAACTAAATATACGCCTGTATTGCCGTACGATATCTTAACGGAAGAGGGGAAGTTGAAAGGGATGCGGCCAACTAAATTACCGATGGTGATTGGGTATGGCTTTGGTGGCCGAGTTAAAGAAGTTGGTGGGCTGCGCAATAGTAGGTTGATCGGCCAAAAGGTAATTGGGGTTAATTTTAGTGGATCAAATAGTGAATGGATTAACGCAACGATCCCACCACTTCTATTTAAAGTGCCTGATCAGGTATCAATTGCTGATGCAACAACGATTATTGGGGGTGCAGATGCGGCGTTATATGCCAGTAATCAAATTAAGGTGACTGCTCAAGATACAGTGTTAATCACGGGAGCTGCTGGTGGTGTTGGGACATATTTAATTCAACTTTTAGTGAATGAGGGAGCCGTGGTCATCGCTGTCGGCCATTCGAGTAATCATCAGTTTTTAACTGATATTGGGGCTAAATATGTAATTAATTACGATGAGCCATTTGCACCACAGTTGATGAGAGTGCCAATCGTTGATAAAGTAATTGATACAGTTGGTTCAAAGACGTTGTTAGATGGTCTTTCGGATTACTATGAGGGCCTTACTATCTTTTCACTTTCATTAACCGATTATCGGCCAATGAAGTTAAATCAATCGTTTTCATTTGGAAATGGCGGTATTGGCTTAAGTGGATATCATCAATTGTTACTTGAATTGGCAAGTGGCCGTTTAAAAGCTTATGTGCATTCTCAATTTGATTTCAATGAAGTTATTGAAGCCCAGCAGATGCTTAAAGATACACATGTACAAGGACGTGTGTTGCTTAATTATTAAGGGAAGTTGCTTTAATGATTGGTTTACAAAGTGGCATTATGATGCCCCATTTAATCACGCTTAGCTAAATTTAAAGCTTAACAAAAAAAGCATCTACAGATTCTCGTCTCTGTAGGTGCTTTGCTGTATTCTTATCAATTATCAAGTCATCAGCAATTATTTCAATTTATGATTGAATTACGATTAATTAAGCTTTTCAGTGATCATCTCGAATCGATCTCAAACCAACTTTTAATGAATATGATTAGTCATCAGCGACGTTCAAAAATACCGCGCCAAGCCCCTTATCAAAGATCGCCTTCCAAGCACCCTTGCTGAGGCTCTCTGGTAATAAGAAGGTACCACTAGATACTCGTTGGCCGGCAGTGAGTGGCATTCCCTGTGATTCTAATTTTTCGACCAGCCAGTGAAGTGAATTTAATGGGTTGCCCAGAACTTCCGATGATGCACCATCCTTTAACTCTTTGCCGTCATGGAATAATGTACATTTGACGTTTGCCAGGTCGTCAACGTTATCAAATAATAAGTTGGTATCCATTTCCTGACCATAAACGACGAAACCGCCAACGGCTGCGTCTGCCATGACCATATACTTTGAAAGGCTAGGGAACCAGTCACTGAAGCGTGAATCAGGAACTTCAACGGCCGCGGCGACTTTTGTTTTCCGCATTAAGTCTGCCAAAGAATCATTGGCACTAAGGTCTTCTTTGGCTGTGAATAACATTTCGACTTCAGCGAGTGGGGCCATTAACTCATTTCGGTGAAGTGTAACGGGGGACTGAACAAAGTGACTCTTAACTTGAGCGCCATAAAGGGGAGAATCGGAATCAAACATATCTTGTGTTTGTTGACTAGTTAATGAAACTTTATAACCACCGATCGCTTCATTCTTTAACGCTGTTAATTTTCTTTGCACGCGGTAAGCGGCGTTTTCATCGGATACAACGCCATTATAGTCAGCTTCCTTTAATGGTTCGTGAGTTTGGTATGCGTGAAATAAAGCATTTGCTAATTTAGTTTCCTTTTCTGATAATGTCATAGTTGCTTGTTCTGTCATAAGCGTAACCTCCATATAAATAGTGAGCGGAGCAGAGCGGTTAGAAATCGAAGTATAAGTCTCCTGTCGAGGAAATTCCTGGTTTTGGAATTTTTTCGATAGGTGCTTACACTCCGATTTCTGCTTTGTGCAGCTGTCCTAAGTAAAGTGAGCGGAGTCAAGCGGTTTAGAAAACGGAGTATAAGTCTCCTCTAACAGGAATCCCTGATTTGGGGGATTCTTGTTAGAGGTGCTTATACGCAGATTTCTGCCTGAAGGAGCTGTCCTAAAAATTTAAATTGAGCATGTCCTTACGCACCGACGGATGTGGGGACAAATATGTGATGGAAATTTATGTGATAGGTTCAATGAGACTATGTGAGTTGTGACTATGTTATTGAAGCAATGTGATGTAGCTTGAATCCCTAAGCGACTAATCTGGCCTGGATTATCGTTAGGGATACTAATCTCCGATTTCATCTGTCCTCACCACCTTTAATATTTTGTGTATTAAATTCAAAAAAGCGTCCTTTCTAATTATCCATAACGGATAGTTAAAAAGGACGCTAATGCGCGGTACCACCTTAATTTGTAATTCTATTGCTAAAATTACCTCACACGTACAGCTTTCGCGATACGTTGACACAATAATGGGTGTTCCCAATGTGACCTACTTAAACGTTTGGCCGCACAGCTCAGAGATGATAATCAGCTAACGTTACGAATTGCTTCGCACCAAACAGCAACTCTCTGATCGTAAACGAAAGATGAATTTTCTCTTCATTGCTTTTTAATTTGAATTTAATGATTGGTAACAATCTACACCTGCAGATTTTAGTTGTCAACAGTAAATATGAGAAAATTTTAATTTGATTTACAGATATGATGACGTTGCCGCCAATTCAAATTTCGTGTATTCTTATGAAAAGAGATTGGCATTATGAAAGGGACGATAGTGATGAAAGCAGTTGTTACCGTAGTTGGTCACGATCAGGTTGGGATTGTGGCAAAAGTTTCACAAAAATTAGCAGAATTAAAAGTTAATATTACCGATATTTCGCAAACGTTGATGCACGGGGATTTTACAATGATGCTGATGGGGGAGTGGAATGAAAAAACAACGACTTTCGATTCCGTTAAAAAAGGGCTAGAGGACCTAGGCAAAAAAACGAATCTTGATATTCGAATTCAACGACAAGAACTATTTGACGCCATTCAAAAACTTTAGGAGGTCATAATGGAAACCAAGCAAATTTTAGATACGATTCAAATGATCTCTGAAGAAAAGCTAGACATTCGAACAATTACCATGGGGATTTCTTTGTTTGATTGTATTGACAGTGATGGCGAGAAAGCCCGCCAAAAAATTTATGATAAATTAACAACGAGTGCTCAAGACCTGGTGAAAGTTGCTAATCAGATTGAATCTGAATATGGCATTCCAATTGTGAATAAACGGATTTCAGTTACGCCGATCTCCATGATTGCCGCGGCCTGCCATGATGATAATTACGTTGCGTACGCTAAAACGATGGAAAGGGCTGCTGAAACACTTGGGGTTGACCTAATTGGTGGTTTTTCAGCATTAGTTCAAAAAGGGTATCAATCAGGTGATAAAAAATTAATTGCCTCGATTCCTCAGGCCCTTAGTGAAACAAAACGAGTTTGTGGGTCGGTCAATGTCGGATCAACACGAGCAGGAATCAATATGGATGCTGTTAAGCAGATGGGAAGCGTGGTAAAGGATTTGGCCCAAATCGACCCAGTTAGCTGCATGAGTCTGGTTGTTTTTGCAAACGCCGTTGAGGATAATCCCTTCATGGCGGGCGCGTTTCATGGTGTTGGGGAAGCTGATAAAGTAATTAACGTTGGAATTAGTGGCCCTGGAGTTGTTAAGCGGGCGCTTGAGAAGGTTCAAGGCCAGTCTATCGATACAGTTTCTGAAACGATTAAGAAGACCGCATTCAAAGTAACTAGAATGGGTCAATTTGTGGGTAACGTAGCTGCTAAGGCATTGAAGGTCCCCTTTGGAATCGTTGATTTATCATTAGCACCAACGCCTAATGAAGGGGATTCGGTCGCTGAAATTCTTGAAGAAATTGGGTTGGAAAGTGTCGGTGCGCCAGGGACAACTGCAGCCTTGGCCCTCCTAAATGATGCCGTTAAAAAGGGCGGCGTGATGGCCTGTGAGCACGTAGGTGGGCTTTCAGGTGCGTTTATTCCGGTGTCTGAAGATAGTGGCATGATTCGGGCAGTTGAGCACGGTAATTTAAACCTCGAAAAATTGGAAGCAATGACGGCCGTTTGTTCGGTTGGGTTAGATATGATTGCGGTACCAGGCAATACGCCTGCTGAAACGATTAGCGGAATGATTGCTGATGAAGCGGCTATTGGCGTTATTAATAATAAAACAACGGCTGTGAGGGTCATTCCGGCTACGGGTAAAAAAGTTGGTGAGCAAATTGACTTTGGTGGCATTTTTGGTTATGCACCAATCATGCCGGTGAACACAAAGAGCCCAGCCAAATTTGTAAATCGGGGTGGCAGAATCCCAGCGCCAATTCATTCGTTCAAAAATTAGGTGAGCGGAGCAAAGCGGCTAGAAGTTGGAGCCTAAGCTACCTCACTCAGAAATCCCTGATCTTGGGATTTTTGAGTGAGGTAGCTTAGGTGCAGACTTCTGCTTTGCGGAGCGGTCCTACTCTCTATGTAAGGGAGCAAGAGAACAACTACAATTAGGTGCATACACAAGTCTCTGAGCAGTTAAATAATTCAAACTTAAGAAGCCAAAGCAGATTTATAATTTGCTTTGGCTTCTTTTATAATCATCAACTAATAATCTATAGCTTTTTCTTCACCACAACACAGGGTACGCCATCTTCCATAAACGTATCGGAAACAACGTGATAGCCCATTCTTTCATAGAACCCCTGAGCGGTTAGTTCACTGTGAATCAACGAATGGCTCATTCCCATTTTTTTGGCCCTGGTTTCCATTGCTGTGATAACTTGGCGACCATATCCATGACCGCGATAAGCCTTTAAAGTTGCTACCCGACCAATTCTTAAGGTACCAGGTTCGGGGTTCTCAAAGCGGCAGGTTGCAACGGGCTGTTTTCCCTCAAATAAAACCGCGTAAATCATTTTTTCTGAATCTTTATCATCGAATTCGTCACTTAAGGCAATCCCACGTTCCAAGACAAATACTGACATGCGAATATACGTTGCGGCTGCTCGAATTGGTTTTGAATTTTCAACAAACATTGTCATTGTATTCACCTCGATAATTAAACATTATTGAAATTATTATAACGAATTCGGAAAGAAAACTGAAATTTAGTTAAGATGATGGTACCATAAGTAAGTGACGTTTCACATTAATTAGATTAAAAAAGCCTGAAGATTTATTTAAATATTTTATTGGATAGGCTAATTAGTAGAATGTAACATTGAAAGTTCGTAAAATAATGATGAAGAGTTGTGCCTAGGGGGTAGACAGTAGTGATATCACGTAAGGAAAAATTTAAGAAGAATCAGAAAAGTCCGCGCCTAAAGCGAATTCTAATTGGAATCGTTTTGTTGGTCATAGGGGGCTTTATTGGATCACATATTTATTTCCAGAATCATTTTAAGTTTACCAAAATCAATGACATTAGCGTGTCAGGGTTAACGGTTGCGCAGGCGACCAAGAAATTGAATAATTCGCATATTGATGAGGATGGTAACTATCTCGTTGTTAAGGATTCTAGAATCAAAGTTAATTCAGATGATGTTAAGCAATTATTTAAGAATCGTAGCTCAATGAGTATGGTTGCCGTAAAAAAGATGAGTGCTAAGTCAGATGTGTCCGCAAAACAGGTGCATTACCGCTTAGCAACGTTACTGCCAAAGTTCAAGCAGCGGATTGATCAGATTAATCAATCAAAAACGAAAACGGTAGATGCTAAGGTTACTTTGAAAAATGGCAAGGTAGTGGTTAAGGCTGGGAAAGCTGGCAATACGCTTGATAAGGCTAGGATGGTTAAAGCATTCAAGCAACAAGCTAAAAGTGCTTTGTTAATTTCTGTCAAGATGACTAAGGATACGTATGATGATCCAAACAGTTCACAAGTCGCAAAACAAAAGGATCATTTGCAAAAAGTATTGCAAAATTCTGTAACGCTCAAGACCTATAATAAGACTTATCAATTTAAAGCAAAAAATTGGGTAGCTAATGGTTATCCAACTGCCAATGGTGATTATAAGTTTGATTCAACTAAAATCAAATCCTGGGTCTCACAGTTTGCCAATAAAGTTGATACGCTTGGTAAACCCGTGAGAATCACAACTCATCAAGGAACCAAGGTGCGAGTTCCTGGTGGCACTTATGGTTGGAAGATAAACCAAGGACTGCTTACTAAGACGATTATGAAGAATCTTAACGCTGGTAAACAAACAACCTTGAATCTTAGGCAGTATGCGGCTGGAACAGGCTATGGCGTTAAAGGAGCTGGAAAAACTTACGTTGCAATTGATTTGAAGAATTTGAAAGAATATATTTATCATGATGGTAAGCTGATGGTAACCAATCCAGTGATGTCTGGAACAATCACTGGTGGTAACAAGACGCCTCAGGGTGCCTACTACATTATGTATAAACAGCGAAATACGACGTTAAAGGGTAAGAATGACAATGGTTCTAAATACGCTTCTAAGGTTAGTTATTGGGAACCGCTAACTAATTCGGGAGTAGGGATGCACGATTCTCCGTGGCAACCAGCATTCGTTTACGGCAACCCAAGTGCCAGAGCACAATATCATTCTCATGGTTGCTTAAATAACCCACCGGCAAGGATGCCGCTGGTTTGGAAGTATACCCATACGAATGAACCGGTATTTATCTACTACTAAATAAATTGATCAGTTACTAAAAACGCAGTTACTAGTCAGAACCCACAAGGGTCGACTAATAACCGCGTTTTTTAATTAGTCAATTAAAATTTTGATTCCTAGGTATAAATTGTAGATAAACATCAAAATGTCAATGAGTATTACCAGAATGACGACAATCCCAAATAAAACGGCGACGCCCTTACTACCACTGGATGTGGCAAAGGTGATTGTAAACAACAAAATTGTGAGGATGGACAGAACGACTGGGATTAAGTGAAGCAAAAATGCCCGTTTGGCCGTTTCGTGCATGTCGGGATTGTCTTTGCTGACTAACCAAACGATGAATGGAAAAATAAATGGGGCAAATACAATTGAGAGATAAGAGAGTGCATTGACAACTTTATTTTCTGACATGGATTTCCTCCGGTTACTTTACTGATTAATTTGAATAGGATTTGTAGACAGGGGCCCTAAAGAGGTCAACGTACGCACCACCGCCGGAATAGTCTCTTAAGGCGGTCACTCGTTGGTCATTAATGGTATGGTGGGTAATGCCCCAGCCGCGATCACTTTGGTAGTCGTGCTTAGCGTAGGCATTAAAAGTGTATCGATTGCTATCCTTGATCCTGGCAACCGCCAGTTGTTTGTAGCCTTGCCAGCTACTTTTAAAAAGGGTGTGTTTTTTCCCCTTATACGATTGGGAAACGGAATAACGGTTGATATGGGTGACGCACATGCTACCGTTAACGTAGGAGTACCAATTTCCTCGCCATTTTGTAGGAGTTTGGTGGCGAATCTTACCAACATGGTAATAAGTATCAGCAGCGTGAACGGGTGTGGCTGCTTGAATACTGGTGATACCAAATAAAGTACCAGCAAACACGGTAATAATCAATTTGAAGAACTTTTTCATGGTGAACGCTCCTATAAGTAAATTCTAAAGGTTTGAGTTTCAGCATCTAAGTCAAGATTATATTAAGAAACTATAACGTTAACTGGGTTAATTTGTCAAATGAGTCGTGATAAAAGTAAGTGAGCGGAGCAAAGCGGTTAGAAGTCGGAGCCTAAGTTGACTCATTCAGAAATCCCCGGGTTTGGGATTTTTGAATGAGTTAGCTTAGGTGCAGACTTCTGCTTTGAGGAGCTGTCCTAAGAAAAAGTGAGCGGAGCAAAGCGGTTAGAAACTGGAGCCGTCTTAACCTAAAGTTTTAGTGAAATAATTAAGTTAAAAATTCATTGACACCAATGATCATTTAGGTGTTTAATGGCAGTGTTCAAAATAATTCAATCTGTGGTCTGGGGTGCTGGTTAAATCTGGCTGAGAAATACCCATGGAACCTGAATCAGTTAGGACTGACGTAGGAAGACCAATTAGTCATTTTTTGATGTATTTTGTCTGGCTAAGGACCGCTCTTTTTGTAGAGGAGGTCCTTTTTTTGATGGTAACTTAAACAAAGTTCATCGATATGATTAACGAGATTTGGTGTTAATCGGTTGGTGCCTAAGGAGAATATATTACTTGGGTATCAATTGGTTCGATGGTTAGACAAAAATTGAGGTGAATGGCAATGAACATTCGATCACCACATTGGGATGTTAGGCAGATTATCACGGTAACGTTGATCGGAATTGTGTGTGGGGCAATCTATTTTTATGGGGTTGATACGTTGTATAACGTCACTAAAATTGCGCTGACCCCGACTGGATTGAACCCATTTGTCGACGGGATGTATTCTGGGCTTTGGTATATTTCAGCACCACTATGCCTGTACTTTGTTCCTACAGTTGGCGCAGGCATTATTGGTGAAACCCTCGCAGCGGTTGTTGAAATGTTTTTTGGCGCCCAGTGGGGAATTATGACCGTCGTGGTCGGCTTTTTACAGGGCGTTGGTAATGAACTTGGCTTTTTCCCGCATGGCTATCAGAAGTTTTCGTGGACAAGTTGTCTAGTTGGTGCTTTTGGTGCCAATTTGCTGGGATTTGGCTATTCGTTTGTTACTTCAGGGTATAGTCATTACAGTATTGGCATGATTATGGCGTTATTTGCGATTTCAACTGTTTCTAGCTTAGTCTTTGACGGCGTTTTAGTTAAGTTGATCACGTTAAACTTTGACCGGGTATTTGAGAAAATGCAGCTTAATAATGTTGATAAGTCAAGTAAATAAGTGGAGGAAAATGATGAAATTTACAACACAGTTACGACAAGAAAATGATTCAGTTTGGCAACAGATTTTCAATTGTCCGTTTATTACTAAATTGACAGACGGCACGCTTGCACCGGAAGCGTTTCGCTATTACTTCATCCAAGATAATAAATACTGTGTGGCCTTCTATGATCTTCATCAAAAGATTGCCGCAAAAATGACTAACCAAGATCACGCGTATTTGCTGACACATTTGGTTGATCTTTGTAACGAAATTAGCGAACGCAGCCCAATCTATGATGAACTGAAATTAACTCAAGCAGAGATTGATTCGGTGCCCGTTGCGCCCACTGCCTATGCCTATATCACGAACATGTATTACCAGTTCGAACAACAGGGTGTAGAAGCAGGGGAAGCCAGTTTGGTTCCATGCTACTGGACGTATACTGAAATGTTTCGTGAAATTGCAAAACATGGATTTAGTACCAAACCAGTTTATAAAGACTTTATCGACTTCTGTGCTTCTGAAGAATTTGGTTCGCTTAACCAAAAAATGTTGGATTTAACTGATGAACTTGCGGAGAATACCACTGATGAGGGTCGAGAAAAAATGCGGTTGGCCTTCCAATACAGCAGCGAATATGAATTACAATACTGGGATATGTGTGTTAAGCATGAACAGTGGCTGTTGGATCAAGAAGGGGTGGATACGCTGGCTCGGTGAGATCCTGATTTAACTCATTTTGGTGCTAAGGCTAATTATTGATTTGAGTGATTTTCTGTTCTTGTTTTAGGTTTTGAGCTTCGGCGGTTTGGTTGTTCCTTTTTACTTGTCATCGCCTTTTGATACATCTTATCGTTGACGTATGGATATGTCCACTTAACCATTGCGCTCATAATAATTGGTAATGTAATGACTAAGATAACCAACCCAATGATAACGGTTATCGCAACTTGAATGAGGGTGAGGACGTTTGAGGGGATTAATGCCGCAAACGTACCGCCTAAAATGATTGCCGCTGAAATGACCACCGTCCCAATAATGGTTGCGGAGTTGGTAATTCGCAATCGTACATCGGTAATGGCGCTCGCATCATCTCGATAGCGCATCATTAAGAAAATACTGTAATCAACCCCTAAAGCGACCAACATGATAAAACTAAAGAACGGTGTGTTCCAAGTCAACATGTTTTGGAAGAGCAGATAACTTGAAAGCCAGCGGGTGATTTGAAGGGCACCAAAGTAGGTAACAATTAAAGTTCCAATAATGGTCAGCGCTTGAACCAATGAACGGGTAACGAACATTAGTGCAATCCCAATCCCGACTAACATGATGACAACGGTTCGCAAGAAGTCACCGTTGGCAGTCTTTTGTAAGTCAGCTGTTTGAGAACTTTGACCACCAATTGCAAACTTGGCGTTATTCAGTGAAGAATCTTTAAGCTTAGCGTTGACGTCTCTGGTAATGGTACGGATGCGGTTAGCAGATTTAGTTGTACTTGGGTCACTATTCAAAATAAACGTAATCTGAGTAATTTTACGGTCCTTTGACATAAATGCATCTAATGATGGTGTGAATGATGGACTCTTCACACTAGCTTTTGGCATATAGAATGTATCACCTAAGTAAGACTTTTGCATTTCTTTTAGATAATCGTTAACGGTATTCGTTCCAGTGCTAACACGGGAAAGGCCGGCGTTAGCAGAAGTTAACCCTTGTTGTAGCTGCTGCATCTGGGTCTGTAGAGCTTTCATTCGGGTATTTAAAGTTTGAACACCATTATTGACTTGGGTGCTGCCGCTAGCAACGCTTTGAGCACCAGAAACTAAAGAGCTGCTGTTTTGCTGGAGCTGACTGGCACCACTATGAAGGCGACTCAAGCCACTTGAAAATGGGGTTACTTGCGAATGAAGCCGTCCCAAACCAGAAGATAGTTGGCTGGAGCCAGAAGCTAACCGATTAACTCGGCTGCGAAGAGCTCTTAAGCGAGCGGTTCGTGATCTGAGTTGTTGAATACCAGAGTTCAGCGATTGACTACCAGATGATAATTGTCCAACTCCTGATGATAGTGAAGTTGCACCCTGATTTAATTGCTGAAAGCCGCTAGCCAAACTATTGACGCCAGAAGTATAGGTCGAAAGACTATTACTTAATTGTTGAGCACCAGACTGAAGCTTGCTTGCACCATCAGCTAACTGTTGAACTTGAGCAATACTTTCGGTTGTATTTGAACTGGAAAGCTTTTTATTGGCACTAGCTAGGCCTTTTTGAACCTTCTTGATACCATAATTAGCTTGGTCCAAGCCATCCGTAAGGGTTTTTAACTGACTCTTTAAGTAGAGCTGATCGATTTTAGTGCCACCAGGGCGGGTAACTGAGGCAACGGATTTAACACCAGGTTCAGAATTTAAATAGCCAGTTAGCTGATCAATTTCAGCTAAATATTGTTGCGTATTTAGCGGCTTCTTATTTTCAATATAGAGGGTAGAAGGGCCAGATGTACCGGCTGGATAATGAGCTTGGATAATATTGTAGCCGGCTTTTGACTGAACGTTGTTAGGCAATTCATCCGCGTTATTAAAGTTCAGTTTTTGGGAACCAAAGAATAATAATGGAATAGCAGCAATCACTAAAATGCCAACCATCACGAAGGTGTGTGAGATGGTGAATTTTGACAAGAAGTGCCAAACGACACTTTTATCATGGGCTGCCAAATTTTTGCTCGGCCAAAAAAGCTTTTTACCCAACGTTGCCATGAAGAACATATTAAGGGTTAAAAGTACTAGGAGCAGCACTGCAACTCCCACGGCGACAGCAACTCCTGACCGGTAGAAGGAAAATTTGGCGAGGGCTAAAGCGCTGAACCCAATAAGGACGGAAGAGCCGCTGTAAAGAATTGTCCGGCCAGCATGCCGGCGAGCAGTCCGAGCGGCAGCAACCGCA
Source organism: Lentilactobacillus kisonensis DSM 19906 = JCM 15041 (assembly GCF_001434135.1). Lineage (GTDB taxonomy): Bacteria > Bacillota > Bacilli > Lactobacillales > Lactobacillaceae > Lentilactobacillus > Lentilactobacillus kisonensis. The sequence goes on along the minus strand of NZ_AZEB01000025.1, from coordinate 8,632 downwards.
GTTTGGCCATTCTTAATTTGTTCCTTAAACCGGTCGTATAGCAGAATGTTATAATCCGTTCCAATTCCAAAGAGAACCACCACTAAGAAAACTTGGGTAAAGTTGGAGATTGGAAAACCATAGCGTTGTGCAAGGTTCATAACGATACTTAGTGAAATTAGGTAGGAAACGCCAACCGTTAGGAGTGAAATGACCGGTATTAGGAATGATCTAAAGACGATGATAAGGACTAAGAAAATAAAGATGGCGGCAATGATTTCAGTCTTTTGAAGGCCCTTTTCAGTAGTTGCTGAGAAATCTTCATTTAAAACATCGCTGCCGGTAACGTAGGTACGCATCCCGGGCGATTTAATTTTATTGAGGAGGTCGTTCGTTTGCCCCTTAACTTTATATTTGCTTGGAACGGTTATCATCACCATTTCGGTGGTGCCGTCATTTGAGACAAGCTGTTTCTTTGCGGCGGCATTATCACCGGCGCTTGTGACACTCGTTGTATGTAAACTCGGATCACTACGGATTTCTCTGACCGCATTCCCAATCTGAAGGGATTGGTCAGCTGTAATCTTACCGTTTTTATTATTGAAAACGGCAATTAGGGTCCGGACGTTTTTACCGCCCTCAGACTTTTTCTGAATCTTTTGAGCAACCTCACTTTGAACGGTTGCTGGCAGGCGGACACTTCCCTTATCACGGACAAGTTGTGAAATGTTGGGCAGCGTAAACGCCGCAATCAACACCAACCCAATCCAAATGATAAGAGATAATAGGTGTTTTTCCTTGAAGTTATGCATCGTTTCTCTTCCTTTCGTTAACGCAAAATAATTTTTCTAATCTCGGTAGTCCGTGGCACTTGTAAAAGCCATCGCAAAATAAACAATCAATGTCATCATAGTTATTGGATGGCTAGTTTAAATTCAAATGAAGTTAATTAAGTGCAGATCAATTGCTGAATCGTCGTAAAACAAAACAGATACATGGTCCATTTTAACATGAAATCATCTTTCCGAAACCCGTTAAATTTGCTTGGTTTGATTAAAGTAAATCAAGTATGGGATCGTAATCAAAAATAATAGTGATGTTCTTTTAATTTGGTGCCTTACCATCCTAACTAATATATTTTTGCTGATAATGGACGACGAATTAGTGATCCTAAACGGTTTGGTTTTTAAGATAGTGACTTTATTTAAAATGGATGGTTAGCCTAAAATCAATAATTTAAGCCAGTGTTGTGATTTGATTGATCATGCTGGAGTCGTTTAATGATTAAGAAGCTGGAAGTAGGCGTTTAGATCCCAGAACTTAACCAAGAAGCGCCATCATTCCAAAACTGGAGTGATGACGCTTCTTGATGGGGGCTTATGGGTGGGTGCAACCCGCTTTTTCTCACTTAAAAGTGGTGATTAAAGTTACCATTACAAACGAAAAATGACTAATATTTTGGGCCTTGTTTCACGTTTTAAAAATTAAAAGTCATTTTAGAGCAGGTAGATAAATATCGCTGGCGTTTTACCAGGGATGAATTTGTGATGCCACCAAGGTTGAACCATTTGCCTGAATGGATTCCAAGCTGTTTCAATGTTTTATTGATGAATATCTTTTTGATCGCATTGCCACATATGAATTTGAGATAAAGGGTGGGGGATGTCGATGTTGTGAAGACATAGGCGTGCCGTAAATTCGTTAACTCACCTTTGATGCCTGTCCGAGTGACGGTGTGCGATAGTCCTTCGCCTTCCTTCATCACCTTGTCGATGAAGCCTTTAAGCATGCCAGGAATGCTATTCCACCAAACGGGGGTGATGAAAATAACCCCATCAGCGTTTTTGAGCATCTGTAAATAATTAGTAACAAGGGGATCGTGGGTTTTGCCATCATGAAATAGGCGTAATTCGGCTTGATCATAGGCGGGGTTAAAGTGGTCAGCGTATAAATCAATGACTTGGGGCTCGAAGTCTTGTTGAGTTAAAGTGGTTGTTACTTGTCCTAAAACAGCATGGTTAAAACTTTTGTTATAGGGATGGCAATAGATAATCACTATTTTTTTCATTTTAATTGACTCCAATCAATTCTGTAGCTGCTTTTCTTAACAATTTTTCATCATAAGGGACCGCTTTATGGCGAATTAAGATCCCGTACCCCTGGATAAACGACCAAATTTTAATGAACAAATCATTTTCTGAATCACTAATTGGGTAGCAACTCGCAACCTCACCAACAAGCTGATGAGTATAGTCAAGTAACGGAAAATTTGTTGGCCCAGTCGAATGATAAGCGTCACCAATCCCCTCATTAAAAAAGAGAAAATCCATTAAATTCGGCTGGAACTCAAACTGTTGCACCATGAAGCCACCAAGCGCGACCAGTGCATCAAGTGGATTGTTATTTTTTGTGATCACCGTTCTTTCGGCTTGATTACTTAGTTTGGCTGAAACAATTTTTGTAACGGTTCTGAATAAGTCTTCCTTATTTTGAAAGTGTTTGTAAAACGAACCCGTTGTGAGCTTGAGACTCCCAAGAAGATTGCGCAATGAAATTTGCTGGTAACCATTTTTTGAAATCAAACGAATCGTTGCTTGGATAATTTCATTTTTAGTATCGTTTGTTTTTCCTGTCATTGAAGCATACACGCTCCTTTCATCTATAGGATAACGCCGTTACCCTATAGATGAAACTCTTTATTAGTGATTACTAGCAATTATTTTACGGATGTTTGATTTTTAGATTGTAACTTATTACCAGTAAACATCAAAGTGGTTGTATTGCCCTTTTTGCTTGTGATGTAGCGAGTAATGGTTGCTGATAAATTACCACTGCCAGTTTTGGATTCAGCGTTTGGGTTGCCTAATTTTTGAATGACTTGGTTATAAGAGGTGCCATTTTTAATCTGCTTGAGTGACTTACTTGAAGTGAATCTTGGATTTTTAATTGTTAAGTAGCCTTTGCCAACGGCATGCCCATTCAGGAATTCAACCGTTACTGCGGAGGCCTTGAAACTGGGGGTCACCTTAGTCCACGAGTATTGGATTGCGGTTTTTCTTTTGCCGTTATTAATGGTAACTCGGTTTTTGGACGCTGGTGATCCAAACGACCGCTTAACGGCTTGCTCTGATGCACCACCTGCCTTCGGTGAATCAATGTTTGCAAGCTTAATGCGATTATAATCGCTCCTAGTGATTGCCTGATCGGAGCTAGTCGTTGAAGTTTTAGCGCTTTTAGATTGGCTACAAGCACTCAAAGAAATAACAACTAATAATAGTGTCGTTAATGCGAATCCTTTTTTCATTATGTCGATATCTCCTAAATAATTAATGGGTTACTTACTTACAATAACAAATCGTAACAAAGAGGGAAGTTAGAATCGAAATTCTTAAGCTAATTATTAAGTTAAACAGTGATTAATGTTATATAAAATAACATGAATACTAAATTCGCAATAGGACACTCGTCTGAAACTAAACGTTGCAAGGAATCGGTATATATCGCTATGCAACGGATTATCATGCTAATTTTAGGAATATATGTTGACAATAATCAAAATAGGTATATATTATTGCTTGTAAGCATTTGTTACAAAATATAACATGAAGTGAGGATTAGCCATGAGAATTGATAAAGATTGTATTGGTGAACGATTTATTCCGGATAACGTATTGTATGGTATCCATACTTTACGAGCAATGCATAATTTCCCAATAACTGCTGAGAAAGTTAACCCAGTGGTCATTGAAAGTTATCTGCAAATCAAAAAGGCTGCCGCAATTGCCAACCAAAAGGCTGGTAGCCTCAGCGCTCAAAAGGCTTCCTTAATTGTTTCGGCATGTAATCAGCTGCTATTCTCTGGTGATTACAGCGATTTCTGTGTACCAGCAATTCAGGGTGGTGCTGGGACGTCAACTAATATGAATGTGAATGAAGTCGTTTCTCAGCTTGCAATGCGATTAAGTGCTCAGGGAGGAAAGAAAGCCGTTAAAATTCATCCTAATGATGATGTTAACCAGTCTCAGTCGACAAATGATACATATCCAACAGCAGGCAAGATGGCGATGTTAAAAAAACTATCACCACTTCTAGCATCATTAACTAAGTTGATTGAGGCTCTTGATGAAAAGGCACAAACGTATTCGAACGCTATTAAAGTTGGCCGAACACAGCTGCAGGATGCAGTTCCAACCACGTTTGGTCGAAGTTTCAACGCGTATGCGTCATTATTTCGGCGTGATTATCGGCGATTAAAGGCGACAATTAACGTTCTCAGTGTTGTTAATCTTGGTGGCACGGCGATTGGCACTGGGCTTAATACAACTCCTGAATATCAAAGACAAATTATCCCAATTCTCAATAAGGTTTCTCATCTTTCATTAGTTCAAGCAACCGATTTAATTGACGGGACTCAAAATAGTGATGCGTTCACGACAATTTCTGGAGCACTGAAAGTTCTTGCAACAGATTTGTCAAAATTTAGTAATGACCTCCGATTACTTTCCAGTGGTCCCCAAGCTGGTTTAAATGAAATCGAATTGCCTAAGCAGGCAGCAGGTTCTTCCATTATGCCCGGGAAGGTCAATCCAATTATCCCAGAGGTGGTTAACCAGGTCGCTTTTGAAGTGATTGGAAATGACGTTACCGTTACAATGGCAGCAGAAAGTGGTCAACTCGAACTAAACGCGTTTGAACCGATTATGTTTCGGGCAATTCTAACAAGTGAGCAACATTTAGCTCGTGCGATGACGACACTAGTTGAGAATTGTGTCGCGGGTATCACGGTTAACACTGAGCACTGCCGCCAGGAAGTAGAACGGTCATCAATTGCGGCAACAATTCTGTCACCAATCTTGGGTTACGAAAAAACGACCCAGATAATTAAGAAGGCGATGGCAACAAAGCAGTCAGTAAGGGAGTTGGTTAAACAAGAACATGTATTATCAGATTCATTGATAGATGACCTGTTTTCACCAGAAGTACTAACTAACGTCCGAAAGGCTAATCAAAATCAACTGCGGACTGCTTCTACACATCATTAATAACAGATTGAATTTTTCGTTACTGATCCTTTCTTCACTGCCAATAAAGAATATAATGATGGTGTCTACATACAACATCTAATTAAAATAAGTGGTTTAAAGGTGATGAAGTAAATGAAGAACGATGAATCAATGAAAATTAATGATGATGCTAAGAAATCGGTCTCTGAATTATTTGATCAATTTGGGACGACTAAGGCTGGCTTATCACAAGTTGAAGCTGGTAGCCGTTTAAGTAAGTATGGTCCAAATACGATTCAGCAGGCTAAACGTCAATCTGAAATTATTGTTTTTTTAGAAAACTTTACGTCACTAATGGCAATTTTGTTGTGGGCGTCTGGGATTATCGCGATGTTTGCTGGCATGATGGAATTGGGGATTGCCATTTGGGCGGTTAACATTATTAATGGCTGCTTTTCTTATTGGCAGCAGCATGCCGCCCAAAAGGCAACCGATTCGTTAAAGAAAATGTTACCGGCTTACGTCAAGGTTATCCGGGATGGGAAGACTGAGCAGATTCCCGTTGACCAACTAGTTCCAGGAGATTTCTTCCAAATTCAAGCGGGAGATTCCGTTCCCGCCGATGCCCGGATTTTTGATAGTGCTAACCTTCAAGTTGATGAATCGTCACTGACCGGTGAATCTGTTCCGGTTGAAAAGGCGGATTCCTATCGACACGGTGATGGTGAATTTGCCCAACAAAATATTATTTTTGCTGGCACGATTGTTACCAGTGGGACCGCTAGTGCAATCGCAGTGGCTACCGGAATGCAAACTGAATTTGGTAGGATTGCACGGTTAACTCAAAGTCAGAAGAAAGTGATTTATCCGCTTCAGCGAGAGTTAAATCATTTAACCAGGCAGCTAACCGTGATTGCAATTATGCTTGGAATTGCTTTTTTCTTGTTAGCCGTTTTCTTTGTCCATTATCCGCTTGCCCAGTCATTTATCTTTGCGTTAGGGATGATCGTGGCGTTTATTCCAGAAGGCTTGTTGCCAACGGTGACATTATCGCTGGCTCAGGGGACACAACGGATGGCTAAGAAGCACGCATTGCTGAAAAATTTGAGTAGTGTGGAAACCCTTGGTGAAACAACGGTTATTTGCTCGGATAAAACCGGGACATTGACGCAAAATCAGATGACCATTAACCATATTTGGCTGGTGGCTCACCAATATGATGTGACGGGGACTGGTTACGTTAACAATGGAAAAATTCAGGCCAACAATGCTGACGTGAATGTGCAACAAGACGGTGATCTTTCCCGATTGTTATCAATTGCAACCCTTAATAATGATACGGAAGTAGCGGAGAATCCAGATGGTGGTAAGGCTAAAATATTAGGAACCCCAACGGAAGCTGCATTAGTGATCCTCTCTCGAAAGGCTGGGGTAGCGGCTAAAGTCGAAAATCAACGTTTTCCTCGGTTGAAGGAATTGCCATTTGATTCTGGTAGAAAGTTAATGACTACGATTACCAAAACCACTGAAGGTCAGCCATTAATTTATACAAAGGGCGCCCTGGGAAGTGAGCTGCAAATTTGTGACCGAATTTTGGATAATGGCAAGGTGCGGGCATTGACCACTGCTGATCGCGATAATATATCCGCGGCTAATGAACGGTATTCAAAACAGGGATTGCGGGCACTGGCGTTCTCTTATCGAATAGTGGCTGAGGATGATCCACTAAACGATACAGAAATTGCAAATTATACGATTGAAAATGCCGAAAAACACATGGTCTTTGTGGGTTTAACAATGATGTCCGATCCACCACGACCAGAAATCTTTAAAGCAGTCAGAAATTGTAAACGAGCTAATATTCGAATTATTATGGTAACGGGTGATAGCCCAATCACTGCTAAAAGTATCGCCACTAAAATTGGAATTACATCTGATAAAGCCCAAGTAATTACCGGCGATGAGCTTGATCAAATGGCTGATAAAGATCTAAGAGAAGCCGTTAAGGGTGAAGTGATTTTTGCCCGGGTTGCTCCGGAACATAAATTTCGAATTGTTTCAATGTGTCAAGCTAATGGTGATATCGTTGCGTCAACCGGCGACGGTGTTAACGATGCGCCAGCCTTAAAACGAGCAGATATTGGGATTGCAATGGGAGTAACTGGTACCGATGTTGCTAAGGACGCAGCTGACATGATTTTGACAGATGATAATTTTGCTTCAATTGTTAGCGCGATTGAAGAGGGCAGAACTGTGTATAGTAATCTACAGAAATTTTTACTCTATATTTTAAATAGTAATGTCCCTGAGGCGGCCCCATCGGTCATTTTTCTGGTGACCCGTGGATTAGTGCCATTACCATTGACGGTGATGCAGATTTTAACCGTTGACTTAGGAACAGATTTACTTCCTGCGCTTGGCCTGGGAATCGAAAAAGCAGAGCCTGGGATCATGGATCAACCACCACGTCCTCAAAATAGTCACTTATTAAATCGATCGATTATTTGGAAGGCGTTTGGGTTGTACGGATTGACGGCTTCAGTCATTTCAACTGGTGCATACTTTTTCGTCAACCATGTTAATGGCTGGCCGAGTATCCCCTTGGCGGCTTCGGGATTACCGTATGCGGAGGCCACGACAATGACCTTGGGTGCAATTGTTTTCTGCCAGATTGCAGCAGCGATGAATTGTCGAACCCAGATTTCGTCAGTATTTTCAATCGGACTATTTAGCAATCGCCGAATTTGGCTAGGCATTGGGGTCGAAATTGTGCTAATTGCCTGCCTAATGTACCAACCATTTTTACAAGAGATTTTTAATACTGGGCCGTTAAACGTAGCAGAATGGGTATTTCTGTTCTGCATCCCAATTCCGCTATTTTTGTTAGAAGAAGCGCGAAAGTGGGCTGCTAGAAAAATAAGTAAAAATAATTAAAGTTAATATTGAGCGCGGAACTTAGTAGTGATTACAAGTTTCGCGCTCAATTTATAAAAAGAATGTTATTTTATTATTGCAAATACAACAAAAACGGGTTAGGATTACTTAAGTCCAAGTAATGAGTGAATGGGGTGAGTATCATTGTCGAGATTTTAAGACCAATCGGTAATATTTCTAGAGCACTGGATTCAATTGCTAACATTGAATTTAAGGAACTCGCTTTGTCAAAAGGACAGTATTTATACTTAGTTCGAATTTGTGAGCATCCAGGAATTATCCAGGAACGGTTAGCAGAAATGATAAAGGTTGACCGTACAACGGCATCACGGGCAATTCGTAAAATGGCGACAAACGGATTTGTAGAACGGCGTTCGGATAATATTAATAAGAAAATTCGGCGGCTATTTCCAACGGAGAAGGCAAATCAGGTATATCCCCTCATTAACCGTGAAAATTTATATTCCAATGACGTTGCTTTACAAGGGTTAAGTGCAGAAGAAGCCGATTTACTGGAAAAGCTGCTTACTAAGGTGAGTAAAAATGTGGCCACTAATTGGGATTTTGTGAAAAAAGGAAATCACCGAGAGTATTGAAATAGCTGCGCAAAGCAGGGATCTGCGCGTAAGCACCTTTGACAGAAACTCCAAAATCATGGATTAATAGCATTTTGGTAACATGGTAGAAAAACGTGCTACACCAAGCAGAAAGCTGCA
>NZ_AZEB01000024.1 GCF_001434135.1 Lentilactobacillus kisonensis DSM 19906 = JCM 15041 | reverse complement strand
GGTTTTCAAATCTTCTATTTTAATCACATCATACTGGGTGACGAGCTGCTTAGTTAAATGATGCAAATAGTTACTGCGTTGATTGGCAATCTTTTCGGCGTACTTCGCCACCATCCGTTTAGCTTGCTGATAGTTTCTAAAATCGCTGAGTTCCCGGGTAACCAATTCATGATTATGCTTTTCCCAAGCCATTACCTGTTGGGCTTGTCGCCGTCTACGGGCCAATCGTTTTTCCCAATAATGTTTCTTTTGAGCCAACTGCTTGTCAAACCGGATGGTGGGGTGTTTAATCCCATCACTAGTAATCACCAAATCCGCGACTCCCAGATCAATGCCGACCTTCTTATCAGTTTTAGCCAACTGCTTGATTTCCGTATCCACCAACAAGACAGTGTAGAACTTGCCAGTAGCCGAAAACCGGATGGTGACGTTCTTAATTTTACCGGAAATTTGCCGACCGCTGAAACGCACAATGCCCAACTTAGGTAACTTGAGGTGCTGCTCATCAATCAACCGAATACCCATCCGAGATTGATAGCTCTGCTTGGGGAACTTCCGTGACTTGAATTTTGGAAAACCGTGCCGGGACTGAAAGAATCGCTGATAGGCAATAATTAGACCGTGATTGGTAGCCTGTAAACTCGTACTCTCAGCAGCTTTCAACCACGGGTATTCGGCTTTTAGTGCCGGCAACAAATTGTTTAGCGCAAAGGCATTAGGCAAAGGTGCTTGGGGATTATTCTCATGGCGTTTAATGAGCATGTTTAACATTTGGTTCCAGACAAACCGGTTGTAACCAAAATTCAGTTTGATGTGGAGTCGCTGGGTCTGATTTGGATAGATTCTTAACTTCACCCCAGTTAATACCATTGAGACGTTCCTCCTCGATAGTCAGATTGCATAATTATATTATATCATGGTGTTAACAATCTTTGGGAACTAAAGTCAACCAAATTAGGAGAGAATTTAATCCAATAATCAGTACATTTTTCAAAGCAATCCGACTGCTATAAGCCACAAAAGTTGTTGATTCATCTCGGCATTAAAATACCGAGTTTTCTTAACATCTGTTGTAATAAATGTGGGTATCTGAGCCATTCTGAAGAGAATTGTGTTAAATTGAAACTGTTTTAATGAGATATTAGGATAGCTCCTCCAGGCAGAAACCAGTAGATAAGCACCATCAACAAAAATCCCAAACCCGGGGATTCCTATTGATGGAGACTTATCCACCGGTTTCTAACCGCCTGGTTCCGCTCACTATTATTAGGACAGCTGCGCAAAGCAGAAAGCTCCACATAAGCACCTCTAACAAAAATTCCAAGCCCAGGAATTTCTGTTAGAGGAGACTTATGCTCCGCTTTCTAACCGCTTTGCTCCGCTCACTCTAAATTTTGGAGGATTACGCAATGGACAACAAGAAAATTTTTGATCGAGAAAAATCATTTCGGTTTACAGGTAAAAGCGATTTTAAAATTAAGAAAGCCGCAACGACCGCTGTTGATGAAAAATTGTCGAAGGACGATATTAAGGCTCGAATTGAAAAAAATATTGCAACTTTACAAGACTTACAGGGCAAATTGTACGCCCAAACCCATTACGGCGTGTTGGTCGTCATTCAAGGCATGGATGGTGCTGGTAAAGATAGCATGATTCGTCACATTCTAAGTGGGGTTAATCCTCAGGGCTGTGAGGTGACTAGCTTCAAACAGCCAACCAGCATTGAATTGTCACATGACTACCTCTGGCGGATCCATAGGCACATCCCAGCGCGAGGGATGATTGGTATTTTTAACCGATCATATTATGAGGACGTGCTGGTTAGCCGTGTTCATCCCCAATTGATTGTTAACGCCCATATTGGTGGGGTTACTAAGCTCAATCAAGTAGATGATCAATTTTACGAAGATCGGTTTAAAGATTTTAATTTCTTCGAGGATTATTTAACTCGAAACGGGTTCCTTGTGTTGAAGTTCTTCCTTCATATGTCGAAAGATGAACAAAAAGATCGTTTCCGTCGTCGAATTGACTTACCAGATCATAACTGGAAGTTCTCATCAGCGGATATTCAGGAACGTCGGTATTGGGATGATTACCAAAAGGCATATGAAGATGCCATTAATAACACGGCGACGAAGAAAAATCCGTGGTACGTGATTCCGTCTGATGATAAATGGTATTCAAGATTGTGTGTGTCAGATATTATCGATCAGCGAATGAAGACCTTACCGTTGAGTTATCCGGATTTGGACAAAGCGGAAAAGCAAAAGTTGGAGCAGGCACTGGAGGAATTGAAAAATAATTAGAGAGTGTGAAAACAAGCGGTTAGAAGCCGGAGCATAAGCCCCTCTCATCGAAAATTCATGGGTTTGGGATTTTTGGTGGGAGGGGCTTATGTGCAGGCTTCTGCTTGCTTTCACACATTTCAGCTAAACCGCTTAGTCAAGCAAATTCTAGAAGCTAATAGCCAGTTCTAACAGTTGTCACCAAACCAAAAAAGCAGCGGCCAAAAGGAAGACCACTCATTAACTAACAATCTATAACTAGGCGCTAAAACCGCCACTTCGCGTATAATAGAGGGTTCGGCCAACTTGATACTGGCTCATTAAAAAGCTTCCTTGATCGCCATCGAACATGGTGAAAGGCCGATGCAAATTCTTGATTGCGAGTCGATACTTGGTCGGCCCTGATTTAGCAACTTGGCGATCACCGACGCCTTTTACATGATGGGAATAGTACAAGTAACGCGTGTTGCCTTTGACGTGTGCCTTATGAATCTTAGCGCTGGCATCCGGAACTAGGTTAAAGGAGCGGTAAGTGTCTTGATTAGGATTGATTTTGGTGAATTCAACGTAACCATCTGGGGTGATCTTAACGCGGTCCGTGGAAGCGTTCCATGGACTGAATTTGACGTTGTCCCCCGGATATTTGTAAAACGGGCGGGTTGAATAGGCTGGCATGTAAGCGGGACGATTGACTTTGACGAAATATTTATTAATTGAAGCCATTTTCTTGGCGTACACAGCGGTCCATTGACGCGAGAGGGCCATTTCATTGGTCAAAACTGGTTTCATCAACGCGTAACTTAATGTATCAAAACCAAACTGAAAGATGCTTCGCGTTTTAGTCTTCGAAATTTCTAAGACGGATTTAGTGCCACTGACAATTGTATTTTTCGGGATCTTAACCACTGCTTTGTGGATGGTCTTGGTATCGTTTCGATCGCTAAATTTAACGGTGATGGAAACTGGTCGGGTTGTCTTGTAATAAGTTACCTTGCTCCAAACGTCCTCGTAGTCCTTTAGAATTTTAGCCAATTGGCTCTTAGAAATACGGTGTGGTAGTACCGCATCCGGGTCCTCAGAGTCAGCGTGGGCGGTTGCAGTTGGAATCGCGATTAGGCCGATGAATAAGGCTAGGATGACAAAAAGATGTTTAAACTTCATTATTGGTAGCTCCTCTGTTGCAATTTAACGACTTAAAGATCTATTTAACTTCTTAATAATAGCTCTATTTGTTAGATTACCATATCCGGTAACAAGCTGACGAACTTTATCGATTTTTATTTCTAATATCAAATAAGGTGCGTGACGAATTTCTCGATTCTCGTCACGCACTTTATTAACTTAGAATTCACAGATGATTTTTCGGTGGGTGGGTGCCAAGATAGAAGGACACCGCAACCCAAGCGATTCCTAGAATAATGGCTAACCACCATTGCCAACTCAACAGATTTGGTGGTGTTCCGATAGATATAATCGCGATAATGGACATAATGAACATGAATAATAATCCTATGAAGTATGGATCCTTATAGAAATTATGGTTAAATGACATGGTAACCACCTCCTAGGCGGCAACAGTTATCTTTAAGCCAACTATATTATAAATTATAATGCCAAGAAGGGATTCTGACCTATATAAGAACGCTTTCATTTCTTTTCAGAAAACCACCAAAAAAGTTATGTTACAAATACACAACTGGTAACGTTTACATAACCACTTTCCCTTGAAATCGGGGGTAAAGTGTTTAGAATGAAAATTGTAAGTGAGAGATATAAAATCATTTACATTTCTAAACCATGTTATGAGTGTTATGAGTTTGTACTAGGTTTGTTTAAGAGAGAAAGGAAGCTTTAGTATGGCAAACACTGTTCAAACGGAATGGAAAGATTCGGTTCAATCAAAGGAAGAATTCCATAAGTTTATTACAAATTACTTCCGTGATCATAAAGATTTAAGCGGGAGCTATGATGATGGCTACTACTTTGAAATCTATGATGTCCGCCTTGATAGTCGTGATGGCCTGGTCGTGACGTTAACAACCGGTTCATTCGCAGGTCAAGGATTCCCTATAAAGGATACCGAAAATATTTCAATCGAAGACTTCAGGCAATTGTTGCTAAATAAGAAGTTTGCCGACAAGAACATGTCACTGACTGACGTGTTCCACGTTGCGGCTGACTTGATTAATGTCAAGCTATAAGCTGAGTTGATTTGAGTATATCTCCCCCACATCTAATCATACTGAACTTAAATTAACATCAGGGTATCAAAAATGAACCATCATTTCGTGTAAGGCGAAATGGTGGTTCATTTTTTGTATGGAAACAGTTATTGGTTACGTTTCTTTAACATCGCGTTAATCCGTTTAAGCTTTGTGTAGCCGCCAATTCTGACTAGCGTCCAAGCGATCACATAAATAATTAAGTAAAGGATGATGAGTTCAGTCCAGAAGGTTAGACTATTCCAAATTAACCAGCCGTTCACGACCATCATGATGGTGACGAGTCCAAACGTAATGAAGAAGTGAATGACAAATGCTGTTAGAAACGAGATGCGCTCAGTTGTAAATAACCAAGAACATAGACCAGTCAAGCCGCCCATAATCATCACGCTGGCAATATTTTTTGAAGTGGGGGCCGAAGATTGTAGGCCAATTAATAGGACAATTAAATAGATAGCAGAGCCAATTTCGACACCTTCTAAAAAGAATTTTAAAGTTGTTTTGAATATCCTCATAATCGTTTATCCTCACAATCCCAACCGTTGTTCTAGTAACGAAAGATATTTTCGACTGACACTGGTTTTGACGTTTCCAGTTAGAAAAGCAGTCATCCCACCAGCAAAACTGTCCTCAAGTGACTTCAAATGATCAATGTTAATGACGGCATGCTTAGAAACTTGAACAAAATTAGGATTCTTCAATTTGTCAACGAATGCATACAGCCGGCCCTTTGTTTCAATGACCTTTTGGTTGGTATAAATCAAAAGGGTACTCCCAGAAACATCGATAAGTTCAATATCTTGTGGCTTCACTAAAATAACTTGATCCGCAGATTTAATGGGAATGATGGTTGGTGGCATCAAATCAAAATTTTTGAGGTAGGCAATTAGCTCGTCTACTTTAAGGGATTTGTCAGCCGCAGATAAGGTGATGTTAATTTCGTCGGCTGCCAGCTGTTCATTTTTCTGAAAATGAATTTTCATTCCAGTTATATCCCCTAACCCTCATTATTTTCCCAGTTCAATGGTATTCTGGTTCTTCTTAATCAATTCTGTCACGAAAATGAGCAAAATACTACCCATAAATACGCATATTAAAAATTCAGTGGTGGCTGTCATACTTAGTAGATGTGACCAATCTAATTTGATACCCATGAGTTGATTGAATCGGGCTACTTCGGTTGGTGATTGGAAGGCCGAGTGAATTTTAGCCGACATCAAAATCTGCCGATAAATTGCCGCAACGTAGGCTCCCGGGGTGAGCTTGATTAGCCATTGGGCAAATTGAGGTAAGGCACCGATCGGAAGGTAGGTACCAATTAAAAAGCCAGCGGCAGTGCCAACGATTGAGTTGATTTTGCTTAGCGTGTCAATCTTGTGGATAAACTGAATAATTAGCATGTTTAAAACCACTGATAGAAAAGCACTCAACAGGGCAACCAAAATAATTAATGGCAATTTCCCCCAGGGGATCGCCAAATTATCGGTTACGTTGAAATAGCCCAACATGATTGTGAGCATCGCCAGTTGCATGATAAAGCCAATCACGCCAGAACTAAGCATATAGCTTAGTTTGAGCTGGAATGGTGAAACGTCGGTTAAATAAAAGTCTTTAATAACGTCGTGCTCCTCGTCTTTTACCATCTGCCCCAAGGTTGCGAGGGTAGTTGTTACCGCGGTAATCGATAACGTGCCGCCAACGAGCCAAAGATCTAATAGTTGGTGGGAACCAGGAACCTGCTGCCATTCGGCAACCATGCTTTTTTTAATAAAAATAACATACAAAATAAATGAAATCATGGCACCAAGAAGTGAAAAGAAGACGCCGGATCGGTCCCGAAAATAAAGAAGCAGGTTTCGCTTATATAGTGCGTGCATCTTAACGCATCTCCCTTCCGGTTAGATTGAGGAAGGCATCATTCATGGTGCCTTGACGGTACTCGAAGCTCTTAATTTGATCGCGAAACTTTGCTAACAGGTCGATGGCTTCGGCCGTTGTCGCCGGAAAATAGACAATGCTGTCAGTCTGTTGGTCAAAGCGAGCGGCTTCTGGTAGTTTAGTGGAAATGGATGACGAACCATTCATATTGAGAGTCAGCTGATTTCTAGAATATTGACGTTTGACGTCCTCAGCAGCCCCTTTTGCAATGATACTGCCGTGATCCACAATATAAACAGCATTGGCATGGTCGGCTTCCTCCAAATAATGAGTGGTCAAAACAATCGTTAAACATTCAGTTTTTTGAAGCTCGTGGAGCAGCTGCCAAATTGCTTCTCTAGTTTGAATGTCCAAGCCAGTTGTGGGCTCATCAAGAAATAGAACGTCTGGCTGGTTGATTAAGGCTCTTGCAATATCAACCCGGCGTTTTTGACCACCAGATAGGTGACCATATTTCTGATTGATAAAGGCTGTGAGGCCAACTTGTTGAATGAGTGAATCCAGGCGGTTTTCAGCTGCCGAATGATACATGCGGTTGCGAATGATGAGATTTTCATAAACCGACAAATTATTATCGAGGATACTTTGCTGGAAGACCATGCTGATTTTGGCTCCCGGGTGATGCTCAATGATGCCGGAGGTTGGCGATAGCAACCCAGTTAACATCGAAATGGTTGTCGTTTTGCCGGCTCCGTTTGGCCCTAAAATGGCGGTTAAATTTCCTTGTTTGATTGATAAGTCAATGTGGTTAACGGCGATCTTGCTACCGAATACTTTAGTGAGCCCCTTTGCTTGAATAATCATCGTGTCCATCTCCTTTATTAATAGTAGTGAGCGGAGTCAGGCGGTTAGAAACCGGAGGGTAAGTCGCCTTGGGCGGGAATTCCCGGGTTTGGAATTTCTGGCCAGGGTGCTTACACGCAGGTTTCTGCCTGACGCAGCTGTCCTATTGGGGATAGCATAGCAAAGCTACACGATAAATCCGTCAAAAAGTCGCTAAGTGGTTAGCACAAATTGCCAAGTGGTTAAAATGCTGCAGTGAAATCGTAATGGCGTTAGGATTAACATGTGATGGGTTGTCAGGTATAATGAACTTGAGTAGCACAAACATACGTTCGCAAAAGTGAGAAGGTGGTCATTTGAAACAAGAATCGTTATTTGCCGGTAGTAGTAAAAAAAATCAACCATTAGCTTACCGGGTTCGGCCAACGACTTTAGATCAGTTTGTTGGGCAAGAACAGCTAGTCGGTAAGGGTAAAGTTCTCAGAGAAATCATCGAGAGTGATCAATTGCCGTCAATTATTTTCTGGGGGCCGCCTGGTGTTGGCAAGACGACTCTAGCTGAAATTATTGCGAAGAAGACCCAAGCCAAGTTCATTACCTTTAGCGCGGTTACCAGCGGGATTAAGGAAATCCGTGACATTATGAAGGACGCCGAAGCCAATCGGGAAATGGGCGGCAAGACGATTGTGTTTGTTGATGAAATCCACCGGTTTAATAAGGCCCAGCAAGATGCTTTCTTACCATTTGTGGAGCGCGGCAGCATTACCCTAATTGGCGCCACCACCGAAAATCCATCGTTTGAAATCAATTCAGCCCTTTTATCGAGGTGTAAGGTATTCGTTCTGCATGGCCTCAAGGTTGCCGATATTGTTCAGTTAATTCACCAGACGTTAAAGAATCCAGCCGCGTTTCCTAAGCAGCAAATTGAAATTAGTGATGCCGCGGTCAAAGCAATTGCTGAATTTGCGAATGGCGATGCTCGGGTGGCGCTTAACACATTGGAAATGGCCGTGAACAATGGTGATAAGAATGGCGATCAGGTAACTGTCTCCGCTGATAATCTTCATCAATTGATGAACACCAAGTCGTTTTTATATGATAAGCATGGTGAAGAACACTATAACCTTATCTCGGCGGTTCATAAGTCGATGCGAAATAGCGATCCGGATGCGGCGGTCTATTGGGTATCCCGGATGTTGAGTGGCGGCGAAGATCCACTTTACATTGCTCGTCGGCTAGTGCGGTTTGCGAGCGAAGATATTGGCTTGGCTGACACCAATGCGTTAAACGTTGCGATCAATGTCTTTCAGGCTTGCCAGTTTTTGGGGATGCCGGAGTGTAACGTTCATTTGACTGAAGCGGTCATTTATTTGTCGCTGGCGCCAAAGTCCAACGCAGTTTATAAGGCAGTTACCGAGGCCGAAAGTGACGTCAAGCATTCGATTAATGAACCAGTGCCGCTGCAATTAAGAAATGCGCCAACCGGATTGATGGCTGACTTGGGTTACGGCAAGGGTTATCAGTATGCCCATGAAACGAAGGACAAATTGACCACCATGCAAACGATGCCAGACTCATTGATTGGGCATACCTACTACGAACCGACCGAGCAGGGAAATGAAGTCCGTTTCAAAAAACGGTTGCAACAGATTAAACGGTGGGAACAGGTTCATCGAAATGGAGGAGAAACCAATGGCTAACTTTAAATTGATTAAGGGTGACATCACCAAAATGAAGGTGGATGCAATCGTGAATGCCGCCAACACAGCTTTGTCAGGTGGCGGTGGTGTTGACGGCGCGATTCACCGCGCTGCTGGCCCTCAGCTGGATGAAGCTTGTCGCAAGTTGAATGGCTGTCCAACTGGTGAAGCTAAGATGACCCCTGGGTTTGATTTACCAGCTAAGTATGTGATTCATACGCCCGGACCAATCTGGCATGGTGGCAGTCGAAATGAAGCCCAACTACTCCGAAATTCTTACGTGAATAGCCTGAAACGGGCGGTGGAAAATAATTGTCGTACCGTTGCCTTCCCGTCAATCAGCACGGGGGTATACGATTATCCGCTGGATCAGGCAGCTAAAATTGCGATTGGTGCGATCAAGGAATTTGATGCCCCACTTGAGGTCACGATGGTTTGCTTTGATGAGGGGACCTTTATGGCTTATGAACGGGCTTTGGATAAATTGGCATAAATGACAGCTACCATTTTAACTAAATCAATAGTATGAAAAGATTAATGTGGTATCGGGTACCGTCATTCTTTGACAGTAATGGGTTGCAAAAGTAACATTAGCTTTCCTTTATGAAGCAGCGTATAGTTGTAAATCATAATAGCTTATAAATAGATAACTAAAGTTTGACAGCTCACTTATATTTGAGGAGATAACAATGAAATATACTTTTTGCCCGACATGCGGGACAAAGCTTACCCAGCATCTGGCTGGTGATGACGGGTTAGTGCCATTTTCTCCCAGTTGTGACCGATTTTGGTTTCCAACTTTTTCTGACTGCATTATCGTTTTAGTTGCTAATGAAGAGAATGAAATTGTTTTAGCGAAGATGCCTTACTTATCGGAAAAATATTCATCACTGATTTCTGGGTACATGCAGGTTGGTGAAACTGCCGAACAGGCAACTTCTCGTGAAATTAAAGAGGAGCTAGGCGTTTCTAAAGTCCATAATCTTCACTATGCGGGAACTTACTGGTTTAACAAAACTGAGACGTTGATGCATGGATTCATTGGTTATATTAAGAAACAGGATCTCATTCTTTCAACTGAACTTGAGTCCGCAAAGTGGATTCCGGTAGCAGATGTGCCAAAGTATCTATTTCCAGAAAGTCCCGATAATGCGGCATTTGCTGTTTATAGAAGATTTCTAGAAGAGATTAAAGCAGTTCATTAGAAGTTGGTTGATAATTCTGAAATAAAGAGTTGGTTATTTCATGGTTGTCATTAATTTAAAAGGTTACCCTCTCAGCTTAAAATATAAGTCCCGTAAAATTAGTGATTAGATTTGCTAATTTTACGGGACTTTTGCAAATTAATACTATTAATACTATTTTATTGTAAGAGACTCAGAGTGGTTTTTACCAACTGAGGGAAAGCTGAGTTAGAAGTTAGCCTTGGTGGCCGAACCAAAAATTTAATTACGGACAGTGAACATTTTTTGGCTTGCTTTTTTAGACGCTCATTGACAATAAATAAGAGGACGATTAGAATTTTATTAATGTATTTAACAGTATCATGTTAGGTAGTGCTATATTAACAATCTATACATAGGACAGCTACATCAGGCAGAAACTGAAACATAAGCACCTCTGCCAAGAATCCCCAAAAACCAGGGATTTCTGCCAGAGGAGACTTATATTCCAGTTTCTAACCGCTTTTGTTCTGCTCACTTACATAGGACAGCTGTGCAAAGCAGAAAGCTGCACCTAAGCCACTCCGTTCAAAAATCCAAGCCCAGGATTTCTGAACGGAGTAACTTAGGCTCCGCTTTCTAACCGCTTTGCTTCGCTCACTTACAAATAGGAGGGATTCAATTGAACAATGAATTAAATGTCCCTAGTGCGGCAAAAGAAACGTTGCCCACTGTTTTTGGTTATATCGGCATTGGTGTTGCTTTTGGAATTGTTGGGAAGGCTGCTGGTCTGAGTCCACTCTTAGTGACATTGATGTCAATTATTACATATGCTGGTTCTGCGCAGTTTGTGATCGTGAGCATGTTAGTGACTCACAGTCCCATGTTATCAATCGTTCTTTCGGTCTTCTTGGTCAACTCTAGAATGATTCTGATGAGTACGACGTTAGCCCCTTATTTTAAAAAGGAAAGCCTCCTTAAAAACGTGTTGGTTGGGACGCTACTGACCGACGAAAGCTTTGCGTTGGGGATGAACAAATTAAACTATACCGACAATCGATTGAACTTCAGTTGGTTCAACACAGCCAATATCATCGCGTATGCGACTTGGATTATCTCATCATTAGTTGGCGCAGTGCTTGGGAACTTCATTAGTAATCCAGAGAAATTTGGATTGGATTTTGCTTTGATTGCCATGTTTATTGGGTTACTTTACCTGCAATTAATTAGTGACAAGTCAATCAACTTTAACCTCCAGTTAATTGTTGTCGGGTTTGTGCTAGTTGCGATTTATCTTGGGTTGATTTTTATCCCAAGTAGCTTGTTAATTCTTTTGGTTACCTTGGTAGCCTGCACGTTTGGGGTGGTGATGAAGCATGTCTTCTTTTAATTTTGTTCTGTTAACGATCGTTGGGACGGGGGTCGTTACTTGGTTATCCCGGATTCTGCCGTTCGTCATCTTGAAAAAATTCAAATTATCTCCGGGCGTTGTCCAATTCCTAAGCTTTGTGCCAATCGCTATCATGTCAGCTCTTTGGTTTGAAAACCTGTTTATTCAACACATCGGTCATTTGCCATCAATTGATTGGGGCAACTTGTTAGCTTCCATTCCCAGCATCATTAGCGCAGTGATTTGGAAAAACTTATTGGTAATTGTGATTGTTGGCGTTATTTCACTAGGGTGTCTGCGATTGTTTTTCGGGATGTAGCCTTATTTAGTAAGCCAAGCTTTGGCGGTGATAGGTGCCGAAAAGAGTGAGGTGGCGGTCATAGATATCCCAAGATTCTTCTAAGTTGTCGCTAGTAGCTGTCATTTATAGACCACTTCCTTTATTTGATGTGGTTAATATTGTAATATACTATCGGAACTAGGAGATGATGATTCTGCTAAAATTAGCGAAAATGTCTCAATCAGATTTTGAGAAGTATTGGCAAACGGCCGTGGTTGACTATGCAAATGAGAAGGTTAAGGCAGGGGCATGGCCCACTGATCATGCTAAAGACAACGCAAAGCAAGAATTCGAGAAGCTTGTCCCAGATGGCTTGGCGACTCCCGGTCATTATTTCTATGATATCGTTGCCAGTAATACAAAAGTGGGCACTGTCTGGCTAGCAGAACGCAGTGCCGATTCTAAGGAAGCTTTTCTCTACGACATTCAAATTTCACCCGCATATCAAGGCCAGGGATTCGGTACCAAGACGCTTCAGTTAATCGACGAAGAGGCAGCTCACTTAGGTTTCAAAAAAATTGCCCTGCATGCGTTTGGCAATAATAAAAGGGCAATTCATGTTTATGAAAAAGATGGGTTTGAGATAACGGATGTGTGGATGGCAAAAAAAGTGAGTGAAATAAAATAGTAAGCGAAGCAAAACAAAGCGGTTAGAATGTGAGCAGAAAAGGCTCATGTGCAAGTCGCTGCTTTGGGGAATAGTCTTAATCAATGCAAGGGATAACGCAAAAACGGGAAACTTGGAGATTAGGTCTACCGATAAAACTGAAGGAACCGATGATGAACGCTAACTGTTCATCATCGGTTCCTTTGGTTTAAGTAGGAAGTGGGAAGCAAAGTATCAGAACTAACAAGGTCTTTAGCCACGCTCCCGGCCTTCCTGAAACGATTCCCAACCTTCACTAGCAATAAAGTAAACTAAGATGAGCGCTGCAATTGAGTCTGCCCACCACCAATTAAATAGGGCAGTTAACAGGGCACCAATTAGAACCGTACCAGCCATGTAGGCACAAGTAATGTTACACATCCCGTCTTCTGTTAGCGCGTCAGAATGAAGTGATTTGCCTAGCGCCCGTTTTCTGATCGTTAATACTGGCATTAAAATAACCGACGCAATTGCGATTGCCATCCCAGAAAGACTACTATCGGCAGCTTGATGGGTAACAAGGTTATATAATGAAACGCCGGTAACGTAAAGAGCGAGCAGCAACAGAACGCTACCGACGATCAAGGATGACTTTTGCTCAGCACGATTAATTTCAGCCGCAGGAGCACCACCGGCTTGTTTTTTAAGCCGCCAAATCAGCGTACTACCAGAAATGATTTCCAAAAAGCTATCCAGTCCAAAGGCAATTAATAAGATTGAGCCAGCCTTGATTCCTGAATATAGACCAACCATAAATTCGAAGGCCATCCAGGTAGTCGAAAAGTATTCGGTTCGTAACCCACGATTGACGAGTGGTGTTAGTTGGCGATTATTGTCCATGCTTTTTCCCCCTAATGACGTGGTCCGCGTGTTCTAGCATCTCGTTAATGACGTCTAAAATATGGGGATCATCTAGTTGATAATAATTGGCTTTACCAACTCGTTTAGCCGTGACGAGTTGGTGCTTTCTGAGTAAGGCAAGTTGATGAGAAACAACGGACTGTTCGACACCCAGTAATTCGCTCAATTCGGTCACGTTTAATTCTTGCTGTTCAAGAACGTTGAGCATTTGCAGCCGAATGGGGTTACTGAGCAATTTGAAAATCCGTTCTGATTCATAAAGGTGATTCGCATCGATCAAAGTTGGTTGAATTGAAGGATCAGAATTGTTGGTCATGTATGTCACTTCTTTCATATGAAAACAATAACATATGTCGAGACAATAGTATAGCTTTTGATGAACACATTCCAAAGCCTCTGATTGTCGCTAGCCATGATAAAAAGGTATCATAGGTGATAAGAAATTATTGTCGTTATTAGCTTGGAGGTAGCCACTATCGAAACCATTACCTGTGCCGAAACTTATGCGATTCACGAAAGCTATATTTTTCCTGCCGATTTAAATAATGGCGGGATTCAATTTGGCGGCAAGACTTTAGAAATTTTAGATGCTAATGCGGGATTGGCAGCCGCCAAATTCATTCCGGCTGACTTGTCATTTGTAACTGCGGGCTATGATCACGTTCAATTTGTAAGCCCAGCAACCCCGGCGGACATTCTGAAGTGCACGTCGTATGTGACTGGCACCCATAAGCGTGCGGTTGAGGTGTTCACGAAGTTTGCCACTTTTAATAAGGACACAAAGATAATCAAACCAGCGTTTATTGCCTTTTGTACGTTAATTGTGACCGATGAGCTTCAGAAAATTCAGTTTCCAAAGCTTATTGCCCAAAGTGATGAAGAAAAATTTGTTTGTGGCGGTTATGAGAATCGGTTGGCAAAAAGAGAAACCGACCTTTTGGATAATAAGAAGATCCTGAGTCATTTAAACTAACAGACCTTATGAATGTTTAATCATAATTAAAATGGTAGACTTAAAGTGAAAATATCACTTTGGAGGTGTTGGTTATGTATGAAAAAATCTTAGTCCCAGTTGATGGTAGTGATAGTTCAAAGCGTGCAGTTGAAGAGGCAATAACCTTAGCTAAGCAGTTTGGCTCCACGCTGCAGATCGTTTCGGTAGCCAGTGATCAGCGGTACGTTCAATATGGTGTTACTTTAGGTCAAGACGTCATGGAATCATTCCGTGAACGTGGTCAAGAGATTTTGGATGACGCGGAAGAACAAGCGAAGAAGGCAGGAATCAAGGTTGAAACCCACTTTGTAGTTGGGGTTCCTAAGGTTCAGATTGCCAAGCAACTCCCAGAAAAGTACGGTGCTTCTCTGATTGTGATGGGTAAATCAGGTGTAAACGGCATTTCAAGAGCAATTCTAGGATCAACAACAGCCTACGTGGTTCGTCACTCGGAGGTTAATGTGATGGTGAGTCAGTAAGAGGCCAGAGTGCGGAACCAGGCGGTTAGAAGCTGGAGCATAAGTCTCCTTTAACAGAAATCCCCGGTTCTGGGATTTTTGTTAAAGGTGCTTATGCGCAAGCTTCTGCCTGGTGCAGCACGTTTCTGCAATGTTGACAAGAAATCAGAAATCCCGGGCTTGGATTTTTGAACGGAGTAGCTTAGGTGCAGCTTTCTGCTTGGTGCAGCACGTTTCTGCTGTGTTGACAAGAAATCAGAAATCCTGGGTTTGGATTTTTGAACGGAGAAGGCTTATGCGCAAGCTTCTGCCTGGTGCAGCACGTTTCCACAATGTTGAAAAGAAATCCTGGGCTTGGATTCCTACTTTATGGAATGGCCTTAATCCACGTGAGAATAGAACGGCTGCAATGTAGTTTGGCGTTGCATGGCTCATCAAGTTAAAAAATGAAATAACATAAAGTTTTAGAGTGGCTTTATCCTGGTATTTTCTCAAAGGCTAAGGCCATTTCTTCTTTCTAAGTAATTATCCGTAAACAATATAGTTTGCGGTTTTTTTAATTTATAATGATTATCCGTTAACGACTTGCCGCAAATGTTACAATGACAATAAATTGATTCGAAAAGATGGCTGATATGAGGAATAAGTTAGTAAGTAAGATGACTTGGATTCAGGTATTGATTGTAGTGGGTTTTTGTTTTTTAGCCGCTTTTTTATTTAACCATAATGATGCCTTATACTCTCAACCCATTTTTCAAGTAGATCAGGTAACCACTGGTAAAACCAGTAAAATGACCGATGAATTTCAAAACGTTGATCACTATCATCAACAGACCCTTTATGGGAAGATTACGAATGGGAAATACGCGGGGCACAAGTTAGTAATTAGTAATTCTTATTCTGATTCGCATGCAATGGATCATCATTACTTAAAGGGCCAAAAACTCTTCATCACGTTACATACCAGTCCCAAACTTCATGCGACCGTCAAAGACCTTAAACGGGACGCACCGATTGCCTTTTTATTTGCGTTGGCGATTAGCTTACTCTTTGTCATTCTCAAGTGGAAAGGGGTTACGGTGATTGCCAGCATTGTCATTAATACAATCCTGTTTTGGATTGCAATTATGATTGACCACAACAACGACGGGGCAGCCGTGATTTTGATCTTTAGTATTTTGGCGGTTATCTTTTGTTTTGTGACCTTACTCTTGGTCATGGGGTGGCGTAAAAAAATGCTAATCACATTATCGGCAGTACTGGTGGCAACGGCAGCGACGATTCTGATTACCCTGTTGGTATTTAATGTTACCCACGAAAAGGGTGTCTATTATGAATCGATGCAATACGTTACTCAGCTGCCTAAACCACTATTTATTGCCGAGGTTTTGATTGGGGTGCTCGGAGCGGTTATGGATGAGGCGACTGATATTATTGCCTCATTAGCAACATTGAAGGCAGAGAAACCAGAACTTTCACATATGCAAGTGTTTAATTCAGGTCGTCAAATTGGTAAAGCTATTATGGGGCCGCTGATTAACGTTCTGTTCTTTATTTTTATGGCGGAAACCTTGCCGATGACGTTACTATATTTGAAAAACGGGAATACTTGGCAATATTCATTTTCGATGAACATGTCGTTAGGAATGACTTCCAGCTTGATTAGTGGGATTGGGATTGTCCTGACGGTTATTCTATCCAGCTTGTTTGCTGGGTTATGGATCAAAGGGGATGAGCACTGATGGGATCAATTACGGCACTTGGCATTGTCCTACTACTCCTGATGATTGTGGTTGGTGGCAAGCAAGGAATCACATCGTTTCTAAGTATGGTGGTTAATTTTGGTATTCTATTTTTTTCAATTGTTCTAATTGCCTTTCATATGCCGCCAATTATTGTGACCGTTGTTGCCAGCGTAATTCTTCTGTCGATTACGATCTTTTGGAGTAGTGCTAGTGATAACGCATCCACCACAGCATTCCAAGCCGCTTGCATTATTCTAATCTTGTTAGTGGCGATTATTATTCCGCTTGAATATTGGGCGCAGGTCGGTGGCTTTGGTCTTGAAGATAGTGAGGAACTTGAAGGGCTGTCGATATACGTGGGGATTGATTTCACCAAGATTGCCATTGCAACGGCAATCTTGAGTTCCCTGGGCGCAATTGCGGAAGCGGCGATTGCGATTGCATCGGGACTTGACGAAATCATTACGCAGCACGATAAAATCAGGAGTGAAGCATTATTTGCGGACGGTGTCTTTATTGGTAAACAAATTATTGGAACGGCCGTTAATACGTTGTTCTTTGGTTTCTTTGGTAGTTCAATGGCACTGTTTATCTGGTTTTATGGATTAAACTATTCATTTGGTGAAATTTTAAATGACAAAGTGTTTGCGGCGGAATTAATTGCGATTATTATTTCGCTGATTGGGGTCGTGTTGACGATCCCGATTACGACTTGGATGATGAGTTTGAGGTTGAAGAAGCTGCAAACTAAGAAAGAAAGTAAATAAAAAAGATTGCTGGCATTGAGTTGTCGGCAATCTTTTTTTGATAGTATGGTAGAAATATGCTGGATTAGGTGGGAATTTGCTGAGTAACTTTGGTAATATTTAGCGCTATCTTTTGTGGTGTACTCCATTGCATAGATTAGGACCGCTCCGCAAAGCAGAAGTCTGCACCTAAGCTAACTCAATCAAAAATCCCAAGCCCGGGGATTTCTATTGGCAACATTGCAGAAACGTGCTCCACCAAGCAGAGACTTGCACCTAAGCCTTCTCCGCCAAAAATCCAAAACCGGGATTTCTGGCGGAGAAGGCTTAGGCTCCAGTCTCTAACCGCTTGGTTCCGCACTCTGCTCACTTTGTAGGACAGCTCCTCCAGACAGAAACTTCCATATAAGCACCTTGGTCAAAAATTCCAAACCCGGGAATTTCTGCCCAAGGAGACTTATATTCCAGTTTCTAACCGTCTGGATCCGCTCACTTTCTTGTTTGCCCATTTCCCCGTATCACATACTTAGTCGTGGTTAATTCATTCAATCCCATTGGACCGCGGGCGTGTAATTTTTGGGTACTGATGCCGATTTCGGCACCGAAGCCGAATTCAAAGCCATCCGTGAATCTTGTTGAGGCATTAACGTAAACGCATGCGGAATCAATTTTGTTCAGGAACTCCTGACCGTTTTGGTAATTGTTGGAAATAATCACTTCTGAGTGGCCGGTGGAGTAGTTGTTGATATGATCGATAGCGGCTTGTTCGTTGTCAACAACCTTAATGGCCATGATCAAATCATTGTATTCCGTTGACCAGTCTTCATCACTCGCTGGCTTGATTGACGGAACAATTTCTCGGCTGCGGTCATCGCCTCGAAGCTGGACACCATGATCTTGGAGCGCCTTGGCAATTGCTGGCAGCATCTTTTTTGCAACGTCTCGGTGGATCAAGAGTTTTTCGGCGGCATTGCAGACGGATGGTCGTTGTACCTTGGCGTTGACGATGATGTTGATCGCCATTTGTTCCTCAGCAAATTGATCAACGTAAATATGGCAGTTACCGGCACCCGTTTCGATTACTGGCACCGTTGCATTCTTAACGACTGCTTGAATAAGGCCAGCACCACCCCGGGGGATTAAGACGTCGACGTATTTGTTAAGATGCATGAGATCGTTGGCTGTTTCATGACTCGTATCATGTAAAATTTGAATGGCATTTTCGTCCAAACCGTTATCCTTGAGAACAGCCCGCAAAACGGCTGCAAGAGCAAGGTTACTATTTAAAGCTTCCTTACCACCCCGGAGAATAACTGCATTGCCGCTTTTAAACGTAAGGGCGGTTGCATCAACCGTTACATTTGGCCGGGCTTCAAAAATCATGGCAATGACGCCAAGTGGCACCCGTTTCTTTTCGATCAATAAACCAGCATCATTTTGCCAGCCCTTATCAATGTTACCAATGGGGTCTTGAAGCGCAGCCACTTGCTGGAGGCCGGCCGCCATGTCTTTAATTCGCTGATCGGTTAATTTGAGCCGATCCGTGAACTTGGCAGGCATGTCGCTAGCGTTATCAATATCTTTTTGGTTAGCAGCAAGAATTTGGTCAGTATTGGCAACTAACTTTTCAGCAAATTGATTCAAAATCTGGTTTTTAGTAATCGTATCTAACAGACTCAATTTATAAGCGGCTTGTTTGGCGTTTTTGCCAATTTGAATTAATTTCTCATTCATGGGTCATACACTCCTTTGAAAATAGCGTTCCAACGGGTTTACCAGCTAAAATGTCAAAAATAATTCGGGGATCCTTACCGTTTGCCAGCACCATTGCCCGATCCTCATCAATCATCCGTTTAGCAGCGATTAACTTGGTATGCATACCGCCAGTCCCAAAGCGGCTGCCAGCTCCACCAGCAATTGTAAATTCATCGTCATTGATGCTGGCGACGTTGCTAATCAAATTGGCGTCCGCAAATTTCTTGGGATTCTGGTCATAAAAACCATCGATATCCGATAAAACGATTAATAAATCAGCATTCATATGGCTGGCAACGATTGCTGAAAGCTGATCGTTATCACCAAAAGTGGTGTGGTGATCCAGTTCGTCGGTGGCAACCGTATCGTTTTCGTTAACGATGGGAATAACATTATCGTTAAGCAGACAGTTGAAAGTATCCATCGCAAACTTATTACTCTTGGGGTAGTCAAAAATATCGTGTGTCAGTAGAACCTGAGCAATATCGGTTAGGTAATGATCAAATCGTTGGGTGAATAGTGTCATCAATTCTGACTGCCCAATTGCGGCAAGCGCTTGTTGGGCGCCTATTTCAGTTGGCCGTTTTTTGAGATGCATTTTGTTAAGGCCAACCCCAATTGCACCAGAAGAAACTAAAATGAGTTCCTTACCTTGATTGTTCAAGGCACTCAAGGTGTAGGCCAGCTGATCAAAGGTCTCCAAATTAACGGCCCCGTTCGGGTGAATCAAGCTGCTGGTACCGACCTTGACCACGATCCTATTTGCGTTAATCGTTCTCGTTTCCATTATTATCACCTGTTTTTTTGTATGAAAAAAGCCTCGCTTGAATTGAGACACCCGAGACGGGCGGTACCATTCTCATTCAAAGCTAGGCTTCACACTTTTGATTTGCTAACGGAAAAATCCGTGTCGAATTAAGACAATTTATGAAAGAAGATAGGATTCGTGCACGAAAGACGCCTTTCAGCAATTGGCATCCTCTCTGGGTTGGCACTACTTGGTTTTCTAAAACACCGTTATCATATCCTAGTTGAGCGGTAGTTGTCAACTAAAGTGAGCGGAACAAAGCGGTTAGAAACTGGAACATAAGTCTCCTCTGACAGAAATCCCTGGTTTTGGGGATTTTTGTCAGAGGTGCTTATGTGGAAGTTTCTGCTTTGTGGAGCGATCCTAATCTATGTAGCATAGAACACCTACCAAGCAGTTTTAGGAATTTTGTTAATGGTGCTTACGCGCAGATCCCTGCTTTATGCAGCTGTCCTAAAATAAGTGAGCGGATCCAGCTTCTGCATTACTAAACGATTCTTACTGTTCTAGATTCAAAGCTGCACCGTAAACCCAATACTTTTTAGCATTGGTATCAGATGAAAAACGGATGCGGTACCAGTCGTGACCATTATCCTTAGTGCCGATATTATCGATATAGACTTTCTTACCCACCTTAGCTGCTACGGACGACCATGCGTATTTTTTAACGTTGGCCCGAGAATTCTTAACGTGATTGTACAGTCTGTATGATTTGTAGTTATCTCCTAATAACGCTTGTGAATCTGCACTTGCATATGAGACCTGGTCATATGATTTTTTCACGCTGGAAGTAATTGCTCCGTGGGCTGACCCGCTTGTTTGTAGGTTATCATAAGTTGTTTTAACCAACTGATAAAACTGAGCGAATGTGTAACTGGCGCCGAAGTAAGTCTTCCCCATTGAAGAATAGTAGGCGGTTGGATCGGTATGATTCGTGCCACCAAGGTACTTGGAAACCGCACCATGGGACCAGACCGTCCCCTTGCCATCGTAAGCGGCATCGTTTGGTGTCAGACCATACCGATTCAAAATATAGGCGGTGTAGTAGGCAGCATTGGCAATCTCGTGGGCAAACGCTGACTTACTATGAACGCGAACTTGTTCGAACTGCACGTACCTAGCATTGGCGGGGTAGCCAGCACCCCACGCCAAATAATTGGTGTTGGCAATGTTGATAATCCGGCTAGCGTCAACGAACGTATGGACGAATGCAGCTGAATAGTTCTTTTTCATATAGGCGATTTCATTGTAAATGGTCGAATTGGGGTTTGCGGTTTCATGAACGACAACCCCTTCAGGTTTCCCATTTCGATATTTGTTTTTTGGAAAGCCGCTCCAAATGGATGATGTGATTGTTGAGTGGCCGATGTTTTTACTGGCAATGTAGTCGTTAACGCTGCTGGCATGGGTCGTGTTGGTGGCTGACAATAAGCCCAATACGGCAAATGATAGCGAGCAAACAGCAGTTAAAATAGTTCGCTTTTTCAAAGTGATTTCCCCTTCAGATGGATAATGCCTGTTATAGCTTCTTTTTTATGGTTGAATTTAGTGATTAAAATTTTTATTGTTTATAAATTATTTTTTAGGTTATTTAATTACTACAGATGTTAATATAAACGATTTACGTGGTTGAGTTCAACCAACAAAGAAGCCCGTAAGTTGCGAATTAACGCACTCTTACGGGCTTTATCGTGGTTATTATCAATCATGTTAAGAGTTGTTGACAAAAAGCTTTAAAAATTGACGTAACGCTGTTACATCAAGGGATTTCCTCTGTAATAATTAGTTAGTTATTAGGTTCGTGAGTTTGCAGCTTTTGTTGACAGTCAGGACAAATACCGGAAACTTCTAGCTGGGTTCCCGTTATTTGGAAACCGGTTTTTTCTTTGGCAACTGCTTGAACGTGGTTAACGATTGCGGGATACTCATCATCAAAAACATCAACAATCTTGCCACAGTTCTCACAAATGACGTGATAGTGGGGAAAACCAAAAAAGTCGTACCGAATGCCACCATCGTTATTTGGTAATTCAATGACTAGTCCTTTATCGACCAGTAGCTTTAACGTATTATAAATTGTCGCAACGCTTAAATTTGGCAATTTGGTTTCAATGCCATCCCGAATTGTTTCAACGGAAGGATGATTATGGTGTGTAATCAGGTAGTCTAAAATGATTTCTCGTTGGGGCGTGATTCGGATCCCCAACTTTCTGAGGCGACCAAGTGCGTGTTTTAATGTTGAATTAGTGGGCATATCAATGGGCCTCCCTTACGCCAAATGTGAACTAAGGTCACTTATTACTTTAGAATCATTCTAATATGTTTTGACAGAATATTCAATCTTTAAGCTGTTACAAATCCATGACGTCTGTATGAATTAAATGTTTGAAGTGCTAATTGAAGTTTCGAATGTTAGTGCCGCGACTTGTGAAAATCCCAGTGTGGTTAACGCATTGATAACAGTTTGATTTGCTGTGGTTAGTTCAACCTGGACTTTTTTGAAATTAAAATGGTCAACGATAAACTTTAACGCACGTTCAATCATTTCTTTTGAAGCGTTAGCGGCTTGTTGGTCGATGATGAAATCAATTCTGCCAATACGGTTAGGACGATCAAATCCCGAAATTGTGACGATCCCAACGAACTGATTAGTTTCAGAGTCTGTGATTCCCCAGGTTAATTCAGCGCCGTTCATCACTTTTTGCATCACCCGGTTGATACTTTTGACAGTATCCAGAATTTGGGTTGGCAGGTTATCGGCCTTGGTAGTCAAAATGGCTGGTTGATTAAAAAGATTGTCGACTTGTTTAACAGGCGTTTGGGTAAGCCAATCAAGCGTGTAGTGGGCGGTCAGAACTGGGTGAAATTTTTCAAATGAAGTCATTTAAAACGATCCTTTCGTGAAATAGCTTTCAAAGTATTTTGGTTGCGCTTTATCTGTGGCATAATGAACATATAAACTGAATTATTGGAGGTACAATTTTGACTGAAACTTATTTAATTGGCACCTATACCCGAAGAATTAGCAAGGGTGTTTATCAACTTGAATTAGATACTGATAAGAAAAAATTACAAAATTTAGAATTTGTTGGGGCTGCTATTGACCCAACGTATGTTGCCGAATCAGAAAAGAAACGGATTTATGCGATTACTAAGGTTAAGGACGCCACCACTGGTGATGTTACTGGCGGCTTCTATGAATGGGATGGTACTAAGAATAATTACCCATTAAAAGTCGTTGCTGGCATTCATGATCAGGAGACGTCACCGGCATACATTGCTGTAGATGAGGCCAGAAAATTAGTCTTCACGGCCAATTACCATGCTGGTACAATCTGTACTTATAAGATTGCCACGGATGGCTCGATTTCACGCGCTGATCGGATCATGGATAAGGGAACGCTGGGATTCAGAAAAGAGCAACAGGATGGCCCCCATCCCCACTTTATTAATTTAACACCAGATAACCGCGTGGTGGTAGTCGATCTCGGGATTGATAAGGTGTTCGTTTATGACATTAGTGACGCTGGTAAGTTAACCCCTGTTAGTGAATTACAAATGGAAGATGGCTATGGTCCCCGCCACATTGCCTTTGATGAAAAGAAAAAGGTGGCTTATCTGGTTGGTGAACTTAGCAGCAACATTGCTGTCTTGGACTATGATTCAGAGAGTGGTAAATTATCACAACGAAATATTTTATCGACGATCCCTGACGACTGGACGGAACATAACGGTGCGGCAGCGATTAGAGTATCTAAAGATGGCCGCTTTGTGTACGTATCTAATCGTGGCAATAATACCATTGCCGTGTTTAGCTCTGATGAAAAGGGTGATTTAAAACTCATCCAGCGGATCTCAACGGAAGGTGATTTCCCTCGTGACTTCAATTTAAGCGATGATGAGTCATTTATTATTTGCCTCAACCAAAATTCTGACAATGCCACATTATATGCCAGGGATGCAGATTCTGGCAAATTAACGATGCTCCAAAAGGATTTTGCCGTACCAGAAGGGGTTAGTGTGTTGCCAAAAAAGTGAGCGGAGCAAAGCGCTTAGAAGCTGGAGCCTAAGTTATCTCGACCAGAAATCCCGGGCTTGGATTTTTGGTTGAGATGACTTAGGTGCAAGCTTCTGCTTTGCGGAGCGGTCCTAATCTATGAAGCCTAAAAGACTAAATCCATGTAAATTCTAAATATATTCCTAGTTCTGGGATTTTTGTTAAGGTGTTTAGGTGCAAGTCTCTGTTTGTTTAAAGCGACAGTTAATTAAATCATTTCAATCTAACCAGCCAATCACTCAATATAAAAAGGTTGCTAAAGCAAAAGTGTTTGCCTTAGTAACCTTTTTATATTGATTAGAAGTACCTGATAAGATAATCTTGAATCGTTTTCTTGACTATATAGATCAGGTGGGTTCGTTTTACAAAGCAGATGTTTACGTATAAGTACATTTCTATTAAATGTTTAGTTCCTCTAGTGGTGTTCCTATTTTTACATAGATTAGGATCGCTCCGCAAAGCAGAAGTCTGCACCTAAGCCAACTCAAGCAAAAATCCCAAGCCCGGGGATTTTTGCTTGAGTTAACTTAGGCTCCGACTTCTAACCGCTTTGCTCCGCTCACTTAATTAACCCTCGTCGCTATCGTCCCAATCCCATCAATCTCACTAGTTAATAGATCACCGGATTTTAAAAACACCTGGGGATCCCGGCCAACGCCCGTTCCACTTGGTGTACCTGTAAAGATAAGGTCGCCAGGGTAAAGCTCAATGACGCCAGAGATATAGGATACCAGTGTTTGAATGTCAAAAATCATTTGACTGATCGGTGCCTGTTGCATCACTTCACCGTTGACTTTTGTGACAACTTGTTTGGAAACAATGTCATCGGTATCAGCGATTGTACTTATGTAAGGGCCAACCGGTGAGTAATGCTTGAATGATTTGCTGAGATCAAATTGCGTGCCAGCACCGTCAATTGATTGTAGATGGCGGTCAGAGATGTCTTGGCCGACCATGTAACCGGCAATTGCGTCCTCAGCGTCTTCACGGCTGATATTGCGGCCGCCGCGACCAATCACAACCACTAATTCAGACTCCCAATCCACAGTATCACTGCTTAAATGAATGGCATTTTGCGGACCAGCTAAGGAACTGACAAACTTATTAAATACGTTTGGTTTCTTTGGTTTGGCGGTTGCCATTTCTTTCATATGGTCAAGGTAATTAAAGCCGATTGCTGGAATTTGGCGGGGGTGTTGAACCGGCAGCTCAAATTGAGTTGCATCAAGTGCTTTGGCATCGTCGTTGTTAATGATCTTTTCGTCAGTTATATCAATTAAAACCTTAGAAACGAATCCTTGCCAATCGTTTAAGATGTCATCGATTGAGTCGTAGTCAGCAATTGGCACTCCCCAGAATTGATCATTTTGGAGAGCCACAAACGTTGGCCGCTTCTCATACATTGCTAATTTCAATATAACCCCTCCTGGCATAGTCCAATTAACGAACAGCGATATCAGTATACACCCAAACAAAAATACAACCAAGCTGAAACCTGGCTGACAATCCCTAAACATTCCCGTTTTTCCAGAATGATTGTAGTAGATTTTTTAACTGGGGGGTTGTGTTTGAGACCTTGATGTTTTGCCAATTTTTAGGGAAAATTTGTCGATAACGCGTTTGGTTGAAACGTTGATCCATCAGTACAATCACGCCCTTATCGTCATCGGTACGGATTACCCGGCCAGCGGCTTGACTAACGTTATTAAAACCGGGCAATTGGTAGGCAAATGAAAATCCCTGACCGTTGAGTTGGTCGAAATAGTCACGGATTAAATCGGATTCAGCATTGATTCCTGGAAGGCCAACACTGACGATGCCAACGCCAATGAGGGCATCATTTTTAAGGTCAATTCCTTCAGAAAAAATTCCGCCAAGTAAGGCGAAGCCGACCTTAGTTTGGCCATCCGCATTTCGAAATTGGTCGAGAAAATCTTGACGGGCGGCGTTGTCCATGTCTGGTTTTTGATTGAGGACGGTAATATCTGGATGGCTAGTCACAAATTGGTTTAATACCAAATTCAGATAAGTCATTGACGGGAAAAAGACCAGGTAATGACCAGTTTGTTGTGAAATCATCGTATAAATTGTATCACAAATTGGCTCAACACTATTTTGCCGGTTGGCGTAGCGGGTATTGATATTATTGGCGATAATCACCTGACAGTTTTTTGGTGGAAACGATGAGTCAGAAATCATGCAAAGACTATCAGCTTCATTGCCCAAGACCCGTTGGTAATAGTTGATTGGGCTGAGCGTGGCTGAAAATAAAATCGCCGCTCGTCCCAGGTTGAGGCTTTCCTTGAGCTGATTACTAGGATCCATGCAAAATTGTCGAAAGCTGATTTGGTTGCCGTCAATGATGATTCGGGTGCGGTAGGTGTCATCGTAAAATTGGCTAATTAAGTAATAGCTGCGACATTGGAAATAATAATCGACCACTGCGTCGACTGTATCGCTTGGTGGCTGGGTTGCAAGCCACTGATGGGTTACTTCAATTAAGTCTCCTAGTGTCTTATTAAAATTATCGAGCGGCGCAAGTTGAGCAATTTGCTTGTCAACGGTTGCCGCAGTGTCTTTACTGTAGCGCTTAAACGAGCGTTTCAACGATTTGAGCTTGCTGATAACCTTTGCGTTAGCCGCTTTGTTATGGGCAAGCAGTTTAAGCAGCGGGTCGATTGGCCCTGATTGTAGGGTTGCAGAATACATCTCCCGCGATCGTTGGACGAGGTTATGAACTTCATCGATCAAAAAGCAGTTTTGCTTATCGGGTAGAGAGAAAAAGCGTTGAAGGTGGACTTGTGGGTCAAATAAGTAATTGTAATCACAGATAATCACGTCACAAAATAAGCTGACGTCTAGTGAATATTCAAATGGATCCACGGTATGCTTTTTTGCGTATTGCTGGATGGTTTCCTTGGTGATTTGATCGACGTGTTCAATTAAATCCTTAATGGCAGGGCGGACGCGATCGTAGTAGCCAACCATGTAGGGATTTTCCTCTGGGGGGACGTCTTTTTCTTCTGGAAAGGTGATTTTATCCTTAGCAGTGAGGGTGATACTCTTCAAGTTGAGGCCCGTTTTGCTCATAATCGCGATCGTGTTCTCGGCGACGTGACGGGTGCTTTGCTTGGCGGTAAAATAAAAAATCCGGCTGATAAGTTGTTCACCCATTGATTTAATGGCTGGGAAAAGAGTTGAAATGGTTTTGCCAGTACCAGTTGGGGCTTCAACAAATAGGTGCTTTTCCAGCATGATTGCTTTATAGACGTTAGTAGCTAAAAGATGCTGGCCTGGCCGGTAATTTTCAAATGGAAATTTGAGCTGCTTTGAAGATGATACCCGGCGATCGTCAAGCTCACGACGCAGCTTAATCCATCCTTCATATTCCTTGATGAGGTTGTTAAAAAAGTCATCGGCCTCATCCTTTGTAATGGTTTGCTGCTTAGTGGTAATGAGTTCATCGGGCGTTTGGACGTAAGTGAGCTGCATGGCGAGCGAATCGAGCTGCTGATCATGCATGACGATGTAGGCATAAACTTTAACCTGGCCCCAATACAGCGTCAATGTGGACTGTGGGATTGTATCGTATTCTAAGTCGGAGGTCTTGATTTCTTCGATTAGGACCTTGTCATCATGGTTATCAATACCGTCCGCACGTCCACTAATGACGTAATCATCGTTTTCATACTTAATAGTCGTTTTGAGGGCAACCTCTGATTGATAAGTTGTGGGGCGGCTTCGTTGGATTTTTCGGTGAATCCGGCTGCCTTCTTGGGCGGTGTTTTCGCTAGTAACAACTGGACTAAGGTCGCCGGTCCGCAGTAAAAATTCAACTAGTTCGCGAATGCCAATTTGATGAACAGCCATGCTTTCTCCTTCCAATCTACGTTTGTTGAAGCTCGTTTTTTGCTATTATAGGACAGCTGCGCAAAGCAGAAAACTGCACCTAAGCCACTCCTGCCAAAAGCCGAAAACCACGGCTTTCGACAGGAGTCACTTAGGCTCCGCTTTCTAAGCGCTTTGTTTCGCTCACTAATTTCCATTATACTTGATATCTAATTGAGCTCCAGCCTGAAAAGAAGATGTACATGAGAATTGGTGCGTTATACAATGAACTTATTGACTTTTTTGCTTGTTAGGACAGCTGCACAGAGCAGAAGTCTGCACATAAGCACCTCGGGTAAAAATCCCAAGCCCAGGGATTTCCACCCGAGGAGACTTATGCTCCGACTTCTAATCGCTCTGCTCCGCTCACTTAACAGGACAGCTGCGCAAAGCAGAGATCTGCGCGTAAGCACCACTACCAAAAATCCCAAGCTCGGGGATTCCTGGTAGCGGAGACTTACTCTCCGATCTCTAACGCTTTGTTCCGCTCACTTATTTTTTAGGAGATAGCCATGGAACCTCATTTTGGACAAATTTTGACAATTAAACATACTAAATATTTCGCGCTAGGACCCGTAGTGACAAACAATCCGCAATTGATTTTGGATAACGTTAATTATATTGGTAAAAAGAATTTTGTTATCCATATTAAATTTGGCGATGGTATTACCAGAACGGCTCAGTTACTGGTAAAGGCTAATGGTGATTTACCTGGTTATTTGGTTAAAACTAACATTGATGAATTTGAGAAGGTCGTTTCAAATAACGAAATTGAGTTGTTGAACGTTGATTCTAAACGGTTGAATGATTTTAGGTTAGCCGAGGAATTGGAAATTGAAGATCCTATGGATGAAAAGATTGCCCAGATTGCAAGTATCCGTGAAAATACAATTCAGCTGGTTGAACATTATCTTGCAGAATTACAGGCAAAAATTGATAAGCTCTCCCAAAGAAAAGCCAACCATTATTTTTCCAGTAAGCAGCATTATGAGCAGGTTAAGGATTTTTTGCTAGCAGTAACGCCATATATGGATTTGCGTGTGAAGGAAAATCAAGTGCGCCAAGACGAATGGCGGCTTAAGTTGCGATTAGGAGGCCAGTAAGCATGATGAACGAACACAAACTGCGCGCGATTGTCGAGACATTTGCGAAGTATAATATCAAAATTGAAACGGACAAGCTAAAGCTCACAAAAGTCAACGGCCACCCGGTTGATTTTGACGCGACAAAGTATATGCAGGACCAATTGATTGAGCTGATATGTAAGGTGATGGCAAATCAGTTGGTGGCAGAAGTGTGGAAAAAAGAGTGAATGGAGCGATTCTAATCTATGCAAGGGAGAACAACCACAATTTAATTAGAATCTTTTCGAATTGCCTGTAAGCAGTGATCAGGTTCTTTCCATTAGAACTACCATTTGTTAAAAACATGAAGAAATTTTTGATGCAAAAAAGCTACTCATCATAGAGTAGCACTTAGAATTTCTTATAGTAATTTAGCTTGTCTAAGCTTCTGGACAAACTCATTTAAGTGAACGACATCCACTGTGGTCAGTTTACCAATCGGTTGGTGGCTTAAAATTTGCTTCTGACTAACAGCGTATTGTTGATGAACATCAATATAAGAAGGAGCCGATAGATTAGCCTGTTGCCAATCCATAATCTTATAGTAATATTGTCGGTTGGATGACGATTTGTTCTGATATTTAGAAGTTATTTTTAGCAATATTACATAGTTGTTATTTAGACCCAGTACCAGGGCTGGTCAGACTTTTACTTGATCTTCGTCGGTGAAGGGAACCTGAGCAATGAAAATGTCCATTGAGCTACATTGTACCATTAACCATTCCGCATCCAGTTGTCAAAGTTTGGCGATTTTTTGGGATCATAGTGCCCATTTTCGTCTAAGTCAACCCTTTCAACTGGAACGTTTTTAAACAGTTGCCACCAGTCGTTAGCTGAGGGAACCTTTTTTAATTAAAAATTCGGCAGAAATCTCCTGGTTTCAACCAGGGAGATGAATGCCCATAGCTAACACTGAAGAGCCTGGTCATCATCGATTACGCTGGTCGTCAATATACCGTTCGACCACTTCTTTGCTCATATTACCGAAATGTCTTCAGCCAAAGGTTGCTTTTTATTACTCATAGGTTATCCTCCCATCGCCCCATTCATAGACAATGTTATCATTAATGATCTTCTCATATGATATAATTAGGATAACATGTTTAGGAGGTGAAAGCTACGTGAGTCAAACAATGGCGCAGCTCCCATACCATTACGGGGTAAAGGTCCGCATTTTCCCCTCCAATCAACAAAAGCGGTTGATCAAATGCAACAGTGACGCTAGCCGCTTCATTTACAACGAAATGAACGGCCTGAATCGCGAACTGTATCAGTTGAAACAGGTTAAGATCCCGATCGGAATTGTGCAGCAACGCATCCAAACCCTGGAACAGCGCCTTAAAAATCCGGCAACCGGCATCTCGAATAGCCATGGTTGGTTGAATGACAAAGATTTGGATAGTTTGATGAAAGCCAATGCCATCAAAAACTATCGGCGGGCCTGGAAAATGTTCCGCACAGTTCATCAAGCCGGCACGCCAGTTTTTCATCGCAAACGAACTGAACAAAAGTATCAAACTTCCTGTCTGTACCCAGCAAAAGTGAAGCACCCGGGCATGACTAATGGAAGTGTCCGCCTGCTTGATCACCAGCATATTCAGCTCCCCAAGCTTGGGCGGTTGCGCTTCCGGGGTATGCCGGCAAAATTACTGGCCCGGAAACCGGGGATTCGGATTGGAACTGTCACCATTTCCATGGATGCCACGGGGCGGTATTACGTTTCCTTGCAACTGGCTTCGCAACATTCATTCGTCGTTCAAACGGCTAGTAAGGCGCAGACGTCCATTGGGATTGACCTGAATACGGATAACTTCCTGACGGATTCCAATGGTAACGTTATTGCGAATCCTCGTTATTATCGATCAGTTAAGGGTAAATTGGCCCGAGCCCAACGGAAGTTGTCACGCCGAGGATTACTCGCCAAGAAAGAACACCGACAATTGCGCGATGCCAAGAACTATCAGAAGCAACGCGCGGTGGTGGCCGCTATTCAGCGTCAAATTGCTAATCGCCGTAATAATTTTCTCCACCTCGTCTCAACAACACTGATCAAGAACCACGATTTGGTTGTTGCCGAAGAGTTGCGTAGCAAAAATCTGTTACGAAACCACGCGTTAGCAATGAGTATTAGTGATGTTGGTTGGCGAACATTTTTAGGTATGTTGACCTATAAAGCGGCGCTGTACGGCAAAAGGTTTGTCACCGTTAATCCGCGGAATACCACCCAAACCTGTTATAACTGTGACTTCATTATGGGAAGTGGCGATACGCAGAAACTTTCCTTGGCCGACCGTGAATGGACTTGCCCGGCCTGCGATAGCCACCATATGCGGGACCATAACGCCGCCCAAAACATCTTAGCAAAAGGAATCACAGCTTGAAAATCGCTTTGTCCGTCTGGCAACCTGCGGACATTAAAGGCTTTGGTAATTAGCACGTAAGACCTGCTGGCAGGCAATCGCTGTATCTAAGCAAATTGTGGTCGTGACACCGTGAAGGGTTATTCTCACAAGCTCCTAAATTTATTCAGGAGTGGTTGACAACAACTTCATTATTGCTATTTAGAGTAACCAGAATTTTATCACCGCCTCGTAATTGTAAACAATTGCGAACTTCAACAGGAATTACAAACTGACCCTTAGTAGAAACTTTTACAGTCTTACTGAAAACCGGAACTTTAATTTTGCTTGGCGAAAGTGTCATCCCGATAGATAATACTTACTTTCACCTTCTTATTTTTTTCGTATGAACTTACTTCCACATCAAGGCAACCTACTTGCATTAAATATTTTAAGATAATACGTACTTAAATCAATATTCATCCGTTCCTCATTGCCTATCTAATTAATAACATTCACAGCTGACTCAGACAATTAGTGAGTGAAGTTCTTTTCTGGGTGCAAAATTTTTATTCACGTGAGTTAAGTTTACTGCTTATAATCAATTTATGGCAGTAATACATCATACATAAAAGCACAAGAACACCAGTGACGATAAGAATTGAGACGTCATTGATGCTCCTGTGCTAATTTTGTTTTAAGAATTAATAATTTGAATTGGTTTTGCTCAGTTCACTTATTAGGACAGCTGCGTCAGGCAGAAACCTCCACATAAGCACCTCGATCAAAAATTCCAAACCCGGGAATTTCCGCTTTTAACATAGAGAAAACGTGCTCCACCAAGCAGAGACTTGCACCTAAGTCTTTTCCACCAAAAATCTAAGCCCGGGATTTCTGGTGAAGAAAACTTAGGCTCCAGTCTCTAACCGCTTGGTTCCGCACTCTGACCGTTTAGAACCTACCATTATCCAATCCACCCACAAAGGTTTCATAGGCGGCCTGTTCACCCGTTTCAGTCACAGTTGCATCGTCTAAGTCATTACTATGCAAAGCATCTTCCGAAATTTCAACTTTGTGAGTAAACGTGGCGTTACCAATTAAGTCGATTGTGTATTGGTCATTATCATCATGGACCCGGGTCTTAACCATACCGCCTGGATTATAAACGGTGATCAGCTCGTCAAATTTTGCTAATTCTGGCCGGTTTATGCAAAAGGCTAAGCTGGCTGCTGACATGCCAGTGCCACAAGCGTTTGTCAGGCCAACGCCCCGTTCAAATGTTTGAACAAACAAGGTATTTGGTCCTTGAATTTCTGCAAAGCTGACGTTGACGCCATCTGGAAAGAATTTATTTTTATTATTTAGCATCGATCCCAAAACCTTTAAGCCATCTGGTTTCATCGTCTTGAAGTTACCAAAGCCGATTAAATGGGGATTAGGGACGGCAATTGCGGTAAAGCGAACCCCAACGCCAAATTCAGGAATGGGTTGATTAATAATTTGATCTGCTCCCAAGTTATCGAATGGCAATGACTCCTTGTTGAAGGATACAGGCGAAATTTCAACGCTAAACGTTGGGACACCATTCGCCAGGTCAGCTTCTTTATGAACTGCCAGGTCACTATCTTGAGTTTGAACCTTGAATTCATCCTTGCCGTACTTCTCCGCTAGGTAGCGAGAAACGGTGCGAAGACCATTACCACACATTGAAGCGATGCTGCCGTCGGTGTTGATGACTTCCATACTGCCTAGGGTGCCATCATGGTCTGAGTCGTCAATAACTAACAGGCCATCAGCGCCGTGCAATAAGCCGGCGTCTTTATCCGTAATGTGCTTTGCCAGGGCAATTCGTTCCTGATCTGACAGCTTGTTTTTGAGCTGGGTTTGATCAAGAATAAAAAATTGGTTTTGTGATCCGTGGACCTTTAATAACTGAACCATCGTGTGTTCCTCCAATTTAGAAACTAATTTCGTTAAACTTTTAGTTCTGCGTTGCTGAAAAAATGCTGATAAATATCTTTGACAGCATCATCGGCATCCGACTCGCGAGTTCCTAACATGATTGAAATCCGTGATGCACCTTGGTTGATCATATGAACAGCGATGCCATGTTGCGCAAGGGGACGAATAATGTTCTCAATAGTACCAATTTTAGCACGCATTCCCTCACCGACAACCATAATGATTGCATAATCATCAATCCATTCTAAAGTATCTGGATTTAGGGTCCGTTGGATGTCCGCACACATCTTGTGAATCGTGTCAGTATCCAGTTGGTTACGGTCGAAGATAATGGTCAAATCATCAATTCCTGAGGGCATATGTTCGTAGGAAACGCCGTATTTGTATAAAATATTTAAAATCTTAAGGGTGAAG
The DNA here is from genome assembly GCF_001434135.1 of Lentilactobacillus kisonensis DSM 19906 = JCM 15041. Taxonomy (GTDB): domain Bacteria; phylum Bacillota; class Bacilli; order Lactobacillales; family Lactobacillaceae; genus Lentilactobacillus; species Lentilactobacillus kisonensis. The sequence goes on along the minus strand of NZ_AZEB01000024.1, from coordinate 8,206 downwards.
CCAACTTGTTTGTTTAGCAAGTAGCGGTGAAGATAAAGCGCGGCAAATCGGTTAGAGCCCGCAATGCCGGTGATGGGCCTGGTAGGAGTCACGTCTTTTTCAGGGACAATCAAGGTTCCTGGCAGGTCTGGATTATTCGTGTTCTTGACGTTAATTGGGACTTGGCCCTGGATGGCAGGAATGATTGCTTCGTCGTTAAAGACTGAAAAGCCAGCGTACGACAATTCCCGCATTTCCCGAAAAGACATCTTTGTAATGGGGAGGGGATGGTCAACAATTTTGGGGTTGGCAGCGAAAATTGCGTCCACGTCAGTGAAGTTTTCATACAGTGAGGCGTTCAAGCCGCGGGCAAGAATTGAGCCAGTGATGTCAGAACCACCACGGGCAAAGGTGGCAATGTTGCCCATTTTGGTGAACCCAAAGAACCCGGGGAAGACCAGTTTTTCATCACCCAACTTAATCTTGCTGAGGTTTGTGTAAGTTTTCTCCAGTACGGATGCTTGATTGGGGTCGTCACTTAGCAAAATGCCGGCTTCCTTTGGATCGACAAACCGTGCTTTGGTACCGGATTGACGCAGGCAAGCTGCAAATAATTCAGCGTTTAGACGTTCGCCGTGGGCCTTAAAAGCAGCCATTAAGTAGTCATCGTTAGGGTAAGGCTGATTGGGTAATGCAACTAGTTTTGCTTTAATGTCCGCAAGAATCCCAGCGGCAACCCCGAAGCCTTTCCCAATTTCTTCATAGCGGGCAAAAATGGCAGCCACATATTTGGGATCATTATTGCCGGCTAAGGTTGCCTTGGCGTAGTTGATTAATAGGTCAGTTACCTTGGTGTCACCGGAAAAACGTTTGCCTGGTGCAGAGGTGACGATCACTTTTCGATCAGAATCAGCTTGCACAATCTGAATCACTTTTTCGACGTGGGCGGCGTCCGCAAGCGAACTGCCCCCAAACTTTACAACTTTCATAACTTAATCTCCACTCCCTGGATATTCCCATTAATTAACAATTCGATTAGAAATCGTTAAACCGAATTCTAGCATTTATGGATAAATTTGCAAGAGCAAGAGTGAGCGGAGCAAAGCGGTTAGAAGTCGGAGTCTAAGTTGACCCAATCGGAAATCCCCGGGCTTGGGATTTTTGATTGGGTTAGCTTAGATGCAGACTTCTGCTTTGCGCAGCGGTCCTAATCTACATAAAAAACAACCCAACCACCAAACCCATCCCCAAAACCAACAAAAAAATTTTGTGCAGTATTACAATTTAACTTTTTCAATTCTATTGTACATCTAGTATTCACGCACCATTCTGCATAAATTTCCACAAACAGTTGACACTTTATGAGAAACATTATAGAATTATGACAATTAAATCATTAGAGGTTGCAACCAACATCAGTAACCAGTGGAGTTCCTACTTGGACTTTGAAGCTGGCAAAAGGGGCGGTTGCCGAAGCACCAAGGGAGGTAGCCCCTGGCGCGCTGGGACTTAGCTTAAGAGGCTATGGACTGTCGCTGCGGGAATGCGTAGCGGGGCGCTAACGACAATTGATAAAGAATATTTAGTATGATTATAAAATTCTGAGTCTCTTTGTTTGGCTAGCGCCAGATGAAGGGGCTTTTTTAGTAGCGTGCGGAACTAGGCGATTAGAAGCTGGAGTATAAGTCTCCTTTAACAGAAATCCCCGGTTCTGGGATTTTTGTTAAAGGTGCCTATGCTCAAGCTTCTGCCTGGTTGAGCGGTCCGACTTCATGTTCCAAGAACCAGCCATCCATGAGCTAACTATTTTTACAAAACCATATCCAAGCGCTAAGCACCCGCATCATAATTCCATGGCATTTAAAAATTTAACTAAAACACATTCGGAGGAACCTTATATGAGCAATCAAGTTGATCAATTACCAGTTAATCAGGCCAATCATTTAGAAATTGGTGGTGTTGACAGTCTGGATTTGGTTAAGCAGTACAAGACGCCATTAGTTGTTTACGATGTAAAAGCGATTCGGGATCAAATCCACCATTTCCAAAAAGTCTTCAATGATAATGGCGTCGATTATGCCGTTAGCTATGCTAGCAAAGCCTTTGCCTGCATTGCCATGTTCCAACTGGTTAACCAGGAAAATGCTCATATTGACGTCGTTTCTGGCGGCGAGCTATATACTGCAATTCAAGCGGGCTTTCCAATGGATCACGTTAGCTTTCATGGCAACGATAAGTCAGTTGCCGAACTTGAGATGGCGGTTGACCATCAAATTGGCGTGATTATTCTTGATAACTTTCACGAAATTGCCTTGTTAAAACAAATCCTAACAGACAAGGATGCCCATATTAACGTGATGTTGCGGGTGACGCCAGGAATTTCAGCGCATACCCATGAATATGATCAAACTGGGCAGGTTGACAGTAAGTTTGGGTTTGACCTTCAAAGCGGCCAGGCACGAAAAGCATTGGACTTGGTTTTAGCGGACAAACGGATGAACATGCTGGGTATCCATTGCCACATTGGTTCCCAAATATTTGAAGTCAAGGGATTTGAGATGGCCGCAACCAAGTTAATTGATACCCTTGGTCAATGGCATCAAGAAGTTGGCTATGTTGCCAAAGTTGTTAATGTCGGCGGTGGCTTTGGAATTCGTTATACCGAAGAAGATGACCCAATTGCCCCGGAAATGTTCGTTGATGCGATTGTCAAGGCAATCAAGAAACGAGTTGGTGAATTGTCCTTACCAATGCCAGCCGTGTGGATTGAGCCGGGCCGTTCAATCGCCGGGCCGGCCGGATATAACTTATATACGGTTGGTAGTCGAAAAGACGTGCCGGGGATTCGTTCCTACGTCACTGTTGATGGTGGGATGGGGGACAATATTCGGCCAGCTCTTTACCAAGCAAAATACGAGGCAGTCTTAGCTAGCAATCCCAAAGCTCCCATCAAAGAAACGGTTCGGGTAGCTGGTAAGTATTGTGAATCGGGTGACATTTTGATTCAAAAGCAGGATCTACCGGCAACCAAGCCCGGGGATGTGTTGGCGATGCTAGCCACCGGTGCATATGGATATGCGATGGCTTCAAATTATAACCGTAATCCAAGGCCAGCCGTTGTGTTTGTTGAAAATGGGCAGTCACAAGTCGTCATTAAGCGAGAAACGTTTGCAGATTTAGTTTCATTAGATCAACCACTAAGATAGGAAATAATCATTACGAAGAGGGGTCATCATGACACAACTAAGCGCAAGAGAAATTATTGATTTTATAGGTAACGCAAAAAAGAAAACGCCCGTTAAGGTTTACATCAAGGGTGCTATAAACGACATCACCTTTCCTGACACCATTAAAGCCTTTGCAGAGACCCACACGGCAACTTTGTTTGGCGACTGGGAAGCCGTTAAGCCATTTTTGGCAGCTCATCAAAGTCAAATCGATGATTACCAAATTGAAGCAAATTCCAGAAACTCAGCGGTACCGCTACTAGATGTTAAAGAGATTAACGCCCGAATTGAACCCGGCGCGATCATCCGTGATCATGTCACGATTGGTAATAACGCGGTGATCATGATGGGCGCCATTATCAACATTGGTGCTGAAATTGGTGATAACAGCATGATCGACATGGGAGTTGTCATGGGCGGCCGCGCCATCGTTGGCAAGCATTCCCACATTGGCGCTGGGGCAGTTTTAGCTGGCGTTGTGGAGCCAGCTTCCGCTAAGCCGGTTCAAATTGATGATAACGTCTTGGTTGGCGCCAATGCCGTGGTCATCGAGGGCGTCCACGTTGGTGAGGGTGCCGTCGTTGCGGCCGGTTCAATTGTCACTAAGGACGTTGCCCCACATACGGTTGTTGCTGGTGTTCCTGCCCGCAAAGTTAAGGACGTCGATGAGAAAACAACTTCAGAAACTGGTTTGGAAGACGACTTAAGAAAGCTGTGATTAAATGGCTCAACTTACTAAGGAAGCATTAATTAAAATTCGCCGTCAGTTGCATGAATATCCTGAGTTGGCAATGCATGAGTTTAAAACCCACGATTACTTGTTGGCAACGATTAAAGAAATGAACCAGCAGTTTCTTGAAATTAGAGAGATCAAGGACTTACCAACGGCTTTATTGGTTTATGTGCAGGGTAGTGACCCGCAGCGAACGATCGGTTATCGAACCGATATCGATGCCCTGCCGGTGACCGAGCAGACCGGCCTGCCATTTTCATCAAAAACGCCTGGTGTGATGCACGCCTGTGGCCATGATATTCACATGACGACGGCATTAGGCGTTCTGGATTATTTTGCTGACCATCAGCCAAAGGATAACTTGATTTTTTTCTTTCAACCGGCTGAGGAAAGCGAAAATGGCGGTAAGGTTGCTTACGAGTTAGGGGTCTTTAAAGATAAATGGCGCCCAGATGAATTTTATGGGCTCCACGATAACCCGAATCTGCCAGCCGGGGCGATTGGCTGCCGTATGGGAACATTATTTGCCGGGACTACCGAGGTTAACGTTGATTTGATTGGTAAAAGTGGTCACGCGGCTTATCCGCAAAATGCCAATGATATGGTGGTGGCAGCCGCTCAATTTATTAACCAGGTTCAAACGATCGTCTCAAGAAGCGTGGATCCGATTGAAGGTGGTGTGATCACCTTTGGTAAGTTGGATGCTGGCACGATTCGAAACGTCATTGCCGGTCAGGCCAGAATTGAAGGGACCATCCGCGGGCTGACCCAAAAGATGATTGAACACATTGTTGCGCGCCTCAAGCAGGTTGCCAACGGGGTGGCTATGAGTTATGGCGCTAAGGTTGATATTCAGTTTAACCAGGGCGGCTATTTACCAGTAGAAAATAAGGATGCCCTGACTAAGCGGTTCATTGAATTTGCTAAACAGGATCCGCAAACGGTTTTTGTTGAAACGGCGCCGGCGATGACGGGGGAAGATTTTGGCTACCTATTATCTAAGATCCCTGGCACAATGTTTTGGCTGGGCGTCGATGATGATTCGCAGCTGCACTCTGCCACGTTTAACCCCAAGGAATCAGCTATTCCAAAGGGGATTAATTCAATTGTAAGATTTCTAGAGCATCGGATGGCTGACTAAGTGTTGAATATGAAACGTAATTTAAAGAAAGCTGGGACTTTTTATGATTAATGCAGATATGATGACAGCAATCATTACCCCGTTTGGAACGGATGGGCAGATTAACTTTGATGCATTGGAACAGTTGACTAACCACTGTTTTGAAACTGGCAGTCGGGGCTTTGTTATTGGCGGGACCACTGGGGAAACACCAACCTTGAGCCATGATGAGAAGATTGACTTGTATACCCGCTTTGCCAAGATTGTTGCTGGCCGTGGGACGATCATTGCCGGCACCGGCAGCAACAATACCCGCCAAACCGCTGAATTAACTGCCGAAGTTGGGCAAATTCCGGGGATTGATTACGCCTTGGTAGTTGTGCCATACTATAACAAACCAAACCAACGCGGGATGATCGCCCACTTTACAACGGTTGCTAAGCAGTCGCCGGTTCCAATTATTATGTATAATATTCCGGGTAGAACGGGTGTGACGATGGCGCCAGAAACGATCGTTGCCCTCTCAAAGAACCCCAACATCGCTGGCGTTAAGCAGTGTGGGTCAATGGCCGACTTAGAATACTTAGTGCAACATACTGCCGATGATTTTAATGTTTATACCGGCGAAGATGCCCAGGCATTGCTTGCTAAAACGGTGGGGGCTAACGGGGTGATTTCGGTTGCCAGCCATATTTATGGTAACGAAATGCGCGAGATGTACGACGACCTCGCTGCTGGAAACGTTGAAGCTGCTGGTCGGCTGATGCGGGATCTAACCCCTAAAATGGCCGCATTATTTATGTATCCATCACCGTCACCCGTCAAGGCAGTTTTAAATGCTAATGGGTTTAACGTCGGTGATTGCCGACTGCCAATCTTGTCATTAAACGCTGACGAGGAAGCCACCTTAGCTCAAGCACTTGGTGTTCCGAAATTGAGAGACATTAATCTGCGTGAAGCTCGAGTTTAAACAAATAATTAATTTAAAAGGGAGTTTTTCCGATGATCAAAGTGCTAGTTTCTGGATTTATGGGATCAATGGGTCAAAAAACCGTTCAAATGATTGATAATACTGATGATTTTGAATTGGTTGCAGCCTATAATCCTGGAATCGATACCGTTCATCTGCAGGGGATGGGCCTAAGCGATAACGTGAAGTTGTTTAGTAAATTGGGTGATATTCAGACTGATGCCGATGTTTGGATTGATTTTACCGTTCCAGCGGCAGCTTTTGAAAACACTAAATTTGCGATTGAACATGGGATTCACCCAGTGATTGGCACTTCTGGTTTAAGCGAAGAACAGGTAACCCAATTACAACAATTAGCAGCTGATAAGCAGGTCGGTGGTATCATCGCGCCGAACTTCGGGATTTCAGCAGTCCTCTTAATGAAGTTCGCCAAGGAAGCTGCTAAATACATGCCAGACGCCGAGATTATCGAGATGCATCACCAAGACAAATTAGACGCACCTTCTGGGACCGCCCTATCAACGGCTCAGATGATCAGCGAAGCTCGTGGGGAGAAGAAGGCCCCAGCTTCTGAAGAAACGTTGAAGGGGGTCCGCGGCGGTGACTACCATGGTGTCAAAATCCATTCGGTTCGCTTGCCCGGCTATGTTGCTCATGAACAGGTCCTCTTTGGCAGCAAGGGTGAGGCGTTAACAATTCGCCAAGACTCGTTTGACCGAGCTTCCTTTATGAGCGGGGTTAAAATTGCGGTGCCGTACGCCGCAAAAGCATCTCAATTAATTTTTGGGTTAGAAAATATTCTGTAATTTAGATGGAGGATAACAATGCCACAGTTAGATAGTAGACTTTCAGGAATTGTCAATGGGAACGTTGCTTCCGTTGCGCCGTCAGGAATTCGCGAGTTCGACCAAGAAATTTCGTCTATTCCGGGGATTGTCAAATTAACAATTGGTGAACCCGATTTTGACGTGCCGGAACACGCCAAACAAGCAGCCATTGAGAGCATTAAGGAAAATAAATCTCATTATTCTGCTCAAAAGGGGATCATTGAGCTGAGAGAAGCAATCAGCCATTATCTGCAAAAGCGGACCGACGTTCAGTATGATCCGGATTCTGAAGTTATCGTAACCGTTGGGGCCACTGAAGCAATCTATTCGGCACTGACGACGCTCCTGAATCCCGGTGACAAGGTGATTGTGCCAACACCAGCCTTTGCTTTATATTTTCCAATTATTAAGGTAGCTGGCGCTGAATTGATCACCATTGATACTTCCAACGATGGCTTTGTTTTGACCCCTGAAAAACTACAGGCAGCTCTGGATGAAAATGGCGATCGTGTTAAAGCAATTATTTTAAATTATCCAACCAATCCAACCGGAGTTGAATATTCTGAAGCACAACTGAAGGCGTTAGCGGATATTGTTTCGCAGCATAAGATGTATGTTCTGGCTGATGAAATATACTGTGAACTGACTTATGGCATTGAACATCACTCAATTGCCAGCATGCTTCCTGAACAAACTATTTTAATTAACGGCTTGTCCAAGTCCCACGCGATGACGGGATATCGGATTGGTTATTTGGCAGCTCCTAAGGCCTTTATAACCAACGCTTCCAAGATGCATGCCTTTGTCGTAACCGCTCCCTCTAACCCAGCTCAGTATGCGGCGGCCGAAGCCCTAAAAAATGGTTTAGATGATCCGATTCCAATGCGGGCAACTTATGAGAAGCGTCGGGATTATATCGCTGACCGGCTTAAGCGGATGGGAATGCAAATTGCCTTTCCGCAAGGCGCATTTTACATTTTTGCCAAAATTCCTGGTACAATAAACGAAACGTCAGTGGCGTTTGCGACCAAGTTAGCAAAAGAAGCCAAAGTTGGCGTCACCCCAGGATCTGCATTTGGCCCTGGTGGTGAAGGCTGGATTCGACTCTCGTATGCGGCGGCCGATGAGGACATTAAGCTGGCAATGGATCGGATGAACCAATATTTGTTGGAATTGGCTGAATAGGACAGCTGCGTCAGGCAGAAACTTCCATATAAGCACCTTGGCCAAAAATTCCAAAACCGGGAATTCTTGGCCAAGGAGACTTATATTCCAGTTTCTAACCGCCTGACTCCGCTCACTGTTATTAGGACAGCTGTGCAAAGCAGAAAGCTCCACATAAGCACCTCT
>NZ_AZEB01000023.1 GCF_001434135.1 Lentilactobacillus kisonensis DSM 19906 = JCM 15041 | reverse complement strand
TTTATCGGCGGGACTTATGTCCCAGCCACCTAATCTATGATGCCTAAGAGACTAGATCTTAATAAACTAGAAATCTACGCTCGGACTTGTTTTTTTTGCCGAGAAGTTTCTACCTGCAACCAAATTGCCAAGTAGGCTAAGCGCGTAAATGCGGCCATCGTAGCTTTTAGAAATCCCCCAATCTTTCTTTGCTGCTCATATTTCCACCAACTATCCCTCTTTGTTGGCGTCAGCGTCCTCATGCTCATGGCGACGTTGATAATCAGCGATGTTTTTATATTCAGGTTCTAGGGAACGACTTAAGCGGATGTAAATCGGGATGAGTTCCCGGTAAGCGTTGAAATTCTTTGGATCCGGATGATGGACGACAGTTGTACCAACAAAATTCGAAACGTCGCTTAAACTATCAATCAAACCTAAGCTGTACATCCCAAGGGTAGCAGCGCCAAGTGCCGTACTCTCAAAGCTCTCAGGAATGGCAACGTCTTGTTCAAAAATATCCGTCAGCATTTGTCGCCAAAGCGCGGATCGGGCAAAGCCACCACTTGCTTGGATACTCTTTGGGCGGCCAACAACTTCCTCTAAAGCTAGCATAACGGTGTATAAGTTATAGACAATGCCTTCTAGCACCGCCCGAATCATATGAGCGCGGGTGTGAGTCCGGTTTAAGCCAAAGAATGAGCCCCGGGCATTGGCGTCCCAAATTGGTGCTCGTTCACCACCCAAGAATGGGAAGAACAGGAGGCCATCGGCGCCGGCCGGGATCTTAGCAGCAATTTCAGTTAATAAATCATATGGGTCAATGTGCATTTGCTCAGCGGTTACCTTTTCGGGTGCGCATAATTGATCCCGAACCCAGCGAAAGACAACCCCGCCGTTGTTAACGGGGCCGCCGACAACCCACATATCCTTAGCCAGGTAGTAACAAAATACCCGTGCCTTTGGATCGGTTTTTGGCTTGTCGGTAACTACCCGGACAGCACCAGAGGTTCCAATGGTTACTGCGACTACACCAGGCTTGATAGCGTTGACACCGAGATTGGCTAATGGGCCATCTGAAGCCCCAATGATGAACGGGGTCTCTGCGTCAATGCCAAGCACCTTCGCATATTCTTCATGCATGCCCTTTAATTGATAGGTTGTATCAACCAGCTCGGGGAGCTGTTCACGGGTTACACCGGCAATCTTTAACGCTTGATCGTCCCAGTCGAGGTTGTAGATGTTAAACATTCCGGTGGCGTTAGCGATTGAATAATCTTCCTTCAAAACACCAAAAAGTCGATAAAGAATGTATTCCTTAATCCCAACGAACCAACGTGCTTGCTTAAAGAGATCAGGATGGTCATTGCGCAGCCAAATTAGCTTCGTAAGTGGCGTCATCGGGTGAATGGGGGTACCGGTATGTTGATAAATTTCCATTCCCTCGGGGCTGTGCTTAAGGTCATCCGCATACTTAACAGCACGATTATCGCCCCATGTGATGGCACGGGTGAGGGGCTTATGGTTGTCATCAAGTAGAATCAAACTATGCATAGCACATGAAAAAGCAACCCCTTTCAATTCACCCTTCTGTAAATTAGCCTTGCGGAGGATCTCGGTAATGCCATCAGACATTGCCGAAAAGATTTCTTCGGGATCTTCCTCAGCCATATCAGGGGTATCTTGATAAAGGGGATAACCGTCATTTGAATAGCCATGAACCTTGCCGTGGATATCGTAGAGCACGGTCTTAACACTGGTTGTTCCAATATCAACACCTAGTGTATAATCCATATAAATAACTTCCTTTCTTGGTGGCAGCCAAACAGTTAACGATGCCTTGAATTGATAAAAAATAATAGCGGGTGCATAATTGAATACATAAGTGATACGTTCTGAATTCAGCACCACCTCAGCTTAAAGTTAGCATGTTGACCACGATACTTCAAATAAAATGTCTCCTGGATTTTGAAGCATATGCAAACGCCACCAAGCTATTATATGGAAAACAATTTCACAACGCAACTTTTTTGATGTAAAATATTTACAATAGAAGCTTTGTCGATTGATAAGCTGCATTACTAGAAACGAAAGGTGATCATAATGAGCTCGCCAGTTCAATTACTAAAACAATCGTTCGAAGATTTAAGTCGGACGAATAAAAAAATTGCCCGTTACGTGATTGATAATCCACAAGCCGCTTCTGAAGCCAATATTGAAGATTTGGCGGCGGTAACTGAGACTTCGACAGCGTCGGTTTCTCGGCTGGTTAAAACGTTGGGCTATGCAAATTTCCGTGAATTTACGTTGTCACTGGCTTATACACAATTGCGGCCGCAAAACTTACCGATCTTTAAGGATATTGATGCTAACGACTCACTTTCGACCATTGCGGATAAAATATTTACAAGTACACAACGTGCAATCCGTGACACGCGTGAAGGCATTGATGAAAACGACTTTGCCCGGGCTGTGTTAAGAATCATCCATTGCCGCCGGTTGGGATTGTTTGGCCTCGGCGGTTCTTCCGTAATTGCCTTGGATGGCTATCATAAGTTTTTGCGGACGTCGATTGACTGTTTTTACTATCCTGACTTTGACGTTCAGCTGATGCAAGCAGTAAAATTGGGTGAGGATGATTGTGGCATCGTGGTGTCTCATTCAGGGAAAAACCGCCAGACCCTAAAAATTGCTGAAACGCTGAAGCAACGAAAGGTCCCAGTGATTGGGATTACCGGCTATCCCGATTCGCCGTTAGCAAGCCACAGTGATATTACGTTCGTGTCGTTGAGTGATGAATCGAATTACCGATCAGAAGGGATGTATTCTTTAATTGCCCAAATGACGATTATTGACACCTTATTCATGATGGCGACGGTTAGAATGGGGCCGGCCACTGAAGACACAATTCAAAATGTTCAAAATATTATTGAAAGCACGCGTAGTTAGTGATTAGCTACGGTTAACTGAGATGATTATTTTATGAAGCGTAGAGATATTCAACCAATATATGCTGAAACTTACCGGAGACGGAGAAACACTAAAAAGGTAGTATTCGGCGTTCTTTTGTTGTTGGTTGTCGTTGCCCTAGGCTTTTTTATTGTCCACTGGCATGAAAAACAGGAATTGGCCAAGTATCCAATTCGCGGGGTTAGCCTGAACCAAACCAATGGGTATATTGATTTTGAAAGCTTAAAGAGTGATGGAATTAGCTTTGTATACCTAAAAGCGACTCAGGGAGCCACTTTCACTGATGACAGTTTTCAGAGTAATTTTGCGCGTAGCCAAGGGTCACAACTGCCTGTGGGCGTCTATCATTACTTTAGTTTTAGTAGCTCACCAAAGGCCCAGTTTAAAAATTTTGTGAGGGCGGTTCAGGATAACACTGGCAGTTTACCCATCTGTTTGACGATTCAATATTATGGGACTTATGGCGAAAACAATCTTCGCTGGCAAACTGTCCGGCGAAATGTCGCTCATTTGAGTCAATTGATTCAAGGGTATTATAAACGGCCTATCGTGATTTCAGCTACCTATAGTATTATTAACCACCTGCACATCCAAGCGACGGCTAAGCGCCAAATTTGGCCAACCGACGCGCAACTGGGAAAGCCCAACGGTGACGCGACGTTTATTCAAGTGACCCAGAAGCAAGACTTTAAGATGGATAAGCAGGTTATTTTCTTACCGATGGCAGTCTATAACGGTGGAAAAGCAAGTTGGCATCGTTATTTGAACTAAAAAGCATGTTTTTGGAGATGTCAATTGACGATTTGGGGAATAGTTGAGTATCCATTCTTGGTGTGGGTATGTGTGAGCAAGTTAACAAAAAAATCCAACCAGAAGCTGAATTTTCTCAGTTTCTAGTTGGACCTAATTTGAAATAGTCATTAAATCATAAGTGTCATTTTCTGATTCATCATAAAATTTAACTGGCCGCGCCTCGTTCCCCCGAATTTCGAGCTTATAGCCAAACTTATCGATGTATGAGAGTTCATATCGGCTAATCGCGGAAACTTTAGCTGATAGGTCCTGCTCATCAATCGTTAGCTTTAAATCTGGATCAATGACAATTGTGTGTTCCCGTCCACGGCGATCTTTGAAGCGCCAAGTTCCCACGAAAAATCTAGGATCAACCTTTGGCAATACTTTCTTGGCAGATTTTGGCGTATGAAAAAGGCCAACTCCTAGTGAAATTAAAAATAGAAAAATACTTCGTTTCCGCATCTTAAACCATCCCCTAGCTTGTATTCATCTAAGATTATAACGAATTAATATAACAGACCTGCTGAAATTCGTTTTCATTGCATTAAAACCTTGTTACAATTTAATTAAGAAGAGGTGGATAAAATGATTAAATTAGGAATTATTGGCACCAATTGGATAACACAGCAGTTCGTTGACGCAATTAAATTAGCTAAGACGTATGAATTAACCAGTGTTTATTCTCGTCATGAACAGACCGCCAAAGACTTTGCGGCTAAAAATGGGGCAACGGAATCATTTACAGATTTGGGGACGTTCTTTGATAACGGCGCCTTTGACACGGTTTACATTGCCTCGCCCAACAGCCTCCATTTTGAACAGGCGAAGTTAGCAATTTTACATGGCAAAAACGTGATCGTGGAAAAGCCGGCGTTCGCTAATCAAAAGCAGATGGCACAAATTCAGGAATTACTCACGAATCATTCAGACGTTTTGTATTTCGAAGCAGCCCGTAATATCCACACGCCCAATTTTCACGCGATTGCAGCTAAATTAGCTGAGATGACAACGGTGCAGGGAGCTGAATTTACCTATTCAAAGTATTCTTCTCGCTATGATCAGGTTTTGGCAGGCAAAGAGCCGAACGTTTTCTCACCTAAGTTTGCTGGTGGCGCTTTACAGGACCTTGGTGTATATACGGTTTATGATGCGGTTGCGTTGTTTGGGATGCCCCAAGAAGTGGCCTATTTCCCACAACTCATTCGGACCGGGGTTGACGGTAAGGGAACGGCGATCTTGAGTTATCCTGAGTACACCGTTACCTTAAACTTCTCGAAGGTGTCCAATTCACACATGACGTCTGAGATTTATGGCCTCAAGGACTTGATCTCAATTGATGATGCTGGTGAACTCCGGCAGGCAACCTATATTGATGCCGATAACAACCGGCAAGTGATTGCGAACACTATCGATGAGAACCCAATGTTACCAGAGGCAGAGGATTTTGCCCGCGTAATTAACGATCCGCAAAATGAGCAAAATCACAAGGATTATGAGAACTGGCGCCAATTAAGTATGCACGTGAATAAATTGCTGTTTAATCTACGCCAAGATGCTCACTTGTACTTTGTGGGTGAAGAAGAATAATGGACGGAGAAAATCGTGATAACAGAATTTGAAGAACACGCACACCAATTAGGCTACCAACGCCCAACGGCTATTCAAAAAGCGGTTTATCAACCGTTAAAGGATGGTAAAAGCGTTCTAGGACTAGCTCCAACTGGATCTGGTAAAACGGTGGCCTTTGCCCTGCCATTGCTGGAAAATATTCACCCAGATGATGGTCTCTCGCTGTTGGTCATTGAACCCTCCGCTGAGCTTGCAATGCAGACACAGAAGGTCCTGTTGGAGTGGGGGAAGCTCATTGGGTTATCCGTTGAAGGGATTATCGGTGGGGCCAATATTAAGCGCCAAGTTGATAAATTAAAGACGCATCCAAACGTCATTGTGGGGACAACGGGGCGGATCATGAACCTCATTGATCTTGGGAAATTAAAGTTAGCGTCCCTAACCGCAATTGTGATTGATGAAGCGGACAATTTATTGAGCGAAGATACATTAGATTCGATTCGCTCATTGGTTGATTTAGCGCCAACAACCGTAACCCTAGGCTTTTTTTCGGCAACTCAAAGTGATCTCTTAACTCATTTGAACCGTTGGTTTCTTCAAGATATTGAGACGTATGACGTTTCAGCAATTGATGATACCAGGGGAGAAGTCCGCCATGGATTGCTGGAAGTTTCAAATCACAAAAAGGAACAAATGCTGCTGCGCTTCTTGCATATGAAAAATTTCAAAGCCTTGGTCTTCTTTGATAAAATGGATACTTTGAAAAAAGTGGGGGGCTTTTTGTCCCATCGTCACATTAAAGAAGCAGCCGAACTAACGAGTGAACAACGGCAAACGAGTCGGCAAAAGGCCTTGAAGGAGTTTCGCTTAGGAAACGTTCGACTGCTGTTAACGACCGATGTGGCTGCGCGTGGGATTGATATTCCCAAGCTGCCAGCGGTTATTAATTATGATTTACCTACTGATCAGAAGACGTATATTCACCGGGTTGGTCGAACCGGGCGGATGCACGAGCCTGGCTTGGTCATTAACATGGGTGATGATCATGACTTGCGGGACCTTAAAAAATTGATGCGCAACGATGACTATGACTTAAAGAACATCTATTTTGATGGGAATCAATTATCGGATACGCGCCCTAAAAGTCCCGTTAAAGACGTCGAAGTTGCTCAAGAGCCAACTAAGGATCAGAAAAAAATGGTTGTCACGGATAAGAAACAACGCCCTCAAAGTGAACCGGTAAAACCAACTAAATCACATGCTGGTAAGAAAAAGCACAAGCATTCTAAACGCAAAGGGATGCATCATAAGCGAACCGAAAAATAATGTCTTTACACAACGCGATTAAAATGAGAAAATTAACTCGTGTTGTTTTGGCCTCATAGCACAACTGGATAGGGCACCCGCCTCCTAAGCGGTTGATCCCGGTTCGAGTCCGGGTGAGGTCATATTTATATTTATAAGCAACAAGAACAGGGATGCCGTTATATGTTGATATAGCAGCGTCCCTATTTTTACGAACGGGTTCGATCAGCAAAGTGACATAGTTATATTATTTGATCAGGCTGAAAAAGCGATCCTGATGAATTTTTCGGATTGCTTATTTATTGGTTGTGTCTATAATTGTAAATGGTTGAATATTTATATATTGTCCTAATGATTTAATTAGATACTAATAAAGATAAAGTGGGTTGTTTTTTTGAGTTGGACTGTGAAAAGATTAACGAAGTACATTTCACCAGCGTTATTTGCCACAATACTTTGTGCAATTATCGCTGGTTATTTGTTGTTCGTTCCCCCTGTAAACGGGTTAGCAGATAACGGCGACTTTTTACAGACGCTTTCGCAAAACGGGCTTAATCGAATTGATACCCGAAACTTATCATATTTCAATTATGTCATTGAAAAGTTTCATATCATGCATTTTTATAATGAAACTGCCGTACCAATATATTCATCGCAATTCCTATTTATTCAGGCTGCAATTGAAATCAATAAATTGTTTTTGAGCTCTCAAATTTTTGATATTCGTTTTCTCGGCCTCATTTACTATCTATTCTTTTTAGGCGCAATTTATTTGTTGACTCGTTCATTAACGGCACCTAATCGAAACTTCCGTAATTACCTGGTTTCACTGATCGTTGTTTTTGTTTTTGGGGACACTTCCAATACATTAACATTTAATTCATTTTATCCTGAGGCCGGGACATTTATTTTAATGCTTTATTGTTTTGCACTTTTTTTGTTAATTGCTCGTAAACTTGTTAAGCATGATCGGCTAACGACGGGTGCTTTTTTCGCCGTTTCATTGTTGCTGATTGCGGCTGATTATCACAATGTTCCATTAACCTTTGCCCTGTTGCTCATGTCACTTGGCCTGTTATTTTCTTTTCAGAGGCACTTAGCTTGGGTGTATATTTTGGTGGCAATGGTTGGGCTGATTGGAATGGGCGGCTTGGTTCACCATACAGTTGCGGCTCGATATCAGTCGTTAAATAAGTATCAAGCCTTTACCCACGGAGTCCTGCAGACTCAGGAACCTTCTTCAAAAGTGATGGCTGGGCAAATCAGTTCACAATATGCATTGATGAAGGGAAACGATTATTATCCGAATACCTATTCAGCGATTTTACCAAATTCAAAATATGTGCATGAACATCTGATTCACAAGCTCAATGCTGCTTGGGTAGTGGGTTACTACGTCAAACATTTTGATCAGTTTTCTCATTTACTAGATGATGCTGCCAAAAACGTGATGCAGATTCGAATTCAATCAGTTGGTAACTATCCAGTGGGCGCTAGGAGGTCACCAGGTGCTCATACTCAGTATTTTTCTGGATATAGCTTGTTAATGAAAAGCTTTTATCCAAGAAAATATGCCTTTAACCTGCTGATTGCCGGTGCCTTCTTGGTGATTTATGTTATTGGGATGGTCAATAGTTTTAGGAAACGGGATTCACGAGATATGATGAAGTTCTTTTTGGTGTTGGGACTATTGACCATCGTCGTCGTGCTGCCAATCACGACCATTATTTCATATGGCACCTATAACCTTTCCAGAAATATGTTTCCGGTTGCAATCAGTCTGAACTTGCTTTTAGTCTTGCTAATTGCAGATGCTGTTAATTATCGTTTATGGGGGTCAGCAGTTCAGCGGGATCAGCAGGAGGTAAAGACGCAAAAATGAAAATTTTGAAATCATTATTGCTAATTTTCTTTACCTGGCTTGGGTTAATGTTCATTGAGGTCACGCCAACTGCAGCAGCGCAAAAACATGTTTTGTTGGTTTACGATTCGCAAAATTCCGCAACCCAGAGCTATAAAAAGATTGATTCATTGCAGCGGTTGTTAACCAGTCATCAGTTGAGCGTTAAAACGATTGCTGAATCGCAGTATCGTTCAGGAATGCTTCGTACTAACAAGTATGCTGGCGTCATTACCATGGTAAATTGGCCGCAAAATCCTATTAACAATCGGCAGTTCCAACGGGATCGGCAAACCTTTTCGGGGATTAAGCTGCACATCGGTGGGATTTTAACCAGACAAGAAGCCAGCCAGATTGGCGGAAGATTTACAACACTACATCACCAACAGTTAACCCTTATTGACAGCCGTAGAAATTCTCAGTTGCTGCCATTTACTAGTACGATGACCGTCTTTAAAAAAGATGATTCGAAGAGGACCGAATCATTTGGGACGTTAACGACCCAAGAGGCTAACCAGCGCAAATTTGTAGATGGGGTTGTTAGGCAGCATTTCGGATACTTACCATTTTATTCGACAGATACGCTTAACTTGCAAATTGTTTCTCAGTTGATTGCCGCATTATTTCAAACAAAAAGCGGGAAACACCAACCGTTATTGACGATTACAAATGTGACTCCTTATTCGAATTTGAAGTTGCTGAATCAGCTAAGCCGTGATTTATACGAACAAGGAATTGCGTTTGCAGTCAGTACAACGACTGTAGAAACCAACACAGAGTTATCAGCGTTCAAACAGTTTACGAAGGTTCTAAGAAACATCGAGACCAGAAACGGAATTATTTTTTTAAAAACGCCAATCGTGAGTGCTTATCAGTCTGATCAAAGCAAGCTTAATCAGTTGATGGTTGCGGAATTGACTAGCCTTGGTCAAAATCACGTTTTTCCTGTGGGCATTAGTACAGATGGTTTTTGGAATCAAGATGCGTTGTATCGAAATCAAGGATTAAAAGTAGCTGATCATGTTTTACTGCTACCAAATTCACAAAAGAAACATCAGCTAGCTTCAGAAGGAAATTCACAAGTCTTTAAGCAAAGCTACTATGCGTTGGCGGGAAATCACTTATTGACGGTCCAACACCAACGGAAAACGGCATTTCAGACGCCAACAGCGATAACCTTTAGTATGCCAACCACCCGAGTAGGCCTGCGGGATTTGGAAAGAAAGGTTAGCCGCTTATCTTATCGGTGGTTTAATCCACAGACGCAACTGACTAGTCAAATTGAATTTGGCTCCGCGAATTATCAATATCGACAAGGAAACTATTTCTTGAATGGCAGCCTAGTGGATGTGACGCAAGCAGGCAGTAAGCAACCGCGACCGATAGCGGATCAATCGATGACGGGAACGCTAAACCACTTTTTTAAATTTGAATCACACGTGCTTATCATTTTGTTTACCGCCATTTTCATTGTCTTACTGATTTTTATCGTAATTGGCCGCCGGATTTATGTGAGGATGTTCAAAAATTAGCCTATTCCCGAGCAGCGCCTAGGTAAGGATTTAACTGAGTATTTCAGATTTTGGAATATTTAATTAAAATACTTATATGGCAGGAATCTGCTGTTCGAGACACGTTGCAAACCTAAGGCATTTTCGGTTATTGATTTGCTTTAACGAATAAAGCTTTTTAGTGAATAAGAGAGGTGATGCATTATTTCGATTCTCGATGTTTTTTTATTAGTCGCGATCATTTCCATCTGGGGTATTCTGATTATTAACCTAGGGCTAACGATAGCTGGCTATACATATTATTTAAAATGGCAGCATACTAAAGAGCCTGAATTGCCGCCTAAACCACCCTTTGTTTCTATCATGGTTCGAGCCCATAATGAAGGGGTTGTCATCGTTAAAACCGTTCAGGCACTGCTTAATTTTAGCTATCCTAAGTCACAATATGAGGTCATTGTTATTAATGATAATTCAAGTGATAATTCCGCTGAATTATTGAAAGGGCTGCAAGACCTCTATGCAGATCGCCAGCTGGTCGTTATTAATACGGATAGCAAAACAGGCGGCAAAGGGAAATCAAACGCCTTAAACATCGGTTTGAAGGTGGCAAAGGGAAGTGTTATTTCCGTCTATGATGCTGATAACACGCCTGAAAAGAATGCCCTTTCAATTTTAGTGGCAGAACTTCTGCAAACTGACCAAGTTGGGGCAGTCATCGGCAAATTCCGAACTAGAAATAAAAACGCAACGATTTTGACGCGATTTATTAATATTGAAACGCTTGCTTTTCAGTGGATGGCGCAAGCCGGTCGGCGACAGTTGTTTAAATTATGTACGATCCCGGGGACTAATTACGTTATTCGCCGATCTCTCTTGGAAAAGGTCGGTGGTTGGGATGTAAAAGCCTTGGCAGAGGACACGGAAATCAGTTTTCGGATATATCGATTAGGGTATCGGATTGAATTTCAGCCTGCAGCAGTAACTTGGGAGCAAGAACCACAGACGCTTGATGTCTGGTTCCACCAACGGACTCGCTGGGTTAAGGGAAATATTTATGTGATATTGAAAAATATGCATTTACTGTTTTCAAAGGAAGCGCGAAAAATTCGGTTTGATTTATTATATTTTGCATCAATTTATTTTTTGCTGATGACGTCATTAATTTTTTCCGACACGGTGTTTGTCTTGTCGGTTGCCGGAGTTGCACACTCAGAACTACAAGGGTTCAGTAACGTTGTTTGGGCCTTTGCAGTCGTTTTGTTTGTCATTAGTACCTTTACAGCAATCACAACTGAAAAAGGTGAGATGACGGGTTCAAATTTATTGTTAATTATTGTGATGTATCTTGTATATAGTCAAATGTGGCTGGCTGTGGCAGCTTACGGAATGGTGGGGTATATTCGTGAACAGATCTTTCATAAACAGGCGAAATGGTATAAAACCGTTCGCTATAAATAACTTAGTGGCTTGGATTGGCTTGTTGTTTTTTGGCTTTTCAATGTTGTTTCTTTCTGGTACAACTGTCTGGGCCAAGACTCAAACTTACACACAGCCCTTTCAAAATCAGACGATAACTTTATCTGGGAATGCGGTTCAATCAAATATGTATTTTGTAAAAATGGGGTACTGGGATGTCAAAAAAGCCACTTTGAATTTAAATTTTCAAACTTCTCAACTCAGTGACAAACAGATCTCAGATATCACCGTCTCAGTGAATAATGTTAAGTTTGATTCTTTTCGTCCTAAACGGGTTTCGGGGATTCAGACTAAGAAAATCACGATTCCAACTCGTTCACTGGGGGGAGAGAATAATATTCAAGTTAATGGTCAGATTTTAAACAAGGCTGGCCATAAGAATTACCAGGTCGCACAGACACCGGCTAATTGGTTAACAATTTATAAAAATACGAATGTTAACTTTCAATATCGACTCGTACCGCCGACAAAATCGATTAAGTCCTTTTATGATCATTTTACCGGTGCCGATACGGTTGTTAATCAAGAATCAGTGATCACAACGCCAAGTCAGCCGACTAATAATGAATTGGCTGCTAGTATGTACGCGCTAAGCGGCCAATCCAGGGTGATTACAACTGAAACCCAGCAGATTCCAGTAACAACGTTCCAGGATCAAAAAGCCAGAAAAGCTGATTATCAGGTAGTAATTGCAACGTATAACCATCTGCCAAGCAATATTAAAAAAATGGTGGTAAAAAAAGATGTGGCTCACCAAGCAGTTATCAAAACACATGATGCTCATAATAAACATTTGCTGATTGTGACGGCTAAAAACGGCATTCTCTTAAAGAAAGCGGCCAAGTACATTGCCAATCAAGAGTTAATGCAGGAAACGGACGAGGCTACCAAAGCCGTTACTCAAGATACACCAACGGCTACATCGGTATTGCAATACGATGGTAGTGTTCAATTAACCAAGCAGGATAGTCAAATCACTGGGCCCAACCACCACGAGCAAGCCTATTTTATTAGCTTGCCGGTTGATCGGAACAATGCGGATGGGTCCGAAGTGCGACTGCATTTTCGTTACGCAAAGAATTTAAACTTTAAGCGGTCATTGGTAACGGTGATGGTGAATAACACGCCAATTGGCAGCAAGAAACTGACCGCCAGCCACGCTGATGGTGATGAGTTGACGGTTAAGTTTCCCAAGGGACTGGCTTTAGGTAACGAGTTTACGATTCGGGTTGCTTTTGACTTGGAAATGGCTGACCAATCCAAGGCAAACAATAATCAAACGCCGTGGGCTAGTGTTGGTTCAACTTCTAAAGCAATCATTAAAACCCAGCAGAAAAATAGTCTGTTATTTGATAACTACCCAGGCGTATTCATTAAAAATCGAACCTTTGACAACTTGTTGATTGTTCAGCCCAAGCAGATGCGGGCGGCTGATTTTCAAACGTTATCGAATATTTTCAATCTAATTGGCAACTATGCGCAAAATAATACTGGAAAGATAACGTTTACTAAGCATCAACCTAGTCGTGATCAACTTAAGAGAAGCAGTGTTATCGCCTTTGGTGCGCCAAATCAAAATCAATTCATTAAGTCGTTGAATAAACAGCTGTATTTTCAATTTGATGATCATTTTTCTGTTTTAGTCTCAAATGAAAAATTGAGCATTGAAAAGCAATATGGCGCGACCGTTGGGACGGCTCAATTGTTACGGTCGCCGTTTAACAAGCGACGAGCATTATTAGTGGTCACTGGCGCTAATCCGGCCGCTACTTATTTAGGATCAACGCAAATTAATTTTGAAAAAAATATTGAGATGTATCGAAATAAAGATGCCGTGCTGGTAGACCCTGATAATAATCATTTTAGTTATCGGTTTAAAAAGCAGGCAGCAATTGATTCGAGTGTTCAGGTCAAACGAACGATCAGTAAGAATTCACATCTACTGATTTATTTGGCGGTAGCGTTGTTCTTCATCCTCATTATTGGCGCTTCAATAATTGCAATGTTAAAGAAAAATGGTGTCTCGAAACAAAAGGGGGAGCAAAATGAACGATAGTCAAAAAGCGTCATTACAGGCAGACATTTATTTGCTTTTGTTCTTAGGCTTACTGACACTGACGGCAATTTTGATGACCGCCTCGGGACATTTGCTACTAAACACGATTTACATCGGTCTCACAGTTGTGTCCATTCTAATTACTTATTTTTGGGGGATTATTCCGGGATTGGTTGAAAACCTACTATTCATTTTCGCTCAGATTGTTGTCATGGTTTATCTCAATCTGGCTCAAGGACCGCAAATCCCACTAACATTGACTTTTTGGCTGATTGTCCCGTTAGGCTTATCGTTCTTTGTCTATCAGATGACTGCTGAGCAGCGGCAATTACAATGGCAGAATCAAAGATTAAGATCCAACTTGATCGAACAAGGGGCGTTTGATGAGCAAACCAAGCTTAGAACGATGGTGGCAATGGTTTAAGATGCCCATGTTTTTATTGAAACCAATCGGCGGTTTAAATTGCCAGTTACGGTTGGCATTATTCGAATCCGTTACTATGATCAACTAAAATAGATGATGAGTGAACAGCAAATTTCAACATTATTAACATTGACTTCAGATGTCATGACAGCAAGTACCCGGCAAAATGATGTCACTTATTATTTGAATAAAGATATTCCAACTTGGGGAGTCCTCCTGTATGCAGATGAGGCAGGAGCACAAATTGCGCTTGATAGAATTCGAGACGCTTTCAGCCGCCAGGTGAAAGCATCAACTGAATTGGGGTCACTACATATTTCGTTAATTAGCGGTGCTGCCCAATGGAATGATAGCAAAATGAATGGTCCATATGATTTGATTGATTCAGGTATCAAGGAAACTGAGTATGACGTTGGCCAGTCGAACTAGCGAGGATCATTCTTGAACCGGAATAATCGGGGCTTGCCATAGTAGTATCCTTGGCGTAATGGTAACTCAAGCTCGTTAAGTAATTGATCTTCTTCACTATTTTCAGTTCCTTCGATGATGAGTCTAGTCTGGGTGTCTTTGGAAATCTTTTTCCACGCCGTTAATTTTCGGGGGATTTCTTTTTCCCGATGTTCTTGGCGGAAATTTTGCATGGCAAATTTAACTTCATCAGCGGTCTTTAAGAGATCTGAAATGTGTGAATAAGTATTTTCGCCAGTATCAACATCATCAAGACTCATTTGAATGCCATACTGTTGCAAGTGGTTGCCCTGAGCTTCAAGTGTTGGATTATCAATCTGGTCTTCACCAAGTTCTTCAGTGACCTCAACAACTAGGATTACTGGAAACATTTGTCTTTGAGCATCAATTAATGCTTGAGTCATCTTTTTATCAAGAAATTGAGTCCGGTTCACATTGAACGAGAGCGTGTGAACCTTGAGGGATAGTTCTTCGGCGGTACGCTTTAGAAGGTTAATTTGGATCTCAATAGGGATGGATGCAAAGTTCTTAGGTAATCGCCAGGTCCCATCACCTGCTTGTTTGCGAATGAGCATTTCATAACCAATAATCGAATTGGTGTAAACATTGACTTGTGGCTGGATGAAATATCGATACATTGAGTGAACGCTCCTTTGGTGGTCTGTAATTATGATTGAGGGATAGGTAGAACCATGAAATGTTCTGGGTAGGCTAAAATAAAAGTCATAACTTCATAAATTAAGTCCTAAATACCATAGTATAAAGGAATTATGACGCATTTGTAAAATAATTGAAAGTATTTTTGGAGGGGTTAATAATGAAAGTTGTTATTATTGGGTGTACACATGCAGGAACAATGGCAGCAATCAGAATCTTACAGGATCATCCGGAGACGGAGTTGGTCATCTATGAGCGTCATCAGAACGTTTCATTCTTGTCCTGTGGGATCTCATTGTATTTGAGTGGCGAAGTTAAGCGTTTGGAAGATATGTTTTATTCTTCACCTCAGGATTTGAAGAATCTAGGGGCTGTGGTTAAGACCCAACATGAAGTTCTGCGAATCAATGCCAAAGATCATCGGATCCAGGTAGCGGATATGACAACTGGAAAACTTTTTGAAGATACCTATGATAAGCTTATTATGTCAACCGGTTCTTCGGTTGCATTACCGCCAATTTATGGCATTGACGAGTCAAAGGTATTGTTATGTAAGGATTATCAACAGGCTCAAGCGATATATGATTCCGCTAAATCTAACAAGCGTATTGCCATAGTTGGCGCAGGGTATGCCGGTACTGAGCTTGCGGAGAGCTATGCCAGAACTGATCACGAAGTAACCCTATTTCAACGAGGCAAACAAGTTTTGAATAATTATGTTGGTAAAGAATTATCCGATCAACTCGTAAAGTTACTAGCCGATCATGGGATTGGCATTCATCTCAATCATCGAGTAACGGCGTTTCGAATGAATAAAAAGGATGAATTAGAGATTGAGACAAACCAGGGAAACTTTACCGCTGACTTAGCAATTGTTGCAACGGGTTTTGTGCCGAATACACAGTTGCTAGCTGGCCAGGTCCAATTGGAAAAGCACGGTGCGTTTATTGTCAATGATTATTTACAAACCAGTGATCCAGATATTTATGCAGCTGGTGATTGCGCGATGGTTCGTTTTAACCCAACTGGTAAGCCTGCGTATACGCCGTTAGCAACAAATGCGATTCGTCAAGGAACGTTAATTGCCCTAAACATATTTAATCAACAATATCCATACATGGGAACCCAAGCAACCTCAGCAATGAAATTATTTGGCTATTGTGTTGCAACAACCGGATTAACGCTTGAAAACGCGCAGCGGCATCATATAGCGGCAGAACAGGTCATCTATCAAGGAACCTGGCGTCCAACGTATATGCCTTCGACAGACCCGTTGACAATTGCGTTGGTCTATAATCCCGAAAATCGACAAGTTTTAGGGGCGCAGCTTTGCAGTAAACACGATGTTTCCCAATCTGCTAATGCCGTTTCAGTTCTCATCCAAAACAATAACACGATTGATGATATGGCATTTATTGACATGTTATTTCAACCGAATTTTGACTTGCCATTTAATTATCTTAACTTGGTAGCGCAAAAAGCCGTTGATAAAGAATGGCAGAAAGGAAATGTGACTCCTAGGCATGCAACCCTGGGAAATCATCTGTGAATCTGATGAAGATCTTTAAAGTAAGTTATATCAAAATACTTTTGATCCTCTGCGTTGTCTTAGGTAGTCTCTTAGGCGTTAGTTCCTGCAGTCGAAAAGCTCAGGTAGTTGTGCCAAAGGTCAGCCCTGAGGTTTTGATTCCCAAGACGTTGGCCAAAAAACATGCCAATTCTGCGGCTGAACGACATCTATTGACGTTTATTCAAAAGAAATTACTAACTAAAAATGGTCTTTATACCAGCACAGTTTCCCAGTCTGGTCAAAGTGATTTAGCAAGTGGGCATGATATGTTGAGTGAGTCAGTTGGGATGTGGCTTGACTACCTCAATGCCAGTAAGCAGCCACAAGCTTTCCGGCGGTTTTATGCACATGCCAAGGCCACTTTCGATCAAGGCCCACAATTTAGCTATCGTTATGATCCAACCAACCATCGGCAATACTCAGTTAACGCGACACTGGATGATCTCAGAATTATTAAGGCTTTAATGGTCTATGACGCGCTTAATCATACGGATAGGTATCAAAAAGAAGCTACTAAGCGGTTTACGGTTCTTGCCAAAAATTGCATTGGCAAGGGACAGCTGGTTAATTATTACGATGTGGCGCAAAAACGAGCAGCTAAAAGTGGCTCATTAGCTTATTTTGACCTACAAACATTACATTATTTTGAAAGTGCGACCGCCAATGGTAAAAAAGACTATCAGCAGCAGCTAAGAGTCGTCCAAAATGGTTATCTGGGGGATGTTTTTCCGCTATATCATGCAAGCTTTAACTGGGAACGCAAACAATATTCATCGGCTAATTTAAATACTTCGGAAGCTTTGGAAGTTTTGCTACATTTGGCAGAGGTCGGCAAATTTAAAGCTGCTAGCAAAAACTGGTTAGTCTTTCAAGTAAGCAGGCACGCTTTGAAAAATAGTTATCGGATTACTGGTGAAGTGGCTGACGATGGGCAATCGGTTGCGAACTATGCCTTGGCCGCGCTGATTTTTGCAACTATTGGTGATCGGTCTCATTATCAAATGGCAATGAAGCTTGTCTGGGGAGAACAAATTAAGGATAAGCAGTCACCCATTCGAGGAGCTGTCAGTAACAGAAAAGTACCGATTGCCTATTCATTCAATAATCTAACCGCCCTGAATGCAGCTCAGCGAGAGTGACGTTGGTATCCGTCTACGGGATGCGTAGTGAGGATTGATTACGGTAGCCTTTCCCTGACACAATTGTTGAAGAACCAGCATTGTGTCGTTTCTTAATACATTATTTCTAAATTATTCAAAAGATGATAGGAAGTGACAATCGTGACTATTAATCAGTGGTTGCTCGAAGGCATTATCTGGGGAATTTTCTGTGAACTCGGGATCATTATGTGTTATCAACTTATTTTACTAACACCGATTTTTAAACATTTAAGTCAATATCGAATAAGTAAAGGGACCAGTAGTGCCGCAATCAAGTGGTTCACGGTTGCCTATTTTTCGTTAATTGGTGTTTTTTTTGAGCTGATGAAGACAAATTCGGGAAGCTACTTGTTATCAACCAACTTTATCATGTTAATGGTCATTATGCTCATTGGTATTATTGCCTATTGGCAGGATTTATTAGTGGTAGGACTACTTGCCGTTATGCGGATTCTGATTGATGGTTTCGATGTTAATGGGTTGTTACAGACAGGGATTGCAGTGGCGTTTGTGTTAACTTTAATGTTAATTAGGGTAACTTTTAGTCAAAAATCATTTCGCTCTGATTATTGGATTCAGTGCATCACGATAACGCTGTTTTGACTTAGCTTCTGGGCAATTGGATTGGTTAAGCCGTTAGAAGTATTTCAGCTGGTGATTCAATATATCTGCTTGATGAGCACGTTTTATTGGGCGTTGAAGTTAATTTATCAGGATAATCAATTGCTAATTGTGTTAAGTAAAAACGCCAGTCACGATTACTTAACAGGATTGCTGAACCAACGAATGTATGAAGCTGACTTTCATCGTCAATTGAAAATTGCTCGACAACAGGCAACGCCATTGTCGTTAGTGGCATTTGATATTGATTATTTTAAAGAAATCAACGATCATCATGGGCACGTTGCTGGAAATCAAGTTCTGGTTGAAGTTTCGACAGCCCTCAAACGGGTCTCTCAAGGCTATCAGTCTGATTCAAGGCTTTATCGGGTTGGTGGCGAGGAATTTAACCTAGTATTGCCCAACAATGATCGAAAAAGCGCCGAGCAGCTTGCGTTAAAGTGTTGTGAAACGATTGCTAATTCGGTTATTCAATATAAAGGAGTCAGAATTTCAGTAACGTTGTCTGCTGGGGTATCTGATTTGACACAATCTGACAAACAAGTTGTTGATTTGTATCTAAGAGCTGATCACAATTTATATTTATCTAAGCAGCGGGGACGCAACCGTGTAACGGTTGATGGCAAAACGATTGTTGCAAACAAACGGTAACGAAATAGGCCAACCATTTCAAAAACGGAAATGGCTGGCCTATTTATCAAATCGTCAAGCCCTGGGATCAAAGCATTTAATACCCCAGGGTTAATTTTGAGCAATTTACATTAATACTTTAGCACACGTCACCAATATGGCGATTAGTATAGCCGCCATTGCCAGCAGTTTGAAGCCGTCGTTTCTAGTGTAGTAGCCATCAGGGAATTCTTGGCGGCGCTTCCTGAGAATTTGACGGTTAACGGGTTGTTTCATTTAACAGACTCCCTTACTTAGTTTGCAGACTTCTTGTTCTCGCTATTTCGAAAGACTAGCCACTTTGACCAGAAATAGTTAATAGCAATTACAATGACATTTTCCACTATTTTAACAACAATTTGATTTTGATGCATCAACGTAATTCCAATCCAGAGCATGAGGAATTCCAAGAATAGGGTTGCCAAACGGCCACTAAAGAATGAGATCATCTCAAGAAAATCGCCCATTAATGATTTAGATGGCGAGTGAAAGACGAATGCTTTATTAGTCAGATACGAGAAGAGGACGCTTAAAATCCAGGCGATCGTTGCGTTGATGATGTAATTCCAACCGGTAAAGTGGTGTAAAAGCCAAAAGACAGCGACGTTAATCACCGTTGTCGCAACACCCCAAAATGCATAAGCGATGAGTTCTTCATATTTATAATATAACGCCTTTAGCCGATTTATCATATTAACGTTTCTCCGCAATCACAAATTTTGGTCGGTGTTTGGTTTCGAGGTAAATTTTACCAATGTAGGTGCCAAGAATTCCAAGGCTGAATAGTTGGACGCCACTAAGAAGTAGAATGATGGATACCATTGAAGCCCAGCCATTAACTGAGCCGCCAAAGAACATTGCCCGAATCACAACGAAGAATAAACCGATAATGGAAAGAAAGCTGATGAAGCCACCAACTACGGTTGCCATTTTTAGGGGCACATCAGAAAAATCAACGATCGCTTCCATAGAGTATTCAAATAGTTGGAAGAGGGACCAGGATGTTTTTCCAGCAGCCCTTGGGACACCCTCATATTCTAAGTATTTAGTTTTAAAGCCTACCCAAGAAAAGATGCCCTTACTAAACCGATTATATTCGGGTAGATCTAAAACGGCATCAACGTATTTTCGGGTCATTAACCGATAGTCACGGACATTTTGTTTGAGTTCAACTTTGGCCATTTTATTGATGATTTTATAAAAGCTGGCTGACAGAAAGGCTCGGATGGGGTTTTGCTTGCGACTTGTTTGAACACAACCGACCACGTCGTAATCCTGTTTAGGGTCCTCTAAAATATCAACCATCTGGAGCAGTAACTCAGGTGGATCTTGGAGATCAACGTCCATGACAGCAACGTAATCGCCGTGAGCATGATTGAGGCCAGCTGCAAAAGCGGATTCCTTGCCGAAGTTACGGGAGAATGAAATGTAGTGGACTTCATCAGGATGAGCAGCATTGAGCTTGCGCATAACGTCAAGTGTTTTGTCAGCTGAGCCATCGTTAATAAATAAGTAATCTGGTTGGTATTGCTCAGTATGGCTTGCATTTAACTTGGTAAACACTTTTTCGGTTGTATCATAAAAAAGTTCGACGGTTGGTTCTTCATTAAAACAAGGAACAATTAGACTGATCGTCTTCAAAATAAGCCTCCAAAAATATGTCTAGTTTTCGTTTCTTTATCTTGCAATTAGATTGTTATCCAGCTTTGATTTTGTGTAAAATTGTTGGTAAGCTTAAATTCACTTGGAAACAATTCCATGCAGTGTCGGCAATGGTGGGTCAGTTATGTAGCTCACTGTGTCTGCATCACAATCTAATAACACGTACAATAGTGATGTTACTAAAATATCACAACATCAAATTATAACATACGCCTAACTGATAAAAAATAAGTCAATATTAAGTTTCATGCCGGATTTGATATAATGGATTGCAGGACAGCTACGCAAAGCAGAAACTTCCATATAAGCATCTCAGCCAAAAATTCCAAAACCAGGAATTCTTGGCTGAGACGACTTATATTCCAGTTTCTAACCGCTTTGCTCCGCTCACTCATAATAGGACAGCTGCGCAAAGCAGAAGCCTGCACCCAAGCCTTCTTACCCAAAAATCCAAAACCGGGATTTCCGGGCAAGAAAGCTTAGGCTCCGGCTTCTAACCGCTCTGCTCCGCTCACTCATAATAGGACAGCTGCGTCAGGCAGAAACCTGCGTGTAAGCACCTTCGAGAAAAATTCCAGAACCGGGAATTCCCCTCGAAGGAGACTTACCCTTCGGTTTCTAAGCGCCTGACTCCGCTCACTCATAATATAGGAGACTGAAAATGAAACCAATTAAAGTAATGACAATTTTTGGGACACGTCCCGAAGCAATTAAAATGGCGCCGATTATTTTACTCATGCAGCAGCATCGAGATGAATTCGAACCCATTACCGTTGTTTCAGCTCAACATCGTGAAATGCTTGACCAAGTATTAACCGTATTTCATATTACGCCGGATTATGATTTAAATATTATGAAAAAGAACCAGAGTTTGAGCGACATTACAACGCGGGTCATTACCGCGCTGGATTCAATTATTACCGAGGTCAAGCCTGATATTGTCCTAGTTCATGGCGATACGACAACCACGTTTGCGGCCAGCATTAGTGCCTTTTATCATCAGATTAAGGTCGGCCACGTTGAGGCAGGTTTGCGGACTTGGAATAAATTATCGCCTTATCCAGAAGAAATGAACCGCCAGTTAACCGATGTTCTTTCAGATTTATATTTTGCGCCAACCGAATTAAGCCGGCATAATTTACTTAAAGAGAATCATCCGGATAGTCAAATCTTTGTAACTGGTAATACGGCGATTGATGCCTTGAAACAGACAGTGACTCCCGATTATCAGCACTCGGTCTTAGAAGAACTTAATGCCAAGTCCAAGATGATTCTATTAACGATGCATCGACGGGAAAATCAGGGCGAGCCGATGTTACGAACTTTTCGGGCAATTAAGTCTCTTTTGCAGGATCACCCAGACGTTGAGGTGGTTTATCCGGTTCATTTAAGCCCAACCGTTCAAAAGGCTGCGCATCAAGTATTTGATGGTGATAAGGCAGTCCACTTGATTGAGCCATTGGACGTTTTAGACTTTCATAATATGGCTGCCCGCAGTTACTTTATCATGACTGATTCTGGCGGGGTCCAAGAAGAAGCTCCGTCATTGGGAAAGCCGGTACTGGTTCTAAGAGATACAACTGAACGGCCAGAAGGCATTGACGCCGGCACGCTACGATTAGTTGGTACGGATCCAGCAGTTGTCAAAAAAGAAATGACTGCCTTGTTAGACGACCCTGTGGAATATAAAAAGATGGCGGAGGCTAAGAATCCATACGGTGATGGTAAGGCCTCGGTGAGAATTTTGAACGCCATCAAAGCCGAATTATCTAATTAAAAAAGTGAGCGTAATATGAAATCGATGTATGAGAAAGTCAAAAAATTCATTCAGGTCCTCGTGGGTAGGTATTCGTCTGGAAACGTCTCAGATTCTGCAGCCGTTTTAGCCTTTTATTCATTACTGTCAATCTTCCCAATCTTTTTTGTGATTGGTAGTTTATTAAACTTATTTCATATTCACACCCAGGAGATTTCAACTTATTTACAACCAATTTTTCCTGAGCGGGTTTACAGTTTGCTGGAGCCGGTAATTGAGTCCACGTTGCAAAGTGGCGGTGCTAGTCAACTGTCAGTTGGGCTAATTGTGACGATTTGGTCTGCTAGCCGTGCGATCGCTGCCTTCCAGCGAAGCATCAACAAAACGTATGACGTTGCTGAAAACCAAACGGCAGTTGCCAACCGGATTATTTCATTCGTTTGGATGCTGGTTTTAATTTTAGCCGTCATGGTGATCATGCTATTATTTGCTTTTAGTCAGATGATTTTCAATTGGCTAAGCCCGATTATTAACACCCCCGGTTGGATCGTGAACTTGATCGCCACGGTTAAGTGGCCTGTGACAATTGTGGTTGCCTGGTTTTTGCTGAGCCTGTTGTTTTATTTTGTCCCAACCGCTAAAGTTAAGTTTCGGTATGTCTGGGTTGGCGCGCTGGTGGCGACAATTGGATTGATGTTATTGGCACAGGGATTTACCTATTATCTGAGATTTTTTGCCCGTCGAATTGATACGTATAAGACCATCGGAACATTTATTGTCCTCATGTTCTGGTTAGACTTTTCGGGGGTCATCTTGTTGTTTGGTGGGGTTTTAAACGCCACTATCCAACAGCTCTTTTTGGGTGATATTCAAGAACAGCCGGATGCGATTGACCAAATGATGAAGCAGGCCCGCAAAATCGGCCGGCGTGGTAAAAAACGCCGAAAAAAAAGCTGAGCAAACTTTTACATTTACTCAAGCCAATTAATTAATAATTCAATTTAGTCCTGATTTTGGGCTTTGGTGATTAATTCCTTTGCAAAGGCGTCCAGCTTGGTAATATCGTCTTCATCAGGTTCTAGGTTGATTTTAACGTCTTCAGAACCCTTAGTAGCGCCAGTCTTTTTAAACGCTTCGTCAAACTTATCAACTGAAGTGTTGTAATATTCTTCGTAAAAGGTATCGCCAGAGCCAGCAACGCCATATACCTTTCCTTTTAAGTCCAGATCAGAAAGGTCGTCGAAGAAGTCCATCCCTTCTTCTGGAAGGGCGCCTTCATCGTAGGTGTATGGGCAAACGACACAAATATCGACGTCCTCAAAAACGGATGGATCAGTTTGAGAAATTTCGGTCTCTTTAACGTCCACACCATTGTTTTCAAAGTATTCGGTTACGATGTCAGCAATATCTTCGTTGTTCCCGGTTATGGTTGCGTAAACCACGTGAGCAGTAGTCATAGTATGTCATCCCTTGATTTAATTTAACTTCAGTATAGCAAACTGATGCAAACATATAAAGTAGGCAGGATAAAGCGGTTAGAGAGTGAAGCATCAATTTTCAGCACCAGAAGTCCCGGCTTAGATTTTTGGGGAAGAAGGCTTAGGCGCAACTCTCTGCTTGATGTCACACATTTCAATTCTGTCGCAAAAGTTTAATCCTTGAATTCGGGGGAGTATTGATGGTGCGAACGATCGCTTCGCCAGATCGCCCGTAATCTTCCAATCAAAAGCCAGTCTCAATGCGCCATGCAGATCCTGGTTACAAAACTTTCCTAGACGAGGAGGTCATTATGGTAGAAAAGATCACTAAGATAGAAGCTCAAAAACGCAAGGGCCGGTTTAACGTCTACGTTGATGGTAAGTATGCGTTCCCAATCAGCGAGGAGGTCTTCATTAAGTTTCGGATCTTTAAGGGGATGGAAGTTGATAAGGATCTTATTAAGCAAATTGAGCAGGCGGACGATTTATCGAAATTACATAGCCGTGCGCTTAATTACTTAGCTCATAATTTACGAACGGTATATGAAGTTCGGACCAAACTGGCAGAAATTTCTGACGATCCTGATGCGATTGATCAAGTGATTGCCCAACTTGCTGATCAGCGATTAGTTGATGACGGTAAATATGCTGAAAGCTATGTTAGAACGGTTGTCAGAGAAGAGAAAAATGGGCCGGATTGGATTCGTCAACACTTGAAGGATAAGCACGTCAATAGTGACGATATTGAAGCAGCTTTGGATCGTTACTTTCCGGCAGACGAGGTCATTCGAATTGGCGTTGGGGTTGCCCAAAAACAACTTAAGTCCCACCATAATGACTCAGCTAAGATGGCAATCAATAAAACAAAAAATCTTCTGATGCGGCGAGGATTCCCATATAGCGATCTCGACCAGGTAATGGATCAAATTGATACCGATGGGATGGTTGAGCAGGATCAAGAACTAATTGACAAAGTTGCTGAAAAGTATTGGCGAAAATACGCCAAACTAGATCATTATGAACAGCAACAAAAGACCAAGCAGGCACTCTTTCGGAAGGGATTCTTGATGGATGATATTACGAGTGCTTTGGAGCGGCTTTCAGAGGGGTAGGTTGTGAGGTGGATGCGCCAACTGGAATTTAAGCTGTGTTGATCTTTCAAACATTGCAGAAACGTGCTACACCAGGCAGAAGCTTGCGCATAAGCACCTTTAACAGGAATCCCAAAACCAGGGATTTCTGTTAAAGGAGACTTATACTCCAGCTTCTAACCGCCTGGTTTCGCACTCTGACCGCTTTTCTGATATAATCATACTTGGATTGGCAACAATCGATGCAGATAGCTTAATCAGAAAGTGGGTAGCACAAATGCCGCGAATGCAGAGACTACCAAAAGAAGGGGACTTCATTGCGATTCAAAGCTATAAGCATGATGGCAGTTTGCATCGTATTTGGCGAGATACAATGGTATTAAAGACCAGTGACGAGTCACTCATCGGCTGCAATAATCATACGCTGGTTACTGAAGATGATGGCCGGCATTGGGTGACCAGGGAGCCGGCGTTAGTTTATTTTCATAAGCATTACTGGTTCAACGTGGTTGCGATGATCCGCGATGATGGCATTGCATACTATTGTAACTTGGCTTCTCCATATGTATTAGACAAAGAAGCGTTAAAATATATCGATTATGATTTGGACGTGAAGGTGTTTCCTGATGGTCGGCGGAAGCTTTTAGACGCGGACGAATATTTAGCATTCAGCAAACGCTGGAATTATGGACCAGAAATTGACCATATTTTGAAGCGAAACGTCAGAATACTTGTTGATTGGATTAACAATGAGAAGGGGCCGTTTTCAAAAGAATTTGTTGCAATTTGGTATGAACGCTATTTAGAGTTATCTCGCCAATATAAATGAAGATCACCTAGTAGAGACTGGGAGTAAGTGTTTAGATCCCAGAATTTAACGGAAAATACAATCATTCACGTTGGGATGATTGTATTTTTTTGTCAAATGGCATGAATATGCCGCTTGTTGCAGCTTTTTAAATATAACAGTGGTGATTGAAGCTACCATTACAAACGGAAAATGGCTCATGTTCCGACCTCTTTGTTATCAAGCTTAAGTGAATAAAGATCATACCAATCGGTCACTTTTTAAGCATTTGGGTTCGCTTACCCACACTGTGTTACAATAGTTTCAACAGAAAATACAGAGTTAGGAGTCGATACTTTGCTTGAACGACTTAAAAATTCCTCATTAATGTTTTGGTCAGCCGAGATTTTAATTGTCGTGGCAATTATTTGGGTGTGCACCAAAATAAGCTTTTTCTTTTCACCAATTGGTGTCTTTTTTTCAACTATTTTTATTCCATTGCTACTAGCGGGTATTTTATTTTATATGCTAAATCCAATTGTTAACTTGATCACTAAGATCAAATTTGGAAAGCGACACCGCGTGTCTAGAACATGGGCAACCACGTTAGTTTTTTTACTATTAATAGGGATCATTGTTCTGATTGCAACGGTCTTTATTCCCAAGATTGTCGATCAGTTAGTTACGTTGGCTAACCAAATTCCGGGAGCCGTTAACGATGGTCAAAAATTGCTTGAGAAAGTATTTAAGCAAATGAACTCGCAAACGTATTTGAAACAGATTGATTTTACGCAAGTTACCGATAAGTTTTCTAAGAACATTAGCGGGTATATGAACACGATTTTCTCTGGACTCACGAATGGTATTGGTGGCATTATTTCCGCTGCGGCAAATGTTGTTATTATTGCCGTAACCGTGCCAGTGGTGCTCTTTTACATGTTGAAAGATGGCTATCGGCTTGCACCAACCCTTAAAAAGGTATTGCCTGAAAAGCATCAGGATCAAACAATGGAATTGCTTTCCGAAATGAGTCATACAATTTCAAAATATATTTCCGGACAGATGATTGAATGTTTATTTGTTGGAACGTTTACGGCAATTGGGTACCTCATTATCGGGACACCGTACGCGTTGTTACTAGGGGTCGTTGCTGGGATCTGCAATATCATCCCATACCTTGGCCCTTATATTGGGATTGCTCCAGCGCTCATCGTTTCATTTTCCCACGGCGGTTTCTGGGGCGTTGTGTATAACATTATCGTTGTTCTAATTGTTCAGCAGATTGATGGAAATTTAGTTTATCCAAACGTTATTGGGAAATCCTTGGAAATTCATCCGTTGACGATTATTATTATTTTACTGGCTGCTGGCAATATTGCAGGGTTAATGGGGATGATCCTAGCGATTCCGTTATACGCTGTCGTTAAGGTAGTTGTTGTCCACCTATACAATATTTATCAGTTAGAGTAGTTAGCCAAACAATTAATAATATTTAATAAACATTGACGTTGACGAGGTTTATGCTACTATTTAAGATGTGTTTATTTTTCGTTTAACTAATATTAGAGTAATGATTAAGTAGGAGATTTTATGAAAAAAGTAATTACGTATGGGACGTTTGATTTGCTTCACAAGGGCCATGTCCGTTTGTTAAAGCGAGCTAAGGCGCTTGGCGACCACCTCACCGTTTGTTTGTCATCAGATGAATTTAATGCTGAGAAGGGAAAGAAAGCATACACGTCATACGAAGATCGCAAATACATCTTGGAAGCCATTAAATACGTCGATGAAGTGATTCCAGAGACTAATTGGGATCAAAAAATTCACGACGTTCAGGATCGCGATATTGATATTTTTGTGATGGGTGATGACTGGAAGGGTAAGTTCGACTTCTTAAAGGATTACTGTGAAGTTGTTTATTTGCCACGTACTGAAGGAATTTCAACCACTAAGATCAAAGAAGATTTAGGTCTTACGGATACTAAAGACTGGCAAGCTTAATTTAAATGACTTATGACGAGGCTGTTAACAAAACGAGTGGGTTTTGTACCAGCCCCATTTTATTATGATGGTGATTAGGACAGCTGCACAAAGCAGAAACCTCCACATAAGCACCGCCAACAAAAATTCCCCAAAACCAGGAATTTCTGTTGGCGGAGACTTATATTCCAGTTTCTAAGCGCTTTGTTCCGCTCACTTATTTTTTAGGAGGATAACATGCAACGAGCAATTTTCTTAGTCAGGTCAGTTCAAGGAATTAGAAAACCTACTTTTCGGACTCGGTTAATATCACTCATTAATAGCAACTATCAGATTGTCGTGTTATTAGCAATGACTAACTTTGACGATATTTGGCGGGCCCAAAGGGAATTTCAAGCAGTTAATCTGGGCAGTAGGCAAAACATTCGAGTGATTA
Organism: Lentilactobacillus kisonensis DSM 19906 = JCM 15041; assembly: GCF_001434135.1. Lineage (GTDB taxonomy): Bacteria > Bacillota > Bacilli > Lactobacillales > Lactobacillaceae > Lentilactobacillus > Lentilactobacillus kisonensis. The sequence goes on along the minus strand of NZ_AZEB01000023.1, from coordinate 18,056 downwards.
GCCTAGCCGACATTTATGCCGATCAGGAAGGGATTGCGTTGAAGGCTACTGATTATTTAGCACCAGATTTTTCCAGCCTTAAAAGCTATGACTCGCATTCTGGTAAGTTATTAGTGACAAGATTTGTTGACGAAGATGGCAATATTGTTGCTGAAAGCTTATTTAGTGAAGCATCCACGAGATTACATACTATTTTGTTTGATAAAAATAGCCGTATTATTCAAATTAATAATTATGATTCAAATGATCATCTGTTTGGAATTGAGAAATATGCGAATGATTTTCTGGACGAAAGCCTATTGTTGAACGCTAGTGGTCAGTTGGTTTTTCGTTTTACCAATTATTTGCAATCCCAAAAAACGACATACAATATCACCGATTCATCCGTTGTACCGCTGCCAGCAGAATTAACAGAAGTTTCTGGGCAAAAAGATGATCAGGCGTTAAAAGATTATGAAGCCAAGGGTGTTTCAACAATCACCAAGGCGACTTCGTATACAAATTACCGGCGTTACGATGACATCAACGCATTTTATCATCAGGTTTTGCTTAATATGGATCTTGAAAATGCCCAGACATACGTTGATATTGATCACCTGGTTGAAGCTGCAAAATATTTGCCGGGTAAACGAATCTTTAATTATTAAGGGGAAATAAAATTGCGAGCGATATTATCCGGAGTTCATCAAAAAAAGGGACTTCAAGTTTTAGAATTTGAATTATTGGATGTGACCGGTTCGATTGAACAGGCCTATATGCTTTTTGTTGAAAAAAATAGTCTGGCCTCAATGATGAAGCCGATCACCAAAGTATTAACTCATAATATTGTCCGAGTTAACATCGATGCGCAGGACTTTCATTTTGATATGGCTGATCAAACTGAATTTGAATGGCAGATTTTCATGGTGAATAATGGCGTTGATCACACCAGCGTGATTCAAGTCGAAAGTGAATACTTAAGTGACCGCCATCAGCTTGAACTTACCAGTTATTATCAATTTAACAGTGATGCGCAGGGAATGGCGTTATTTAACATTCGAACGCGCCAATCTGATGAAGACTTCATGATTAATTCAGTCAACTTAACGGATACCGATTTGGCATTGACTGGCTATAACAAAATTAATGGCATTCGGATCAAGAATCAGCGGATTATTTTAAGGAATAAAACAAATAATGGCAAGCTTGAATATCCAGTTTCCAAGCGGATGTTTCAAGGGATGTTTACCGTTTCGATTCCACTCACCGATATTCCCCAAAATTCCGTTGGGGAGTTATACATTAAGTATGAACTGGCGGGTAAGGAGATTACCCAGCGGCTCATTATCTCTAAGTCGCTAAGTGGTCAGTCCACAATTGCCCAACTTCCTGGTAACCGGGTGATTACGCTTGAAAAACGTTTTGATAATGGCATCCTCGTTAAGGAGTTCTTAGGCGCATCCTTACTGCAAAAGATTGGTGCAGCCGGTGGTAAAGCACACAGTGTTATTGACGTTGTTAGAATGATTCAGGATAAATTAAATTTAGCCCGAATGCGGTTTCTGTTTAAATCAGGCCATTCACCATATGAAAACACAACGATTATTTTTGAGAGCTTTGGCGGCCGTCAAGTAAGCGACAGCCCGTATGCGATTTATAAAGTTTTCAAGACGCTCTATCCTGGGATTAACATGATTTGGTCAATTGACCGCTCACAAAAATCATTCTGTAAGCAAAATGGGATTGCTTACGTCATTCGACGAACAAATAAGTGGGTTCGAATTTTAGAAAAATCGCAATTCTGGATTAGTAATGCTCGATTCCCAACATGGGTCAAGAAGCCCAATTATGTTACTTATATTCAAACTTGGCATGGGACGCCCCTCAAAAAACTGGGCTTGGATATTGAAAATGTGTCAATGCCTGGGACAACGACTGCTAAATACCACAAGAACTTTGTTAGGGAAGCTAATCGTTGGGACGCTTTAGTGTCTCCTAATGATTATTCCACCCAAATTTTTAGGTCGGCCTTTGGGTTTAATAATCAAATTCTAAAGGTTGGTTATCCTAGAAATGATGAATTGATCAATACGAATCCTGACGAAATTGCGGCAATTAAGGAACAATTGGGAATTCCGTTGGATAAAAAAGTGGTTATGTATGCACCAACTTATCGGGATAATCAGTTTGCTGAAAAGGGGAAGTATACATTCGAATTGCCGTTTGACCTAGATGACTTTCGGAAGTCGTTTGGAAAAGATACGGTCTTACTACTACGGATGCATTATCTCATTTCGAATGCGTTGGATATTTCGAATTACTCAGATTTTGTGTATGACTTTTCTAATTATCCGAATATCAGTGATTTGTATTTAGTTTCGGACTTATTAATCACGGATTATTCATCGGTATTTTTCGACTATGCTTACCTAAAACGGCCAATTTTGTTCTATCCTTATGATTATCATTTGTATAAGGAAGAACTCCGGGGCTTTTATCTGAACTATGAAAAAGAACTACCGGGAAAGATTGCCAGCAATTCACACGAGCTGCTAGCTGAAATCAATCACGCATTGGCTCATCCGGATATGAGTGCTAACCAGAAGTTCATGGATTTCTATAACCGCTTCTGTGCAATTAATGATGGGTTGAGTTCGTTGAAGGTGGTCAATTACGTGATGCATCAGATAGAGAGTGGTGTGTAAAGTAAGTGAGCGGAGCAAAGCGTTTAGAGTCCGGAGCATAAGTCTCCACCAGTGGAAATCCCTGGGCTTGGGATTTTTACTGGTGGTGCTTATGTGCAGGACTCTGCTTTGTGCAGCTGTCCTAAAATAAGTGAGCGGATCCAGGCGGTTAGAAGTCGGAGTGTAAGTCTCCTCTAATGGAAATCCCCGGTTGTGGGATTTTTGTTAGAGGTGCTTACGCGCAGATTCCGGCTTTGTGCAGCTGTCCTAATCACTATAGCTAAAGAAACTTAGTTATAGTAATTGTGCTCAAACCCTTATTACGTTCGAAGCCGAAACCGACTAATCTTTTGGACCATAACTTAATAAAATTAATATTGTTAATAAAAACCTGTGGTCGAAGTCGAAAAAACTTCGGGACAGGTTTTTTAGAAGGGAAATTATCCCGGTATCTAGGACGAAAGCTGAAAACGTGTTAAAATTAACTAGTTATTGACGCGTTTGAAAGGAAGTTAACATGAATACCCAACAATTAAAGAAGGAAGACAGCACTCGCCGAACCTTTGCCATTATTTCTCACCCTGATGCCGGTAAAACAACCATCACCGAACAATTGCTATTGTTTGGTGGGGTTGTTCGAACAGCTGGGACGGTTAAAGGCCGCAAGACCGGGAACTTTGCTAAATCCGATTGGATGGAAATTGAGCAAAAGCGGGGCATTTCTGTTACAAGTTCCGTCATGCAGTTTGATTATGGTGGCAAGCGAATTAATATTTTGGATACCCCGGGCCATGAGGACTTTTCCGAAGATACATATCGGACCCTAATGGCGGTGGATTCCGCTGTCATGGTGATTGATTCCGCTAAGGGAATTGAGCCCCAAACTAAGAAGCTATTTCAAATTTGTAAGATGCGGGGCATTCCAATTTTTACGTTTATGAATAAGTTGGATCGAGACGGCCGGGACCCCATGGATTTGATCGATGAGCTCGAAAGCGTTTTGGGTGTTCAGGCTTATCCCATGAATTGGCCAATTGGCATGGGCAAAACACTCGACGGGATCTTTGACCGTTATAATCATCAGGTTGAGTTATACAGCCATGAGCATGACCAGGATAGTACAATCGTTAAGCTAGATGACGATAATAATCCTATTGATGCGCCTGACTTGGCAGAAAACGACCAGTTTCAAGCAACTAAAGACAGTATTGACTTGCTGGATATGGCCGGTAATCCGTTTGATGAGGCGAAAATTGCCACTGGAGATTTAACGCCGGTGTTCTTTGGCTCTGCGCTGGTTAATTTCGGGGTAAAGACGTTCTTTGACGCTTATCTCAAATACGCCCCAGCTCCAAGCGCCCACAAGACTGAAGAAGGCAACGTGGTTGAACCAGATGCAGATCGTTTTTCAGGCTTTGTATTCAAAATCCAAGCCAATATGAACCCGAACCATCGTGATCGAATTGCTTTTGTGCGAGTATGTTCTGGTGAATTCGAGAAGGGGATGGACGTTAATTTATTTCGGACTAAGAAAAAATTGCGGCTGTCAAACGTGACTGAGTTCATGGCGAATACCAGGGAGAACGTTAAGACTGCCGTTGCTGGCGATATTATCGGTCTCTATGATACTGGTAATTTCCAAATTGGGGATACCATTTATACCGGCAAAGCGCCGGTTGAATTTGAAAAGCTACCCCAATTTACCCCAGAACTATTTGTTCGGGTTTCCGCTAAAAATGTGATGAAGCAAAAATCATTTCACAAAGGAATTGACCAACTGGTGCAAGAAGGTGCCATTCAATTGTATACTTCTTATACGACCAATGATTACATCTTGGGTGCAGTTGGTCAGTTGCAGTTTGAAGTGTTCCAATTTAGGATGCAGAATGAATATAACTCTGAAGTTAATATGGAATCATTGGGACACAAGATTGCCCGTTGGATTGACCCTGACCAGTTAGATGAGAAGATGTCGTCATCTCGAAACTTATTGGTTAAGGATCGTGCCGGCAACCCCTTGTTCCTGTTTGAGAATGAATTTGCCCTCAGATGGTTCAAAGATAAGTATCCTGATGTTCAGTTAACGGCTAAACTATAATTTTTTGAAAGAAGAGATCAATGTATGGTTTCAAAACAGTTATCAGCTTGCACCACAATTTTAGTTGGCAAGAAGGCCTCGATTGACGGCTCAACCATGATTGCTAGAAATGACGACACTTTTCTGCCGCTCACTCCCCAACGATTTTATGTTGAACCCGCCGTTTCAAATCGAAGCGAGACATGGATATCCAACCAAAATGGCTTTACTGCGCCACTACCTAAAAATGGCTATCGTTACTCGCTAACACCTAATGCAGACGTTGCTAAGGAAGGTGTCTACGCTGAAAGTGGTTTTAACGAGAAAAACGTTGCGATGAGTGCGACCGAAAGTGTTTATGGTAATGAACGCGCATTGGCATACGATCCACTGGTTAAAAATGGGCTTGCCGAAGATTCATTGCAATCGATGGTCTTACCTTACATTGATTCTGCCAGAGATGGTGTTAAGTATCTGGGAAATTTGATTGAAAAATACGGTTCACCTGAAGGCAACGGTGTTATCTTTAGTGATCAGAATGAAGTTTGGTATATGGAAATTGTTACCGGCCATCACTGGGTTGCTCAGCGAATTCCAGACGATGCTTACGCGGTTACTGCTAACCAAGTGGCAATTCAACAAGTTGATTTTGATGACAATGAAAACTTTATGTATTCGGATGGTATCCAGGCTTTTGTCGAAAAATATCATTTGAATAATCACAAGAGCGGGTTTGACTTCCGGCGGATTTTTGGAACGGATAACGAAAAGGATCGTCATTACAACACGCCACGGGTTTGGTATGGTCAACGTTATTTCAATCCGGAAATTAAACAGGAGCCAACTTCCTCTGACCTACCGTTTATTTGTCACACTGATAAAAAAATTACCGTTGAAGATATTGAATTTGTATTGGGTTCGCACTTTAATGAGACTCAATATGATCCATTGGCACCGGGTAATGAAGAAACTAAGACATTATTTAGGCCAATTTCAATGAACCGAACCCAGAATTCGCACGTGCTGCAGATTCGCAATGACGTGACCAATGATTGTTCAGCAATTATGTGGCTATGTTTCGGTGTCCCGGCATTTTCACCATACGTGCCATTCTTCGGCAATGCGAATGATACAGATGAAAGTTATGCGAATACGCCACTTCATTTCGATGATCAGAGTGCGTACTGGATGTATCGCAAATTGTCTATGTTAGTCGAGAGCCACTATTCAGCATTTGCTCAGGATGATGTTGACTTTTTGACTGATGCTAAGGAAAAGCTTCGTCGGCATGTTCAAGATACTATTGATGAAGCGACCGGATTGTCAGGCGATGAATTAACGGCTTATCTGACAGAGCAAAATCATCAGGTTGTAAAGATGATGAGGCTGGCCACTGAACAGTTTAATCATCAATTAATTGAGAAGGGCTTGAATCTTTCAAAATTAACGTTTGAATACGACAAGAACCTTTAATTAAAGAATTAGTTCATAACAAAAATGGCATTTCGCGACCAAACGGTCTGGAAATGCCATTTTTATTTGTCCACGTCAATATAAGTTCTCGGAACGACAGTGTGGTTTGCTAATTCGTACCAAATTAAATCCTGATCATCAACAATCGTTGCCACAATGGAAACCCGGCTGCCGTGCATCAACTCGCCAACTTTATTACCATAGGGGCTGTCATAGGTAGTGATTGGCTGGTTAGGAATAAAGTTAATCGTACCAAATAACCTGACCGGATTTCGAGAAGTTTTTGTAATCGGGCCGGCTACGATATGAGCTGGTGGATCGCTAGGCTGAAGGTGCTCGTTTTTGATCCATTCAAAGCCACCAATGTTTAACCAACTATTATCATCCCCAGTAACGACTTGCGCGAAGATTTTAATGATTAAATTCTCGGGTAATCCCGTGCGCAGGGAACGGCCAGCTGGCTCATTATAGACGTCATGATGATTTAATAATTTGACATAGTATGTTACGGGTTGGACGGTTTTCCAGTTAGCATTGCGGTAGGAAAAGATCACTTGCTGTATTTCTTGGTTGAAATGCCCGAGGGTGTTGCCCGTGCTGCTGATTAACCGATAGTCAGGAATTGAGGTTGCTTGAACTGCATACCGCTTGCCTAACTGGTCACGGAGGATTTTTACTGATTGCAAAATACTGCCCGTGTCAGTATCAATCGAATAAATCAAAACCGGGTGCCCCTGCATCAGTTCATAATGAACGGTGATTTCTTGGTTGTCATCTTCAAAATGACTGGTAAAATCATCAATCGCAGTTATGAAATAGTCATCAAAGTTTGGAAATTGAAAGTGAAGTCGATCACCACTAAACCCAGTTAAAATATCTGCCGGCTTAATTTCATTGTTGTTTTCATCTAAATAGAAGATGGTAATTTGGGACTGCGGCCTAGTTTCAGTCGTGGAGCTACTTTTAACTGGGGTTTCTTGGGTAGGAGCGGCTGTTGCTTCACCGTGAGCGGACTGTTCGGGTTGCTGCGGGCGACTAGTTTCATTGGATTCGTTAACGTTGCTGGTTTCTTCCGTTACCCGTTTACGTTTATGATAATCATTCCGATGGATTAGCCGATTTCGTCTTCTCGTTGGATGGGTGGGCGAAAAAGAATTTAATTTTTGTCTGAGCCAATCAATAAGCGTCATTTCGTATCTCCTAAAAAGGTTCTAAAAAAATTATATCATAATCATGGGAGAGACTATCAATAAGTTACACTTTTACAGTAATATGAGTGATCTGGTTAAATCGGGGACATAATCCACTGCAGGCAAAAAGAGGTTGAAGACAATTTGCCTTCAACCTCTTTACTTCGGAAAATCAATTTACTTGTCAGTCTTTTTCGAATCGTTTGGCTTAGCAGCAGCTTTTGCTTGGCTGCCAGTCTTAATGACAATATTGCCTTTGCTATTAACATCGGCAATTAGGCTAGCGGCACCTTCATGATCAAGGTAGTAGTCCGCAACCCTGTCTTCAACTTGCTCTTGGATAACCCGACGAAGTGGTCGTGCACCCATTGCAGGATTGAAACCTAACTCGACTAATTTAGCTTTCGCTTTATCAGTTACGTTGATAAACAATCCTTGTTGGGCAAGCATGCTGTTGACATCGTCGACCATCAAAGAAACAATCTTTTGCAGATTATCCTTTGAGAGTGGGCTAAATTCAACAACGTCATCGAAACGGTTCAATAACTCCGGCTTGAAGTAGTTGGTTAACTTATCAATTATTGAGTGGGTCTTACCGGTAGCTGCAGCCCCAAAACCAACGTTGGCTTCAGAATCGCCCTGACCAGCATTACTCGTCATGATAATGATAGTATCCTTAAATGAAACTGTTCGGCCCTGACTGTCGGTCAAACGACCATCGTCGAGGATTTGCAGGAACATGTGAAGGACATCTGGATGAGCTTTTTCAACTTCATCAAGCAAAATTAAACTATAAGGGTGACGACGAACCTGTTCAGTCAACTGACCAGCTTCTTCATACCCAACATAGCCAGGAGGTGAACCGATCAATTTAGCCACTGAATGCGGCTCCATGTACTCAGACATGTCAAACCGGATCATGGAATCCTTAGAACCAAATAGTTCATAAGCTAATTGCTTAGCTAACTCAGTCTTACCAACTCCGGTAGGGCCAACAAATAGGAATGACCCAATTGGCCGGCCAGTTCCGTTAAAGCCAACCCGGTTTCTCCTAATTGCCCGCGCAACTTTTTCAACAGCTTCATTTTGACCGATAACGTGTTTTTCAAGGTTAGGGGCTAAGTTACGAAGTTGTTGTTGCTCTTTAGCCTGAAGTTCGCCGACAGGAATTTCAGTCTTTTCTTCGACAATCTTTTCCATGTCTTCAGCTGTTACCTTCGGCGTGTCTGAAGCATCCAGGCTGCCGTTTTGCTTAGACTTCTCAAGTTTGCTTACTTGATCACGATAATAAGCAGCCTTTTCGTAATCCTCACTCTTTAATGCAGCTTGCTTCTGCTCTTCGGCACTTTGAATTTTTTCGTTAACGGTATGAGGATCAACCGCATTAATTGTTAAATTCTTGCGTGATCCGGCTTCATCGAGTAAGTCGATTGCTTTGTCAGGCAAGAACCGATCTTGGATATAACGGTCAGATAATTTAACCGCAGCCTCAATCGCATCATCGGTATATTTGACGTGGTGATAATCTTCATAACGTTTTTGAATACCCTTCAAAATCTTGATCGATTCTTCCGGTGATGGTTCTTCAACCGTTACAGGTTGGAGACGACGGGCAAGGGCGGAATCTTTTTCAATATCCCGATATTCTTTTAGCGTTGTGGCACCAATCAACTGGAACTCACCGCGGGCAAGAGCTGGCTTTAAAACATTGCCAGCATCCATGCCACCCTCGGCATTTCCGGCACCAACAATTTCATGAATTTCATCAATGAACAGGATGATGTCTGGATTGTCTTGGACTTCCTTGATTAATTGCTGCATTCGTTGTTCAAATTGACCACGAATCCCGGTTCCTTGAACAAGCGATACCACGTCAAGGCGAATAATTTGTTTGTTTTGCAGCTTGGAAGGAACGTTACCAGAAACAATCTCCTGGGCTAATCCTTCGACAACGGCTGTTTTACCAACCCCGGCTTCACCGATTAAGACTGGGTTGTTCTTGGTACGTCGGTTTAAGATTTCAACCACTCGTTGGATTTCGTTATCCCGGCCGATAACGGGGTCAACTTTTCCTTCTTTTGCGAGCTGGGTTAAATTGATTCCGTACTGACCAAGAAGCGAATTACCTTGCCGTGGGTTTCTTGGGCCACCGCCATTATTTGGGCCCATTGGCTGGGTAGGTGGCGTTTGTTGTGGATTTGATGGATCGACATTTCCGTTTTGCATTGCGCGGAAAATGTCGTCTAAGCCACCAAAGCCAAATGGATCTTGAGCCATATCTTGAGCACCTCCTGTGTTACGTTGTTTGTTGGATAGGAGTTGATAGCAATTTTGACAAAGATTAATTGTTTGCTTTTGGCCATTCACATTGGTATAAAGGTGAATGGTTGCTGGATTTTGATGGCAATTTTGGCATAGCATTAATTGCTTTCCTCCTTTAATATAGAAAATAAAAGGACAACGAAGGATGAAGCTACTGACCAACTTTGACCTTTGAAATTATTATACAACAACATATGATGTAATCAAGTAATTGGACTGATCCCCAATGACAAAGGAGATGAATGACTAATGGCAGACAAAGTAGACTATGCTGAACAACTCAAACAACTTGAATCTGGTGCAATTGATAAGATTGAGGTCCAGCCAGCAAATTTTATGGACTTTCAAACGGCATATATGAACTTTGACCGGCGAAAACGGGTTATTGGAACCGCCAATCAAGGTGGGATGGTTACATATGTTTTTGAACATGATGAAGCTGACAAAAAAACCGAATAAATGGTGTAAGCGGTTGAGGTTAAGCTTGTATTTTGGCTGATATATTGCTATTCTAAGATGAGTAAGGAATAATTTTAAATTTTGAAATTATTTTTCGAAGTTTATAAAACTGATCAGAGGAGAATGATTTATAATGGAAAAACGTGAATATAACATCATAGCAGAAACCGGGATTCATGCGCGCCCAGCTACTTTATTAGTACAGACCGCAAGCAAATTCAATTCAGATATTACCCTTGAATACCAAGAAAAATCCGTTAACTTAAAATCAATCATGGGCGTGATGTCTTTAGGGGTTGGTCAAAGTGCCTCAGTAACAATCACTGCTGACGGTGAGGATGAAAAGCAGGCAATTGCTGCCATTACCGAAACAATGAAGTCAGAAGGATTAACTGATTAATCAATGAAAACCTTTATGGGAATCGCCGCTAGTAACGGAATTGCCATTGCGCCTGCATTTCGGTTAACGGGTCTTAATCTTTCAGTTAAGAAACGGTCAATTGAAGATCCTACTGCTGAGATCAAGCGGTTGCATGCTGCAATTGACGTTTCAAAAGATGAACTGTTGATAATTAAACGAAAAGCATTGAAAGACCTCAGCCATCCTGTTGCTGAGGTCTTTCAAGCACATATTGCAATTTTAGCCGATCCGGTGTTTTTAGAAAAAATTGAATTAATGATCAAACAAAATGGGGTCGATGCAGCGTTTGCCCTCCAGACGGTGGTTGATGATTATAGGAAACACTTGCAAGCAACCACGCCTGACCACCAAACGCGTTATCGGCTGGTTGACGTTAATGATGTCGCTAGACGGGTTCTGGGGCATTTGCTTGGAAGACCACTGGCGAGTTCTTTTCAGGCAGATTATCCGGTGATTGTGGTTACCCACGAACTGACACCCAGCCAGACGGTTCAATTTTCACCATCCTTGGTAAGGGGAATTGTCTCAGACATGGGTGGTCAGACATCACATGCCGTTATAATGTCTCGCGGGTTGGCGATTCCGACCGTTGTTGGTCTTCAAGGCGCGTTATCAAGTATTCACGATGGTGACATTGTCATTGTGAATGGTTTAACGGGCGAAGTGATTGTTAATCCAACCGATGCTCAAAGGGCAACGTACACTGAATTAATCAAGGAAGATCAACGCCGGAACCATCAGTTAATGGCTTCCAAGCAAGAAAATGTTCGAGCTGACAAGAAACGGTTGCCAATGATTGTTGCTAATATCGGACTGCCAAGCGATGTTGACGGAGCCCTTAAAGCGGGTGCTGACGGTGTTGGATTATTTCGAACGGAATTTTTATTTTTAAGTTCAAAGCGGCTGCCCACAGAAAATGAGCAATTTCGTGCTTATAAGGTCGTTTTGGCTCAGATGGCTGGTCGACCAGTAACAATTAGAACGGCGGATGTTGGTGGCGATAAAACGCTGCCCTATTTAAGAGCCGCCACTGAGGCCAACCCGTTTTTGGGGAACCGAGCGATTCGGCTAGCCTTCAGTCAGCCAGATAGCTTTCGGGTTCAGCTAAGAGCGCTATTGCGAGCCGCTGTTTACGGAAAGTTGTCCGTGATGTTTCCATTAGTTACGACGCTTGACGAACTTAAGCGGGCCAAACAAATGATGGCCAACGAGCGTGCAAAGTTGACCCACCAGCATATTTCTGTTGGTGATGTTCGAGTTGGGATCATGGTTGAGACACCGGCGGTAGCAGTGTTGGCAGATCAATTTGCGAGTGAGGTTGACTTCATGAGCATTGGAACGAATGATTTAACCCAATACGTCATGGCCGCCGACCGTGGCAACCAACAAGTAGCTGACCTTTACCAGCCGAACAATCCCGCTGTCTTTCGGCTGATCAAAACCGTCATTGGTGCTTGTCACGATAATCATATTCCAGTGTCAGTGTGTGGGGAGATGGCAGCTGATAAAATGGCCATTCCGATTTTGGTTGGCATGGGCCTGGATGCTTTTTCAGCCAACCCACGCTCGATAAATAAGGTACGATGCTTGATTAAGCGCTTGAATCACCGCAAAATGGTGACCTTGGCAAACAAGGTCGTTACAATGGCTGGGACAACTAACCAGGTTGAAGCATTCGTCCAACAAGCTGTTCATAATGAAGCGCAGACTTATAAATAACTTAAAAACAAGTTGTTAATCGCTATCAATAGTTGATTGGCAGCTTGTTCTTTTATTGTCGATGGTTTGCAATACTAGAACTAAACAAATATAATTATAACGATTGTGGGGCGGGTGGATTGCCGTTACTTGATAAGGATTCATTATCTTGTGTAACGATGGTAGGCCATTAACGATACCGCTATTCCACCACGGTGTTAGATATTATGATAGAAAGGGGTGTCAGTCGTGAATATTGGCATTTTTACGGATACATACTTTCCGCAGGTTAGCGGGGTTGCAACTTCAATTCGAACACTTAAGAATGAGCTGGAACGTCAAGGAAACCAGGTATATATTTTTACGACAACTGATCCCCATGTGGAAAAGGATACATATGAAAGAAACATCTTTCGGTTTTCGAGTATTCCATTCATTTCATTTACGGATCGGCGGATTGCTGTCCGTGGATTATTCCAAGCTTATGAAATTGCTAAGGAACTCAATCTTGATATTGTTCATACCCAAACCGAATTTTCGATGGGCGTCATTGGAAAGTTTGTTGCGAAGAACCTGAACATTCCCTGCGTTCATACTTACCACACGATGTATGAAGATTATCTTCACTATGTTGCCAATGGTAAATTGTTGAAACCCGTTCACGTTAAAGAGGGGACGTTAGCATTTTGCTACCATCTGTCTGGCGTGATTGCTCCGAGTGACCGGGTTCTTGATAAGTTGACTGATTATGGTGTTAAGAGTCAAATGAGGATCATTCCAACCGGGATTGATATTGGGATGTATTCACAGAAGTTGACGACAGACGTTCGAGCGCAATATCACATCTCAAGGGACACGCCATTGATGTTATCAATTAGTCGACTAGCTTATGAAAAGAATCTCTCCCAGGTGATTGATTGGGTGCCTGCTATTTTGGAGCAGGTTCCTAATGCAATGCTGATGGTTGTTGGCGATGGTCCCGCTAAAGAGGATTTGATGGCACAGGTTCATCAATTAGGATTGGATGAACACGTTATCTTTCCTGGTGAAATTAGCAATGACCACGTAAATGCATTCTATCAGGCCGCCAATGTGTTTGTTTCGGCGTCAGAATCTGAATCTCAAGGACTAACCTACATTGAGGCAATGGCGGCTGGGTTGCCAGTGGTTGTTTCGACTAGTGATTACACTGATAATTTACTGAGTAATGAAACACTTGGTAAGACTTATCATGATCCTGAAGGCTACATTCAAGCTGTTACCAGATATTTGACCAGTTCAGTTGACAATCACAATGCTAAAGCGCAGCGAATCCTTCACCAAAAACTTAAGGCAATTTCTGCCGAGACATTTGGTAACCGGGTGGTTGACTTCTACCGAAACGTTACGGTTGAACAGGAATTACAAAAGGGCCCGACAATTAACATAGAGTAAGTACTTTTCCAAAGGAGTTTTTATGCTTAAGATCAATATGTTTTCAACCGCCGATAAAGTTAAGGGACAAGGCGTTGGGAGTGCGTACGACGAACTAATGGCAATGCTCAAGCAACATTTCACCAAGGAATTTAAAATCACTGTTAATAACTATGGACGGGCTGATATTAGTCATTATCATACGATTAACCCCAGCTTTTATTTGTCAACGTTTTCCAAAAAACGGGGGCGAAAAATTGGTTACGTGCATTTTATTCCGGAAACACTGGAAGGCAGCTTGAAGATTCCTCAGCCGTTTAAAGCAATCTTTTATAAGTACGTGATTGCCTTTTACAAGCGGATGGACCATATCGTTGTGGTTAACCCTTCCTTTATTCCTAAACTTGAAAAATATGGCATTCCTGCTGACAAGATCACGTACATTCCCAATTTTGTTAGTCCCACTGAATTTTATCCTACCGATAAGCAACACAAAGCCGAATTACGGGTGACTCATGGCTATAGTCAGGATCGGTTTACTATCCTAGGAAGTGGTCAGATTCAGACTAGAAAGGGTGTTTTGGACTTTATTGACCTTGCTAAGCGTAATCCGACCATTCAGTTTATTTGGACTGGTGGCTTTTCATTTGGCAAGATTACGGAAGGATATTCGGAATTAGAGAAGGTTGTCAAGGATCCGCCAAGTAACCTTTCGTTTCCGGGAATCATTGATCGTCAGAAGATGGTTGACTATTATAACCTTGCTGATTTATTCTTACTGCCATCGTATAATGAATTATTTCCAATGTCTGTGCTAGAGGCGTTTGCAACCAACACACCAGTGATGTTACGAGATTTAGATTTATACAAGTCGATCATCGACGGTTATTATTTACCCGCAAAAGACGTTAACGAAATGAACGATCAATTATTGGGGTTAATTCACGACCAGGCTAAGCTTGATGAGTTAAAGCAAGTGACCAGACAAGCAAGCCAACGATATTCTGAATCTCATTTAGCCAAAGTTTGGTATGAGTTTTATACCCAACAGGCTAGGGAAGGTTAACAATGTCACGAAAAAATAAAATCACCCTATTCATTATGGTGATCATTGGGGCAGCCATTTTGGCGTACTCGATGCGAGATATTAAGCTTAGTGTGCTCATTCATGATTTCTTTACGCTTAACCCATGGTGGCTGGTAGTTGCGTTTCTGTGTATTTGTGCGTATTTATTGCTTGAAGGCGTCATTACAAAAGTCTTGGTGTCCAACCGAGTAGCCAATTTTACTTTCAAAGACGCGCTGAGGGTTCCCTTGGTTGAGCAGCTGTTCAATGGGATTACCCCGTTTTCTTCAGGTGGGCAGCCAGGGCAATTGATTGTGATGCTGCAGACTGGAATCGATGGTGGTCGGGCGAGTTCCGTGTTGTTAATGAAATTTGTTGTCTACCAGGCGATGATTGTGATTAACTTTTTCATTAGTCTGGTCATTGGTTTTCACTTTGTTGCTAGCAAGCTTCACTTTTTAGCCCTGTTTGTTTTGTTTGGCTTCTTAATTCATTTTTTTGTGATCGTTGGGTTATTAATGATTATGTATTGGCCTGGATTTACGAAAAAGGTGACAAAGTTGCTTTTCCGCCCTGTAAAGTGGTTTGTGAAGGACGAAAAATTTGACGCCATGCAAGTGACTTTATATGAAAAAATTGATAACTTGTATGAAGAAAGCATTCGGATTGGGCGGCAGCCTAAATTACTGTTAAAGATTGTTGGGCTGACCTTTTTCCAGCTTCTATTTTACTATCTGATTCCATACTTTATTATGCTTTCGCTTGGGTACGATAACGCCAATATTTTCATGGTAACCAGTTTGCATATTATGATTGTGATGATTATTTCGTTGTTTCCGATTCCAGGTGGATCGGGCGGGGCAGAGTTTAGTTTTGAGTCTTTGTTCCATAGTTTTATCTCAAACAACAGTAAATTGGTATTAGCCATGATCTTGTGGCGACTATTAACTTACTACTTCGGAATGGCTGCTGGGGCCTTTGCTTTATTAATCAAACCAGATAAAGTTGATGATTCTGATAAACCAGCTTGAATGGCTGCTTATCAGATATTTTTGGAGGAACAAGGATGATATCTGATAAAAAATACCGGTTTTCGAATATTTTAAATACGCGATTGGGCTTCTTTTTCCTGATCGTGTTGCTTTTTTGCGTTAAAACTTATATTGCCTATCTAACGAAATTTTCACTTGGTGCCAAGGGTGGGATGCAAGAATTTTTACTAGCAGTTAATCCCATTCCGGCGGCATTGTTGACATTTGGAATTGCGTTGTATTTTAGCGGCCGGCTGTCCTACTGGTTGATGATGATCATTGATTTTCTTGAAACGGTTTGGATATTTGCAAATATTGTCTATTACCGGGAATTCTCTGATTTTCTTTCACTAGGGATTATCAAAGGTAGTGGGAATGTTCAAAACAATCTGGGAAAGAGCCTTGCTGAAATCATTCATTTCAGTGACTTCTTTATTTTCCTGGATATTTTAGTGTTGGTTGGCCTGTTAGTTTTTCATGTTATCAAAACCGATGCTCAGCCATTTAAGAAGCGGTATGCCTTATTAATTTCACTCATTTCTTGTCTGTTGATGGTGGGTGAATACGGCTTGGCAAATGCTAACCGTTCTGGATTATTAACCCGGACGTTTGATAATAACTACATCGTTAAATATTTGGGTTTGAATGAATACGCAGCGTTTAACGCTTATCAAACGCAAAAAGAATCGGCTACCCGATCACATGCTAAAGCAAGTGATATGGATAGTATTTTAAAGTATTTAAAGCACACTCGGGCGAAGCCAAATCCAGAATATTTCGGTAAGGAAAAGGGCAAAAACGTTTTTATTATTCACTTGGAAAGTTTCCAGCAATTTTTAATTGACTATAAGGTGGATGGTAAAGAGGTAACGCCGCATATTAACAAGTTCTTCCATAACAAGAA
Source organism: Lentilactobacillus kisonensis DSM 19906 = JCM 15041 (assembly GCF_001434135.1). Taxonomy (GTDB): domain Bacteria; phylum Bacillota; class Bacilli; order Lactobacillales; family Lactobacillaceae; genus Lentilactobacillus; species Lentilactobacillus kisonensis. The sequence goes on along the minus strand of NZ_AZEB01000023.1, from coordinate 1,339 downwards.
TACGGTTAGCTTTGATAACTTTTATCATCAAGTCGCCCAGGGAAAGACTTCGGACGCAGAAATGATGTTAGAAAACTCACTTTATGGTCTCCCTCAAGGATCGGCAATGGTTACGTATGGTGCCCAAAACACCTACCAAGCGGCCCCAGCTATTTTGGATCAACAAGGGTATACGACTGCTGCATTTCATGGGGATGTACCAAGCTTTTGGAACCGGGACAGTACATATAAGTCTTGGGGATACCAGTATTTCTTTAGTTCCGAATATTATAAAATTAAGCCATCTTATAGTGTTGGTTATGGGTTAAAGGATAAGATATTCTTTAAGGATGCTGCTAATTATATTCAGCAGCTCCCACAACCGTTTTATGCAAAGCTCATTACGTTGACGAACCACTATCCTTATGAGCTTGACAAAAAGAATACTGATTTTCCAGCTACGAAGACAGGCGATAAGACAGTTGATCCATATGTTCAAACGGCCCATTACCTGGATCAGGCGTTTGCAGAGTTTTTGAATTACCTTAAAAAGACTGGTCTTATGAAAAATAGTGTGATTGTTGTTTACGGAGATCATTACGGGATTTCCAATAATCACCGGCCAGCGATTGCACAACTTCTCCATAAGAAAACTATTAATAATTATGATTTAGCTCAATTCCAGAAAGTACCGTTTATGATGCATGCAACTGGTTTGAAGGGAAAGGTTGATCATAGTTACGGTGGGGAAATAGATGTCCTACCAACCCTGCTTCACTTATTGGGAGACAAGGATAATAATACGATCCAGTTTGGAACAGATTTATTATCTAAGCAGCATGACCAGCGCGTTGCCTTTCGAAATGGTGATTTCGTCACCCCTGAGTACACTAAGGTCGGCAGTACCGTTTATTTGACTAAGACAGGAAGGGCGATAACACCTAATGCTAAGCAAAAAAAGGCAATTGCGGCCATTCAAAATCATGTGACAACGGAACTATCGTTGTCAGATCGGGTTATCTACGGTGATTTACTCCGATTCTATACACCTAAAGGATTTAAGAAGGTTAATCGTAAGGACTTCACTTATCAATATACCAAGGGCATTGATAACCTAAAGAAAGCACAAGAAACACATCCAACAAGTGTTGAAGCAAAAAATGGTGGTAAGTCGACCATGAATTTGTATCAGACTGATGCACCTGAATTGAAATAAAAGCTGTTTTGAGAGGTTATCACTAGTGACCTTTCGGAACGGTTTTTGTTTATTTAGTACTGGTAGACCAATGTTAACGGGCGAGCTAGATGGGTACAATAATTTATTTGTCATTTACCCTTGACGGCAGCTGATTTTTTAGGT
>NZ_AZEB01000022.1 GCF_001434135.1 Lentilactobacillus kisonensis DSM 19906 = JCM 15041 | reverse complement strand
TAAGGTTGACATCGAGATAATTCATAAGAAATTGTTGACGGTGATCGGTTCAGCCGAACGCCCATTTGGATATTGGACAGCCCTAGTTCACAAAAGGTTTCGATTTTAATTCGTTCGGAATAGGTTATACTAGACAAAAGATCAGCTCCTAAAAGATGGGTTTGTGGTAAACACCATTTTAAAGGAAGCTGATCTTTTTTGCCCGAACAGCGTTCGGATTAATTTTACAATCTACCTTAAAACAATTGTGAATGGATGAAAGGAACTCTATTATGAAAAAGCGACCTATTTCAATCTTATTTTTAACGCTACTGATCGTAGCAGGCTCTTTAGCTTCCTTTAATACGCCTACGTTAGCGAGTGAAAAGGGGCTGCATCGAGTTAGCAGTCGTTATATCAATAAAATCGGCTTAAAATCATCATATTATCGACTTAATCAAAATACCAAATTTAACTTTTATGGTGAAAAGATTGTTCTGCCAAAGGGGACAATCCTATCTGCCGTGGTAAGCATAGATAGTGGCAGTAAAGCAAAGAGTGGCAAGGCCCTTATTACAAATCACATTGATCTCAGCTATGCTTTGAAAAAGCGATTGGGATTTACGAAACCGTACAAGTTTGTGCCAATATTACTTTCATACTATCCAAGTAAGTATACTCGGGTAAAGCGCCCAGCCTATACACTACCATATGGGGAGAATATTCTTTATGCTGGTGGGATAAGGACATTTGAAAAGCGGGCTGCTAACTATTATTACAAGCCCAATTTTACTAGTAATGCATTAAAGCTTACATCAGATGGCTATCTAGAATTTTACAAGTATCGTAAAGAGCCCTTGGCAGATGGTGCCCTCAATTGGCAGTATGTTCAAAAAACAACGTCGTACGTTAAGATCCAGCACACACTAAAAAAAGGATCTAAGACTTTTCTGTATTATCAAAACAAGCTGAAGGGTGTTAAAGCCACTCACTTAAATAAGGGAAAGTATCATTATCGTTTAACCCTCAAGAATCAACATACGCCATACCAGTATTCCGGTAAAGTCTATGCAATGTGGGCTAGTCTGTACACGGTTGGTGGTGCCAGTTACTTCACAACACCTCAAAATGATGCGAATTACGGTGACTAATTCAGTTATTGCCCTTTAAGAATCCTGTTAAAACAATGCCAGGACATTAGTCATTTTTTCATTTATAATGGCCTCTTTAATCATCACTTTTTATTGTAAAGGACGGTGGTTTTCAAGCTTATTTACCTTATATTCACCACCAAGTATAGACTTAGGTTTAAATTATCCACGAGGAGATGTAACGTGATGAATAAGTTAATGACCGGTTTGTTGGCCGGTGTTTTAACCTGTGGTCTTGGATTTGTTGCTCAATCTTATCCAGCATACGCCACGGGAGTATACACTTCTATTAAAAGTAAGACTTATAAAAATGTTCCGTATCATTGGAACGGTCAAAGTAGCCATGCTTACCTATGGAATGCGAACCTCACAAAACGACAACATCGTCTGGCTCACTGGCCAGTAACGACTTGGTACGTTTCAAAATCGCTAAAAATGAGTAATGGTCATAAAACTGGCATCTTTTATAAAGTGACTAACGCAAAAAAGAGTATGAGTGGCTACATTGGGAAAGGTTACCTCACCAAAGGAGCATTAACTAAAGGAACCTATCCGACTGGTTTAATTGATTCAAAATTAAACCAATCATTAATCAATTTATTTCCAGGTACCACTCCGGATAAGCAGTTACAACAAGTGGCTGAATACTATATTCATGCGGTCAATACTACTGAACCAGGCGATACCTACTATGAATATGAAGGGGCAGTCTTAGGTGCTGAAAAGCAAAAGAAGGCTGGCGGATTTTCCACTTACACAGCGGCACCTGGCGCATATAATCAGCTTCGACAAAATAAGGTTAGTTTCTTAAAGTTTGAAAGGGATTGGCTTCAAAAGGATTTGAAAGCTGATCATAAAACGTTTTCTGATTTTTCTGGTTGGTCGATTGGCGCTTACGCATTTCCAAAGAATAGTATTTTTTATGGAATTATTATGATCGAACTATTGCCACCAATGACTAAGTAGCAAAAAGACTAGGTATAAGGGTTTTCACTTTAACTTTGGGAATACAGCTCAAAAACCTAGCCTTCCTTTCTGGATATATCCAGCTTATGCGTCATTAACCAAATATGGGCTTATCAAACTGGTAAATTCGGTTTTGCTGCGTAATACTTTGACCATCAGAGACCTCAAAGCCTTGAATTGCGTTTTGACTAATCATACTAGTTAGATACCTCAAATTTCCGAAGTCTTTTTGTTGACTGAAACTTTTGTCCCCGCCTTGCCCCATAATCTAATAATTATTTATATGTATGAAAAAAGGATTAGCTAAGATAAACTCAGCTAATCCTTTCATACGGCACTCATATTACTATGAATGGACTTCTTAGACTCCACAATCCATCGAAGTCAGACACCACAAATCCGTGCTTAAAATGTGTCCCGCTCAAAATACCACCTTAGTCGCTTGCGCGAACAGCAAATTGCTGTGTGGTCTCTCGACTCATCGCATATAACTAGTATGCCACATTTTACGGATCTTTTCAATTACTTTTTAGACTTAGGCTTCGCTTTCTTGGGCTTATTTTCAGCTTCCTTAGCTTCCGTTTCGGCCTGTTTAGCGATATTTTCTTGAACAGCCGCCAATTTTTCTGCCACCCAATCATTCATAGTCTTGGCATAATCACCAACGTGACCAATGAAATCGTCTGCGCTCGCCACTTCATCGATCCGCAACCCAGACTGGTTAACGTGTGGTGATGTCATAACCAAATAGACGTTAACTGGCAACTGTTCTTGATCAGAAATCATTTTGGAAATCCGGGTCGGCTCCTGTAGCGGCAAATTAATCAAATTAGTTTCCAGCCTAATCACGGCGTCAGCATCGCTCACTTTGAGCTCACCGTAACCTAACTTGCCTAAATTAAGCTGTTCTTCAACAAAATCATACACCGGCTGCATCACCTTAGCCGGATCTTTAACAATCGCAGCCGTTTTCCCCGTAAAGGATTTACCAGCTATTTTTTCATTCGTGACGTCTTCAATAAAATCCGCAACATCTCTTTGCATTTATTTTCACCTACTTTTTAAAATCCCTGAGTTTTTCAGCCTGCTTCTCGCGGCGGCCTTTCTGCAGTACCACTCGCATTCGATATGCAATTATAAACCAATAGATATTAACAAAAATTCCCAAGCCAGCAATTACGACCATTAGTACTCTAATTATGATATTAGCACCACTGCCATTTAGCATGGTCACAATCATCCCCACGAAGCCAACGGTATATATGGCAACCACCGCAGCCAGGAGATAGTAGCTAATCCTAACCTTCAATAATGCCAAAATAATTGTCGCCGCGTAAAAAATAATCGCAATATAGGTTACCTGGATGGCCTCTGATACTTGGGCAGTTTGGTGTAACTTCATCACTGGCAGAACCATCAGCCAATTAACTATCAGAAATAATAATAGCGACGCAACCGCCCACCAAACAACCTTTTTTTCCTCTTCTTTCATCTGATCCCCTATCTTTCAAAATTTCAAAGAAAAAAGGATAAATTCATTTGTGAATTTTATCCTTTTACTTACCATAATCAGTTTAACTTATTTAGTTACATTAAGAAAGTTAAGTTGTGGTAACTTTCTGATATCTTCAATTAATGCTCGTTAATAGTCTTAATCAGTTAACATGGCAATAATATCAGCCTTCGGAATTCCCGTGAAATACTGGTTAGTATCGACATCGCTTAATGCCTGTTCAATATCTTGACGTTCATATCGAATTCCTTTAAGCTTATTCGCAACTTCACCAGCATCTTGAGGCCCAAAGAAGTCACCATAGAACTTGATATTGGTGATCTTCCCATCGTCGACTTGCAGCCGGGCGTCGATTGTCCCATTGGTAAAGTGCTGGCGCTTCTTAACGGTAAATTCTGGTGAGTTCCCATATACCCAATTCCAATTGTTATAGTAATCATCAAAAATCTTATTAATACCATCCTCATCGGCTGAGGTTAATTGGTATTCCTTATCCTTAATGTCGGCTAAATTCTCAACGTGGAATAATTCTTTCAGTAAACGATCACGGAACTCTGGCGTGGTCAAGTTCTGATATTTAGGTGCTAGATATGGCTTTAAATTCGTTACCCGAGAACGAACTGACTTGATTCCCTTAGACTTAATTTTATCTTCTGGTACATCCAGGGCATTTGGAATCACTGACAAATCAACATCTAGCATCAAGGTTCCATGGGAGAATGTCTTGCCATTCTTCGTATACATCGCGTTGCCGGAGAACTTTTTGCCATCAACCAAAATATCGTTTCTGCCACTGACCTCAACACTGGTTGCCCCCATATCATGTAAGGCGTCAACGATTGGTTGAACAAATGACTTAAAGTCACCAAATTCTTCACTGTCACTATCAACAACGAAGCTAAAGCACAAATTACCAAGGTCCTGGTAAACCGCGCCACCGCCGGAAAGCCGCCGGGTCACAACGATTCCATGCTCATCAACGTACTTCTTATTAATTTCTTCAAGCGTATTCTGATTACGACCGACAATAATACATGGGCCTTCAATATAAAATAGTAATAATGGTTCATCAAATTGGATTTCATTCATTAAATACTGTTCAGCAGCAAGGTTTCTTCGAATATCATTTGACTTCATGACGTAATAATACATATTTAAAAACCCTCTTTTCATTATTTGACTCAAAGAGAATGTTAGCACCAAAAGTAAGCGATTTCAATCACATGCAGAAATTGCCGGGCTTTTAGGATGGCTAGCAGGCAAACAAGTGCTTGTTGTTTGAATTCGGGGTATCCGATCAAAATTTACATACAGCTATCGCACACTGTAACTCAGCTTTTTCATTTACATAGGATATAATTACTTCATGAGGTAAAGAACTAAACTTCTTTATTTACTTAGATTAGGACCGCTCCTCAAAGCAGAAGTCTGCATGTAAGCACCTCAAGCAAAAATCCCCAAACCCCGGGGATTTCTGCTTGAGGAGACTTACACTCCGACTTCTAACCGCTTTGCTCCGCTCACTTATTTTTACTTACATTTTCACCAGAGAATGTTATAGTTTAAGTAGTTACAAATCGATTACGGGGTGATAAATATGCAAGAACAAAAATATCAAAACGTCCTGGTGCCCGTTGATGGTTCTGCCGTCACTGAGCATGTGCTTCATCGCGCCATTGAGGTCGCTAAGGTTAATGATGCCCATCTAGATATTCTGAATATTTTGGAGGTTAATCAATTTAACCAAACTTACGGAAGTGCCGTAAGCGGTGACGTTGTTTTCAAATTAACTGAAAACACTGAGAATAAACTCAAGGAAATGAAAAAAGAAGCTGAAGACGCTGGCGTTAAGGACGTGGATATCCATATCCGTTTTGGTAATCCTAAGCCAATTATCGCCCGCGAATTTCCAAGTGATCATGGCACCGATATCATTGTCATGGGATCAACTGGGCTAAGTGCCGTTGAGCGCTTAATCATCGGTTCCGTTACCAGCTATGTCACCAGAACATCGAAGTGCGATGTTTTGATTGTCAGATCCAAGGACGTTAAGAAAAAGACGCAAAAATAAAATCGATCGTTCTAGGAAACCTAGACAACCAACGTTTAGATCTTAGAATTTAGCGGAAATGCAGTTATCCTGGTTTGGGGTAATTGCATTTTTCAATTAGTAACGGAAATTGACCGTTTATCGCAGCTTAATCAACATGTGAGTGATACAACAAAATAATCCCAATTCACTCAATATCCCCCCTCTTTTAGTTCGAAAGGAAAATTCCATGAACACACCCACCAAATGGCAATTTAACGAAATCGTTCCTTCCTCGCTTGATGGTCAACCGCTCAAATCACTTCTAGGCGACTATTGGCAGCTGCCAAAGCACTTAGTTTATAGCATCCGTCACGCCAAGCGGGTTCTCGTCAATGGCAGTTATCGCCCAGTCAACTTCGCCGTAAATGCCAATGACCACGTTCAGCTAACGTTTATTCCGGCCGATTTTGTAAAGCCATTCCCACAAGTTCAACCAGATTCGGCAGCTACTGTCAGTATTTTATTCGAGGATGCTAACTTAGTCGTTGTAAACAAACGGCGGGGCGATAAAACGCACCCCAATCAACCAGGCGAAGTCGGGGCAACAATCAATCACTTGGCAGCCTATTTACAGTCCGAGCAAACCGTCCCCTACATGATTCACCGGCTTGATCAGGAAACGAGTGGGGCGATTATCTTCGCAAAGAATCCGGTTGTTGTCCCCATCCTGGTCGCTAATATCCGCGAAAAACAAATTCGGCGGACTTATTTAGCCTGGGTTCAAGGCATTGGGCTCCCCACAAACGGAACGATTAATTTACGAATTGGCCGCGACCCTGAAGATAAACGAAAACGAAAAATCGATGGGATAAACAGCGCTCCTGCAGTCACCCATTACCAGGTTATTAAAGAGGTTAGGGGCTATTCGTTAGCTCAAATCCAACTGGACACTGGCCGAACCCACCAAATTCGGGTCCATTTTAAAGCCATTGGTCACCCCCTTGTTGGCGATCCGCTGTATAATTCAACTGATGCAAGCCCGGTCTTGTTACTGCATTCGTGGCAGCTTCAACTTCCCCTACCATTTACGAAGGCGCTCAAAACGGTAACTGCCCCAATACCGAAACATTTCCGTGACTTCAAAACCCGTCTCATTTAAGATGTGACTGCTTTTCACCTCTGCATAGAAAGGAGTTTCCAATGGCTGACAACTACTTAGCAACCCATTCCGCAACTGAATTATCAAAACTGATTCGATCAAACCAAATTGACCGAACTGATCTGGTACAAGAATTGGTTGAAACAATTAATTCAAAAAACTCACAATTAAACGCCGTAACCAGTTTATGGTCTGATCGAGCGCTTAAAATGGCCCAACAATTCCGCGATACGGGTCAACCCTTTGCTGGGATTCCAATTTTACTCAAGGGACTCGGTCAATCATTTAAAGACGAACCAGATACAGGTAGCTCGGCGTTATTGAAGGATCACAAAGCTACTTTTACCCATAATTTTGTTAAAGCACTCATCAATGCCGGCCTAATTCCCGTGGGTGAAACTAACGCGCCAGAGTTTGGCTTCAAAAACGTGACTGACGCCATGCTATATGGTGACGCCCATAATCCCTGGAACACAGATTTTCAACCCGGCGGCTCTTCGGGCGGGTCAGCTGCAGCGGTTGGTGGTGCCTGGTTGCCAATTGCAGGTGGTAATGACGGTGGCGGTTCGATCCGAATTCCATCTTCGTTTTCAGGGACAATCGGTTTAAAACCAACCCGCGGACGAGTACCAGCTGGGCCAATCGAATAGCGCGGCTGGCAAGGCGCCTCGATTAACTTTGCCATTACCCGTGATATCACCGACACCGCTACTCTCCTAGATGCTTTGACCACTGTTCAAATGGCCGCACCATTCCAGGTACCAAGGCCTGACATCAAGTTTGCCGAATCACTAGCTAATTTACCTAAGAATTTAAATATCGCCTACACAACTGAATCGCCCGTTGGTACCCCAGTGTCTGAAGAAGCTAAGGAAGCCGTTTTAAATGCAGTCCAAGTTCTTAAGGCAGCGGGATTTAACGTGGAACCAGCTGATGCACCAATTGATGGCATCGCTCTTATGCGTAGTTATTACGTTATGAATGCGGGTGAAACGGCCACTTTATTTGCCAATATGCATCTTAGCGATCAAACCATCAAGGAAAACGTCGAACCGCTAACTTGGGCGCTAGCCGTCACTGGCCGTTCAATAACCGCCGTTCAATACAGTCAGGCTTTAAGTACCTGGGACAGTATCGAAAGTGACATGGATGAATTCCAGCAGGCGTTTGATTTGTATCTGACCCCAACAACTGCTCACCAAGCTCCTCGGGTCGATCAGCAGTTAGTTTCTGACGAAAATATGGCTAAGCTTATCCATATTACTGATTATTCACCACAGGACCAGCTACAACTCATTTGGGACCAGTGGTTACCGGCCTTGACACTATCACCGTTTACCCAACTGGCTAATATTTCTGGTCAACCAGCTATTAGTCTCCCTACCTATGTTGGTAAAAATGGGCTACCATTGGGCATTCAGTTCATAGCTCGAAAGGGACGAGAAGATTTGTTACTACAAATCGGCAAATTCTTTGAAGATACTGGTCAATTTAAGTTAAAGCAATTATCCTAGCAAATTAGTCTGCCCCTAGACCCAAAAATGAGTCCGCTAAAATCGCCAATAACGGCAATCTTAACGGACTCATTTTTTATGGGACAGCTGCACAAAACAGAAGTCTGCACATAAGCACCTCGGGTGAAAATTCCAAAACCCGGAATTCCCACCCGAGGAGACTTATACTCCGACTTCTAATCGTTTTGCTCCGCTCACTTTTTATATCATTAATTAATCGTCTGATTCATGCTTAGCTTTATAGTCTTTCCAAGCCGCTAAACCCGCGTCAGTCAAGCCATCGACAGTCCGGCCATCGCTTTCAATGAGACCGGCATCGATCAATGGTTGTGGGTGCCCACCAATCGCATTGTCACAGTAGTCGACGAAGTGGTTGATCAGTGTTCCAGAACCAACCCGCCCCGTTTGAATTGCATCTAAGATATCAAAATCAGTTTGTGAAATTTCCATAGTTTTCATTAAGCCTCCCTTGTATTAGTTATTATAGTTGATTTAGTCTCCGTAATCATCCATCAAGACTTAAGCGTTAAAATACGCACAAAAAGGATCAAGAAATCCAAATTGAATTTCTTGATCCTTTAGTATTAGTAATTTAATTAGTTAATTGAATTACTTCTTAAGGCCTTCCCATTTCCAGTCAACAACTTCTGGAAGATCAGTACCTTCTTGACGAATGTAAGCATTGTGCTTATCAATCGTATCGTTCATACGTTGGATGAAGTAACCACCCTTGATCGTGTAAGCTGGAATATCTTGAACAGCTTCCTTAGCAAGGTTGAAACGATCCAATTGGTTCAAGACACGCATGTCAAATGGTGTCGTGATATCACCGTTTTCACGGTAACCATGAACGTGTAAGTTATGGTTATGACGATCGAAGAAGATATCTTTGATCAAGCCTTCGAAGCCATGGAATGCGAAGATAACTGGCTTGTCAGTAGTGAACAAGTTGTCAAAGTCTTCGTCGCTCAAGCCACGAGGGTCAACCTTTGGTGAACGAAGCTTCAATAGATCAACAACGTTGATGTATCGGATCTTCATTTCTGGGAATTCCTTGTTCAAGATTGAGATAGCAGCCAATGCTTCCAAGTTAGGTTCTGAACCTGCGGCAGCAAAAACAACATCTGGTTCTTGACCTTGGTCAGTTGATGCCCAATCGATGTAGCCAAGACCATTCTTAACGAGGTTTTGAGCTTCATCCATTGTGTACCATTGACGACGTGGGTGCTTTGAAGTAACGATTAAGTTGATCTTTTCGTAAGTTCTGAATGCAACATCACCAACAGCTAACAAGGTGTTAGCATCAGCTGGCAAATACTCACGGATGAATTCAGGCTTCTTCTCAGCTAAGTGAGTTAACATACCTGGATCTTGGTGGGTATAACCATTGTGATCTTGCTGGAATACTGTTGAAGTATCAACAAAGTTCAATGAAGGATATTGCTTTCTCCAGTATTGTTCTGAAGCCTTACGTAACCACTTCATGTGTTGAGTCAACATTGAATCAACAACACGGCCAAATGATTCGTAAGTAGCAAAGAATCCATGACGACCAGTCAATACATAACCTTCAAGCCAACCTTCTGCTTGGTGTTCTGAAAGTTGTGAATCAATCACACGGCCATGGTTTGAAAGATCTTCATCAAATGGTTCGTGAATATCTTCCATCCATTGACGCTTAGAGTCATCAAGTAAGCTGTAAAGACGGTTTGACTTAGTTTCATCAGGACCGAATCCACGGAAGCTAGTTGGGTTAAGTTCAGCAACTTTTTCCAACCAGTTTGACCATTCAATCATATCTTGCTTCTGAGTGACACCACGATCGAATTTAACTTCAAAGTCGCGAACGTTAGGAAGCTTCAATGGTTCTGGCTTGATACCACCATTAGTGATTGGGTTAACTGACATCCGTTGGTCACCCTTAGGGGCAACTTCGCGGATTTCTGGTTTAACAGTCCCATTTTCATCAAATAATTCTTCTGGCTTATATGACTTCAACCAGTTAATCAGTAAGTCTTTGTGTTCCATTGAACCTGCGGCAACAGGAATTGGAACTTGGTGAGCACGGAATGAACCTTCGATAGGGTTACCATCGAGATCCTTCTTAGGACCAGTCCAGCCCTTAGGTGAACGGAAGATAATCATTGGCCAGTTAGGTAACTTAACGTTATCTGGCGTTTCGTTTTCACGAGCATTCTTTTGAATAGACTTGATTTCTTCAATAACATGGTCAAGAGTCTTAGCAAATTCTGCTTCAACCTTGGCATGATCCGTATCAGCAGTAGCTTCAACGAAGTATGGATCCCAGCCCATTCCCTTAAAGTAACTTGTTAAGTCTTCGTCACTCATACGTGAAAGGATTGTTGGGTTAGAAATCTTAAAGCCGTTCATGTTAATAATAGGAAGAACAGCACCGTCAGTAATTGGGTTGATGAACTTGTCAGAGAACCATGATGCAGCCAATGGGCCAGTCTCTGATTCACCATCACCAATTTCAACAGCAGCGATTACATCTGGGTTGTCTAAGATAGCACCGGTACCATGTGAAAGTGAGTAGCCAAGTTCGCCACCTTCATGGATTGAACCTGGGGTTTCTGGTGCGGCATGGGAAGCAACTCCACCTGGGAATGAAAATTGCTTGAATAATTTAGCCATCCCTTTTTCGTCTTGGCTGATGTTTGGATAGATATCTGAATAACTACCATCAAGATATGAGTTAGAAACCATAACTTGACCACCATGACCTGATCCTTCAATGTAGAACATGTTCAAATCGTATTTGTTAATAACACGGTTCAATTCTGCATAGATAAGGTTTTGGGATACAATAGTTCCCCAGTGACCAATAGGCTTAACCTTAACGTCCTTGGCTTCAAGGGGCTTCTTAAGCAATGGATTGTCGCGTAAGAACAATTGACCTACTGAAAGGTAATTAGCGGCACGCCAGTACTTGTCAACAAGTTCCAAATATTCTTTGGAATCGTAATCTACTGTCATTAATTAACACTCCTTCTTCGATTTAACAACAAAGGTTCTGTATAGAATGTTCGAGAAATTGACAGATTCACATCTAATCAATTTACAACACTAATACTAAACGATATTTGTAAAAAGTCAACCTTTTTGCAAATTGATACGGTCCAATATTTTGTGCTCTCAAACGCTACACATTACCGCCATTATGAACGATATAAAAATATTAGTCTACCAATATATTGAAATTGTAATAAAAGTTTTTCAGAGCGACTGAAAATGCTTGTTCAAAGCTGAATCATTGGGTGTTTCGAGTGAAGGTGAGATCTGCCTTCATAGCTTTCAATTGGTGATGCACTTCGGTGGCCTAGCTAAAACGTATTCTAAAAAGCTAATGCTAAACCATGTAAAAGGCCACCAATAAAATTCAAAACCTGGATTTGTTCTTGGCAACCTAGTGGAAACGTGCTCAGCCCATCAGTTCTCTGCACCTAACTGAAAATAGCCACTGAACGGAAAACCACCGTTCAATGACTATTTACCAGTTAGGCTCCGAGAACTCCCGATGGGCATTCGCACTCTAACTATCTTCATCCAAACTAACAAACGTATTATAATTCAAATATTTATAATGAATCCTCATATTGGAGACTTCAAACGGTGTCCCATCATCCAGGAAGAAAATGCCTTCCATTACACCGACTGGCTCTACTGGCTTTAATCCCAGCAATTCCTGATCCTCTTTGCTTGATGGATCCGCGGTGATTGTCATGAACGACTTTGTGACTGATTTGCCGGTCGCGTCCTCAAAATAATTAAAAATCGACCCCTCAACTCGTTCGCTATTTAGCTCTGGCGCTACCCTGATTGGGATATAGCCCATTTCAATCATAAACGGGTTGTCGTCAAACGACCGCAATCGCTTAATTTGATAGACAAACTCGCCCGGATCCAGAAATAGTTCCGTCTGGAGTTCTTCACTCGCCGGGATCACCTTGAAGTCCAATAGCTTAATTTGGGGAACCTGGCCGTCACTCTTAAAACTATCAGTAACGCCCAAATTAGATCCTTCATATTGGAAGATCGTCTGATTCTTTTGATATAGCGGATTAATAAATGTCCCCGAACCACGCTTTTTGAAAATAATCCCCTGATTGGCTAATACATTCAACGCCCGTTTAATCGAGCTTCGGCTAACCCCATACGATTCGCTCAAGCTCCGTTCATCAGGGAGCCGTTTGGATTCAAATTCATTAGCCTGAATCCGATCTTTTAAGTCTTTCATGATGGTACGATACACTAAATCAGTCATTGCTGCTCCTTATTAAATCGTCCAATTGATCTATTATCTTTAGAGTATAACAGATATTTTCATTCTGTTCAGACAGAATTCATTTTCACAATGTGATAAAATATCCCTGAGGTGTATCCAAAATGGCAAAAAAGAAAAATAAAAAAGTTCACAAAACATTAGTTGAACAGATCCTTGATAAGCATCAAATTCCGTTTGAACAGATGACATTTCCAACTCATAAAGAGGGAGACGTTGAGCAGATCAGCGTCGATCATGTCGACCAAAATGAGCATCAGATCTTCAAAACCTTAGTATTAGAAGGCAAGAAGACCGGACCAGTCGTTGGCGTAGTCCCCGTTGACGAACACCTAGACGAAAAAAAGCTTGCTAAAGTGTCTGGCAATAAGAAGGTCAACATGGTGCCGCTAAAGGACTTACTCAAAACAACCGGCTACCAGCACGGTGCCAACACACCAATTGGTATTTGGGAGAAATTTCATTATCCCATCTACATCGACCAAGAAGCGAAGAAAATGGGTGACATCATCGTGTCATCTGGTCAAATTGGCCGCTCCGTTAAGGTGGATGCTCAGCAGCTAGTTGATCTTGTCGGTGGTCAATTTGCCGATATAAAGGAATGATGGTAAATGCTGACAACAATTTTAACAAACATTGGCTTGGTACTCGGATTAGTGATCGGAGTACCATTTCTTTTTATCCTGTTGCTTTCACTAATTAACCGCAATACCAAGCAACATATTGCAACGCGGTTTGGGATCAACGGCCAACTCTACTTTGGCTTCTTAGGAATTATGATTCATGAAGCTAGCCACCTAATCACTGCACTTCTTTTCGGCCACAAAATTAACCAGTTCCGCCTTATCAAGTTCCCTTCTAGTGAAAATCCGACACTCGGTTATGTTCACCACACCTGGCATCAGCGGAACATATACCAGAATATGGGCAACTTATTCATTGGCATTGCGCCAATTTTTGGCTGCTGCGGTGCCATCCTGTTAGCCTGCCGGTGGTTGCTGCCAAACGGTTACGAATTAGTCGTTACTTTAGCTGATCAAACAACTTCAGCACCCATTACCATCCCCGATTTCAATTGGCCGGGACTGCTCATTTTCATCGTCATCGCCGCCAACATTTGCATTGGCGGCTTTGATCTAAGCACCGCCGACTTTCAGAATGCGAAGCAAGGATTGTGGCAAGCCGTCGTCCTATTAATTATCGTTGCCCTCATCAGTTCATTCTTACCAATTCGGACATCCCTTTTTGGGTGGCTTATTCAATTAACAATTATCTTGAGCGTTATTTCAGGATTTAATCTAGTTATTTCATTACTTTTCAACGGCTTTTTCAGACTCATTTAACTATTTCAAGCCATTCCATTCATCCGTAAACTCGCTCAAGAACTCAAGCATCACTTGCTGACGGTGGTTGGCAATCTTTTTAGCAGTTTCAGTATTCATTTGATCCTTAAGCTTTAATAGCTTTTCATAAAAATGATTAATCACGGTGCCCCGTTTGCGATATTCTGCTTTGTTCATATCCTTTCGGGGCATTATTTTTGGATTATACATCATTTCACCAAAGTGGCCCCCAAAGTAAAATGTCCTGGCAATTCCAATCGCTCCAATCGCATCCAAGCGATCAGCGTCTTGCACAATCTGCCCTTCAATCGACAATTTGTGGTGAGTCTTAAGATTGGCGCTGTACGACATGTTATCGATAATTTCAAACACATTCTTGATGAATAAATCGTCACTGCCAATTTCTTTAAGCTTATTCGTGATTGCTTTTCGCTTTTCTTCGGGATTAGTGGTGACTTTATCATCGCTAACATCATGCAGGTAAGCGGCAATCAGCACTAACCGTTCATCAGCTTCTTCACCCTTCAAAATCAGCTTAGCCAACTTAACGACCCGCTCAATGTGCGTGTAATCGTGTCCCGTTGTTTCATATTCAAGTTGTTGTTCTACAAATTCACGAATCTGCCGTAGTCCTTCTATCATGTGTAAACTGCTCCTATCGTCTCGTTTAGAAACTACTATTTCAAGATTGCCCGTTTTGATAGCTGCTTAATCATCTCAAACGGGACTGTTTTTGAATTCAAAGTCCCATTATTAATCGCTAACAAGTATTCAATAACGGGTGTATATGCATATGCCATCAGCACTTGGTAATCAATAGCTAGAAACGCGCCATTTTTAACTCCCAGTGAAACAAATGTCATAAGTTTCTCATAACCTGAATAAGATTCTTCATGGGTAACGCCAAGGGTCTTTAAAATTGGCGTCTGGGTAATTTCCCGCAAAAGGAGGAAGTCCTCCAAATGCTTTTTACCGTATTCATAAACCAGGTCCATAAAGTGATCTAACTCATGTTCAAACTCACCAGCCAAGCTAATTTGGGTAATCGCTTCGGCTACTTTCTGTTTTCGATCCAAATAAAGCGCTTTTAACATCGCATCTTTATTGTCAAAGTAAGTATATAAAGTCCCAGGCGCAATCCCAGCTTCCTTAGCAATCTTACTCAGGGAAACCGCAGCGATCCCCTGCGTCATAATAATGTGACTGGTTCCCGATAAAATCCGTTCCTGCTTCTCTTTGTCCTGTGCACGCATCAGACCACCTCATTCCTATTCATTCAGCTGATTTAAAAACTGCCAAGCCTGCTTACGGGATGAAATTGCTTCAGGCAAATTTTCCTCCCAATGAAAGCCGTGCCACATTCCTTCTTTAATAACATACTGATATGGCACCCCAGCAACGCCTAGCTTTTCAGCAAACCGCAGCACGTTACTAAGCATGATATCACGAGTACCACTACTCATAAACGTTGGTGGAAACCAGCTGCCAATGGCCCCATAGATTGGCGAAATCATTGGTGATTTGGGATCGGTATCCTGAATGTACTTTTGAGCCATCCGCAGGGCAAGATGAGCTGACATGACATCCCGCCGATTGTTAAACACTGCGCTGTCGCCATTCCCACTAATATCAAGTGCGGGCGCAAACAACAACATCCCATCTGGTAACCGCAACCGTTGTTGGTGGGCCCTAAAAATAACTGCGGTAATGATACTTGCACCAGCGGAGCTTCCCATCCCAAATAATTTCCGTTGCCCGATCTCTTCCAGCAATCCCTGATAAAAGCGGGACACTTCGTCCAGGGCAACCTTGGAACCTGCCTCGGGAGCAAGGGTGTACGCCACGGAATAAACGGGTAGGCTTGTTTCAGCTGCTGCTAATAAGACATTTCGTTCACGAGCAGTGCCCATTACAAAGCCCCCACCATGGACGTTAAAAATGACGCCCTTAGTGAAATCAGTTGTGGGCGATGAAACCAGCTTACCACTTACGCCGTTAAACTTAACATCCTGAATCTTAAGGTGATGGTTCGTAATTATGCCCATCTCAACTTTATCTTCGCCAGCTTGGAATTGCCGGCGCATCTTAAGTATCAGCTTATCTGAAATCGGAATAAAATTCGGAATATCCATAAATCGAAATGTTTTTAAGGTTTTTGCAGCTGCTTGAGATACGGTGTTCAGTTGTTCATCATGTATTTTTGTCATTATTTATCCTCTTTCTTAATTGAACGATCATTCAATTAAGAAAGAGGATACCCGATTGATCAGTCAGAGTCAAATAAGGGGCCTTTTTTAATTTAAATTAAGTAGGGAACACCAAGCAATTCTGAACTGTGAGTATCGGTTCAATAACTACTAATTTTTTAAGATCAATACAATAATAATTCCTGTAATCATTATAAAAAAGCAGTCTCGTTAAATCCTAAATTAGGATTTCAACGAAACTGCCTTTTTATTCGGATTTTGAATCCCCTACTACTTTTCTACATTCGTACCATTGTAATCATCAATCATAATTTGCTTGAGATCAGCAATCAATGGTTCCTTTGGATTAGCAGTGGTGCATTGGTCTTCGTATGCTAACGTTGATAGCCGGTCCAATGATGCTTCGAACTTGGTCTTATCAACACCCTGAGCCTTTAAGCTCATCGTTACGCCAACTGAATGCGCTAACTCGATGAACTTCTGAACCAATCCTTCGATCAATTCTTCATCATTCTTACCTTCAACACCCACGTAACGGGCAATTTGAGCATAGTCCTTGTTTGCACGGAAGTATTCGTACTTAGGCCATGCAGCAATCTTTTCAGGTAATTTAGCATTGAAGCGAATAACGTGTGGCACCGTGATTGCAATTGCGATTCCGTGGGTAATCCCAAATTCACCACCAAGTTTGTGAGCAACTGAATGAGTGATCCCTAAGAAGGCATTTCCAAAGGCCATTCCAGCGAGTGTTGCAGCATTGTGCATTTCTTCACGGGCATGGGTGTCACCGTTGTACGACTTAGTTAAGTTATCAAAGACCAACTTAATGGCTTGTAATGACAATGGTCGGGTGTAATCAGATGCCATCGTTGAAACAAATGATTCAATTCCATGGCAAAGGGTATCCAAACCTGATGCGGCAACGGTTCCCTTTGGTACGGTTTCAACGAATTGAGGGTCAACGATTGCAACATCTGGGGTCAACGCATAGTCAGCCAGTGGGTACTTAACGTGGGTCTTGGAATCAGTGATAACCGCGAATGGGGTTACTTCTGAACCAGTTCCGGAAGTTGTTGGGATGGCAATCATTTGGGCCTTACGAGGTTTCTGGAAACGGTAAGCCCGTTTTCTGATATCAATGAACTTCTGCTTTGCGCCAAAGAAGCTGGTGTTTGGATCTTCGTAGAATAACCACATGTTCTTGGCAGCATCTAGTGGTGAACCACCACCCAAAGCAATAATTGTATCTGGCTTGAATGCCCGCATCTGGCGAACACCCTTTTCAACCGTATCAGTGGTTGGGTCGGTTTCAACGTCTGAGAACAATGAATATTCAATTTCATTTGGCCGCCGTTTCAATTCATCTAAGACGGTGTCAACGTAGCCATGTTCAACCATTCCTGGCGTGGTTACGATGAATACCTTGTTGATGCCTGGCATGTCATCAAGGTAGCGAATTGATGTTTTTTCGAAGTATACCCGTGGTAACTTAATCCATTGCATATTATTTCGTCTCTTTGCGATAGTTTTAATGTTTAGTAGGTCGTAATCAGTTACATTGTGAGAAATTGAGTTAGCTCCCCATGAACCGGTTCCTAATGTTAATGATGGTGTCATTTCATTGTAAAGATTACCGAGACCGCCAAGCCCACCTGGTGTGTTAACCAGGACCCGGGCAGCTTTCATCTTAATCCCAAATTTAAGGGAAACGTCGTCATCCATGGTCTGGATACCAGCAGTGTGACCTAGGCCACCAAAGTTGAGTAATTGTTCACAAATATCAAACGCATCGGCTTGGGTCTTAGCACGGTAAACACTGATTACTGGGCAAAGCTTTTCTGCGGATAATGGTTGTTTAGGACCAACGCCCGTTACTTCTGCTGCAAGGACTTTGGTGTTGTCTGGCACTTTGATTCCTGCAAGCTTAGCAATGTGCTTAGCTGATTTACCAGGAATTGGGCCGCGGACACTCCCACGTTTTGGATCAAACATCGTATCGGATAACTTCTGCTGCTCCTTCTTAGGAACGAAGTACACACCGTTTTTAACAAGCTGTTCCTTAACTTGGTCATAAATTTCAGTATCAATAACAGCACTGTTTTCAGTTGCACAAATCATCCCGTTATCAAAGGTCTTTGACAGGATCAAATCGTTAACTGCCCGTAAGATGTTTGCGGTCTTTTCAATATAAACAGGACCGTTACCAGGGCCAACGCCAAGAGCTGGCTTACCAGTAGAATAAGCGGCCTTAACCATGCCTGGGCCACCAGTTGCCAAGGTGCTGGCAACGCCTGGATGATTAATTAATTTATCAGTTGCTTCAATACTTGGTTCGCTAATCCATTGAATACAGCCTTCTGGAGCGCCGGCAGCAATCGCAGCATCGCGAACAATCCTAGCTGCCGCAATTGACGATTTCAAAGCTTGTGGATGAAAACTAAAGATGATTGGGTTTCTAGTCTTCATCGCAATAATTGACTTAAACAATGCGGTTGAAGTTGGGTTGGTTACGGGAGTGATTCCTGCAAGAACACCCAAGGGTTCAGCAACGGTGATTAATTGCCGCTCCTCATCATCCTTGATAACCCCAACGGTCTTGTGGTTACGAATACTGTGCCAAATCTCTTCGGTGGCATACATGTTCTTGATTGCCTTATCTTCAGCAACCCCACGGCCAGTTTCTTCATAAGCCATCTGGGCTAATTCCATATGCTTGTCTTGACCAGCCATTACCATTTGGTGGGTAATGTGGTCGACCTTTTCCTGATCAAATGAGTCCATAATTTCAAGGGCTTTGTGTGCCTTTGAAACCAACCCGTTAATCATTGTTTCAACATCGGTCTTGCCTTCAGTCTTTGCTTGTTTCTTTTCAACTACTTTGTTTTCAATCATTGCTTGCCTCCAATGAAAATATGTTTGTTATCAATTTCACAATTTCAATAATATCACGATTATTTCAAATGTAAATAGTTTTGTTCAAAAAATCACAATAATTTTCATTAGCTTCTCATCGCTACTCATGCAAGGGATACATAAAGAGGGGCCTGATAATCAGTCCCCTCTTTAATGAAAGCGATTACACATTTTTATATGTGAACGCTTTCACTACTTCTCAACTTTTGTTAATGGTTTTTCAATGATTTCCAATAATTTTTCAGATTGAATTCGATCAATAATGACGTTAACGGCTACCTGCATCAATTTATCATTGAGATTTCGTTCCTCCACTGCCCGCCCATTATTTTGGCCGTCAATGTTTTTAAACGAAAACATGAGGTGTTTGATGAAACTATCATAGGCTTGTTGCGGATAGATGTTGGCGGTCACCTGATCAATCCCATGGCGGATAACCTCCAAAGAAAACGCCGGCTTCAATAAGCTAATCAAAATCACATCAGCAATCTGCATCGTCTGGTACTTTTTCTTTACGGGAGCCATGATTGCCTTATGTTTAACGTAATTATTGATCATTGCCGGCGTCACTTTATCAATCCCAATCGGCCCCAACGTATCGTTCACTAAAGCTGTCATTTGGTCCATGTATAACGAAAAGTTGGGTAATTCAGCCCACAATGGTAACTCAACGCTTTTAAGCCGCTGTTCCCATTGCTGGTATTGTTTTTCGTCGTAGCTCATAAGATCACTCCTTTGGTTTTATTATATCACATTACCTAGTTTATTAGACTAGATATCGGTGCTTAAATTAAACTATCCAACTTCCACCTGCCAAACAATTAACGACCAGGGCCATTCTTCTTCGTCGTTTTGAAGAAGGACAGCACCCTGATCGTTGTTTGGTGAAGACTCTTTAATTGATTTATTAACTATTTTGCTTTGAGCCGTTTCTGTTTTCGCTTCTCCCGCTGAGTTAGGAACGTTGAGATAACTCCTTGAAGGAACATATAAAGGGGGTACGCTGACGCAATTAGTGGGACAGCATACAGCCAAATATCCTTGTCGAAAAATGACACCAGCGAGAAAACGTCATTAAAGAAGATGATGATGGCAAAGAACGCGGCTAAAACCAATAAGTCCATCCCCGCCTTCAAGCGGTTAAGCGGCCGTGATACCATCACCAGCGCAAACCAGCAGATCGCGCCGGTTAGCAGGACACACAACGTCGATGTAAATTCGTAACGCATACCGAATAGCGATCCCATGATTTCAATCACGATAATGTAGCCAACAATACAGATTGCCGCCGGTGTAGAAACAATTAATACCTGCTTCATGAACTGATTAGTAATCCGTGAAAAATTAGGCTCCAACGCTAAGAAGAACGATGGGATCCCCACCATTAACGACGTGATTGGTGTTAACTGAATTGGTTCAAATGGATAACCCACTGCCAAAAAGAGAAAGATAAACGATAACGCAACTGAATACATTGTTTTAATCAGGTACATGGAGGCAACCCGCTCGATGTTATTAATAACTCGCCGGCCCTCCTTTAAAACATCAATCATTGCATCAAAGTTCGAGTTGATGAGAACAAAGTCGGCAATACTTTTGGTGCTTTCACTACCAGAAGCCATTGCGATTCCACAATCAGCCTGCCGAAGGGCCAATAAATCATTTACCCCATCGCCGGTCATCGCAACCGTGTGTTTTTGTTCTTGCAAGGCACTAATCAACCGTTTCTTTTGATCGGGAGTCACCCGACCAAAGACCGTATTTTCTTGGGCAATTTTACCAAAATCGGCGTTCTCCTTCACCGTAGACATATCAATTGCATTTTGGGCATCTTTGATTGTTGCTGTCTGGGCAATCGTTGCGACTGTTGTTGGATCATCACCGGAAATCACCTTGATGTTAACCCCTTGGTTACGGAAATATTGAAATGTATTGGCAGCATTCGGCCGAATAACGTCTGAAATCAAAACCAATCCCATCATCTGTGGATTCCGCAACGGCTGATCTGGCTTCAAATCATCAACTTTTGCAATTGCTAGTACCCGATACCCTTTTTTAGCGTTACTGGTAATTTGTTCTTTAACCGATGCCGTTAAATTCTTGAAAATAAATTGTGGGGCCCCAAATACATATTGGTCCCTGTCTTCAAACTGGCCGCCACTCCATTTTCGCTCTGATGAAAATGGCACAATTGTTTTGACCGGCCACTTCGGATTCTCAATTGCATCCGTAATTGCCCTGGCCGTCTCATTGTTATCACCCGTACTATAGGTGATTCCAGCGGCAATTTGTTTCAATTGATCACTAGTGATCCCCGCCATTACTGGAATCGCGTCGACAAATTTTAGGTCCCCACTGGTAATTGTTCCCGTCTTATCAAGACAGATAACATCTACCCTGGCTAAAGTCTCAATTGCCGGCAAATCCCGGACGAGGGTATTCTTTCTTGCCAAATGCATCGCGGAAACCGCCAGCGTCATTGATGTTAGTAAGACCAAACCTTCAGGGATCATCCCAATCATGGCGGCAACTGACCCTAAGATTGCTCGATTAATGCCTGTGCCCCCGTACAGCTTGGCAACGAATAAAATAATCCCTAATGGAATAATGACGTAGGTCAGCACTTTAATAATCCGGTTAATCGTATTCAACAGAATGCTTGAAGTATCTTCACCCTGTTTGGCTTCATTAGAAAGATGGTTAACAAAGGTATCAGCCCCCACCTTGGTTACCAACATTTTACCGGAACCGCCAACTAAAAACGTTCCTGAAGTGAGCTGGTCGTCGGAATTTTTTAGGATTGTTTCCGACTCACCGGTAATTGGTGATTCATCGACTTCCATCCCCCGGCTCTCCAGCACTCGGCCATCCACCGGAATTTGATCCCCACGTCCCAGTGAAATAACGTCGCCAAGAACAATGTCTTCGGAATGAACCGCAACCGTTTTTGAATTACGGATAACGTTAATCTTGCCCTCCGCCAGTAAAACCATTTTATCGACTTGGCGTTTGGAACGAATTTCTTGAATAATCCCAATAGCGGTGTTGAAGAAGGCAATTCCAAGGAACAGCAAGTTTTTATAACTGCCAGTGTAAAACACCAGCGCCCCCAGGATAACGTTAATCAAGTTGAACAGCGCAAAAATATTATCCCGAAAGATCTCCTTAACACTTCTAGTCAAGGATTGTTCCGCGGTATTTTTGTTGCCGGTTTGAATTTGGTGCGTAACCTGATCGTCGCTAAGCCCGTGGTCAGCACTAATTTCCGTTAACTTAACCTCAGCCATCGTGATCAACACCTCGCTTTATGTCAATTGTACAAAATAACGGCTCAAAAACACATTTTTTTGTACGGTTTGGCGGAAATTTAAGAAAGAGTGAGCGGAGCAAAGCGGTTAGAAGTCGGAGCCTAAGTTGAATCACGCAGAAATCCCCGGGCCTGGGATTTTTGCGTGATGTAGCTTAGGTGCAGACTTCTGCTTTGCGGAGCGGTCCTAATCTATGTAGCAGCACAATGACTGAATGGCTTTGGACTTTTTATAACGAGGGATTAGGTACAAGTCTCTGTTTTCGAAAAACAGCTACTGAACATATAAAGGGTCCTACCTCTAAAATCCCAAAACCAGGATTTCCGCCGTTATCTAGTGGAATGGTGCTCCGAAAAGCAGGTGCTAAACATATAAAGGGTTCACCCCTAAAATCCAAAACCAGGATTTCCGCCGTTACCTAGTGGAATGGTGCTCCGAAAAGCAGCTGCTAAACATATAAGGGGTTCATTCCTAAAATCCAAAACCAGGATTTTAGGAATGAACCCCTTATATGATCGCAGCTAAGCGCTTTTCTCCGCACACTTATCTTATCTTACTATCTTCTTATCCAACACTTCCGACAACTCTTTCAAAGCATCATCCCTGCTCTTGATAACATCCATATTCCAAATAATGGAATCAATGTCACCACCAGCGAAGTCAAACTTTTCAAAGTAAATATATGGATCTTCATCGCTCTTTTGGAAGACCTTGTCAATTCTTTCGGCAAAGCCCTTCGTCCAATCGTCGTCATCCATTTCTTTGAAATCTTTTTTAGTGACGTAACCTTTTTGTTCAATCAGGTCAACCGCTTTTTTAACATCGTCATCCGAATACTCAAATTTCTTGTCGGTCTCTCGTTCTGCTTGATCGGCTTTTTTCTCTGCTGCACTTTCCTTAGCCTTTTCAGCCATAAACCTACATCCCCTTATCTTGTATCTACTTACTAGCGTAGCACTGTTTCCTGTCAAAATTAAGAAAAAAGTTACCTCCAGTTTTCAATAATCCGCAAATAACTTAAAAATTCTCTTGTTCGGGCGTATAATTAGAGTTAATCTGAAGTTTACAAGATTCGTATTAATATTAATATTTGAAATGAGGAATTGAATTTTGGGAGATAGCCAGATACTGACTAACCTACTGATCGTAATTGTCACTTTCTTCTTCGCAGCGTTCTTTGTTGCTAGTGAGTTTGCCCTGGTTCAGACACGAGCCAGTGCACTGGAAGAACGTAAGAAGGATCTGATTCGAGGCAAGGGTAAAAAAGCCAAAGGAATCAAAAAGCTTGATAGAGAAATTCACATGGTTACCAATCTCAACGAGTATCTATCGACAACCCAAGTGGGCGTTAGCTTAGCCGGAATCATTTTAGGTTACTTAGGTGAATCATTTGTCGTTACAATCCTAGTCGACGTCATGGAAATCCATAACTCGCCGATTGATCCAACCACCGCCCATGCAGTTGGCGCAGTGCTCGGAATTATTATCTTAACTTACTTAGAAGTTGTTTTAACTGAAATTATACCAAAGAACATCAGTATTGACATGCCACTGAAGGTATTGAGCTTCATTTCAACACCTCTGCATTACTTCCATGTTATCTTTTACCCGTTCGTGTGGTTACTGAACATTTCCGCCAACGGGATCGTTAAAATGCTGGGGCTACAAGTTGCCAACGAAAATGACGAGTCATTCTCACAAGCTGAAATCCTTAACCTATCACGAAACGCGGTTAAAAGTGGCCAGTTGGAACAAAATGACTACCTATATATGCAACGAGCGTTTCAACTAAACGATAAGGTTGCCAGGGATATCATGATTGACCGAACCCAGTTAGTCGTTATTGATATCACGACGACCGTTAAACAAGCCGTTCAAGTATACTTGCAGAAAAAGTTTAGTCGGATTCCGGTTGTTGCCGATAATAATAAAGATAAAATTCTCGGCTACGTGTATGTTTACGATCTTATCCGCCAATCTCAAGTCGATTCGTCGATCAAAGTTGACCGGTTATTAAGGGACATTTCAACAACACCGGAAATGACCCCAATTACTGATGTTTTGCATCAAATGATCGACAAACGTACCCCAATTGTAGTCGTGGTTGACGAGTATGGTGGTACATCCGGAATTATTACCGATAAAGATATCTACGAAGAATTATTTGGAACCGTGCGGGATGAAATTGATCCATCATTTACCGAGTATATTTTCAAGCAGCCAAATGGTACTTACCAGGTTAACGGCAAACTCACAACGCATGACTTTGAGCGCTACTTTGACGCTGATTTTCCTGAGTTTACGACCTCTGACGCAGTTACTTTAGCCGGCTATTTCTTGGATAATTATCCAGATATCAAGGCCGGAGATGTCATTTCATTTGAAAACTTCGACTTTAAAATCATTGACTATGAAAATTCATTTATCAATTGGTTTGAAGTCACCAAACATCAGCCGGTCAATTCAACTAATGAAGACGACTCAAACGATGCA
This sequence comes from Lentilactobacillus kisonensis DSM 19906 = JCM 15041, assembly GCF_001434135.1. Taxonomy (GTDB): domain Bacteria; phylum Bacillota; class Bacilli; order Lactobacillales; family Lactobacillaceae; genus Lentilactobacillus; species Lentilactobacillus kisonensis. Next base: position 23,155 of record NZ_AZEB01000022.1, on the reverse strand, counting down.
ACTTAATTTATCATTATTAACAAGGCTGTCCCAAGATATAACTTTTTGGTCAGCCTTTTTACATATTATCGGTGTATTATTATTTTGTGGAACGGCTGTAGGAGTAGTGGCTTTCGTATAAGAACTTCTGGGAAAAATTAAACTAAGATTTTCCCGCAAATCAGAAACCTGCGTATAAGCACCTCGGGTAAAAATTCCAGAACCAGGAATTTCTACCCAAGGAGACTTATACTCCGACTTCTAACCGCCTGGATCCGCTCACTTTTCTTAGGACAGCTCCTCCAAGCAACAATCTGCGCGTAAGCACCTCTAACAAAAATCCCAAAACCAGGGATTTCTGTTAGAGGAGACATACGCTCCGATTGTTAACCGCTTGGATCCGCTCACTTTAATTTTTGGAGGGATTTCACTTGAAAAAGCTATGGCAAAAAACACCAGCTTGGATTACCTATTCGGTGCTATTTGTCGCACTAATCTGTGTTTTAGTTGGATGCTTGTTTATGACTGGTCGATCAATGATTTGGGAGCTTGACGGTTTGGCACAGCATTATCCAATTCTGGTTCAACTACGCCACATGATTGCAACGTTTATCCATAATCCAAGTGGCGGTTTTACCCACTGGGCTTGGAATATCAGCCTGGGATCCGATCAGTTAACCAACTTTTCTTATTACGTTATTGGGGATGTATTTAACTACTTAATTATCCTCTTTCCAAAGAGCCAGATCGAAACTGGTTTTGCGTTCCTGGTCTTTCTACGAATGTATGCTTCCGGCCTCGCATTTCTCTTATACGCGTCATCTTATAAATTCAAGAAATTCAGTAAAGTCATCGGTGCGCTTGCGTATACATTTAACGGTTATGCACTCGCAACTGGCTTACATCATCCATTCTTCATCTTGCCATTAATTTTTTTCCCGTTACTATGTTACGGCATTGACCGGGTCCTCACGAATAAATCATGGTTGCCACTCATTTTTGCGGTTTTCATCGTCTTATTAGGCAATTTCTACTTTGCCTGGATCTTAGGGATTGGCGCCATTTTCTACACAGTCATCCGGACCTTCAGTCTTTGGAAACACCCTGACTTCCATCTCTTCAAATCAATTGGTAAATTAATTGTCTCGGTTGTTTTGGGATTAGGAATGTCTGCCATTGTGTTCATCCCCACGATTATGTTGGCCACCGGTTCAACTCGGATTACCAATAATTTTGCCAACGGGATGACATTATTTCCGCCAGAATATTATCTCAATATCGCCGATTCGATCCTGCCAACGGGGCGGGCAATGAACTTCTGGCTGGTCATTGGCATTTCAGCCGTTTCATTTCTCGGCATTATCTATGTCCTCCGCCATTTCAAGAAATATCTATGGCCTAACGTTGGCCTTATTGTCATCCTAATCGGCATTTTACTGCCAGCGTTTGGAGCCGTGATGAACGCTTTATCAACTCCCTCAAACCGCTGGGTATTACTGGGTAACCTCATTTTTGGAATGGCAACGGTCGTCTTTATTGACAATCTTGACAACTTCACCAGAAAAGACGTGGCCTGGTTTGTTGCCGCGGCAGTTCTATTACTGACCATCATTTGGGCCACTAATGGTTTCTTGTTAAACTTGAAGCCTCATGATGCCGTCACCTATGGTATTTTGCTACTAACGGTCATCGTCGTGCTCAGTGCCGTCTTCTTTAACTGGCGCAGTTCAACCAAAAAAATCGCTATCTTAAGCGTGTTCATGCTAAACATCGCCAGCAATATCATCGGTATTTATAGCCCCAACGCAAGCAATTTAGCGATTCAACAGTTAAACCGTGGGTTAGCAACGCGGTTTAGCAACGACTACTTTAACGGTGCCAATCAGTATCTAGCTAAACAACCCGGCTTCTTTAGAACTTCCAAGGCCCCCCGTTATCATTACAATCAACATTTACAAAATCTAGCTAACTACACGAATACCAATACCGATCTTTCAATGAACAGCGGCCTGAACGACGAATCGGTGTATCTCACCCTTCAAAATGGCTATCTGGGAAAATTCTCTCAAGCCGTTGGTAACAGTCAATTCTCAATGAATACGCCAATTGCCCAAGGGGACTATCGAACCGCGTTTAATGATCTACTAGGTGTTAAGTATATCTTCGCTAAAGCTAATACCGATAAGGCACCCGTACTCCCCTATGGCTACAAACCCATTCGTGATAAGAATGGCAAAATCAAAACCTTTCAGGCAGCGCCACGGGTTAATGCCGTTCCAGCAATTGAAAATATGGATGGCACCAACATTTACAAAACTAATAACGCGTTGCCACTTGTTTACCTGCAATCTAAAACCGTCTCACCCAATACGTTTAACCGTTTAAGCCCAGTTGATCGGGAACGGGTCATGACTCAAGGCGCTGTTGTGAACAAAAATAGTGATAACACACATCCGCTAACGTACCACTCCCCTAGCCGTCAACTAAAGTATTCCGTTCAAGTTGATGAGACTAAGGTCATTGATTCCGGAGACCAGCTAACTAAATACCGGCTAGGAATTCTGGGTGATGCCGATGCTGACAAAGTTATCAAGCAACCCCATGCTCAAGTTAGTTTAGGGGCTAACCTTCAAAAGACAAAGGATTTACTCGCCACCAACCGAATGATTCTGGAAAATAACGACTATACAAACCAAAACGGATTAAAAGAAATGACTTCAGATGTTACCGGCAAACCGTTTGACTATTACCTCACGATTAATAAACCCAAACAAACTAAGAATGCCGAACTCTTTTTAGTCCTTTCCGGAATTAAACAAACTGATAGTTCGATTGCCGATCATAACAAGTGGTACGAGAACCAATATTTACTTCAAAACAAGCTTTATTCAAGGCTTAGTAAGCTAAATGCCGCCCGCCATGACCTACTGAAGCCAACGTTCGGCGGGTACCTTTTCGATGCTCGGGCCAAGGGCTTTCATAATGGTTATGCACAATATGACAAGGATAACCTCTCAAACTATCGTCAAATTAATAATATGGTTCTAAACCTTGGTTATAACACGAGCTCTCGTAAAACAATCAAGCTCAACTTTAACCTGGTTAAAAACATCAAGTTTAAGTCAGTCAAACTGATTGCAATGCCATACGATAAATCCTACGATACCCAAATGGGCAAATTAAAGCGAACCGGCCTGCGGAATTTATCCGTTCACCAAAATGACGTTATCGGCACAGCGACTACTAAACGGGCTGCTACGTTAGTAACCTCGATTCCTTACTCAACTGGCTGGAAACTTACAGTCGATGGTCAAAAGGCCAAGACGTTCGTCGTTAACAAGGGCTTTGTCGGGGCCAGTCTTCCTGCTGGAACGCACAAAATTCATTTCAAATACACAACACCAGGGTTAATCCTTGGATCACGTTTGTCTGCTGGCAGTGCGGTGATCGTCATTCTACTGATGATCTTTGCTGGCTTCCACAAATTGTTTTACCGAGAAAAGAAGGTCCCTCGACATACTGCCAGTCATTTGAAGGGCCATTCGAATGATTCCGAAAAGTAAGGGCTTGCGAAGTTAACCAACAATCGGTACAGTAACTATGAGGAATATGGAAATACATCACCCAGTGATATCTATTGAGGAGGTTCATTTTGAGTCCAATACGAATACTATTTATTTCAATCGAAGGTAATACCCGTTCATTCGTTAAAAAGCTTGCCGGTTATGCAACGGGGATGCATGACCAAGATAGTCATAATCCACTAGTTGAATTTGAGGAAATTTCGGAACAAACCGACTTCGCCGATGAGACTGATCCGTTCTTTGCCTTTGTGCCAACGTACTTAGATGGTGGCAATGGCATCGACACTGGCGTCAAGGAATTAATGACCAACACGCTTGGCGAATACATCGACTACAATCAAAACGCATCGCTCTGTCAAGGAATCGTTGGCAGTGGTAACAAAAACTTCAACGAACAGTATTGCCTGACCGCCCGTCGGTACGCCTCAAAGTTCAACGTCCCCTTTCTGGCTGATTATGAACTACGAGGAACGGGCCGCGACGTGGAACGAATTTATGAACTATTAGCAAAATTATGATCAAGAGTAACTAAAGCGGCCGTAAAACCAACGCATATGCTGGTTTTACGGCCTTTTTGCTTAATTCAAATTTAATTAGTTAGTTCCCTTTGCCATTCCCTGGCTTCGGTTGACGATCATCAGAATAATCATAAAAATAATAATCAAACCAGCGGCTAATAAAAATAGTCCCCAGTAAGACGCAAAGTCGAGAATAATGCCACCAAATAACGGGCCGACCGCACGGCCACAGGACATAAACAAATTGTACATTCCTTGGAATTTTCCCCGCTGTTGCGGTGTCGATAGACTGTCAATCCAAGCTGGAATACCGGGAAAACCAATCATTTCACCAATTGTGGTGATAACCATTACAAAAATAAAGGCCGGGTAAGTCTTCGCAAAAATCAGGCAAACAAATGAAGCCGAAAAGATCGTTGCCCCAACGTAGGTCTGAGTACTCAGCTTTACTTTGGTACTAACCCGATTGACGAATGGCTGTCCGAATACAATCATTAACCCGTTGAGCGTCCACAATAGACTGTAATTCTCAAACGAAATGTGCAGGTTTGTCATATGAACTGGAACAACGCTTTCCCACAGCGTGTATGCCAAGTAAACTGCCAAAACAACCCCACAAATGGCCATTACCATTTTATTAACATTGCTTTCTGGTGGTGCTCCTGGTGTAACCACTTTTGTTGGTGCTCGGCGATCAACCGCTACGTTAAAATCAATTAAGGTAATGATCAGCAACGTCAGGTAGAAAAGCGACGTGACCATGAAGACCACCGTCACGCCATGCTTCAATAGGAACCCAACCATCAACGTTCCAATCACAATCCCAATGTTTTGACCAATGTATAAAACATTGAAAATGGCCCGGGTCGAACGACTCTTAATACTGGCGGCATATGAATTTAATAGGGTCATACAACAGCCGTCTCCAAATCCAACAAATAATAACAGAATCGAGAAAATCGGCCATCCATGGAAAAAGATCAAAGTGATAATCGCCGAAGTAGAGATTAGAACACTAATGATGGTTGTTAAATACGGCGACCACCTATCAAACAAATACCCACCTAAATAATTCCCTAACATCATAAAAACAGACATCGCTAACAACGTCAGACCAGCTAACGTCAGTGATTTATGTAAGTAGTTATGCATATAGACCGTCACCAGCGGCCACATGAATGACGCCCCTGCGTTCAAGATCAATGAATAAATGATGACCGAATTAAATCGGATTTCACTTCTCTTTTTAAACAATTAATCAATCCCTTCGTCAACTTCAATGATGCCTAGTATCTCTTTATCCATTCTCGCATATTCTGGCGGAAAACAAAACTATCTCAATAAGTATCTTTCGACAGTGTGACGGGGCAATTTAGTAGACAGAAAAACGGACTGCAACAAAGTTTGAGTTGCAGTCCGTTTGGTTTGGTTGTTAGTTTAGTATCCCTATTCAAGTCAATGGGATATTATCGAAAATCTAAGAGCCTTGGCGACACAGAAAAAATGTGCTCCACCAAGCAGAGACTTGCACCTAAGCCTTCTCCGCCAAAAATCCAAACCCGGGATTTCATTTCCTGGCTTCCTAGTTATCGTCCCATCTCACATAGAGTAGGACCGCTGCGCAAAGCAGAAACTTCCACATAAGCACCTCTAACAAAAATCCCAAGCCCAGGAATTTCTGTTAGAGGAGACTTATGTTCCAGTTTCTAACCGCTTTTCTCCGCTCACTTTATTTTTCTAATGCAAACTTATAATAATGCAATGGTGAATTACCATACTGTACTTTGACCGCTTTATTTGCCTTATTTACGATAATAAAGTGGGTATTATCAGTAAATCTCAGATAGAACTTCTGGTATGTCTTATGACCTCGTTGACGATACGTGATCCCCCAGAACGTTTTACTGTAGGTTGTGACCTTGTAGTTCGCATAGTTAATCAGCTTGCCTTGGTACTTACCGTTCTTGTAAAGTCCTTGGTTCAAACCACCTGCTTGGCTAAACTTGGTAACAACCGTGTAGCCATTGTTATTACCTGAACGCCATGTTCCAGTGGGTTCACTAATGCTGATCTTATTAGATGAATTAGAAGCATTCGTCTTGCTAGTTGAAGTTGAGGCGGTGGCTGAAGCTGCTTTAGCCGCCTTAACGATCATGATTCGATAAAAATAAGACGTTGAAGATTTTCTCGCGTAAACGTATAATTTCTGATTTGCTTTGACGCTCGTATGCAAATCCGCACTAAACTTACCAGTTTGGCTATCAGCCGTTGTTGTCGAGAGTACTTTTTTGTTAGGTGTTCTCACGATAATCGAAACGCCCTTAGTAGCCGTTCCGTTCACACTGTTGGAAGTTGTATAGACATTGTTAACCTTTAGAGATGGTGAACTACTTGCTGAAGCAGTACCGCCCAATCCCACTAGGAATGAAAATACAACCGCAAAAAAGGTAATTATTTTAATTTTCTTCATCATTACTTACTCCTAATCTTTAATTTGCAATCTATATTATAAGTGATCGGCTTAAAAAGTGCTAAGATGTTTACCCCATTTATAGGTTTCTTAATAAACCCTGACTGTAAATTTCATGAAATTATTGAAAAAAATTGTAATGAAAATAATATTCATTTACATCGGTAATACGCTTTTGTTGTGCAGATTTGTGTTATATAATGTTAGCGAACTGGTATAGACAATATATCTGATTACTTAGTTAATTTATTGATAGGAGTGAACATTTTGCCAACTGAAAGACGTTCTTTGATCGTGCTCTTCGGAGCGACTGGTGACCTTGCCACCCGTAAGCTTTATCCAGCAATGCTAAAGCTTTACGAAAAGGGAAATATTCGCGAACACTTTGCTGTGATTGGGACTTCCCGTCACAAAATTGATGATGAAAAATACCGAGAGATTGTTGAAAAATCCTTAGCAAAAGAATCTAGTAATAAGAAGATGGTGAGTGAATTTGCTAGCCATTTCTACTTTGTAACCCATGATGTGACTAACGTTAGTCACTACGCTAACTTAAAGGCAAAATCTGAAGAGCTTGATAAGAAATACAGCCTGGGCGGTAACCGGGTATTCTATATTTCAATGGCGCCAAACTTCTTTGGCATTGTTGCAAAGAACTTGAAGACCCAGCACTTACTTTCCGATAACGGCGGCTTTAACCGCTTAGTTATTGAAAAACCATTTGGCCGTGACTTCGACTCAGCTAAACAATTAAACGACGAGTTGAGTGCCGCTTTTGAAGAAAACCAAATTTTCCGAATCGACCATTACTTAGGTAAGGAAATGATCCAAAACATCGAAGCCATCCGCTTTGGGAACACCATTTTCGAAGCCCTTTGGAATAACCGATATATCGACAACATCCAGGTTACTTTAGCTGAAAACCTTGGCGTTGAAGAACGGGCCGGCTATTACGATAACTCCGGTGCCCTTCGTGACATGGTTCAAAATCATATCATGCAAATTGTCAGCCTTCTTGCAATGGAGCAACCGGTTGCATTTAAGGATACTGATATTCGACAAGAAAAAGTCAAGGCCCTACGTAGCTTACGAGTTTACAACGTTGCCGAAGCTTCAACCAACTTTGTTCGCGGCCAATATGGCGGTGTTGGCAATTCTAAGGAATATCGCCAAGAAGACGGTGTGCCAAAGGATTCTAACACTGAAACCTTTGTTGCCGGCAAATTGTTATTTGATAACTACCGTTGGTCAGGGACCCCATTCTACATTAGAACTGGTAAGAAATTGGCTGACAAATTTACCCGCGTGGACGTTGTCTTCAAGAAACCGCTCGTAGATATCTTCTCATTCCCACAAAGTGGCAGCACACCTTTGAATGCCAACGTTTTGACGATCTTCATCGAACCAAACCAAGGCTTCTCATTGATGGTTAACGCTAAGAACAGTGAACAAGGCTTCCACACGGAACCAGTTAACCTACAATTCCTTGAAGATTCTAAGCGGACTAAGGAAACACCACAACCTTATGAACGTCTAATCCATGATGTTTTGAAGGGTGATGGCACTAACTTCGCTAGCTGGCCAGAAGTTGCCAGTGCTTGGAAATTCGTTGACCAAATTCGGCGAGTATGGGATATTCAACAACCAATGTTCCCTAATTACATTCCAGGCTCAATGGGCCCAGTTTCAGCAGATGAGTTGCTAGCCCGTGATCACAGAGAATGGGTATATAAACTGAACAAGTAGTTGTGAAAAGCATTTTCAAAATTCCGTTTATCATTTTCACAATCTTTCATGTTAATTGAACAAATTCCTATTATAACGTGGCTTTTTGTTCACTTTATACTTGTGAGATGGTAAACTAACGATGTAGTAAGATGTAGTAATTCTTAAAAGAAAAGGATGGTTTTTAAATGTCTGATCAAAAAGCAAACATTGGTGTTGTTGGTATGGCCGTTATGGGCAAGAACTTAGCCCTTAACATCGAAAGCCGCGGTTACACCGTTGGTATCTTCAACCGTACCGGTGCCAAGACTGAAGAAGTTATGAAGGATCATGGGGACAAGAAACTTGTTCCTAGTTATACAATCGAGGACTTCGTTAAGTCTCTTGAAACCCCTCGTCGAATTGTCATGATGGTTAAAGCTGGAAAACCAACCGATGCTGTGATTGATGAATTATTGCCATTACTCGATAAGGGTGATGTTTTAATTGATGGTGGTAACACAAACTTCCACGATACGATGGCTCGTAATGCCCGTCTTGATAAATCAGGAATCAACTTTATCGGCATGGGTGTTTCTGGTGGTGAACTTGGTGCCTTACAAGGTCCTTCACTTATGCCAGGTGGCCAAAAAGAAGCTTATGACTTGGTAGAACCAATTCTTAAGCAAATTGCTGCCAAGGCTCCTGCCGATGGCGAACCATGTGTTACTTACATCGGCCCTAACGGTGCTGGTCATTACGTAAAGATGGTCCACAATGGTATCGAATATGGTGATGAAGAGTTAATCGATGAAAGTTACAACATTTTAAGAAACCTCGCTGGTTACAATGTTGACGAATTAGCTGACATTTATAAGGACTGGAACAAGGGTGAACTTGACAGTTACTTGATCGAAATTACCGCTGATATCTTGACTCACAAAGATGACCTTGGCGATGACAAGAGCAAGCCAATCGTTGATATGATCCTTGACCGTGGTGCTAACAAGGGTACTGGTAAGTGGAGTTCACAAGATGCTCTTGAAATCGGTATCGATCAATCAGTTATTACCGAAGCCGTTTATGCTCGATTCATTTCAATGTTCAAGAAAGACCGGGTTGCAGCTTCTAAGGTACTTCCAAAGCCTAAAGCTGACATCGACTTTAACAAGAAAGAAATCGTTGAAAAAGTCCGTGAAGCCCTCTACTTTGGTAAGGTTATGAGTTATGCCCAAGGCTTTGACCAATTAAAGGCCGCTTCAGACCAATACAAGTGGGACATCAAGTTAGGCGAAATGGCTAAGATTTGGCGTGCCGGTTGTATCATCCGAGCTCGTTTCTTGCAAAACATCACCGATGCTTACGACAAGAACCCAGCACTTCAAAACTTACTGCTTGACCCTTACTTCACTGATATCTGCAAGAAGTATCAAGAATCAGCTCGTGACGTTGTTGCGCTTGCTACAAAGGCCGGCGTTCCAGTACCATCATTAGCTGCTGCCGTTTCTTACTACGATTCATATCGTTCAGAAGTTGTTCCTGCAAACCTATTGCAAGCACAACGTGACTACTTCGGTGCTCACACATACGAACGTGTCGACCGCCCAGGAAACTTCCATTATACTTGGTATGAAGAACAATAGAGTGCTGAACCCAACGGTTTGACGCGTTAATATAACAAGGGCCATCAATAATCCTGGTTTTGGGATTATTGATGGCCCTTGTTATATTGTTAGCGTCAGTTGGATGAAGCACGTTTTAGAGTGCCCTTTAAGCCGTTTAGCTTTTGAGCATTAATTAAAAAAATAAGTACTGATATGCGGGCTTTGCGTATCAGTACTTATTTTTGGGTTAAGCGAAGAAAGCTGGTTTAAATGGCCCGTTTCTACAAAGTAGGCTTTATTTGGGCCAATCCTTAACAATTTCCTTGAGAATCGGCTGAACAACAGGTCGTTCACGCTTTAAATAAGTGCCATAAAACACCATTTTATTCTGCGGATCATCAATTTGAAGTGCATTCCGATTCCCCTTGCCAAAGCGATTGATGGTGGTGGGAGCTTCTTGACTTAAATTTGAAAAGAAAAACGGAAAGTTTGAATACTCACTAATTTTACTCATTGCACTAAGATTCTCTTGATAGAGAAATGACGCATCTGGAATATTATCTTCGACCACTTGACGCCAAGGGCCAATATCTTGAACAACGATGAAACTCAACCCAGCTAAATCTTTAAATTTAAGTCGTTTCTGCTGTGACAACGGATTAAAGCTATCAAGCCCAACTCCTAGATACTCGATCCCGACATACATAGATTCAATATCATCAGTCACAATTTCTTGATTGGTAAAAATGAGCTTTTCTTTGAAATTTTGCAAATCACCAATGACATTATCAGGATTAATAGTTTGATGAGTAATAATTAGCTCAGCGTTAATCCTACCCTTGATCTGTTCCAAGAATCCAGTTGGTCCCGGAGCCACTGAAGCAACTGCAATCTCATTCTTCAACCGATCATAATTAAGAACTTTGTCCGTGAAGTTATTTTCTGCTTTTAGCAACTTCTCGGCTTCTCTGGCAGCTAATATGCCAGTCTCATTAAGCTTGATCCGGTTGCTAACCTGACGATCAAACAAAGTCACCCCTAGCTCCTGTTCAAGTCGCTTCATCCCTCGAGTGACCGTTGGTTGCGTGATCATTAAATGCTCAGCAGTTGCGCTAAGCGTTCCGTATCGTTGAAAAGCGACAAGTTCTTCCAGCAACTCTAAATTGACAGCCAAATCGAACCCTCCCTTTGCTATGCATTAACTGTATAGTAACATACTTAATTGGTAATTTTCTTCCGCAGAGCCTCAACGTATACTAGGAATCGTTGATAGATAAATAATGTTAATTTGAAACTTATAGCAAGGAGATTTTAATCATGCAATACGTAACTTTAAATGATGGTCATAAAATGCCCCAACTTGGATTCGGTGTCTTTCAGGTTCCTGATTTAAACGTCGCTGAAGAAGCCGTTAGTGATGCACTGGATACCGGTTATCGGTTGATTGACACCGCTGCCGCTTACGCAAACGAAGAAGCGGTTGGCAAAGCAATCAATAATAGCAGCGTTGATCGGGACGACATCTTTGTCACATCCAAATTATGGGTGGATCATTTTACCTATGAAAAGGCAAAGCAAGGAATTGATGATTCTCTGAACAAGTTGGGCCTGGATTATATCGACCTCTACTTACTTCATCAGCCATATGGCGACATTGCTGGTGCTTGGCGGGCGCTGATTGAAGCCCAAAAGGCTGGTAAGATTAAGTCAATTGGCGTTTCTAACTTTGCTCCCGACCAATTGATGAACTTAGAATTAATGTCAGACGTTAAGCCAGCAATGAATCAAATCGAAGTTTCACCATGGTTCCAGGAACATGATGCCGTTTAATTTGCTAAAAAGCAAAACATTCAAGTAGAAGCTTGGGCACCATTCGCAGAAGGCAAACACGATATTTTCACCAACGAAACCATTGCCAAGATTGGTCAGAAATATGGTAAAGCAAATGGCCAAGTTATCTTACGCTGGTTAATGCAACGCGGAATTGTGGTTATTCCAAAATCCGTTCATAAAGCCCGCATGGCAGAAAACTTTAATGTTTTTGACTTTAACCTCGATGATGATGATATGAAGCTGATGAGCAGCCTCGACAAGAACGAAAGTCAATTCTTTGATCATCGCGACCCTGCTGCCATCGAAAGCATCTTTGGTCAAAGTTTAAAAGCATTGCGTAATTAAGGAGGAGAAAAATGAAAGCAGCCGTCTTTATTAAACCTGGTCAAGTTGAAATCCAGGAAGTGCCAAAACCCCAGATTGATGGTGACAATCAGGCGTTGATCCACGTCGTCCGGGCCAGCGTCTGTGGTTCTGATCTGTGGTGGTACCGAGGAATCACCGAACGCACCGCTAATTCACTGGTAGGCCATGAAGCAATTGGCGTCATTGAAGAAGTTAGCCCTGATGTACACAACTTTCATCCAGGTGACTTTGTCGTCGTGCCATTCACCCATGGTTGTGGTCATTGTGTTGCCTGTTTAAACGGGTTTGAGGGTAACTGCCTTAACCAAAAGCCCGGTGGCAACGGTGGCTATCAGGCTGAGTTTATGAAGTACGAACCAGCTAATTCCGGCCTTGTCAAGATACCGGGTAAGCCTGAAGATTACACAGACGAGCAACTTGCATCCCTGCAAACCTTGTCTGATGTCATGGCAACCGGCTTTCACGCAGCCAAAAACGCCGAAATCAAAACAGGCGCAACCGTGGCTGTCATCGGCGATGGTGCCGTGGGCCTCTGTGGCGTCATTGGTGCCAAACTACTAGGTGCAGAAAAGATTATCCTATTAAGTCACCACGAAGACCGAGCTGAATTAGGAAAACAATTTGGCGCCACAGATATCGTTTCAACTAAGGGCGACCAGGCCGTTACAGATGTCTTAGCCCTAACTAAAGAAAATGCCGGCGCCGATGCAGTTCTTGAATGTGTCGGGGCTACTAGCGCTATTGAGCAGGCTGGCCAAATTGCCCGTCCTGGTGCCGTCATTGGCCGAGTTGGCGTTCCGCAAACTGAGCCCAAGTCCAACCAATTGTTCTGGAAAAATATTGGCCTGCGAGGTGGGATTGCCTCAGTTACTAAGCCGGACAAGGAAATTCTGTTACAAGCAGTCCTTGATGGCAAAATTAATTCGGGAAAAGTCTTCACCAAGACCTTCGACCTTGATCATATTGAAGACGCCTATGAGGCAATGAGCAATCGTGAAGCAATTAAATCGTTATTAATCATTAAATAATCAATAAGGGTGGTAAAATTTATGACAAAGTATGTCGTTTTAGCAGCAACCGGTCAAATTGGTCAATTAACAGCACAACGTTTATTAGATCATAGTGATGCGGACCTTGTTTTATTTGGTCACAACGCCGACAAACGATTAAGCAAGTTTGCTGGTGATCGGGTGAGCTTAGTTGACGGTGACTTAAAGGATACCGATGCGTTGAAGAAGGCTTTTGCTGGTGCAGATGCTGTATTCCTTGCACTGGTTACAAGCCCTGATATTATACAACCACTCATTAAGACGTTAGACGATAGTGGTGTCAAGCGGTTCATCGCAATGTCCATACCAGACGTCTACAAGGAAGTTGCTGGTCCATTCCAGGCTTGGTACCGCGAACACACCGGGCTCGTTTGGAAGACTAATTACGTTGACACAGTTAACGCGATTGAAAATTCTGACTTAAACTACGTGATTTTGCGGACGACCTGGCTCTATAACGACCCAACCAAGACAGAAGTTAACGTTACCAAGAAGGGCGAACCATTTAAGGATGCCCAAATTTCTCGGGAAGCAGTGGCTAAGTTTGCCGCTGACCTCTTAACTGGTAAACAAGATTACCACCATGAAAGCCTGGGAATTGGTGAGCCTAACACGGAGTGGACGAAACCGAGCTTTTATTAAAGTGAGCAGAGCAAAGCGTTTAGAAACTGGAACATAAGTCTCCTCTAACAGAAATCCCTGGTTTTTGGGGATTTTTGTTAGAGGTGCTTATGTGGAAGTTTCTGCTTTGCGCAGCTGTCCTAATAAGTGAGCGGAGCAAAGCGTTTAGAGATCGGAGTGTAAGTCTCCTCTACCGGAAATCCCCGGTTCTGGGATTTTTGGTAGAGGTGCTTACGCGCAGATCTCTGCTTTGCGCAGCTGTCCTAATAAGTGAGCGGAGTAAAGCGCTTAGAGATCGGAGTGTAAGTCTCCTCCACCGGAAATCCCCGGTTCTGGGATTTTTGGTAGAGGTGCTTACGTGCAGATCTCTGCTTTGCGGAGTAGTCCTCATCCATGCCGCCGAGAATCAACCTCTAATTTCACTCAATCAAATATCAAAAAACAGCTTCAGCCAATCAATCACCATGGCTAAAGCTGTTTTTATTAACGGAAAACTAAGCACTCTTCCCCGCCTTAATCTTCTTTCCAAATTCAGTTTCATCAAAATGATCAATCACATTCTGTAAATCTGGTTTGGTCAAACTGGCCCCAAACAATTCACTACCGGGTTCAGTCATAATCCCATCTGCAAGATTATAGTGAACAACCGTATCAAATCCCATGGTGTCCACAAACGCCGCAATCTCATCGACCGCTTCCTTATTATCACCAGTCACGAACAATGCCTTGCGATTCTCAGCACCAACTGGTCGCGCCTCTTCTTGCAGATTATGGTAACCCATGTGATTAAACGTCTTTACAACGGTACTCTTATTGAAATAGTTTTGCACTTGTTCACTAGAGGTTGATGACGGATCTAACACTTCTTCACGAATGCCGTCGGTTTCCCACCAATAGTTCATCGCATCAATTACCAGCTTGCCTTTAAGCAGCTTGGGCTTAATATTTTTATAACGACTAAGGGGAATTGCCAAAATGACTAAATCACTTTTACTAACAACGCCTTGATTAGTTGCTGGTGTTGCCCCTGGAACCAGGGTTTCGATCGTCAAGGCGATTTTTTGAACCGATCCAGAGCCTGAGATTCTCACGTTATAGCCAGCAGCTAAAGCAAGTTGAGCTAGGACAATCCCAACTTTTCCGGCACCCAGAATGCCAACGTTTTTAATTTTAGCCATGACTAACCCTCCTCAGTCAGAATCTCTTTAACACGGGGAATGACCTTTGTTCCATAGAGCTCAATCATTCGTTCACGTTGGGCAGCGGTCTGATTACCAGCGCCATACACGAGATCGAAGCGGCCAAGATCAAGCAGCTTAATTGTTCGGGCCATTCGTTAGGCAACGTGTTCCGGATTGCCCACGTAAAACGATCCAACCTTTGTTTCGCCATCAAACTGTTCTCGGCTCATTGGGGCCCAGCCACGCGTCAAACCAATTCGATCAAAGTTGGCCTTGATATTCTTCCACGCCACTTCAACCGCTTCATCCTCGTCATCGGCAATAAAACCATGGGAATGAACGGCCACTGGGTAGACCGGCATTCCAAATTGACCGGCTGCCTTCTTATAGAGGTCAAGGTAAGGAACAAATCGGTCCGCCTGACCACCAATAATTGCTAAAATAACTTTGTAACCATACTTGGCAGTTCGAATAATTGATTCCGGTGAGCCACCAATCCCAATATAGGTTTCGATGCCATCGTAATCAGTCTTTGGATAGACATCTTGATCCTTAAGCGATTGTGTAAACTTGCCATGCCATGTAATCGGCTTTTCTTTGATTAATTGGCTATACATTTCCAGCTTTTCGTTAAATAAATCGTCGTAGTCCGTTAAGTCATACCCAAATAATGGAAAAGATTCGGTAAAAGACCCCCGGCCAAGCATGACTTGCGCGCGGCCTCCTGATAATCCTTCGAGCGTTGCAAATCGTTCGTATACCCGTACTGGATCATCCGAGCTCAGAACCGTAACGGCCGTTGCCAATTTAATCTGTTTCGTAACGGAAGCAATTGCCCCTAACACGATCTCAGGACTAGAAACACTATAATCCGGTCGATGATGTTCACCAACCCCAATCACATCAACGCCTAATTTGTCGGCCAGTTCGCCCTCTTTAACAATCTGGCGGATTGATTGTCCCGCTGTTAAGAGAGTGCCATCTTCAGCAGAAACAATGTCCCCAAACGTTTCTAACCCAAATTGTAATTTGTCTACATCAACCATATTCTTCCTCCTGCCACTTACTATTTATAAGTATGATATAAGATTATTATAGATTGCGGTAAAAAGCAAGTAAGTGAGCGGTAAAGCGGTTAAGGATCGAAACACTTCCTTTGAGACAAGTTCACTTACAGCGCTTACGGGCAGATTGCTACTAAGCGAAACAGTCCCTGTGGTAAAGTGATTCAGCATCCGTTCTAAAAATAGGACCCATTACCAGTGCTTTCACACCATTAATGAATCCTAAGTGAGGTTAGTTACCAATCTTATATGCCTGATTAATTTGATGACTCTTTTTCTGGAACGGAAACGCCTTCGTCACGCCTTGAATCTTATCCTTATCAACAAATCCCCAATAACGGCTATCATCAGATATTGACCGATGATCGCCAAGGACAAAGTATTTATCTTTAGGAATTTTCGTCACTTGTTTATCGCCTACCCAGTGACTAGATAATGACTTGAGATTCCAATCACCAGTCCCGCTAGTTCGTTGATCAGCACTGATATAGCCCTGATAAAGTTTCGTATGATTAACATAGATATTGCCATCGTGGCTTCTGACCGTGTCACCAGGCAATCCAATCACCCGTTTGACATAATAGTCTTTTGAAGTCGCCTGCGGATCTTCTCCGTGAGCATTAAAAACAATCACCGAATTTCGATGAATCTTAGCCGTTCTTAAACTGACTACCATTTGTTTATTCTGCAAGTTGGGTTGCATTGAATCGCCATCAACAAAGTCTGCTGAAATAACAAATTGTTTAATTCCAAAGCCAACAACTAATCCAATTGCAATTGGAATAATCCAGCTGAATACTTCCTTAAAAATTTTCAATTAAGTCACCAATTCCTAACTTTAATAATGCTTGTTTATTGTTTAATGGTCTCCCATTCATTGAGCCACTCAATAATTCTATCATCTTATGCCAGCTTAACCAACCGAATTAGTAAATGACTGATCATAATCATCCTTTTAATAATTGGGTCCCTTATCGTTGATCATCCTAAAGTTAACGGGCTGTTTCCTAATCTTATCACCAGAAAAGCCGTATATTATTCTTAGGGGGTGGGCTTAAAAATGAATAAAACACGAGTGGAAGCATTCACCGATGCTGTTCTAGCAATTATCTTAACCATTATGATCTTGGAATTTAAAACACCTGAATCGTTTTCAATTTTAGCAGTGGTTGATCAAATCCCATATTTGATTTCATATGCCGTTGGTTATTTGTTTATTGGAACTGCTTGGTACAATCATCATTACATGTTTGCGAAGACTAAACGAGTAACTAAAGGCGTTTATTGGGCAAATAACTTTTGGATGTTCACGACGTCCTTTATTCCCGTTGCGACTGCTTGGGTGGGCCGTGGTTTGAACAAACAGGGACCAGAAATCTTTTATTTCGGCGTTTATCTGCTATGGTCAGTATCGTATTTTATCCTTTCCTACATGCTAGCAAATGCTAATCAGCGTGATCAGCGGCCAGAAGCAGCGGCTAGTATCCGCCAAATGGCGATTTACCGGTTTATGCGTGACTGGCGAATGGCGGCCATCCAACTTCCAATCACAATCGCTGCTCTTTACTACTTGCCAGCACTACAAATGGTCATTGTGACCTTGCAAATTATTTTGGTTGGGGCAAGGAGTAATAAAGATAGTGATCGGTTGTTTGACTAATATGGTGAACTAAGCAAAGGATTAATAATCGAACCTTCAGCCGCCTATTTCGAGAATTCCCTGGGCTTGGGGTTTTCAAAGTGGGTACTTATGTGCAAATTATTAGTTTCAATCCGCATTTTCACAATACAATAACCCGAATTCAAAAAATAGATCAGCCATCCAGAGATTGGATAGCTGATCTATTTTTACATTTGTCCTTGTACAGGGTTAAGTTAGAGCTAAATTTTGGAGTCCTTATACAACCTAGATTAGGACCGCTTCGCAACTACACATAAGCACCACAACCAGAAATCCCCAAAGACCAGGGATTTAATTATGGCAACATGGTGGAAACGTGCTGCATCAAGCAGAAAACTGCTCACTCTTCCTAGGACAGCTCCTCAAAGCAGAAGCTTGCACATAAGCTACCCCACTCAAAAATCCCAGACCCAGGGATTTCTGAGTGGGGCAACTTATGCTCCAGCTTCTAACCGCTTTGCTCCGCTCACTCTTTATTCATGATGCGTAATTCCACTCAGTCGGTCAAGCGTTTCTTGTTTAAGGTAGTAAGGGGTAATTCCATCATCTATGGCCTTGGATAATAGCCCCTGAGCCTTCTTTTGGGCGATTACAGTCGGTACTTTTAGCGACATAACAGACTTATTAATCACCATCTGATGAACGTCGACACCCGTCTTGTAGTGTAGTGGCTGTTGTTGCTTTTCCTTTGATTGGTTAGTCTTTCCTTTAGCCATGAAGATCCCTCCTCACTATTGATTGATTAACTTCATGATAGCAAATTCTAAATTGAAAGTATATTTAAACGACTAGTCACGAACGCTAATTTTCTTAAACTTATCTTCGTACCACTGATCCCATGAACCAGCGGCTAAATTCCCATTCGAATAATAGTCTGGATTAATAACTGAAATGACGTGTCGAATGTCTTGACCACGGTCAGCCAGTAAGTCTGCTCTCATCTGTTCGGGAGTAAAGGCCTTGTTTTCAAAAACATAATGATTAATATCAGCTAAATAATAATCCACTTTGTACTCGGCTAAAATCTCAAGATCATTTTTCTTTAACCACCGTAAGTAAAAATTAATGAAATCTTGAGTTGCTTTTTTAGTCGCTGCTTCATCTAACTTATCGAAAGATACTACATCTGCCAAAGTGCCACCTCCTCTTATAAATCCATTATGCCACAAATTCTGGGTTGTAGTCTAATTATGTAGTATGATTAAAGGGAATCCAAATTAATCAAAGGATGCGGATACTTATGTCAAACCGAAAAGTTTATACGGACTATTTTTTTGATGAACCTGCTTATAACACGCACGATGGTGGCTTTATTCCACTGGAGGCGCCTAAAGTTCCTCAAAAAGCGCTCGCAATTCCAGAACCATTAAAGCCAGATGAAGAAACTGATACGGATATGTATTATACGGTCACGGCTCAAACTGGCGAGGTTCAGTTATTACCAGGTACTAAAACAAAAACCTGGGGATTTAACGCGCCCCTTCTTGGTAAAACCATTATTTTCAAAAATGGCAAAACCATTCATATTACTTTGAAAAATGAGTTACCAGAATTAACAACCTTTCACTGGCATGGTCTGAATGTTCCCGGCCCAATTACGGACGGTGGCTGCCATGCACCAGTTTATCCTGGTAAGAGTACTCAAATCGAATTTAAATGTCATCAGCCGGCCGCTACTCTCTGGCTCCATGCCCATCCATGCCCATCAACCGCTGAGCATGTTTGGAAGGGGCTCGCTACGGGTGTTATTGTTAAGGATGACATTGAATCTAAATTGCCATTCCCCAGAAATTACGGGGTGGATGACATTCCACTAATTTTGCAGGATCGTCACTTTCACGAAAACAATCAATTTGATTATTTAGCCGACTACGATCCTGACGGTGTCCAGGGGCCAACCCCAATGATCAACGGGACCATTAACCCCTATTTCGATGTGACAACCCAACGACTCAGGCTGCGGCTTCTCAATGGTGCAAACCGTCGTGAGTGGCGGCTTCACTTTAGCGATGACCTCAAGTTCACCCAGGTGGCATCAGATGGCGGTGTTTTACCTGAACCAGTCGACTTTACCCACTTAATGTTGACCTGTGCTGAGCGGGCCGAGATCATTGTGAACTTTGGTGATTATAAGCCTGGCGATACGGTTACACTGTACTGTGATGACGTGCCAATCGTTCATTTCAGAATCCATCAATTTACGCCTGACAACACGAAAATCCCTGATCACTTGGTTGATATTCCAAATCCTGAAGTAACGCCGGGCACGCAAGTTCATAAGGTTGTTATGTCTGGCATGGACGAAGAAGTTATGATGAACGATAAGAAATTTGATATGCAGCGAATTGATGACCGCCAGAAAGTTGGCAACGTTGAATACTGGGATATTTCCAACACAAACGATAAAAGTAATGGCATGGTGCATCCCTACCACATGCATGGCACCCAATTCCGTGTGATTTCAAGAAACGGCCAGGCTCCTTATCCAAACGAAAACGGATTAAAGGACACGGTTGGCGTTAATCCTGGAGAAACGGTTCGCTTAAAGGTATGGTTTGAACATCTTGGCGTCTTCATGAACCACTGCCATATCATTGAACACGAAGACGGCGGTATGATGGCCCAATTTGAAGTCTACGATCCTGACCAACCAAAGACATATAAGTTGATGGACATGGATACGCTAATGAATGCTTTTGCCAAAGAGCGTGGCGTTAAGGTAGCAGATTTACACATTCCGGGAATGGATAATATGTAGCCTGACTTTAACGCACCGTTATTGATTCTTTTTAAATGATTTGTAACTAAGACCCGCTCACTTAATCTAGGCTGAGTGGGCCTTAGTCTACCCTGAGAGGTCGATAGCACGTGTTAAATTTTGGAAGCTGCAGTATTCAATCAATATCAGATGGGTGGTCAAAACCGCCATGCCACGAAAATTGATGGCTTAGTCTCATTCCTAACTATTTTATTTTTAGGACTGCTGTGCAAAGCAGAAAGCTGCACCTAAGCCACTTCGTTCAAAAATCCAAGCCCAGGATTTCTGAACGAAGCAACTTAGGCTCCGCTTTCTAACCGCTTTGCTCCGCTCACTATCTAATCCTTATAATTGCAAGCATCGATTCGATATGATATGATACGTGTAGAGTGATAAATGAATATAGCTGTTAGGTGAGGCTCCTATGTGAAAAATGCTACTGCTCAGAAACGTCGAAAAACGCCAATGAGTCAGCTGTCCCAGTCAAAGTAAGGCTTGGACTAACGTGGCTGTTATTATAACTACATCACATAGTGCTAAAGCTCAACGACTGGCGAAAGTGTTATTTTGTGTGTCCAGTCGTTCGCGGCTGGACATTTTTCATTCTAACTAAAAACTTTAATTAAAGAGGTGAGAGTTATGACAACTGAATTTATAGATCCTGGAGCGTCGAAGCATCAGTCTACCAAGGGAAAAGCGGTTGTGATAACTTCCCTCACAGCTTTGATTTAACGAGAAATTGTTACAATCGATTTTCCCAAAATCATTAATTGTCTGAGTATCTAAACGGTTTGTTTCTTGCTTATTAGCTTTAGTGCTAGATGCATCACAAGAAATTCCTCGACTTCGTTTGTTTAGATGCCTCATTCATTTGGGAATTCGGTTAATACAATTTCTCGGTGGTTTTGATCATTGAGGTACTGACGTACTTGTGATCAATCGATTAATGCAATCGACAAACGCTTCACCTTTTAGGAGACTAATTGGGGAGAATGCGATTAATCGTCCAATATTGCCAACACATAAATACGATAATAATAGTAATTATGAGGGACATTACCTCCAAGAATCTGGTGGAAACTGATTCTTGAAACATGACTGCTATCTTATCGAATTAATAACATTATAAAGCCGTCAACGTAAATCCGTTGACGGTTTTTAATTTTCCGTATTCCGTTTTTAGGATCTACTTATTTTTTCTTTGGCAATAGGCCCTTACCACCAAAATTGTATTCGTAAAGCATGGTCCCCTCAATGGTCTCGGTCTGCCCGTTACGCGTAATCGTCAACCGAGTTTTGGCATTGTTAACGCGTATAAGTCGGCTGTTGCTGAATAGCGTCAAATTGTTGTTTTTGCTTGTCGTCCGCTAAGCCATAAATATCAATTGTGTTGATTTCAGTTGGCTGCATAATTTCATAGGTTACCAGAATATCCCCTTTAGAAAAGGTGTACCGAATGTCTGATGGATACTCTTTGTTCGTCGCTTGTTGAACATAAGTGTCGAGCATCTCAATCTTGACATTCTTTTCATCCGTGATTTCTAGCAAACGATTGCCCTGATCATCATCGATGGTAAACAGTGGAATCTGAGTCAACCCAAATTGTTGACTTGCAACCATATCATAAATCAACACGCTATATTTCCCGATATTTTGCCGACCCCATAACCAATGGTGAAAAGCCACCGTGGGACTAATGTTAGACCATTGGTGATTATAGTAGGCCGAACCGCTTACCGCCTTTTGTTCACCATCAATTAAAATGGTTCCGCTAACCTTTAAGCGCGTCACACAAATAAAATTATAATAGGTCTCAACGTTGCCAAAAGTAATATAGCCCGTTCCTGGTCGAAAGGGTTTTGTCTCTGCATCGAAGTGGAGGTCAATTTTACTCTTGTGTTGAACACTCTTTTTTCCTTCCATGACGATTTCCTGGTCGAGTTCGGGTTCCACGTGGAAATTGTAATGCGTAAAATCCTCACCAACCAAATAATTTGGCCCAAACTTCAAATCACAGGTCTGTTGACTAATGCTAACCTGGCTATCTTGGTATAATCGATAATCAAAAAAAGTGGGTTCACCCTGCTTCGTGTAGTTAATGGCAATGTTTGGATTATAGCCTTTTTTATTCTGTTGGGCGGCTGACTTTGTGCGCGTTCCCAACACCAAAGTAGAACCATCATCAAAGGAACAATCTAAATACCAGATTTCCGCTTGGCCAGCCGCATCCGTCCCGCGGATACCATCCTCCCACGGTTCAAGCTTATTCGGGTTGATCCCTAACCTTTTATAATTTTCTGGTTGATTCATAATTTTACTAATTTTCATCGTTTTTCCTCCATGTCTATCTGCTAATCAACGCTTAAGCATGAATCGAGTATAAAAGGAATCACGTAACTGCTCAATGGTCAAACATGCTATACTTATTACATAAGTAACACTCTCGTCCTAACCATTACTTTTTGAAGGAAGATTAGCTAAAATGGACTTACGCGTT
Source organism: Lentilactobacillus kisonensis DSM 19906 = JCM 15041 (assembly GCF_001434135.1). Classification (GTDB taxonomy): domain Bacteria; phylum Bacillota; class Bacilli; order Lactobacillales; family Lactobacillaceae; genus Lentilactobacillus; species Lentilactobacillus kisonensis. The sequence goes on along the minus strand of NZ_AZEB01000022.1, from coordinate 246 downwards.
CAACGAACCGTCAAATCAATCGAACATGCTTTTGTTAGCCTGACCTTGGAGCAGGGATTTGAATCGGTAACCGTTCGTCAAATTTCAAAACAAGCCGAAATCAATCCCAAAACTTTTTATGACCACTATCATGACAAATATGACCTTGTCCATCAATTAGAGGCCCGTTTTTTAGACCGCTACCAGCAACTCCTGAGAAGCTGTCTAAAATCTCTTAAGAAGCTGTCCAAGATCTATGATTTTTGA
>NZ_AZEB01000021.1 GCF_001434135.1 Lentilactobacillus kisonensis DSM 19906 = JCM 15041 | reverse complement strand
GCCTCCTGCGAGGGTAGGACGTTGCCACGCTAACTAAAGCCTTTGATAGCACTTACTATCAGAGGCTTTTTTGTTATCATTTGATTGTTTCGTCCATTGCAGTTTTAGCTCAGAAGGTAGAGCATTTCCATGGTAAGGAAAAGGTCCCGGGTTCAAATCCCGGAAACTGCTTATTAAATACTTTAGTGTTAGCGTCTTATAAGGGCTTTGTTCTCAATACGTTTTCAAAGTTTGTCGTTTTATTTAGTGCCCTTTCAATAGTGTCACCGTTAGTCGTATGTATTCATCAATTAGATATGAATATATACGACTAACGGTGATAGGTAATTCATCCAAATTTTTGTTCATTTTTTATTCCTTATTTCATGTAGAATGGTACACTAAGTCTGTAAGTTGAACGTTGTGTACTATCTACTGCTTACAAATCTTAGAAAGTTCTGCCAGTTGGAAGCTTGTGCATAAGTGTTCAACATATAAATGCTGTATCAAACTATGGATGGATTTCTAACTGGCTGGTTCAGATCACTTTTAGGGGGAATCAACATGAAGAGTCATTTTTTGCACGGATTTAAATTGCTATTTTTTGTAACCGCATTCATATTCCTTGGGGGTATATTTGCTAACTCAGCCAAGGCCGCGCCTGCGAATTTGACAGATGGAAATTACACGGTTCCAATGAAACTGTGGCAAAAAGCAGATCCAACTCAGAGTTCAGTTGCCAATCAATTCTTTGATCCAACAGCTTCCGTTAATGTTTCACAAGGCAACTATTTTATTACCTTAAAACTAGTAAAGGGCGTCACCTTTATAAATTCAATGACTATCGGTGATCAGACAGTTTCTCCAACGGTGTATAGCAAGGAGCCGGATGGTGGTTCGGGAATGATAGCATTTACACAAGCAAATCCTGATGAAGTCTTGCCGGTTGACTTCTCACTCCAAGTTCCGCTTGGACCTAATGACGCGTTAATTCCGATGAATCAATGGGCACTATTTGATTTTTCTTGGTCACAAGCTACTAAGATATCTAACAATACACCCGTGACGCCTAATGTAACGCCGAATAATGGTCAAGTTGTAGTTACACCACCCTCTCAGACATCAGCAGCCACAACGCCAACTAGCACTAGTAGTTCCACTCCTGCCAAACCAGTTGCTGTCAGTGCCAAAGTAACGCCAAAGAAAGCCAAGGTACCAACAACAACTCGAACCTACGTTGTTTTGAAGGGATCTTCTAATTCAAAGTCAATGGCTAACAAATACTACACTCGAAAAGCAACGATTCAAAAAGTCAATAAGCATTATAATGTCCAATTAAAAGTTAGCTATAATAAGAGTTTAAAATTAGGCAGTAAAGCTGTTCGTCCTGTAACGATTAATAATCGTAAGGTGAAGGCTTCAACCGTGAAGTTTGGTCAAACTTCCAAAACCTATACGATGACTTACTCATTTAACGTTGCATCATTTAAGACGTTAAAGCATTTAATCAAAGGATCGATTCATGTCACCGTTCCATATATGAAGATCAGCCAAACATTCCCAATTCGATTTAAATTCAGTCAAAAAGCGCCTGCAAAGGCACACAAGGCTGCCAAAATTATTGCCTCGAATCAGCAAACAACTGATGGGAGGGTAATCAATGCGATCGGTCAATAAATTTCTATTATCAGTCACTGTGATATTGGGAATTCTATTGCTAGTTCCATTGACAGCCAACGCGCAGTCGATTTCATACAAGTCACTAAAATATGGCACTAACCAAACTTCAATGGCAACAGGCTACTTTGTGCATCCTGCAGCCGTTGTTGTTCGTGATAATTCCTACTACGTCACGATGCAAATTAAAACCGCTAAAAGTCTATCTCCGTTTCCCGTTAAAGTACTCTGGGTAGATGGGCAAACGCCACGAGCAATCCGGAAAGTCAGGGATCGAGCGGGCAATTCCCGTTTGTATTATTCGTTCTTCACGAAAAACCTGAAGAAACGAATTAACGCAAAATTGGCAATTGACGTACCAAAAGCCTATAAAGCTCGCCACTTGATTACGTTTGAGTTTAATCCGACCGGGCTACCAAAGCTTAAGGCACCTAGGTCTGTCCATCACGCTGTTTCGACCACCCACAAAGCAGCTGTTGTTTCGACAGCCAGCAAGCCCAGCACCAAGTCAGTCAGTAACTCGAAAACAGAAACACCCAAGGAACAGCAACCAAGTGCTGTTAACGATCATGCTAAAACCAAGTCCGAGTCGCATCCTAGTCAGGTAACTCACAAGAAGACGCCTAAGAAAGCAAGTTCGAAAAAACAAACTCAGCAGCCAAATAAAACGCAATCTTCCCGTGATACTGCAAAACCTAAGTCTAATGATCCGCAAAAAAGTCACCATAAAAATAACGGCACCCGTTGGATTGTTGGCGGTGTCGTTGCGGTAGCCGCCATTTCAGCTGGGGCTTGGATTTATTTGCGGCATTAGGGGGCGAATTGTGATGAAAGGTTCAAGAAAAATTGCCCTGATTGTACTATCATTGGTTTTGATTGTGGGACTAGCAGGCACGTTTTTTGTCAATCAAAGTCGGAAAAGCGCCAGCCGAAAGCCAAGGATTGTTGCCACAACCTATGCGGTGGTTCAAATTGCTGACAAGTTAAAGCTACCCTTGGTGGGGATACCCACAACTCAAAACAAGATACCTCAGCGGTATACGCATGTTACTCGGGTAGGAAACCCAATGAATCCAAGCGTGGAAAAGATTGCAGCATTAAAGCCAACGGTCGTCTATTCTGTTACGACATTAAAGGATCAGTTTGGAAGAGCGTTTAAGCAGCGGCATATTCAGCCCCATTTTTTGGACTTGACCAGTGTCGCTCAATTAGAACAGACCGTCCAAATAATGGGGACGACGTATCATCGTAAATCTCAGGCAACGAATGCTATCAATCAAATTAAGCAAGCTAAACAGCGCGCAAAAGCGGTAGCGATAAAACATGCAGTCAAACTCAGAGTGCTTGTTTTAATGGGACTGCCCGGAGCATCATATATGATTGCCACTAACAAATCTTATGTTGGCGATTTGGTCGCAATTTCTGGTGGTAAAAACGTTTTTGCTTCAAAGAGTCAGGAATATATACAGCCAAATGATGAAGAAATTAAACGGGCAAATCCCCAAGTTATTTTAAGATTGGCCCATGCATTGCCTCAAATTGTTGTCCCCCAATTTAATTCTGAGTTCAAAAGTGACCCAATGTGGCGGACGGTTTCAGCGGTTAAACATCATCGGGTTTATAACCTTGAAGAGCCAAATTTTGACGCGACAGCCAATATGCGGGCAGCACAGGCGATTAAAATCGTTTCTAATTGGCTCTATCCCTCAAAGGGGAGCGGTAATTGATGAATAACTCAGAGAAGCTTTGGTACTTAGTAATCATTTGCCTATTGATCGTAACGATATTAATTTCGTTTACCCTTGGTGCGAGTTTCATTTCGCCTCAAGAGATGATAAGTGCATTTTCAGGCCATCATCCAAATCAAAATGAAATTTTGCTAACAATCCGGGCGCCGCGGATTTTAGCAGCATTATTATGCGGTGCAATGTTAGCAGTGGCAGGGGCTCTTAGCCAGTCCGCATTTAAAAATATCTTGGCCGATCCCAGTATTCTTGGAATAACCAGTGCCGCTGAACTCTTCGTCACGTTTGGCGGGTTCTTATTACCAACTTTTACCGGTGGTAAATTGATTGATGCATTACTTGGTGGCGCCTTTGCATTACTATTTTTAACGTCTCGCTCAGTGCTAAAAAGCCCTTATAAACTTATTATTGTTGGGGTTGCGTTAATGTTGACATTTTCGGGCTTCCAGCAGTTATTCTCTGATGGAATGGCACAAACAACAACCGGATCGTTAAACGGGATTACCTGGTCAGATACAACTGGGCTCTTGATCCTGGGGGTTAGCGGGATGCTAATTGCGGTCTTAGTTTCACCATGGGCCAACTATCTCAAGTTATCGGGAGTTCAGTTGCAGACGAAGGGGGCATCGCCATTGCTTATGCGGTTTTCGTTGTTGGCAGTAATGGTGTATCTTTCGGCTGGAACAACAGCGGTTGTGGGAATTGTCCCGTTTGTAGGGATTGTTGTTCCTAACGTTGCGAGACACTTAGTTGGACGGGACTATACCACACTTATTCCAATGTCGATGTTACTGGGGGCTTGGTTACTATTGGTCGTGGATACGATTGGTAGGATTGTTGTGTTACCAAGCGAACTGTCAGCTGCAACCTTGATGACGGTACTCGGTGGCCCGTTCTTAGTTGTGATGTTACAAAGGAGGCTGTCGAATGGAATTAAATCAAGTTAGTTTCCGCTATCCAAAACATCAGACAGTTCTTCATGACATTTCAGTAGAAGCACCTAAAGGGAAAATTATCTCAATAATTGGTCCCAATGGTTCCGGTAAATCAACCATTTTAAAGTTGTTAGCCGGAATTTTAACGCCAACGGTCGGTCAGGTAACTCTCGATAATCAATCGATTAATACTTTTTCACGTAAACAACTCGCTAGCAAACTTGCAATTGTGAGCCAAAAAAACGATCTGTATGACGAAATAAAAGTGATTGACGTTGTCAAGACCGGCAGACTGCCATATCACAAGTTGCTTGACGTTATTTCTGATGAGGAAGTTACGCAGTATTTGGCAATGACTAATTTATCTGAATTAGCTCAGCGGCCTATGACATCGTTATCTGGTGGGCAGCAACAGCGCGTATGGCTAGCTTCTGCTTTGGCTCAAGAACCGGAGTATCTCCTTTTAGACGAGCCAACCACCTATTTGGATATTCATTATCAAACAGATCTGATGGCTATTTTAAAGCAACTTCATGAGCGCGAACAGATAACAATTGTTATGGTTTTACATGACATTAACCAAGCATTTAAGATTAGTGACGAATTATGGTTAATTAAGGATGGTAAATTAGTAGCTGAAGGTAGCCCGGAAAAGTGTTATGATTCTGAGCTACTGGGAGCTGTCTTTGAAGCGAGAATGCAAATTGTGACGGTGCCGCATTACGGTCGTTATATTGTGGAAATTCCAGGCAAGTAAGGGGCATTTTTTGTTAGAGGTTCTTGCATGCAATCTTTTGCTTTGCGGAGTGCGCCAATTCTACGTGAAAGAGAACAATTACTAGATTAAAATTAAAGAGAAAGTCATACCGACAACAATCCTTTTACCCACAATGTCCAAACAAAACAGCCAACAATGAACGTCTGCTCATTGTTGGCTGTTTTGTTTGGACCTAATTCTGTTGTATTTCTTGAAAGTTAATCATTATTTTTATACAGCGACTGTGGGATTCCATACCGTGAACGGCCCCAAGTCTTTTGTAACCACGGAACAAACCAGTAATCTAAACCAAATGATCTACCAGATCCATTCATCAAGGCAATTGCAGCGAACAGAATCCAAGTCGTTGGCCAAGACATCATGGCTGCGAAGAATAGGATGATCATGGCAAGGTTGGCAATCCAAGTGAATAATCCAAAGAAGATTAGGCAGCCCAGGATCGCTTCACAAATTGCCAAACCACCACTACCAGTTAGAAGGTAGTGCGCGCTGATTCCGTCAATCATCAAGGCTAACCCAAAGAATAATCGGAGGGGTACACTCCACAAAACATTACTTCTACGGGCTGTGTGGCCACCAAAGACGGTCCGATTGTCATTTACCCTGAAGAATTCATCAAGAATATACTGGAACATGAAGTAGCCCGAGCGAATTCGCCAGAAGTAAAGTAAATTTGAACCGTGCTTCATAATTGTTGCAATCCAACCACGAATCCGCTTGCCGCCAAAGACTTGGGCAATTCCGTAGTAAGCGCCAAACGAAACAGTGAACCCCATATTCTTATCATGGAATTCCATATAATTATGGGAACCGTCAATATCGGCTGCAATGTTGGTTGAAGTAACCACAGCTTCGTTTTCGGCTTCCTGAGCTGTTTGGGGAACCGCTCTTTCAGCTCCTTGTTCGGTGGCATTGGCGTCATCACCAGCAACATAGATACTACTATCTTCAAATCCCTTGGCTTGGAGATATTGATTAGTAATCAAACGGCCACCATGACCAGCATCAATTCCAAGGCTATCTGCTAGTGAACTTGTTTTAACACCAGCTGTCCAAATCAACGTGTTTGTTGCAATTGAATCTTGATCCTTGATATCCACACTGTCTTTATTGACACTTACAATCATTGATGACTTCCGGATATCAATGTTATTTTTCTTTAGGTAATTTTCAGCTGAAGCGGCGTTTGTTCGATCTAACATGTTAATAATCGTTGGGGCGGCTTCAACTAAAATAATTTTGATTTCGCTGGGATCAATCTTATTTTCTTTAGCTAAAACTTTCTTATAATCGATTAACTCACCGATCGTTTCAGCACCAGTAAAACCAGAGCCACAGACAACCAATGTTAACATAGCCTGACGTTTCCGTGGATCTCGTTCAATTGCACCCTTAGCAATAATCTCTTTAATATGCTTCCTTAATTCTAATGCATCCTCAATAGACCAGAGGGTAAAACCATTTTCCTTAACCCCAGGTGTTCCAAAGTCGTTAGGTTCACCACCCAAACTAATTAATAAGCTGTCAAATGGGTAAGTGCCGTTCTTACAAGTTACCAGCTTGTTTTCCTTATCAACTGATGTTACTTCATCAGTGACTAATTGAACGTTCTTTTGCTTGTGGAAAATTCGCTGTAGATCATATTGAATACTGTCTGGATTGACCCGATCGGTGGCAACTTCGTGAAGCCTTGTCAGATAGGTAAAGAACGAATGCTTATCAATCAGCGTGATTTTAACATCTGAATTACTCTTAAAATGCTTGGCAAGCTTTTTAGTGGCGTAAACACCAGCAAAGCCCGCACCAATAACAACGATATTCTTACTCATGAAATATTCCTCCCCCTTAGTAAACAGTGAGCAGAGCAAAGCGGCTAGAAATCGGAGTGTAAGTCTCCTATCGAGGAAATTCCCGGGCTTGGAATTTTTTCGATAGGTGCTTACGCGCAGATTTCTGCTTTGTGCAGCTGTCCTAATAACAGTGAGCAGAGCAAAGCGGTTAGAAACTGGAGCATAAGTCTCCTCTGACAGAAATCCCTGGTTTTTAGGGATTTTTGTCAGAGGTGCTTATGTGGAAGTTTCTGCTTTGCGCAGCTGTCCTAATCCTGATAAGATTGCTTAAATATACATATAATGAATGATAGCATAAACGATTCTTATCACCATTAGTATAAGAGTGCTGGTATAAATTGTCTAATGAAAGCCATTGCAAATTACGACAATGAAGCCATACTTATAAATTAAGGAGCTGTTATAAACGATTAGACATCGCTTTCATTGGCTCGCCGCAATTGTATTTATAGGGTTGATGAAATATAAGCAACAATTGATAATTAAATGCAATTAAAGTTTGAATATTAAACGGTTTCTATATACAATGTAGGTGTATGAGGAGAACTCATTATTTCTTAGCAAGGGGGGAATATTAAATGTTGAGTATTGGTCTTTCGATGTTGGGGCTATCGCGGTTTCAATTTGCGATGACCACGGTTTTTCATTTCTTCTTCGTGCCGTTTTCGATTGGTTTAGCATTTATCGTTGCAATTATGGAAACAGTTTACGTTATCAAGAAAGATGATACCTACAAAGACATGGCGAAGTTCTGGGGGAAGATCTTCCTGTATAGCTTTGCTGTCGGGGTTGTTACTGGGATTATTCAGGAATTCCAGTTTGGTATGAATTGGTCTGATTATTCACGATTTATGGGGGATATCTTTGGTGCACCACTTGCCATTGAAGCTTTGGCGGCCTTCTTCTTGGAGTCGACATTTATTGGTTTGTGGATGTTTACCTGGGATCGATTCAATAAAGGAATTCACTGTTTGTTTATTTGGTTAACTGCGTTTGGATCGACGCTTTCAGCTCTTTGGATTTTGGCTGCAAATAGTTTCATGCAGAATCCAGTTGGGTACGCAATGAACGCAGCACAGCATAAGGTCGAAATGACCAGCTTTTCTGCCGTTATTATGAACCGTCAATTATGGAATGAATTTCCACACGTTATCTTTGGTGCATTCTTAACAGCAGCATTTGTTGTAGCTGGTTGTTCGGCATGGCGGTTACTTAAGAAGGATCACGAACACTTTTATCGCAAGTCGATGAAGGTATCGTTGATCATTGGCTTAATTGCCTGCATGGGTTCAGTTTGGTCCGGTGACACGCAAACGCGTTACTTGATCAATAACCAACCAATGAAATTTGCCGCAATGGAAGGGATTTACAAAAATTCCACCAATAAAGGTGATTGGTCAGCTGCTCAGGGAATTAAGAACCACCAAAAGACTTGGTCAATTGAAATTCCTTATGTCTTAAACATTCTTGGTCACCATAGTTTGAATGGGACGTTTAAGGGTCAAGAACAAGTGAACAAGGAATTAAAGGCTAAGTACAATAAGAACGGTGAAACTCGAAATTACTATGTTCCAACCAGAACTTTATTCTGGAGCTTCAGAATTATGGCAATTTCAGCCGGTCTATTCGGTTTAGTTGCAATCGTTGGGCTGTGGTTCAACCGAATGAAGTCGCAAAGCATTATGAGGCAACGTTGGTTCCTATATCTAATGGGATTGATGGTTTGGCTACCATTTATCGTTAACACTTGTGGCTGGTTTGTCACTGAATTTGGTCGTTATCCATGGGTCGTCTATGGCCTTTTGACCATTGCTGACGCCGTTTCGCCAACATCTACCGTCGCGAGTCTCTTGTTTACGAATATTGTATACTTCTTGATATTCGCATCGTTAGGGGCCGTCATGATTATTTTGAGTCACCGAGTACTCAAGCAAGGTCCGGATTCTGTTACAACGGACGGATATTCATCTAAGACGGAAGAATCGTCTAAAGTAGATCCTTATGAAATGGGGGCGGCTCATAATGACTAATCTGCAATTACTTTGGTTTCTGTTGATTGGTGTCCTATTCAGTGGGTTCTTCTTCCTAGAAGGCTTTGACTTTGGCATTGGCATGGCCGTTCGGTTCTTTGCTAAGAATCGAGATGAACGGGATGTTGTCATTCAGACAATTGGTCCTCACTGGGATGGTAACGAAGTTTGGTTAATCACGGCCGGTGGTGCGATGTTTGCATCCTTCCCAATGTGGTACGCATCTCTATTCTCTGGATATTACATCATGTTGTTCTTAATTTTAGTTGCGTTGATTTTCCGGGGTGTTTCGTTTGAGTTCCGAGCTAACATGCAAACGGATACTTGGCGAAACTTCTGGGAATGGGCATCAACGATTGGTAGTTTCTGCGCAGCCTTTCTATTTGGCATGATGTTTGTCAGTATGATCCAAGGGATGCCAATTGATGCCAATGGTAATATTTTCGGCGGCTTTACCGATTACGTTAACTGGTTCTCAATTGTTGGTGGGGTAGCTGTCTCACTACTTTGTTTCATTCACGGGCTCAACTTCTTACGGTTAAAGACATCCGGCGAACTCCGTGATCGTGCTCAAAAATGGAGTAAGGTGCTTTATCCGGTATTGCTTGCCGGGGAAGTTGTCTTCGTTGTGTTGCTTTACTTAACCACTGATTTCTTTGCTAAGAAACCAGTTTCAACGTGGTCAATTCTAATTGCGTTGGTTATCTTTACCTTAGCTGCATGGTGGGGTGCCCAGGCTAAGCATGATTGGGCATCGTTCATCGCTAGTGGACTTTCATTAATCAGTGTCGTTGTTCTGATCTTTAACGGGTTATTCCCGCGGGTTATGATTGCGAATAATAGTGCTCATTCAATCTTAATTAAAAATGCTTCAAGTTCACCATACACGTTGCATCTCATGACGATTTTAACGTTTACGATTTTACCAATTGTTTTGATTTACTTCATCTGGAGCTATTGGGTATTTTATAAGCGCCTGAAGTCACCACGAACTGTTGAACAGTAAGGTGTAACAAGTAACTAGATATTTGAAATTTTTAATTCTATTAATAGGGTTATCATTCAGCTTTTTGAATGGTGACTCTATTTGTTTAGATGGCGTGCTTTTTAATGACGTTATTGGGATAGGCGGTTGCTTAAACTGTGGCTGCTGAATCGTTAATAAGTCCTACTTATTTTTAGTTATTTTCGGCAATTCCATATATCATTGTGCGCAATTTTTATCTATACTAAAGGTAATACGATGCAAGTTTGGGGGAGTGTAACTTTGATTGATAAAAGATTGTTTGATTTACCTGGAATGAGACGTTATGTCATGATCCTGGGGGTTCTAGTCTTTATTCAAGCAGTTGCCATTATTGTTCAGGCAAGGTATTTATCAATTGCGATTGTTAACTTATGGCACTTACAGCCAATTAGTTCTATCGTGGTGCCAACCTGTATTTTTGCGGTGGCCTTTTTGTGCCGCCATTTATTAACGGTTTGGCAAAATCGGGTGCTGTTTCCATTCGTCGAAAAAACGAGTGGTGATATGCGAGAAAGCTTGATGGCTAAGATTTTTCGCCTCGGTCCAGCTGAGATCGATAAGCGGGGAACTGGCAATATTGTGACGATGGCGTTGGAAGGGATTGATCAGGTCCAAACTTACCTGATGCTAGTCATTATCAAAATGTTAGACATGTCAATTACGCCTTGGCTTATTTTGATTTATATCCTATTCATTCGCTGGGAGCAAGCTATTTTTCTGTTTATTATTTTTCCAGTCATTATTTTATTCATGGTTATTTTAGGCTTGGCAGCTCAAAGCAAAGCTGACCGTCAGTACGAGGGTTATCAGCATTTATCGAATCACTTTGTGGATACGTTAAGGGGCCTGTCAACTTTGAAACAATTAGGTTTATCCAAACGATACGCCAACAATGTATATTCAGTAAGTGAATCATATCGAAAAGAAACGATGTCGACCTTGCGGATTGCACTAACTTCGACGTTTGCCCTCGATTTCTTCACGACGTTGTCAATTGCGGTTGTGGCGGTTTTTCTTGGGTTTGATTTGATGGATGGCAAGGTCATGTTACTACCAGCGCTCACAATTTTGGTCCTTGCCCCTGAGTACTTCTTGCCGATCCGGAATTTTGCTAACGACTATCATGCGACTTTGAATGGGAAGAACGCTATGACTGCCGTACTAGATGTTCTTAATCAACCTGAAATGAAACAACGTGAAGAGTTGCCTGATTTTAAATGGGACCAGGACTCTAAATTGGAATTAGATCACGTTAATTATACTTATCCTGAGGTCAAGCGGCCTGCCTTAAATGACATTTCGGTAACTATCAAGGGAATGAAAAAGATTGGCATCATTGGTGCTTCTGGGTCCGGGAAATCGACGCTAATCAATTTAATTGGGGGCTTTCTTTCCCCAGATAAGGCCAATCAGGTTGCAATTAACGGTCAGCGGCTACCTCATTTAGATCAGGCAGCTTGGCAGCAAAACTTCTTGTATATCCCCCAAAATCCCTACTTATTCCACGCAACGTTGGCTGACAATATTTCGTTTTATGTTAACGATGCAACGGACCAATCGATTAAGGATGCGGCTGAACGGGCTGGTTTAACGCGTTGGATCAAGTCATTGCCAGACGGTTTGGAAACGATGATCGGCGAAGGTGCAAGAACGGTTAGTGGTGGGCAAGCACAACGGATCGCTTTGGCCCGGGCGTTTTTGGATACTGACCGAAAAGTATTACTATTTGATGAGCCAACTGCCCACTTGGATATTGAAACTGAGGCAGCCTTGAAGAAGGATATTTTGCCGGTCTTCAACGATCACTTAGTTTTCTTTGCGACTCACCGGCTTCACTGGATTGGGGAAATGGATTATGTTTTAGTAATGGATCACGGCCGGTTAGTCGAGCAAGGAACTCCTGATGAGCTCGCTGCCAAAAATGGCGATTATGTTAAATTGCGTTCAGAAATGGAGGCATCAGATCTATGAAACGATTAAAAGAGACGTTTGCAAACGACACATGGGTGATGCCTTATCTTAGAAAATATAAAGGGTTATTAATATTAGTCTTATTCTTGGGATTTATGACCTTTTTCTCCGGCGGGGCCTTGATGTTTAACTCTGGTTACCTGATTAGTGAAGCGGCTAGACAGCCATCAAGCATTATTTATATCTATGTCCCGGTTGTTTTGGCGAGAGCCTTCGGGATTGCGCGGCCGTCATTTCGGTACGTGGAACGGCTGACCAGTCATAACTGGGTGTTAAAGATTGTTTCTGATTTTCGAAAAAAGCTCTATGAATCGGTTGAGAAAAAGGCATCGGCAATTCAGCGGTCACATCAAACGGGGGATATTCTAAGCATTTTAGCTGATGATATTGAACATATCGAAAACCTTTATTTGAGAACGGTTTTCCCGATGGTTATCGGCTGGCTACTATACCTATTTATCGTCATTGGAGTTGGCTCTTTGAATTGGGTCGTGGGGTTATTAATGCTGCTGTTGCTGGGGGTTATTGTGATTATCTTGCCGTTAGCGTCAGTCGCCACAAACGGTGTTCGTGAATATCAACAACATCAAATCCAGCACCAGTTTTATACCAATTTAACGGATGAGGTTCTTGGACTTGGCGATTGGTTGATTTCAGGTCGGTATCACGATTTTATTAACCTGCAGAAAAAGCCGATTAAAGAAATTGCCCAATTACGGCGTAAGGATCACTATTACCAGTGGTGGCGGTCATTTTTGGTCCAATTTATGGTGTTATTGACGACCATTACCCTTCTGGTTTGGGCGGCCAATTCATTTACGGCGACCAAGTCACTAGCCAATTGGGTTGCTGCCTTTGCGCTTGCCATTTTTCCAGCGGTATCACCGTTTCTAAATATTAGCCAAGGGGCGTCAGAGTGGCCAGTTTATCGCCGCTCAATTGAACGGGTTAACCAACTTGATAAAGATAATGTCACCCCCACTAAACAGGTTGCTTTAAAGGCGTCATTCAAACAACTGGATATTGATAACGTGACGTTCAAATACCCAGATGGCGACCGGGACATTGTCAAAAATATTTCAATGACGATTCATCCGGGTGAAAAAGTGGCATTACTGGGTCCTAGTGGGACTGGCAAGAGTACCTTCTTAAAATTGTTAGTGGGGGACTTGATTCCTAATACCGGCAAAATTGAAATTAATGGTCAAAGCGTTGCGGCACTTCAAAATGTGCGCTCATCGCTGTATGGTATTTTGGATCAGCAGCCCTATTTATTTGATACAACGGTTATGAATAACGTGAGATTAGGAAACGTCAATGCAACTGATGAGGAAATCAAACAGGCGATTGCTGCGGTTGGCTTGAAGGACCTGATTGAATCGCTACCAGATCAATATGATACCGAAGTTCAGGAGGCTGGCAAACGCTTCTCTGGTGGGGAAAGGCAGCGATTATCACTTGCAAGGATTCTGTTGCAAGACGCGCCAATTATTATTTTGGATGAACCAACAGTCAGCTTGGATCCGATTACGGAAAAGAAATTGCTAGACCGGGTATTTGCGTTGCTTCAGGATAAAACCATTATTTGGGTAACTCATCATCTAGCTGGGATTAATCACGTTGACCAAGTTCGGTTTATGGAAAATGGCCGGTTTGATATGCAAGGCAGCCCACAGGAATTATATAAGCAGGAGCCGAGGTTTAGGCAGCTGTATGATTTGGACAGAGGAAGGTGAGCGGAGAGAAGCGGTTAGAAGCGGTTAGATGCGATAATATAATGGCACTCCTCCAGAATCCGGGGTTGAATTTTGGAGGAGTGCCATTATATTTCAAGACAAGCATCTGCTTCTCAGAGCGGTCCTAATCCTATGTAGCTAAGAAATTAGTTTTGAACATGTTCGAAGCGCACCTCAGACTGATAAATCACATTTATCTATGATTAGCTTTCTACTCATTTGGGCAAAAAATGATTTACCAAACGAATCCTTTCTTGTATGATAATTCTTAGTTTGAATTGATACAACGAGTTATGATGAGGAGTATAAATGCCAAAAAAGAATCAGCTACAATTAAGAACGGTTATTTCGGGGATTATTGCCGTTGCTGCGATGACTTTATTAGCCATTGTGCTAGTTAGCGCCCCAAATCGCCAGGTCCATGTTGATGCTGCTGCGAATTCAAAGCACCAGGAGTCGCCCAAAATTCATTTAACCAAGCGTGAGCAGCGAGTTGCCCATCAATATCGTTTGACAAAACAACAGACGAGGACTGCTTCTAAAACACCTATTACGGCAATAGGTGATTCAGTAATGTTAGATGTTAAGCCAAATATCAAACAGGTATTTCGCCACAGTGCAGTTAGTGGCTCCGTTGGCAGACAATTTTATTCATTACCGAAGATTGTTCGTGATTTAAAAGCCCATGGTCATCTGCGCAAGTATGTCGTGATTAATTTGGGAACCAACGGACCGCCGACTCAAGGTGACATTAATGCCGTATTAAAAACCGTTGGCAACAAACGGCAACTTTTTTGGATCAATACCCGGGTGCCGAGACATTGGCAGGGAACAACTAACCGTTTGATCGCCAGGAATGCTAAGAAGCATGCTAACGTGCACGTGGTTAACTGGTATCAGGCAAGTAGCGGGCATGCTAGTTGGTTTGCCAGTGATCGCGTTCACGTTGACTTAACCGGAGCACGGTATTATACCCGTGAATTAGCCAGGGAAGTTTCGAAAGTATTAAACTAACATAGGACAAGGGATGCTCGTTCATTTTTCATTGAATGAGTATTCCTTGTCCTATGTTGTTAGATAGATGTTAATAATGTTTTGAGTTCCGTAAATGCTATCGGCAGTTCTTTGTCATCACCCATGTCAGTAAAATGATGGCCTGTCGGCATGAGAACAAACTTTGCGTGAAGGCGTCTCGCCATCGTTAGCGTGTAGGAATAGGGGACGCTTGGGTCGTTGATTGCCGAAATAACAGTGGCCCGCCTAATCTTAGGTAGTATCTCCGAATAGTCAACCGGATGCTTTGTGAAGCTGTTTAATTCTGGGATTGTCCAAACGGGTTCATCAAAGCCGGAAACTAAGAGGACGTTAATGTTTTTGATCGCGTGAGCTTGTAGATAATGAAGGACCTGAATGCACCCTAGACTATGCCCAACAAGCGTTATGTTATCTGCTGCCTGAATTGTTTGGTCACAATAACGATCCCAAGCTGCCACGTCAGGATGATAAGAGTCGGGAAAATTAAGTTTCTTGAAGGGAATTTTCAATTGGTGTTCAACCTGATCTTCAAGCCAAGGAAACCAATGGTCATCCGCAAACGATGTAAAACCATGAAACATATACACGGTGGGTTTTGTCATTTTGTTAGCTTCCTTTAATCTTATTGTTCACGTGATAGGAGTAATTGGGTCAATTCCTTCAAATCGTGTTTTGCCTGTTGATCTGGCAGCTGATTAATTAAATCAAGCGCTTCGTTTGTGAGACGATCAGCGACTTGATATGATTTTGAAACGCCACCGGAGTCAATGACAATTTGCTGAACACGGGCAATATCAGCCGACGATAGCTGTTGCTTTTTGGCGAGTAAGGGTTTTAAATCCTTAGATATTTGATTAGCAAAAATTAATGGTAACGTGTAAACACCTGACTGAAGATCCTCTAACACGGGCTTTTTCGTCTTCTTTGTAGTGCCCTGATAATCCAAAATGTCGTCAAGAATTTGATAGGCTTGACCAATTCGAAGGCCAATCTGCCCCCCCAGTTTGATGATTGATTCCGGGGCATTCGTCAAAATGGCACCTTGCTCAAAACTCAGCCGAAACAATTCAGCTGTTTTACCGGTGATTTCATGGAAGTAATCAGCTTGGGTCATATGAGTACTATAGTTATAGCTCATTTGATCAAGTTCACCGTTTAGGATTAGTTGCATTGCGTCAATGTGCCGATGCATATTTTGGGGATCTGACGTAGCCTTTAAGACTTCGGTGAAGTAACATGTAAATAGATAGTCACCGGCGTAAATGGCGTTTTTTTGGCCAAATTCCGTGTGAACAGTCGCAACGCCTCTACGAACAGGGGATTGATCGATCACGTCATCATGAATAAGGGTGGCAACGTGAAGTAGCTCAACTGAAGCGGCGCCGGATCTGAGAATTGCCGGATCGGTTGGTTGCCCAAATTCTGAGAATATGTAAAAAAATCCCGGCCGCAGGAGCTTCCCGCTTGCTTTTAACAATTGTAAAACCTTATGATGAATAGGTTGATTATTTAAATTAACTGCCTTCAACAGGTAGGGCTGTAGTTCAGCCAGTTTTGTTTGAATGCGTGGGAATTGACGCCAGAGTTGATGAACCATGGTATACCTCAATTTTTAACGAATTTTTAATTACAACATCTAAGATACAAATTCGATGCCCGCTTGTCAATTGAACGGCGCTAGGATCGAAAATTTAGGGGTGAAAAAAGTGGCAAATTTTATGCAAACACTTGATGCGAGAAAGGTAGCGTTAGTTCAGGCACTCGGACAACACCTGGAGATATCATTTTGGGCATTGCTGATCGCTGTGATGATCGCAATTCCACTAGCAATTTGGGTTCGGAGATTTCCTAAAATTGCACAAGTTATTTTACAACTCACTGGTGTGCTTCAAACAATTCCGTCATTAGCACTTTTGGGGCTGCTCATCCCGTTAGTAGGAATCGGAACGGTTCCAGCAATTATTGCGTTGGTAGTATATGCCCTTTTACCAATTTTCCAGAATACATACGTTGGGTTAACTGAAATTGATCCATCAACAGAAGAGGCCGCAGACGCAATGGGGATGTCACGGTCTCGCAAGCTTCTTCGGGTTGAACTGCCAATGGCAATGCCGATCATTATTTCCGGAATTCGAACCTCGATGGTATTGATTATTGGGACCGCTACTCTAGCAGCCTTAATTGGAGCTGGTGGTTTAGGAAACTTTATCTTGCTGGGAATTGATCGGAATAATACGAGCCTTATTTTAATCGGCGCGATTTCAGCAGCGTTGCTGGCAATCATGATGTCGTTTCTAATTAGTATCTTACAAAAGATGAAGTTCAAGTACGTCCTCATTCTTTTATCAGCAATCATCGTCGTTGGTGGTGGGGTAGCAGGTTATACGACAATTTCTCAGTTAAATAATAAAGTTGTGATTGCGGGTAAGCTGGGGGCTGAACCCGAAATTTTGATTAATATGTATCGCGACTTGATTCGTGATAAAGATCCTAGAATGGACGTTGAACTGAAGCCTAATTTTGGGAAGACCAGCTTTCTATTCAGCGCATTAAAGAGTAATCAGATCAACGTTTATCCTGAATTTACTGGAACCGTTTTGGAAACACTGACGCATGCGAAGCAGACGCCAAAAAGCCCCCGGGCAATTTATCAATTGGGTAAAAATCAGCTGGCCCAACAGGATCGAATGACCTATTTGAAACCAATGGCTTATAATAACACTTATGGTATTGCGGTTAAAACGAGCTTTGCAAAACGCAATAAGCTTAGAACGATTCAGGATTTACAGAGTGTCCAGGGTAAGTTAAAAGCTGGCATGAGCATGGAATTTATGGACAGAAGCGATGGGTTGAAGTTAGTTGAACGCCGCTATCATCTAAAGTTCCCGGTTAAAGGGATGGAACCTGAATTAAGGTATCGGGCAATTCACGACAATCAGATTAATGTGATTGATTGTTACTCTACGGATAGTGAACTGCGACAATATCACTTGACGGTCCTTAAAGATAATAAACACATTTTTCCAACCTATCAAGGGGCACCATTGATGACAACGAAGTTTGCTAAAAAGCACCCTCAAATTGTCACCAGCTTAAATAAACTAGCCGGCAAGATTTCTGAAAAGCAAATTCAGGAAATGAATTATGAAGTTAACGTGCTCGAAAAATCGCCAGCAAGCGTTGCCCATCATTATCTGATTAAACATCATTTGATAAGGGAGTGATTTGATGGTGGCACCACTAATTGAATTTAAAAATGTGTCGAAAAAGTTTGATGGGAAAACGGTCATTAGCGACCTTAATCTTGGGATTATGCCTGGCGAGTTATTTGTGTTGGTCGGTAGCTCAGGCTCTGGCAAAACAACGACACTGAAAATGATTAATCGGTTGTTAGAAAAAAGTTCTGGGACGATTACAGTTGCTGGCCGGGGAATTGAAGATTATTCATTGACCGATTTAAGATGGCAGATTGGCTATGTGCTCCAGCAAATTGCCCTATTTCCGACAATGACCGTCGCTAAAAACGTTTCTGTCGTTCCAGATATGCAACGGGTTTCTGGTAGGAAGGTCCGTGGGTTAGTTGATAATCTATTAGCTGAGGTTGGCCTTGATGCCAGTTTTCGAAACCGGATGCCTATTGAGCTTTCGGGTGGTCAGCAGCAGCGGGTCGGCATTATCAGGGCACTTGCAGGGAAACCGCCAATTATCTTAATGGATGAACCCTTTAGCGCGTTAGATCCATTAGCCAGGGAATCGTTACAAAAGTTAATTTTAAAACTGCATACTAAGTATCAAAACACGATTGTTTTTGTGACTCACGATATGGATGAGGCGTTAAAATTAGGGGATCGAATTGGCATCATGAAAAATGGGAAGCTTCTCCAAGTTGATACGCCAAAAGAGATTACCAATAATCCGGCAAATAAATTTGTAGCTGATTTTTTCAGTAACAATCGTTACTCTGATTTAAATAAAGTCCTCGTTAACCAGATTATTGAAGCTGGGTTCATGGCACCTCGGCAAATTGATGAAAAGGTAAGGGCGGCGCCAAGTGTTGAGCAGCTGTCAAACTTAAAGGAAGTTTTGCGATTACTGGCGTCGTCACCATTAGTTAAAATTATTGACGCTCGCGGCAAGCCAATTGGTTGCTTTGATAATGAAAGTATTATTCGTTTTTTGAGTACAATTTGAGAGGAGAAGTTTAAATGGTTGAAAAATACGATGTTGTCATCCTTGGCGGTGGGGTCGCTGGTGGTTCACTGGCCCATTCGTTGCGTCGGCAAAATAAGTCAGTTGCAGTTGTTGAAAACAATCTGTTCGGCGGTACGTGTCCAAACCGGGGTTGTGATCCTAAAAAGATTTTATTGGCTGGCTTAGAAGTTACCCAGACAGTCGCTGATATGCAGGGTAATGGGATTTCTGGGCACGTATCGGTTAATTGGCCTGATTTGATGCGCCATAAAAGGCAGTATACCGATCCAATTTCGAATGCAACGCAACATGCTTTGGTAGCTGACGGGGTTGATACTTTTCATGAACAGGCGCAGTTTAATGATGCTGGCCAGTTGCAGGCTGGCAACCACGTTCTTGAAGCGGATAAGTATGTAATTGCGACAGGACAGCGACCAAACAGGTTACCGATTACTGGCAGCGAGTATTTTAAAACTAGCACTGATTTCTTGAATTTGAATGACATGCCTAAGGACGTTACTTTCATTGGTGGTGGCTACATTGGCTTTGAGTTGGCTGGAATTGCCCATGCGGCTGGAGCAAAGGTACATTTAATTCACCATAATGACCATCCATTGAAGCAATTTGATCCGCAATTGGTAAAGGATGTGATGAACCATCTTGAAGATGAGGGAGTTGACATTCAGCTGAATACATCAGTAACCCAGGTTGCCAAGGTTGGTGAACAATACGTGGTTTCTGGTGAAGATGGGTTTAAGTTACCAACTGACGCGGTATTTTGTACGGCTGGGCGAATTCCAAATGTTGACACCATTGGACTAGATAAAGTTGGCGTTGAATATGATCGTCATGGTGTTAAGGTTAATGACTTTTTGCAGACTACCAACGATAAAATCTTTGCCATGGGGGATGTTGTTAGTACCAAGCGACCAAAGTTAACACCGGTAGCTAGTTATGAAGCCAGTTATTTAGCCGAGTATTTTGCGGGTAATGAAGCAAAGATTGCTTTCAAGTCAATTCCAACGTTGGTCTTTGGCCAGCCGACCCTTGCTCAAGTTGGCCTGCCAGCAAGCATTGCAACAAACGATGACCATTACTTGTTGATTAGTAATGATATGACTGGCTGGTATAGTTATCATCGTCTCAATGAACCACTAGCCAAAGCAAAGGTCGTTGTCGATCGGGAAAATGAGACGGTGGTTGGAGCAACCGTCTTAAGTAACCACGCGGATTATTTAATCAATATCTTTACGTTGATGATTGATCAACGAATGAAGATTGACGATTTTAACAAGGAAATTCTGGCTTACCCGTCGTTTGCGAGTGATGTGACGTATTTGGTGTAGTGAGCGGAGCAAAACGGTTAGAAAGCGAAACCTAAGTTACTCCTGCCAAAAGCCATGGGCTTGGGCTTTTGGCAGGAGTAGCTTAGGTGCAGCTTTCTGTTTTGCGGAGCGGTCCTAATCTGTGCTGCCAGAAAGCTTCAGTTATAGTACCTGTAAACGACTGCTCGTCTAGGTGGGCTTTTCTGTATTGCCAAGAGAAGGCCAAGAACCGAGTTTTGAAAATCCATAAGCAAAATGAATTCTAATAAATATTTATTAATTACCAGACAAAACAAAAGCGCTGCACCCCCCTTAACCTCGGAGATCGCAGCGCTTTTGTTATGTTTTCACATGCACGAGCCATTATTGCCGTCAAGCCTAACTAATAGTTCGCTCAATCTTAATTTGACTATTATGCAGTGATTCATCCGAGATTAACGGGGTCACACTGTCGATGCTAATCAAAGTGAGATGATGCATCGCGCGGGTGATAATTGTGTAAAGCGTTCCCAGTAGCGACGCATCAGGATAATTCTTTTCCGATGTGTCCCAGGCAATCACTGAATCAAATTCAAGCCCCTTTGCTAAGTAAATTGGTAAGACCAAGACGCCTTTGGGGAGCGTTCGATCCGCGTCCTTTAAAAGGGTTGCATCGGTTTGACTGTGGATTTGCTCGTAGACCTGCTTGGCTTCACGCATATTTTTAGTCAAAACAGCAACCGTTCCGTACTTGTTCCGTTGACCGGTGATGGCTTTGATGAGTTGATTAATGCCATCTTTGAAGCCGGTTGAAAGGATCAATTCGGGGATGCTCCCCTCCCGGTTAAACGCTTCGATATCAGCTCCGTTTGGTAAAATGGATTTAGCAAAAGTTGTGATTGGAAAGGTTGACCGGTACGATCGCATCAAGCTGATTAAGCGTGAGTGGCGAACCTTAAACGCTGAATTGAGTTTCCGCAAGATTTCTTCTGGTTGTTCAACGTCTTTAAAAAGGGCCTGTTCGCTGTCACCAAGTAGCGTCCACTTAGTTTGCGGAAATGCATAACGCAAGTACTTAAGCTGAGCAACAGAATAGTCTTGCATTTCATCCACAAATAAATATTTCATCGTATTATTTTGACCGGTGTTACAGATATAATCCCGCATATAGAGCAAGGGGGCACAGTCATCGAGTTTAATTGAATGAAACTCGATTGAACTGTTAAATTCATTAATGGCTTGTTGCCATTGGGGTTGATCAATGTTTTGTGGGAGATCGACCTTACCCAGAAAATCAGCATACTGCATGTAAGCATCTAAAAAGTTATCGTTAAAAATAGCATCGTAAACGACCCGCAAGCGATCGGTAACAATTTTTTGGGCGATGAAGAAGCGTTCAGCATCTTCATTTTGAAACTCACCAAGTGTTTTTCCCGCCAACAAATCATGGTACTTTTCATCACTTAACTGGTCAATTTCGTCATTAACCCAGTCTTCCTGGGTCTCCCGGTTAATTCGTCGCTTGAGCCGTTTGATTAATTCGTTTTTGGTTTGTAAGTAACGGTCTGAGACTTTGGCGGCCTTTGGGAAACTATTGAAGATTGATCGGATTTCACGTTTACTAAAGAAAACGGCTTCGTTAAAAATAATGTCGCTAAAGTAAATATCACTGGCAGCTAAGTTGTCACAGTATTCCTTTGCTTCATCCATAAACTTAGCAGATTCCTTAAAGCTTCGAACGAAACGTTGCTGATTGGTTAATTTACCGTCGGTTTCGTATCGTTCAAACAAACTTTGGACGTTTAAACCCTTTAGGCGATTATCAATGAATTCATCAAAAGTGACTTGTCTCATGTTCCGTTCACCTAAGCTAGGTAGCACCTCTGAAATATAGTGGCTGAATAGTTTATTTGGCGAGAATAGAATGATTTGGTCAGCTTCTAGGGTATCCCGGCTGTGGTAGAGTAGAAAAGCAATTCGTTGGAGAATTGCCGACGTTTTTCCTGATCCAGCAACGCCCTGGACAACTAATAGGTTACTCTTAGTGTCTCGAATAATGTCGTTTTGCTCGTGTTGAATGGTTGCCACGATGTTTTGCATATAATCGTCGTTTTGAGCGCCTAACGCTGATTGCAGCATTTCATCACCGACGGTTTCATTAGTATCAAACATATTTCTGATTTTGCCGTCAACAATCTGAAATTGGCGCTTTTTCTTTAACGTCGTTTCTTGTTTGCCCATCGGGGTCTCATAAGCAACTTTTCCTAAGGTGCCGTTATAGTAAACGCTTGAAATAGGTGCGCGCCAGTCGTATACCAAAAATTCCCCGTCAGCGTTTTCGAACGATGCAATTCCAATGTAAAGTTGCTCAGTATCGGGCTCGCCATCGTCTTGGATGTCAATTCGGCCAAAGTAAGGTGATTTTTTTAAATCTTTCAGTGTGTCTAATTGGTTTTTTAAAATACTTTCATTTTCAGTTAACCGGGAAACTAATCCCCGTTGTTGCTGAAGCTCAGCGCTGGTTTCAATTCGATCATCGACTTCGAAGTAGTTGACTGAAGTGTTGTCAGCGTAATTTTGCTGAACCTTCTTGGTTTCCGAGTGGGCACTGTCATATTCGCGCTCGGTGGTTGAAATCTTATTATCGATTTTTGAAACGACCAGGTCTACTCGTTGCTGTTCTTTTTGTTGTTCGTCGTTTTCCAAAAGGTGCCTCCATTCGTCCATCACTTCATATCAATAGAAACTAAATGCTTGCACAATTTTAGATGGATTTGGGGAAGATGTCAATTAAAGTGAGTGAGCGGAGCAAAGCGGTTAGAAAGCGGAGCCTAAGTTACCCCGTTCAGAAATCCTGGGCTTGGATTTTTGAACGGAGTGGCTTAGGTGCAGCTTTCTGCTTTGCGGAGCGGTCCTAATCTATGTGGCCAAGAACTATTAATCCTTAGTCTTTGGGGATTTTTGTCAGTGCGTATGCTCCAGTTTCTGCTTTGCGGAGCGATCCTACTCCATGTACCAAGGAACACAGAATAACTTGGAATTTTTGGCGGAGAAGACTTGGGTGAAAGTCTCTGCTTGGGGGGACGACCCTAATAATCTATGTACCGAAGAATATGAGTAAGGGGCCTTGAGTTCTGACCAGAAAAAGCCAAGATTAAACTTGGCAATCCTAACTCAGGCTGCCCAAAGATTCTCTTGTTTTTTTAATAATACTGTCATAAAAAATGAGTTTCCCAGAATAAAATTCCACTCGAAATACATATGCTTCCCTATATTAATCCAAATAATCAATGACATCATTTATATCAGGAAGAAGTCTTTACTTTTTCCCCGTTTATAAGTAAAATTAACGTGTTATTAACAAGTAAGTAGATTTGTCACAAACAGAGAGCCTGTGTTCGCTGAGAGCAGTCATGACAAATCAAAATGGAAATTAAAAGGGTGACTCCCGTATCGTTTAAAGAGGCGGCCAGACTGTGGCTGCAATTTAGGTGGTACCACGTTTAAGCGTCCTATTGTTAACGCAATAGGGCGTTTTTTGAAAGGATGGGTATTTTGGAAAAAAAGATTATTTTAACTGGGGACCGACCAACCGGGAAGTTACATATTGGTCATTACGTTGGGTCATTGAAGAACCGGGTGGAATTGCAAAACTCTGGTGATTACGAAACGTTTATCATGATTGCGGATATGCAGGCACTCACTGATAATGCCCGGGACCCTGAAAAAATTCGTCACAGTTTGATTCAAGTTGCTTTAGATTATCTAGCGGTTGGGATTGATCCTCAAAAGTCGACAATTTTAGTTCAATCACAAATTCCAGCTCTCCCAGAATTAACGCAACATTATTCTAATCTAGTGACGGTTTCACGGCTCAACCGGAATCCAACCGTTAAGACCGAGATTAAGCAAAAGGATTTTGGTCAAAGTGTTCCAGTTGGCTTTGCAATGTATCCGATTAGTCAGGCGGCTGATATTACGGCGTTTAAGGCAACCACCGTTCCCGTTGGTGATGATCAGGAACCAATGCTTGAACAGACTAGAGAAATTGTCCGTTCATTTAATTCGATCTATAAGGAAGACATTCTAGTTGAACCGGAAGGCTATTTCCCACCAAAGGGGATGGGACGTATCCCTGGTTTGGATGGCAACGCGAAGATGAGCAAATCACTTGGCAATGCGATTTATTTGGCGGACGATGAAGATACAATCCAAAAGAAAGTTATGTCGATGTATACTGACCCTAACCATATTCATATTGAAGATCCGGGCCAAATTGAAGGCAACACTGTCTTTACTTACTTGGATATTTTTGACCCAGATAAGCAAAAGGTGGCAGATTTAAAGGAACAGTATCAGCATGGTGGTCTGGGTGACGTCAAAATTAAGCGTTATCTAAACGACGTTTTGCAGGCTGAACTAAAACCCATTCGTGAACGTCGAAATCGGTATGCCGAAGATGAAGCTGGCGTTTATGATATTCTCAAAAAGGGCAGCGAGCATGCTAATGAAGTTGCCAGCCAAACACTTAAAGAAGTTCGTGATGCTATTGGAATCAATTATTTTAATTAAGATATCCAGAAAGGGTGGCCGAAATGGAAAACCTTGTCATTTTGGATATTGGTTCCAATTCCGTCAGGATGGCGATCAATCAGATTGCCGATGACGGTTCTTACCGAGAAATCAAGCGGGTTAAAAGTGATAGTCGTTTGTCAGAAGGAATGGGGAAGGCAAAAATTCTCCAACCTCCTGCCATGGAGCGAACGATTAAATCATTAGCTGATTTCAAACGGATATACGTCAAGTATGGTGCCAAGCAAGTTATCGGAATCGCAACGGCAGCGGTCCGACAGGCAAAAAATCAAGCTGAATTTTTGCAAGAAGTTAAGGAACGAATTGGCATTCAGCTGGAAGTTCTTTCAGGAACTCAAGAAGCTTATTACGATTATCTCGGGGTTATCAACCGACTCGGGGTAAAAAACTGTTTGATCTTAGATATTGGTGGGGCAAGTTGTGAATTGGTCCGCGTTAGCCATGGAGAAAGTAAGAACCTCACGAGTATCCCAATTGGTGCGGTCAATCTGACTGAACATTACCACTTAGACGACACAATTTCTGGAGCAAATTTATTTAACGCCCAGTTTAGTATTCGTAAGCTCTACGCAAAAATTAAATGGTTAAGCCGCTCCTATCATCAACCGCTTGTCTTACTCGGTGGTGCTAATCGAACCTTGGCACGGATTAACCGTAAGCGGCAGCATATGATGAGAATTGATGCGATCCACGGATATCATTTAACTTATGAACAGGTCAATCGAACCTACTTAAATCTTTTACGGGGAAACGTTAATCAACGTCGCCAAATTCAAGGATTAGAAACTGACCGCGCGGA
Source organism: Lentilactobacillus kisonensis DSM 19906 = JCM 15041 (assembly GCF_001434135.1). Lineage (GTDB taxonomy): Bacteria > Bacillota > Bacilli > Lactobacillales > Lactobacillaceae > Lentilactobacillus > Lentilactobacillus kisonensis. The sequence goes on along the minus strand of NZ_AZEB01000021.1, from coordinate 27,788 downwards.
TATTATTGTCGGTGGGCTGTTACCACTAATTGTCCTGATGGATAAGGTCGATGCCAAAAAGGTTTTGTTTTCAGAAAGTGGTGTTCGAGAAGGTATTATTACGGAATACGTTGATAAAAAGTATCATGGACAAGCAACTAATTAAAAGGCTGGCATCAAGGTTCTTTCTTGACCAGCTTTTTGTGCCTTTTTTAATGATGGTGATATGATGAAGATGAAATGGGATCAATTTTATAAGAAACCTTACCATGAACGACTGGAGATGATCGCAAGCGACCGTGACTTGTCTGATGAAGAACGTCAACGGTTATTTGCTGATAACTCTGACGTTTCAAATAATCTGATTGAAAACTTTTTAACGGATTACCCACTACCAGAGGGGGTTGTGACGAACCTCAAAGTTAACGGCCGATCGCACTTAGTTCCAATGGTTGTCGAAGAGCCTTCGGTAATTGCCGCGGCCAGCAACGGTAGTAAGTTACTGGCCGCGGGGGACGGAATCCATGCCGTTGTTTCCGATCGATTGGTAGGGGGTCAGATTATCGTTAAAGGCGCTGAAGTTGACCAACTAAAACGTTTTGTAAACGATAACGAAGCCACTATTTTCAAAATTGCTAACGACAGTCATCCTCGGGTCTTACTATATGGTCGGGGTGCCCAAAAACTTGGTGTTCGGAAGCTTGACGAGACCTTTGCATCCGTTGACTTAGCTGTTGATACCGGGGAAGCAATGGGTGCTAATATGATCAATACAATGTTAGAGACCGTTGCAGCCTGGTTGCAGCAGAAGTTGGGGGTTGTCATTACAATGGCGATCCTATCAAACTATGCTGACCAGAGTATTGTGGCTGTTAGTGGGATTGTTCCCTTTGATAAATTAAAGAATCAGTTTCTTTCAGGTGAGGTGGTTGCTCAGCGAATTGCTGATGCAAGTCATGTTGCCCAAATTGATATCTATCGTGCAGCCACTCATAACAAAGGCATTATGAATGGAATTGATGCAGCCGCTATTGCCTTTGGCAACGATTGGCGGGCAATTGAAAGTGCCGCTCAGTCGTTTGCTTCAAGGGATGGCCAGTATCGGGGCCTTAGTCAGTGGCAGGTAACACCAGCCGGTCTTCGTGGTAAAATGACGGTCCCAATTCCAATTGGTTATGTTGGTGGGGCAACTAAGGTTCTGCCACTAGCAAAAATTAATCAGAAAATTGCTGGGGTTTATAATGTGACTGAGGAAATGCAAATCATTGCTGCCGTGGGGCTAGCTCAGAATTTGGCTGCGCTTAAAGCGTTGGTGACCGATGGCATTCAAAAAGGGCATATGAATCTTCAACTTAAATCGCTGGCAATGGCAAACGGAGCGACGAGTGAAGAAGTCGCGGCGGTTGTTACTGCGCTACGGAAATTAGACCATCCCAGTTCTCAAGCCGTCAAACAAATTTTAGAACAGCTAAGGAGATAACAATGGATAATAGTATTAATATCGAATTAAACGACCAGGTTCAAGACCTTATCAACGCGGTTAACCAGCTTTTCCCGGGGACGATTACCGTTACTTTCATTGGGAAGCTTCAATCAGGTTACGTGCGTCATGATCAGGCACAAGCAGTTCAGGATGGCAAAAACGTCATTATTCAGATTGCTGATTTAAGTGCCCCCAACTACACGGCTTCCCATGAACTCTTACATCTCTTGATGGTTCTACGCGGATTTCCACAGGTCTTTTATTCACTCACAACGGGTGACGATAAGCTGGATGATCAGCTTAAAATGATGGGAACTGAATTATACGATATCGTTTCACACTTTGTGGTGGTTTCTGAGCAACGCAAGCATGGGTTGATTAACGACGAAATTGAACAAATGTATCTCAAGGGGATTTACGCAACAATTAAGCCGGAACCAGATCCATTAGATGACGAAATGATGCTACGATTAACAACGCTATTGGATGCGATGGTCTTTTACGGCGACAAGTTGGCAACGGTTGCCGATAAGTTAAAGAAGGATTTCCCGGTTTCCTACGCTGCAGCTGAGAAATTGTACGCAATTATTACCGATAAGCCGACTGATTCACCATTTAGCCTGAGACGAAACGTTGTGAAATTATTCAAGGCGTTCGATGAGCAGTTGAAAGATTGGGAGTTACCTGCGCTTCACAATACAGAATTTACCACCCTGACCAGTGTTCTTTCTGAACGGCAGTTAGGATTGGAAGTTAAGCAATTGTTTGAAGTTTATCACTCTGAATTAGTTGAGATTAACAGTAATACCAAGGCCTATGTTGGCTTTAACCGGGTGGATGACCAGAATTCATTTGTGATTGCTAATCCGAAGGGTGATCAGGATAACCCAGAATTTTTCAAGGACGTTTATGGGAAAACTGTTAAGCAATTGTTTGATGACTTGAAGATGCCTTACATTATTAGAAAGTAGTGAGGGGTTAAAGGACAGCTTCTCCAGGCAGAAGTCTGCGCGTAAGCACCTCTAACAAAAATCCCAAAACCGGGGATTTCCGTTAGAGGAGACTTACACTCCGACTTCTAACCGCCTGGATCCGCTCACTTTATTTTAGGACAGCTACGCAAAGCAGAAGCTTGCACCTAAGCCATCTCGACAGAAATCCAAAACCGGGATTCCTAGTCAAGAAGACTTAGGCTCCAGCTTCTAATCACTTTGCTTTGCTCACTTATTTTTTAGGAGGAATACAATGATTGATAAGGAAATTCAAACTGAATTTGATCAGGCAAAGAAGATTGTGTTTCTAACTGGCGCTGGGGTTTCGACCGCTTCTGGCATCCCAGATTATCGTTCTAAGGGTGGTTTATATACCAATGATAAATCCAACCGTCCAGCCGAATATTATTTGAGCGCTGATTGTTTACGTGATGAGCCCAAGGTATTTTATCAATACGAAAAGAAAAATATGTACTACCCGGATGCTAAGCCGAATGTTATCCATGAAAAGCAAGCTGAATTCACACAGCAAAAAGATGCGGTGGTGGTCACCCAGAACATTGATAGTCTTTACCGCAAAGCTGACACTCGGAATTTAGTGGAATTTCATGGTAATTTGTATAACGTATACTGCCAAAAATGCCGGAAAAAGGTTGATTATAAAGACTATTTAACCAGCATGTATCACCGAAATTGTGGCGGCGTCCTGCGACCCGATATTGTTTTATATGGGGAAGGCCTAAATGAAAGTGCCATCTCTAAGAGTGTCAATGCAGTGTCTAACGCTGATTTAATCGTTATCGTGGGGACTTCCATGCGGGTCTATCCGTTTGCTGGACTGATTGATTATCGATCAGCCGCCGCTAAGGTATTGGCAATCAATGAAGAACCGTTAAGCTTTGCGTTTCCATTCACCATGATTAAGGAAAATGCCGTTGACTTCTTCAAAGATTTGAAAGTGAATGCGTGAGTGATTAGGACAGCTGCGCAAATGTAGAAACTTCCACATAAGCACCTCTGACAAAAATCCCCCAAAACCAGGGATTTCTGTCAGAGGAGACTTATGTTCCAGTTTCTAACCGCTTTGCTCCGCTCACTATTATTAAAGGAGGGGCGAAATATTGATCACAATTGGGTTGACCACTTTTTCGGAACATCCATCATTGATTCATGAAAAACGTAAGGTGAGACTAACTGAATATAGCGCGCATTTTCCGGTGGTTGAGTTAGACACGCCCTTTTATGCGATTCCAAAGGTTGAAGTGATTACGCACTGGCAACAGCAAGTACCTAATAACTTTCAATTCATTTTAAAAGCCAACCGGGTGATGACGATGCACGATCAGGGGAGTGAAGATCCGGTCGATAATCAGCAGCGGCTGGTTGAATTTAATAATTATAAACGGGCAATTGCACCCTTGATGGCGACTCATCAGTTGAAAAGTATCTTATTTCAGTTTCCGCCTTATTTCTCTCGCCAAGTTGCCACGATTGAATATCTTCGCCGGATCCATACCCTCATGGCAGGGTATCCGATCGCGGTTGAATTTCGTAATCCAAGTTGGTATGGCAAGGAGATTACGAATGACGTTGCTGGTTACTTACATGAACTTGGTTTTAGCCTGGTGGGGGTGGATGAACCACACACCACCAATATGGGGGTCCCCTTTGAGCCAGTTGTTACCAATGAAGATCTCTATCTTCTTCGATTTCACGGTCGAAACGTAAAGGGCTGGTCTGAGCATTCCAAGGATTGGCGCAGTCAGCGAACCCTGTATCGTTATTCTCAAGCCGAACTCCAAGAATTTGCTAAAACAATTCTGGCGCTTCAAGAGAAGACGAAAGAGGTTTGTGTGATTTTTAACAATAACTCTGGTGGTGACGCCGCTGATAATGCCCTTCAGTTACAAAAGTTGCTTGGCATTTCATTTGATGGGTTATCACCGTTACAAATGGATTTATTTTAGTGGGCAGTAAACATTATTGTGGTTAGTGGGGATGATAATCCCTTTTAATTATTCGGTTGTTTCTATCCGTTACGATTTTTCATCGCCATTACCACGGATTTTTGCTATACTTGACTATAATTATTAAGATTATCAGTTTGGAAAAGAGGACCTTTCATGGCAGAAAGTAAGCCAACGTTTTACATTACAACTCCAATTTATTATCCATCAGGAAGATTACATATTGGTAATTCCTATACGACGATTGCCTGTGACGCCGAAGCGCGGTTTAAACGGGCAATGGGTTATGATGTCTTCTTTTTGACGGGGACCGATGAACATGGATTAAAAATCGAACAGAAGGCCGAACAGCTGGGAATGTCGCCTCAAGATTACGTTGATAAAATGGCGGCTACCATCAAGAAATTATGGCAGAAGCTGGAGATTTCGAATACGAAGTTCATTAGAACAACGGATGATTATCATGAAAAAGTGGTCGCAGATATTTTTCAAAAATTACTTGATAAGGGTGATATCTACCTTGGCGAATATACTGGCTGGTACTCTGTTTCTGATGAAGAGTATTTTACCGAAAGCCAACTCGCTGAAGTCTATCATGACGATAACGGTAAGGTGATTGGTGGTAAAGCGCCTAGTGGTCATGAAGTACAATTGGTTCACGAACAATCCTACTTTTTTAAGATGAGCAAGTATGCCGATTGGTTACTTCAGTACTACAAAGATCATCCTGACTTCATTCAACCCGATACTCGTATGAACGAAATGATTAAGAACTTTATTGAACCCGGCCTAGAAGACCTGGCTGTTTCCAGGACAACCTTCCACTGGGGTGTTCCGGTTAAGTCAGACCCCAAACACGTGGTGTATGTTTGGATTGATGCGTTAACCAACTATATCACGGCACTAGGTTATGATGGCAAGGATAACAGTGACTTCAAGAAGTATTGGCCTGCCGACGTTCAAATGGTCGGTAAGGAAATTGTTCGGTTCCATACAATTTATTGGCCAATTATTTTGCATGCACTCGGATTGCCGTTACCGAAGAAGGTTTTCGGGCATGGGTGGCTTTTGATGAAGAACGGCAAAATGTCTAAATCAAAGGGAAACGTCATTTATCCTGAAACTTTGGTTGATCGCTATGGTTTGGATGCATTGCGCTATTATTTGCTGCGAGCAATGCCGTATGCTAACGATGGCTTGTTTACACCGGAGGATTTTGTTGACCGGTTGAATTACGATTTAGCCAATGATTTGGGTAACTTGTTAAACAGAACCGTTTCGATGATTAATAAGTATGAAAATGGCAGTGTACCACAAATCAAGTCTGGAGTTACTGATTTTGATAGTGATCTTGAAGATACTTCGGCCATGGTAATTGATCATTATAAAGAATTGATGAATGAGTTACACTTTTCTGATGCGTTAAGCGAAGTTTGGAAGCTCGTTGCCCAGTCTAATAAGTACATTGATCAGACTGAACCATGGAAGCTTGCCAAGGACCCAGACGATAAAGAGAAGCTTGATTCGGTTATGGCCCATTTAGCTGCCAGTTTGCGAGTCATTGCTGAGTTAATTAGCCCTGTTATGACCCATGCACCTAAAGAAATCTTTAATCAGCTTGGGCTTACCGACGAAATTGACTTGAAGAATCTTGATTTCATGAAGTTACCCGCCGGTAGTCAAACAGTCAAAAAGGGAACCCCGATTTTCCCACGGGTTGATGCTGATGAGGAAGTTGACTTTATCAAGCAACAAATGACTAAGACAGATAAGACCAAGGGGAGATCTGCTATGAAAGCTGCTGCAGAGAACCAATTTAATCCGGAAGAGACGGATTTAAACTTAACCAAGAAGGAAGTTCGATTTGATGCTTTTGAAAAAATCGAACTTAAGGTAGCCGAAATTAAAGATGTTAATAAGGTTGAAGGTGCTGACAAGCTGCTTCAGTTCCGATTAGATGCTGGCGACGATGGCGATCGGCAGATCCTTTCAGGAATTGCAAAATGGTATCCAGATTTCAAAAAACTGGTCGGTAAAAAAGTGATCATTGTTTCAAATCTGAAACCGCGGAAGATGCGTGGCCAGGTTAGCCAAGGGATGTTACTATCCGTTGAGCATAAGGACGGTAATGTTGAATTGGTAACCGTTAGTGAGCACCTCGAAAATGGGGTCACATTGGAATAGAAATTGAATGGGCCGGCTTTCAGAAATCTTGAAAACGGCCTGTTTTTATTCGTGAAGATACTGAGGTAAATTGATGAAAATTTTTGATTCCCACACACATTTAAATGATGAGTCGTTGTATCCTGATGCGGACAAGTATTTTAAGCACGCCCAAAGCTTAGGCGTTGTTAAAATTGCGAACGTTGGGTCTAATCAGATACTTAACGATCGCTCGCTGGAGTTGGCCGCTAAATATCCAGATATGTATTCGATTATTGGCTGGCATCCAGAGGACTCAATCTACTATCATCAGGCACAAGAGGACTTACTAATTGAACAGCTTCAAAGCCCTTCGGTAGTAGCGGTTGGTGAGATTGGCTTAGATTATCACCAGACGACTTCTCCAAGACATATTCAAAAAGAAGTTTTCAGACGCCAGATTGACATTGCCAAGCAATTGCACTTGCCAATTTCGGTTCATAACCGGGATGCTTTTGAAGACACCTATGACATTCTAAAAGAGATGGGTATTTCAGACATTCGAGGCGTGATGCACAGTTTTAACGGTGACACCGAATGGTTAAAAAAGTTTCTTGATTTGGGGATGTCCGTGTCATACAGCGGGGTTGCCAGCTTTAAGAAAACACGAGAGGTCCATGAGGCGGTGAGAAACACACCGTTTGATCGGATGCTAGTAGAGACCGATGCCCCATATCTCGCTCCTGAACCGTTGCGTGGCAAGCAAAATGAGCCAGCCAACACGTTGTACACGGTGGAAGCAATCGCTCGGTTTTGCGATGTTAATCCAGACATCATTGCCAAGCATACTTATGAAAATACATTGCGTTTATTTAGAATTGAGGATAAATGAAAAAGATAAAAGAAGTGATCGTTGTTGAGGGTAAGGATGATACCAAACGAATTCAACGGGCGGTCGATGCTGATACAATTGAAACACGCGGTTCAGCGATCCCAGAAGAGACATTGATGTTGATTAAAAAGCTGGCCAAGACCAGGGGCGTCATTGTTTTTACCGATCCAGATTTTTCGGGTGAAAAAATTCGAAAAACGATTGCAGCTGAGGTCCCTAATGCTAAGCACGCATTCATTACCAAGAAGCAGGGGGTTCCTAATCGTTCGGAGGGATCTCTAGGGGTTGAACATGCAAGTGTTGAGTCCATTCGCCAAGCCCTAAGTCAGGTCTATACAGAGGATGATTCCGCTGAAGAATTAATTTCGCAAACAGAATTGATGGTTCATGGCTTGATGGGTAACCCGGATGCCAAAGAACGGCGTAAACAGTTAGGGGAGTTGTTGCACATTGGCTATGTAAATGGGAAGCAGCTTCAACACCGTTTACGCATGTTTGGCATTACCCACGACCAGTTTATTGATGCAATCAGCAAAATTGATGGAGATAATATAAATGACTGAATACCCAGCAATTGCCAGCCCTGCACGGACTCAGGCAATCTTAAATCGTTACCGGCTCTCAGCTAAGAAAAGCTTAGGTCAAAACTTCTTAGTGGATTTAAATGTCTTAAGTAACATTGTTGAAGCGGCTGAAATTACGGGTGACGATGATGTTATCGAAATTGGCCCTGGAATTGGTGGGTTGACTGAGCAATTGGCAAAGGTGGCCCATCGTGTTTTAGGGTTTGAAATCGACCAAAATTTGCTGCCGGTGCTGCAAGAAACTCTTGCACCTTATAGCAATATCAAGATTATTAATCAAGATATCTTAAAGGCAAATTTACCTCAAGTGGTTAAAACTGAATTAACGGGCAAACATCCCTTAAAAGTTGTGGCTAACTTACCGTATTACATTACGACGCCGATTGTGATGAACTTATTGGCAGGCGACCTCGCTTTTGATGCGATCGTTGTGATGATGCAAAAGGAGGTTGCTGAACGGCTGACTGCTGTTCCAGGTACCAAAGCTTATGGGTCATTATCGGTGATTGTTCAAGAAAGGAATAACGTTGAAATTTCTTTCATTGTTCCTAGAACCGCGTTTATTCCCCAGCCTAAGGTCGATTCCGCAATTATCAAGTTAACTCCCAAGTTGGCTAAGGAAGTCGTGCCATTTGATGAAAAGAGGTTTGCTGGTTTCGTGCGTGGTTGCTTTATGCATCAACGAAAGACGTTGTGGAATAACTTGTTAGGTTTTTTTGGTAAAACGGATGCAGCTAAGGAAACAATTACCAAGGTATTAGCTGATGTTCAAATTGATCCAGGTGATCGTTCCGAGCAATTAACGATTGACCAGTTTGTCAATTTGGCGAACGCTTTCCATGACAACGGGATTTTAAACTAATCTTTAAAGATTTGTGGTTGAAAGTAAAAGTCGTTTGTGGTAGAATTTGCGATTTTATAACCTGCGTGGTATAATGAACCATCGTGAGGTGATTTGGATGCCAATTACTTTATCAGTGATTAAGCATAAGATGGACGACCACATTGGTCAACACGTTTTAGTGACTTCGCAAATTGGTCGAAGAAAAACCACTAAGCGTCATGGGATTTTAAAGGAAACTTTTCCGGCAGTCTTTGTTGTCGAGTTGGATCCAGGGAAATCCAGCTTTGAACGAGTTTCTTACAGCTATACCGATATTTTGACGAAGAATATTGAAGTTGATTTTGATGCTGCTCAAGTGAACTAGCGGGTAGGATTAATTTTTTTGGGGGCCAGATGGCCTTTTTATTTTGCCATTTTGTTGCCATAATGCTGTATAGCGCGGTTTGTACGAATAGAAGAGTGGTGGTCAAGTAGCCACACAAAACTAAAAACGGCGATTGATATTCGGTCTCTTTTTTTACCGTTTTTACGGGATAAACACTGACAATAGGGTCATTATTTAGTATAATTTTCTTAATCAGAGTGTGATCAATAATAATTTCTTAATGATATTGGCGCACACTTGTGGAGTGGGGGGATGTCGATGAAGCGGATTGTTCGAGCTCCAGCCAAATTGAATTTAGGGCTTGATGTCCCGTATACTCACCCAGATGGTACTATCGAATGGCGGATGGTCATGACTTCGATTGGCCTAAGTGATCATGTGCAGATTGAGACGAATTCTTCTTCAAGAATCCGAATTATTTCTGATAGTGGTTTTTTGCCCAATGATAAACGAAACCTAGCTTATCAAGCCGCTCATCTTTTTTTGAGGCATACGGGCGTAAAGAGTGGGCTGACGATTACGATCGAAAAAAGCATCCCGGTTGCCGCTGGTTTAGGTGGTGGCTCGTCTGACGCAGCAGCTGTTTTAAGAACCTTAAATGAGATGTTTGCGACGGGCCTTTCACTAGCTGAAATGGCTAAACTGGGGTTAGCGATTGACTCAGATGTTCCGTACTGTGTCTATGGGAGAACTGCTTTGGTTAGTGGTCGGGGTGAGATTGTAACACCCTTAAAGTCCCTACCTAAGATGTGGTTTATCCTTGCTAAGCCAAACGTTAGTGTGTCAACGCCACGAATTGTCCGGAGGCTTCGGCATATTCAGATTGATCATCCAGATATTGATGGTTTGTTGGCTGGAATTATGCAATCTGATTATCATCAGATCGTGGCAAGTATGGGGAACACACTAGAACCAATTACCACCGCCAACCACCCCCAAATCCAAGTTATTAAGGAACGCCTTTTGAAATACGGTGCTGATGGCTCTCAGATGAGCGGCAGCGGACCCACCGTTTTTGGAGTTTGCCATAGTGAGTCCCGTGCTCGTCGGGTTTATAATAGTATTTCGGGTTTCTGCCATGAAGTATACGTAACGCAGCCAATTAACCACGGTGCTAGCTTATAATTATTTCTAACAGGCTGGTTGACCTGCTGGTATCCATGAATGTTTATACAAATACGCTGGGTTGCCCCAAAACAAAGCTTTAGTTTTGGTTAAGCAACCCTTTAATTATGCATTTGGCAATTGACAAAATCTCGATTTAATCTAAACTAAAATAGTAATTATTACTTTTTACAATAATTGTTGGAGGTCTTCATTTGAGTGAAACATTAATTTCAGTTGAAAACTTGTCACTTAGTTTTCCAAATCATCCGGTCTTTTCAGACCTCAGTTTTCAAGTTAACCGGGGTGACTTTCTTGGTGTTATCGGTGAAAATGGGATTGGCAAGACGACCCTGGTTCGGGTAATTTTAGGGCAACTACATCCAGGTGTTGGAAAGGTGATTATTAAGCAAGGCATTCGAATCGGATACGTCCCACAATTCCGAAATGTCGATGTTGAATACCCTCTGTCAATCAAGGATTTTGTGGCGTTAAATTTTACTGGTCTCAAATTGCCATGGCTATCGAAGAAAGAACGGGCTCGGGTGAATCAGGTTATCAAACAGGTTGGTTTGGAACAGATTGCTAATCGCCCACTTGGTTTGGCATCCGGTGGCGAAAAGCAAAAAGCCTATTTAGCACAGGCCTTAATTAATCATCCGGATTTATTGATTCTCGATGAGTCCACTGCAAGTCTTGACCCAAATACCAAGAAGGAATTGTTGGATGTCGTTTTTCGGTTGAATAAAACGATGGGGCTCACGATTTTCTTTGTTTCCCATGATATGCAAATGATCCATGAATACCCAGACCATTACCTTTGGCTTCAAAAGGGGAAGTACGAATCTGGACCAATTGCGGATTTGCACAATGAAAATAAGGAGGGCCAGTATGTTTAGTTTTGAATTTATGCAAAATGCTTATCTGGCTGGGACGTTGATTGCCATTGTCAGTGGGATGATGGGGGTCTTTGTTGTTGCTAGGAATATGCCCTTTATGACCCATACTCTGTCTGAAATTGGGTTTGCTGGCGCGGCATTTGGGATCTTTATTGGTTGGACACCGTTAAACGGGATGCTAGCATTTACCACGGTTAGTTCAATTATGGTGGGCGAGTTAAGCGGAGCCGTTGAATCGCGACGTGAATCTGTGATCAGTGCCATTTCTGGCCTATTCATTGGTCTAGGGATCCTATTTTTGTCGTTATCGCGGAAAAATGCCAGCTATGCGACTAATATTTTATTTGGGAGTGTCATTGGGATTAGTCGTCAAGACGTTATCCAAATGGCGGCATTATCGATTTTAGTATTAGTTGTTTTGCTATTAATTTTTAGAAATTTAAAAGACGATTCTTTTGATGCGATTGGGTCACAAACCAATCATATTCATCGAAACTTGATTTCAATTATTTTCTTAATCATGTTGGCTTTTAGTGTGAGCGTTGCTGCCCAAATTGTTGGTTCGTTATTGATCTTCGTGTTGCTGACGTTGCCCGCCTCAAGCGCGAAATATTTTGCTCACACAGTGCTTCGTATGATGTCACTCGCAATTCTATTTGCGTTATTTGGGGTTTGGGTTGGACTATATTTAGGTTATCTGACAAATTGGCCGGTAACGTTTTTCATTGCCTCAATTGAAGCAATCATTTATGGGATTTCACTCTTCTACAACTTTATTCGAAGTAAAAGTGAATAAAATGATGTCAATTTAGGTTATTTTTCGATATAATCTCCTAAAGACGAACATTTATGATAAAATTTTAGTGTATGTTACATAAAAGTAGAGGTGGAATTTTTGAAAGTACGAAGAAGTGATCGGTTGATCGACATGACCAGATACTTGCTTGAGCGGCCCCATACGTTGGTTCCGTTGACGTTTTTTGCGGAACGCTATGGATCCGCAAAGTCCTCAATAAGTGAAGACTTAACCATTTTAAAACGAACTTTCCAAGCCCGGGGGACGGGATTGCTGGAAACAATTCCTGGCGCCGCTGGAGGAACCCGGTTCTTGCCATACATCTTAAAAGAAGAGGCTGAAGAGGTCGTTGACAACTTAATTGAACAAATGTCTTCTAATACCCGGTATTTACCTGGTGGGTATGTGTATATGTCCGACCTGCTTGGTAGTCCGGCAACGCTGCGGCAAATTGGCCGAGTGTTTGCAACTCAGTATTTAAATCAGAGTGTTGATGCCGTAATGACGATTGCAACTAAAGGCGTGCCAATTGCGCAAAGCGTTGCCGATTTCCTAAATGTTCCGTTTGTCATTGTTCGCCATGACACTGAAATTACTGAAGGTTCAACGGTTAACGTTAACTATGTGTCTGGTTCTTCTACCAGGATTGAAAAGATGTCGCTATCTAAACGAAGCTTGAAACCTGATTCCAACGTTTTAATCGTTGATGATTATATGCGTGGCGGCGGGACCGTTGGCGGCATGATTTCGATGGTCGAGGAATTTGATGCCAATTTGATTGGTGTCGGGGTGGTTGCCGAAAGTACTGCGCCAAATGGGCGGTCAGTTGGTAATTACACATCACTGATGAGAGTTGATGCCAAGGACAATACCGTCATTTCACAACCTGGCAATTATTTAGAAAAGATTTTTAATTAAAACGCATTTGGGGAGACATTTATAATGGCAACAAAGAATACAATTATATTAGCAGCAGGTAAGGGAACCCGGATGAAATCCAAGCTATATAAGGTTTTACACCGGCTTTGCGGCAAAACGATGGTCGATCATGTCCTAACTGCCGTTGAAGGTGCTCAGATGGATAATATTGTGACCGTTGTCGGCTTTGGTGCCGACGCAGTTCGTGATAATTTGGGTGACCGCACGCAATACGTTGTCCAGGAAAAGCAATTAGGGACTGGCCACGCTGTTTTGCAGGCTGAACAGCTGTTAGGGGACCTTGATGGGATGACGATGGTGGTGAGTGGTGATACGCCGCTCTTTACCACCAAGACGTTTGAAGATTTATTTACTTATCATCAGAATAAAAAAGCAAAAGTCACCATTTTAACTTCTAAAGCGCCTAACCCAACCGGTTATGGTCGAATTGTTCGCAATGATTTGGGAATTGTTGAAAAAATTGTCGAACAAAAGGATGCAACTAAAGAAGAACAAGCCATCGATGAGATTAACACTGGCGTTTATGTTTTTGACAACCGGGCTTTATTTGAGGCCCTTCATAAGATTAATAATCACAATGCTCAGGGTGAGTATTATTTAACTGATGTGATTGAAATCCTAAAGGCTGAGGGCGAAACCATCGCCGCTTACAAGATGGTTGACTTCGACGAATCAATGGGGGTTAATGATCGTTTGGCACTGGCGACGGCCACCAAAATTATGCGGTCGCGGATTAATCGGCGGCATATGAAAGACGGTATTTCAGTGATTGACCCAGAACGAACGTACATTGATTCCGATGTTCAGATTGGCCCGGATACTATTATTGAGCCAGGTGTTCAATTGAAAGGTAACACCGTCATTGGTGAGGATTGCTATATTGGCGCCAATTCTGAAATCCGCGATTCAGTTATTCATGATCACGTAACGGTGACATCATCGTTAATTGAGCACTCTGAAATGCTTGATTATTCAGACATTGGGCCTAACAGCCACTTGCGGCCAGATGCCCTCATTGGCAAGCACGTTCACCTTGGCAACTTTGTTGAAGTGAAGAAGGCAAGCATTGGCGAAGGCACGAAAGTAGGTCATTTGACTTACGTAGGGAATGCCAAGCTTGGCAAGAACATCAATGTGGGTTGTGGTGTTATTTTTGTCAATTATGATGGTGCCCACAAGCACGAGACCACGGTTGGTGACGATTCATTTATTGGCAGCAATTCGAATTTGATTGCCCCACTAGATGTTGCGGATCATTCGTTTATTGCTGCTGGCTCAACGATTAATCGCCAAGTGAACCAATACGATATGGCGATTGCTCGAAGTCGGCAGACAAATAAACCCGATTATTTTAAAAAATTACCATATCAGAAGGATTAACGCTGAAATTTATAGCGAAAACATTGTATAATCAATGTGGGAAAGCGAATTGAACTAATAAAACGTATGGGAGGATCATATGTCTCAGCAATATTTTGATTCTAAACTAAAAATTTTCGCGTTAAACTCGAACCGTCCATTAGCCGAGAAGATTGCCGAAACCGTTGGTGTACCACTTGGCAAGACATCCGTTGACCGGTTTAGTGATGGTGAAATCAGAATCAACATTGAAGAAAGTATCCGTGGGGATAATATCTTCATTATCCAGTCAACATCGGCACCGGTGAATGATAATTTAATGGAATTGTTAATCATGGTGGATGCATTAAGAAGGGCTAGCGCGGGAACAATCAATGTCGTTATTCCTTACTATGGATATGCTCGTCAGGATCGAAAAGCCCGTTCAAGAGAACCGATCACAGCCAAATTAGTTGCTAACATGCTTCAAAAAGATGGCGTTGACCGGGTTGTTTCACTTGACCTTCATGCGGCTCAGATTCAAGGCTTCTTCGATATCCCAGTAGACCATTTAATGGGTGCACCGCTACTAGCTGATCATTTCATCAAACAAGGCTTTGGCAGCGATGACGTTGTGGTTTCTCCTGATCATGGTGGGGTTTCTCGGGCACGGGCTTTGGCGGAGTTCTTAAAAGCCCCAATTGCTATCATTGATAAGCGGCGTCCCCAAGCAAACGTTGCCGAAATTATGAATATTATTGGTGACGTGGCCGGTAAACGCTGTTTGATGATTGATGACATGATCGATACGGCCGGCACAATTACTTTAGGGGCGCAGGCACTCATGGATGCTGGTGCTTCTGAAGTTTATGCTTGCTGTACGCATCCAGTTCTTTCTGGACCGGCCATTGAGCGGATTAAGAAATCACCAATCAAGCAATTGGTGGTGACTGATACAATCCAATTACCTAAGGACAAGCAGTTAGATAAGATTGAGCAAGTTTCGGTTGGCCCGTTAATTGGCGATGCAATTAAACGAATTAATGAAGATAAGCCGGTTAGCCCGCTCTTTCGAAATCGGTTTCGTGGTGATGAAAGTTAATGGTCAAAAAGCTTAGAGACCACCTGACAACCGTGTGTGTTACGGGAATCATCTTGGTTAATCTCCTACTAGTTTTAGTGGGAGTTCCTAAAATTGGATTAGGAAATTTTGATTTTTTAGCTGGCCTATTTTTAACCGTGTTGGCTTCGATTTTTGTAGTTGGGTCAGGTCATTTGTTTACTGGGTGGCGGTTCTTTATCCCCAAGAAGAAACCAACTGATTTAGAGTCAGAAAATGATCCAAAACATCCTAAGGCAAAAGACGTCGCTGGCCTTAAGAACCAGCCAATTAAGGTTAATAAGTATGCCCGCTTTTGTCTGAGTACGGGTGGTCTATTGATCGTACTGGGAATCTTATTAACAATTATTTGATTGATGAATGAAAAAAAGTGAACTTTAAACACAAATAAGGCAATCCTCTTAGTTTTGAGGGATTGCCTTATTTGTGTTTCTCAATTGATAAACGGTTATTTTATGATTATTTGTGATCAACTAAAGGAGATATTTCTTAAGTGCGTAAGCAACACCATTTTCAGTGTTAGGCTTAGTTGTGAACGTTGCGGCATCTTTAACGGCTTTAATACCATTGCCCATTGCGACACCTAAACCAGCGTATTTGATCATTGTCAGGTCATTTTCTTGGTCACCAAGGGCCATAACATTGTCAGCAGTAAGGCCTAATTTAGTTGCTAATTCTCCAAGTGTCTTGCCTTTATTAGCTTGTTTACTCATGATTTCGATGAAGAAGGGCTCACTTTGAACGATATATAGTTTATTACGAAGTTCGTCAGAGATGCCGTTGTTGGCGTTTGCGATCAACTTAGGGTCATCAATCATCATGACCTTTGAAATGACCAAATCCTTTGAAATGTCTTCAGGAGCCCGATACTTAACTGGTAATCGTACCAGATAACTTTCTCCAATGGTGTACGGGCTTAGATCCCGATTAGTTGCATAAATCGTGTCAATCGTTTCGAGCTGGAAGTGAACACCAAACTTGCGACTGAGCATTTCGGTCTCTAAAAAGTCATCGTAATCAAGGGTGTGGTGAACGAGCACATCACCAGATAAGGTTTGAGCCATCGCGCCGTTAAAGGTAATTGCAAACTCATCATTGCCACTAATGGCTAACTGGTCGAGGTAAGGTTGAACGCCGCTAAGTAGGCGACCAGAGCACAATACTACCTTAATGCCCCTTTGCCTGACCGCCTGAATTGCGTCAATTGTTGCTTGGGCTAGTTGGTGTTTTTCGTTTAATAAAGTGCCATCAATGTCGATAGCGACTAATTTGATATCCATGGGAAATCTCTCCTCTGATTAATTGATTAGTTGGTCATTTCGGATGTGATTGTTAAATTCGTCGTACTCGGGTTGAAATAAGTCTACGTTTTCCTCTGGCCGTAAGATTTCTCTGGGGAAGAAGAAACGGTTATCACCGGACTGCCTATCGGAAATGGCACGGACAAGTGGACTGATTGACGACAATTCGATAAGGGTACCATCGTTTTGCATCAATTGGATTTGCTTTTTTCCTGGTCGATAAGCATCGTAAGGCAGATCGAAACTATTGTCGGTTGCCGTGTAATACTTGGGATTAAATCCAGATTGCTCGATAATTTTGCGCAGTCGTGGCAAGAGATCTTTGGTTGAATCGTCGAACTTAGCTGATTTCAATGGTTTCCGGTCAATAAATCGGCTAGCCAAGTTACTTAAGAGATCATCTGGATAACGTTTCCAGTGAATAAAGTAAGTATTTAAAACGCCATCGTCTAATTGAAGGTAGTCGTCTAAATTAAAATCATGGTGGAAAAATGGCAACAGTAGATAAGGTGTTTGGGGATCGTGCGTTACTTCGGCACTAAAAATCTCGTTGGCTCGCTGTAGGAGACGGTTTAAGATCACTTCCATTGACCTAGAAACGGGATGGAAGTAGACCTGCTGGTACATTTGAAATCGACTGACAATGTAGTCCTCAACGGCATGCATGCCACTCATTTCAAAACAAATACCATCCTGATACGGCCGCATCACCTCTAAAATCCGCGATAAGTCGAAGGTGCCATATTTTACACCAGTGTTGTAAGCATCGCGGAGGAGGTAATCCATGCGATCGGCATCTAATTGGCTGGAAATCATTTCGACAACCTGCTTGTTTGGATAGGTCTTATTAATGACGCTGGCAACCTTTTCTGGGAAATCAGGGCCAACCTTCTCAAGAACGTGATTAATTTCGGTGGTATCAGACGTAATAATGTCGCGGGTAATTTGTTCGTGATCGGTTCCAAAAATGTGCTCAAACGTGTGTGAGTATGCCCCATGACCAATATCATGAAGTAGTGCTGCACATAGTGTGAGAAGCTTTTCTGAATCGTCCCACAAACCATCACCGGGTATTTTTGATGGAAAATTTTCTTCAAATGACTCAATAATCCGGCGGGCAATTTCATAAACTCCCAGCGAATGGGCAAAGCGAGTATGCTCAGCACCATGAAAAATAAGCGAGGTTGTCCCTAGCTGATGAATTCGCCGTAATCGTTGAAACTCACTTGTATTAATTAAATCTAAAATAACTTGGTATTTAACATGAACATAGTTGTGAACTGGGTCTCGAAAGACTTTTTCCCTTTCGAGTTGTTGATGTGCGTAATCCAAAAAGTTGCCTCCTTAGACAATGGGTAATTGATTATTTCGCAATTGAATTTTCTTGAGCTGCGTTGCTTGTTCATTAATAAACTGGGCTGACCGTAGCAATTCTGGTGCACTCGATAGGTCAATTGCGTTTTCTTGAGCAGCCAGGGCAGTAGTGATTTGATCTTCCACGGCTTCAACTGAAATGTCTAAACTCACTAAATTTGCCAGGGTGGTCATCGTGGCTTTATCAACCTTTGGAAAGTGCCATCGGTCTTGACGATAGGCATCACCTTGCTCATAGAATTGCGCAACGGTATCACTTCGGCCGTCCTGATCACCGGCAATACTCATATAAAGCATCAATACTAAAGCTCGTTGAGTTCTTCGTTGGGCGATGCCAGCGATTTTTTGACCATTAACACTCAAATCAAATTTTCCAGGACAGTATGAGTTTGCGATTTCATGAACAGCAATCGTAAGGCTGGGAAAAATTGTTTGAATAAGATCAGCAACAATTTGATAAGCTTGGTCAATTGAATAATTATGAGTTGCTGTTGGGATAAATAACGAGACATTTAAGACTTTAGGGTCACTGATCACAGCGAGGCCACCCGAATTGCGTAAAAAGTAATCATAATGATTAACAGCTAACCCCTTTAGGCCAGCTGCTAAATTAGGGAGATGGCGGTCGTTAATCCCGAGAATCAGTGTGGGCTGTTCCGTCGTCCAAAAATGAAGGAACGGCCGTTGGAACTTATCACAAATTTCAAGTAGGGTATTCGTATCCGCAAACGAAATTAGTTTGTGTTCACTCGAATACGTTCGGTTAATGACAGTGATTGGAACGTTTGCCAGCAACATCGCGATTCCTCCTGTAAAAAAATGACAACTATCCTAATTATAACAGAATCTGTTCCTAAAATAGGGTAAGATCTAAATAAGGTAAGTTGAAAAGTGACTGATTAAAAGATAAAATAAGTGCGAAATCTGGATCAAGGTTATATAATATATTAGTTAAGCAGGACAGCTGTGCAAAGCAGAACTCTGCACATAAGCACCACCAGCAAAAATTCCAAAACCGGGAATTCTTGCCGGCGGAGACTTATGCTCCGAGTTCTAACTGCTTTGCTCCGCTCACTTATTAGGACAGCTGCGTCAGGCAGAAACTGGAACATAAGCACCTTGGTCAAAAATTCCAAAACCGGGAATTCTTGACCAAGGAGACTTATGTTCCAGTTTCTAACCGCCTGACTCCGCTCACTTTAGAATTAAAGAAGGTGCATTATGGATAACTTGGCAACTGGGGTTCCAGTTCAAATTCATTTAGAGACAAACATTATTCAAAATAGTGAGGCATCTAATTTTGTTTTTGATGTGACTGGTCAATTAGTTCAAGTTGGCACCAGCATTTATATTAGATATACGGAAGATGCCGAAGAAGGGCCAGTTCCCGTTACCATTAAAATTATGAATAACGGTGATATTAAGTTAACCCGGTCGGCCGAAAACCGGTTGCAGTTGCTGTTTAGTCAGGGTAAACGGGTGGCAGCTCGTTATCGGACACCGTATGGACTCTTAGATGTTCAAACCGTCACCTCAGCTTTGAGCACGGAAATCCTTGAACAGCCACTTCGGGGATCCGTTGGCATCGATTATTTACTTTATGCCGGGAATGACTTGTTAGGCAAATATAATATTCGATTGCAATTTACAGTTTAATCGAGTATAGTGATTTTTAGATTGTTGTTAGACTGTTGAAAGGACGTGTACCAGTTTGGAATTAGAAGTCTTTAAAGGCCAAAACAAAAACGAACTATCGATGATTGAAGTCGCTCATGCGATCTTAGCAAAACGCGGTGACACTATGCCATTCGTTGATTTAGCTAACGAGGTACAATCATATTTGGGTGATAGTAACAAAGAAATTCGTGATCGTTTATCGCAATTTTATACGGATTTAAACATTGATGGTAGCTTTATTTCACTTGGTGACAATCTTTGGGGACTACGAACATGGTACCCATACGAATCAATTGATGAAGCAACTGTCCATGCTGAAGAAGATGAAGATCGGCCGAAGCGGAAGAAGCGCCGAAAGGTTAATGCCTTTCTTGCTGATGCTTCTGATGACGATGACGTGATTGATTACGATGATGACGATCCAGAAGATCAAGACGACGATGATTTCGTTGAAGACGATGATGACGATGCTTCTGATGACGATGCCGGTGAAGATCTTGGCAAGTACAATAAAGATCTTCAAGATATTGACGACGGTACCGATGATCCAGACAACGAAGATTTACCAGATGGTATCGAAGGTCAGTTAAATGAGCTTAATGACGATGATGACTCATTTGATGATGATGACGATGATGAAAACGACTATAATTCAAAAGATAATCAATAATTCTTGACTAATATCTAAAAAGTATGTATCATGTTTTTTGGGCTCCTTGAGGTTTTCAAGGACATCTGAACGATGATAAATTGTTCCCTATTCACTTATGGATAGGGATTTTTTTATTTGTGAATTCCCCGTCTAACTATTAAGAGGAGAGGATTATATAATGACCAAATATATTTTTGTAACCGGTGGCGTTGTTTCTTCCTTAGGAAAAGGAATTGTGGCTGCTTCATTAGGTCGATTGTTAAAAAATCGAGGACTGAACGTCACAATTCAAAAGTTTGATCCCTACATCAACGTTGACCCTGGAACGATGAATCCTTACCAACATGGTGAAGTTTTCGTCACCGATGATGGAACCGAAACTGATCTTGATCTTGGCCATTATGAACGATTTATCGATAACAACCTAAACAAGTATTCAAACGTGACGACTGGTAAAATTTATGATGAAGTTTTGCGCAAAGAACGCCACGGCGACTATTTAGGCGCAACCGTTCAAGTGATTCCTCATATCACGGGAATGATCAAAGAAAAAATTATGCGGGCCGCTAAGGTGTCTGATGCTGAAATTGTGATCACAGAAATTGGTGGCACTGTTGGTGACATTGAATCGCTGCCGTTTTTGGAAGCTATCAGGCAAATGAAGACCGAAGTTGGTGATGAAAATGTCTTTTACGTTCATACAACGCTCATTCCGTATTTGCGAGCCGCTGGTGAAATGAAGACTAAACCAACTCAGCATAGTGTTAAGGAATTAAGAAGTTTAGGAATTCAGCCTAATTTGCTGGTAGTTCGTTCTGAAAAGCCGATTACCGATGCCATGCGAAAGAAGATCTCATTGTTCTGTGACGTTAAGCCCAAGGCAGTTGTTGAGTCACTCGATGTGCCAACGCTATATACCATTCCACTAAATTTACAAAAGCAGGGGATGGATCAACAAATTCTGGAGCATTTTGGTATCGAAAAGCCGGCTGCTGACATGTCTGACTGGCGCGAATTAGAGCAACACGTTCAGCATTTGAAGCGAACGGTTCACATTGCCTTGGTTGGGAAGTACGTTGGCCTTCACGACGCATATATCTCCGTTGCTGAAGCCTTGAAACATGCTGGTTACAAGGTAGATGCTGATATTGATTTGGAAATGCTGGATTCTGAAAAGATTAATGATGACAATGTTGACGAGTTATTATCAGCTGCTGATGGGATTATCGTGCCTGGTGGCTTTGGCGACCGGGGAATCGAAGGGATGATTACCGCCATTCGTTATGCCCGTGAAAAGGATGTACCATACCTAGGCGTTTGCCTGGGAATGCAAATGGCTTGCGTTGAGTTCGCGAGAGACGTTCTTGGTTATCAGGATGCAAACTCAACTGAGATGAATCCACGAACGAAGCATAACGTGATTGATTTAATGGCTGATCAAGAAGATGTTCACGACATGGGTGGAACGCAGCGCTTGGGTGCCTATCCATGCAAGTTAAAACCAGGTACCGTTGCGGCTAAGGCTTATGACAACGCAGATGTTATTTCTGAGCGTCATCGTCACCGTTATGAATTCAACAACGCATATCGAGAGGCGATTGAGAAGAATGGCATGGTCATTTCAGGAACTTCTCCCGATAACCATTTGGTCGAAGTTGTTGAAATCCCAGCGAATAAGTTCTTTGTGGCTTCTCAATACCATCCAGAATTCATTTCCCGACCTAACCGACCAGAGGGATTGTTCAAGGATTTCGTTGCTGCTGCAAATGATGTTTATATCGAAAGAAATAAATAGTTAATGATATTTTGTTAGCTGATGATTTACTGGGTCAGGGTGAAAGCAATCACCTTGACCTTTTTTCATCACAACAGATGTTGAGAAAACTCGGTATTTTAATGCCGAGATGAATCAACGATTTTAGCGGCCTATAGAGGTCGGAATTATTTTAAAAAATGGCGGGATTTTCTCCTAATTTGGTCGCCTCTAGTACCTGAAATTTGTTAATGCCATGATATAATATAATTACCGAATCTGAGTATCAGGGGGGATCCAAATGGTTTTGGCCGGGATGAAGTTAAGAATCTATCCAAATCAGACCCAACAGCTCCAGATCAAACTGAATTTTGGTTACAATCGGTTTGTCTGGAACCAAATGCTAAACATGCTCATTAAACGTCATGAGAACAATCCTCAAGCGCCTTTGCCTAGTGCCTTTGCGTTGAACAATTTATTGCCAGGACTAAAAGCTGAATACCCTTGGTTAAAATCCGCTGAGAGTACCAGTTTACAGGCTACTAATCACGATCTGATTGCTACCTATCAGCGGTTCTTTCAGTCCCGGCACGGCTTTCCGAAATTCAAATCACGAAAGTTCCCCAAGCAGAGCTATCAGTCCCGGATGGGCATCAAGCTGGTTGATGAACGACATCTCAAACTACCTAAGCTGGGAATTGTGCGTTTTAGAGGTTGCCGAGTTACCGGCAAAATTAAGAACGTTACCATCCGGCTTTCGGCCACTGGCAAGTTCCATGCGATTTTACTAGTGGATACAGGAATCGAGCAGTTATCTAAAACTGGCAAGAAAGTCGGCATTGATCTGGGAGTTGCTGATTTGGTGATCACCAGCGATGGAATCAAACACCCCACCATCCGGTTTGACAAGCAGTTATCTCAAAGGAAACGTTACTGGGAAAAACGGTTAGCCCGTAGAAGACGTCAGGCCCAACAGGTAATCGCTTGGGAGAAACATAATCATGTGCTGGTTCCACGTGAACTCGGCGATTTCAAAAATTACCAGCAAGCAAAACACATGGTGGCAAAGTATGCCGAAAAGATTGCCAATCAACGGCAAAACTATCTGCATCACATAACTAAGCAGCTCGTGACCCAATATGATGTGATTAAAATGGAAGATTTGAAAACCAAAAATCTGCTTAAAAACCATAAATTGGCGCGGGCAATTGCGAATCAGGCTTGGCGAACTCTGCGCTTGTACTTAGAATACAAATGTGCGTGGTATGGTAAACAGTTGGTCACGGTAAATCCGCGGAGAATCAGCCAAATTTGTTCTAACTGTCACTATGATGATGGTAAACATCCTCTCGATATTCGGCAGTGGATTTGCCCAAATTGTGGCATTAACCATGATCGTGATATTAATGCCGCCAAGAATATCTTGAGTGCTTAAAAATAAAGCTGGGCCGGAACTGCCCTTAGTTAATAGCCGTAACCGCTGCTGAACATTCCGAGAATGTTTGGTAAGTCCGCGGTGTTCCTAGAAGCTCGTTACTTTAGTGACGGGTAGTTCGCGAGTTTGTATAATTAATGGGATTACTTGTGCTATCTGAGATAATACGTGGAATACAGTGGCTTGATGGGAGCTGGGGCGTTGTAGCTTGTGAATCTTTATTGTGTTGCAAAGCAGGGCCTCTCTTGGCGACATTGTGGAAACGTGCTACACCAAGCAGAAAGCTGCACCTAAGCCACTCCGTTCAAAAATCCAAACCCGGGATTTCTGAACGGAGTAACTTAGGCTCCGCTTTCTAACCGCTTGGTGTAGCACTCTGGTTACTTTCATTGTTTTTCCCATTACAAATTGTATAATTCAAGTAAAGGTATTGTAATTTGCAAATTTTTTCTTTAGTATGATTCTTAGCGTTAAAAATGTTCGATATGTAAAAGTGAGGAAAGTTTGATGACTAAATTAATAATAAATGGCGGGAATCGTCTTTCCGGTGAGGTAGCTATCGGTGGCGCCAAAAATAGTACGGTTGCACTGATTCCAGCAGCTATTTTAGCTGATACCCCGGTTAGATTTGATTCGGTTCCAGACATTTTGGATGTCCACAATTTAATGCTGATTTTAAAATCAATGAATGTATCATCTCAGTTCAAAGGTGATGTTTTATCGATCGATCCAACAAATATTGTCGAGGCACCTCTTCCAAGCAAAGCTATTAAGAGCTTGCGAGCCTCTTATTATTTTATGGGCGCACTATTGGGGAGATTTCAGCGAGCCACGGTCAGCTTTCCTGGTGGCGATAATATCGGTCCTCGGCCGATTGATCAGCATATTAAGGCGTTTAAAGCCCTCGGTGCGGAGGTCAGTGACCATGATGGTACGGTTACCATTCAAACCGGGCCTAATGGGCTACACGGCGCCCAAATTTTTCTGGATGTTGTTTCAGTTGGCGCAACGATCAATACTATTTTGGCATCAGTAAAGGCACCGGGAACTACAATTATTGGTAATGCCGCAAAGGAACCCGAGATCATTGATATTGCAACGTTCTTGAACAATATGGGGGCCAACATTCGTGGTGCTGGAACTGATGTCATTAGAATTGAAGGGGTACCAACGCTTCAGGCAACCAATACCCATACAATTATTCCCGATCGAATTGAGGCTGGTACATATCTTTCAATGGCTGCGGCGGTTGGGAACGGTGTTTTAATTACCAACATTATTCCTGAGCATTTAGAGGCATTCGTTGCTAAGTTGGAAGAAATGGGTTGTGATTTAACGGTCTATGAAGATAGTATTTACGTTGGCCCTTCTCATGATCTAAAGCCCATCCAGATCAAAGTGATGCCGTTTCCGGGGTTTGCAACAGATCTTCAGCAACCGGTTACGCCACTTTTGTTTAAAGCTGAGGGACGCAGCATGATTATTGATACGATTTATCCCAAGCGAATTAAGCATATTTCAGAATTAAACAAGCTTGGCGGCAAAATCAAGTCTGAAAATACGGACGAAGGGGTCATTTTAGTAGACAAGTCGCCCCACTTGAAAGGTGCAAAAGTTGACGCGGGCGAGATTCGGGCTGGTGCGTCATTAGTCATTGCTGGATTGATGGCAAGTGGTACAACCGAAATATCTCATGCAGAATATATTCTGCGTGGTTATGGCAGTATTGTTGATAAATTGACATCAATTGGTGCTGACGTTAAGCTAGAAGTCGAAGAAAAAGTTTAGCTAAAAACGTGTTGAATGCCTAATTATTTTATGTTAAACTTACAAGGTTGACTAATCGATAATCTCTGGGTCATCGAATTGATTCAGGGCAAAGGAGCGATATATTATGAAAAAAGGAATTCATCCAGATTACCATCAAGTTGTATTTCAAGATTCAAGTACTGGTTTCAAGTTTATGTCAGGATCAACTAAGACTTCTGACGAAACGATTGAGTGGGAAGATGGCAACACTTACCCATTGATTCGGGTTGAAATTTCATCTGACTCACATCCATTCTACACTGGGAAGCAAAAGTTTACCCAGGCCGATGGTGCTGTGGATCGTTTCAACAAGAAATACGGACTTACGAACAACTAATTATTCACAAAAAGCAGGCTACGATTGTGGCCTGCTTTTTTATTTGGTTTTTTTTAGGATAATTGATAAATTTTTAGGAAAGGTTAACCATTTCTACATGCTTGGCGCATTTGTTTTGTATTATGATAAACCAGTGCTAAATTAAGGACGACCAGCAGAGCGGTTGAAATAAATACGCCAGCGTAATCAAATGTGGTCGAAACAAATGACCCAATGAGTGGCCCAGCAACGTTTCCCATTGCTTGAAATGACTGATTCCAGCTGAAAACCCGGCCGGTAACCTGTGGCGGTGTATTTTTGGCCAAAATTGTTTGGACGGCTGGCAACATTGACGCATTAGCAATGCCAATTACGAACCGCAGGCCAATTAATTGCCAGACGTTTGTGACAAACGCCATTGGAATATAAACGCTCATTGCGAGGACAAAGCCGATTATCAAAATGCGGTCGGTACCGATTTGATCACCGACCCGGCCGAGAAGTGGTGCTGCAAACAGGGTTGCAATTCCTGGTACAGCGGCGACGATGCCACTATAAAAAGTGGTTGCCGGGCTGAAGTGCAACAGAAAAGTTAGACAAGTTTAGATATTGATTTAAGCTACCATGGCTTGATTCCTGTATTCTACAGGGGTCAGGCCATTTTTATTCCTAGAAATTCTTTCATTATTGAACCACTGAATATATTGTTTTACCAATTTACGTAAAGCAGTAATATCATTAATTTGGTATCGATTGAGACACTCACGTTTCATCAGATTAAAGAAACTTTCAATTGGTGCGTTGTCATGGCAGTTTCCCTTTCGGGACATGCTTTGACAGATATTCATGTGCGTTAAGCGGCGTTGATAATCAGGAATTTGATACTGCCAACCTTGGTCCGAATGAAGAATCGGGCGAATTCCTGGTCTCAAGTGAGGTTTAAGTTTATCCAAGGTGGCATGAATCAAAGCTTTATTTGGAGAAGTGCCGACAACGGCAGCTAATACTTCACGACTGGCTTCGTCGGTAATAGCTGAAATGTAGCCCCATTCACCGTTGTACAAGCGTACTTGAGTAACATCTGTATGGAAAACCGTTAATGGTTGCTTGGCATTAAACTGCTGTTTAAGGACATTGGGCGCCACTTTACCGATTCGACCCTTATAGGAATGGTATTGAGCGGTATGTTTTGAGTAAATCGAGACTTTCAGACCCATATCGCTCATTAGTCGGCGAATTGTCTCTTCCGCATATTTAAATCCATGTTTCACTGCTGCATCATGAATTCGTCGATAACCGTAGGTTTCGCGTGTCTTGGAATATAGTTTTTGAATGAAAACCTTAACTTTGGCATATTTATCCGGCTTCTGGTTCCGCTTAAGTCGGTCATAATAAGTTGCCCGTGGCAGCTTTAACGCCCTTAATAGTTCTTGAAGTGCATAGTGCGNATTACTTAAGAGATTTTAGACAGCTTCTTAATAGTTCTTGAAGTGCATAGTGCAACCGTAACGATGAAACAATACTGGCTTTCATCTTCGTGGTGAGCGATTGGGAGCCTTCCTCGTTAAAGTCGCAAGTGCTTTTAAAATATCACGATCCAGTTCAGCTTCATGCAGTTGCTGCTTAAGATTTAAGATTTCCTGCTGATATTTCTCTTCTTGGGTTGGTTTCAGTCGCTTGATAGTCTTAGTGCGTTTACGCTTATTGGTGGTCGGTCTTCCTCTCCTTTTCGGACGCAGTCCGGCAACACCTTTTTCCTTAACGATTTGATCCCATGAATAGACCTGGCCCTCAGAGATTCCAAAATGTGCTGCTGCACGCGCTCGACTTACCTGATGTGTACCCATATATTCTATCACTGCTACCTTAAAGGATTGGGAATAGGTGGCTTTAGTATGCCTAACTGCAAGAGATTGCGGACCATGTTCTTGGGCCCGTTGAACCCACGCACGAACAACGCTAGTTGATGGAACTTTGTATTGCTTACACAGTTCACGATAACCAATG
>NZ_AZEB01000020.1 GCF_001434135.1 Lentilactobacillus kisonensis DSM 19906 = JCM 15041 | reverse complement strand
GCGTCCGGTAGAACGCTTTTGTTGTGATAATCACTTGCCGTATTGTCGCTTAAATCCGTTGGATTTAAAACTGAAGACCAATGGCCTTCGGCGGCTAAAAACCGATTCACAAGATGCTCATAGAATTGCTAGAGCGGCCTTAAGTAATGATTTCCGCATTACCCAACCCCGAACCGTGATCTATACGAGACTGAGGGAATTAACGCGATTTCATGGACGAATTCAAGCTGATATGCACGTTAAACATGTACTGCTCCATACTCAACTCCAACAAACTTTTCCTGAACTTGAACAACTGTTTTCCAGTCGGGTTTCTAAATTGGCCCTAAATATTGTCAGTCTTTTTCCCCACCCTGATCTAGTCAATGGGCTTTCACGGACGGTTTTAAAGAATCGTCTCATGCAGAGTACCGACAAGAAACTGTCCAAGGCAAAAGGCTTGAAATATGCTGAGAAACTTCAAAGTTTGGCCAAAGACAGTTATCCAGCCGTTAATTCGGACAGTGTCCAAGTTCAAGCTGTCCGCTATTACTGTCGCGCCTTGATTAACTTAACGATCAAAAAAGAACATTTGATTAAGCAGCTCGTCGTCTTGGCTCAGAACCTGCCTGAGTTTGATGTCTTAACTTCAATGCCAGGAATTGGCGTACAAAGTGCGGCGGAATTGATTGGTGAACTTGGTAATATTCAACGCTTTGACAATGCTAATCAGCTCAACGCATTTGTTGGGATTGATATTAATCGATACCAGTCCGGTAAGTATCTTCGACAAGATCATATTAATAAACGTGGTGATCCTAAAGCCCGCATGATTTTGTATTTAATTGTGAAGAACATGATTCGAGCGCAACACGCAGCCCCCAACCATATTGTGGACTACTACTACCAACTAAAAAACGGCCCCATTCCAAAGCGGAATAAGGTCGCCACTGTTGCTTGTATGAACAAGACGCTCTACTGTCTGTTCTCAATGGTCCAAGCTAACCAAAAGTATGATTACACATACCACGGACTCGTAGTCCCATAAGATCCAAAGATCTTATACTTTGAGTATAATCCACACCGTTTGCTTTTTAAACCAGCGTTTGGTGAGGCTTATTAAGTTTACCCCAAAAAACTTTGTTTCTTATAACCCTTGTTCGTATGGTAGCCCTCTACGACAATTACCATACCCAAATAATCAAGGTTACCAAATCCCTAACTAAATGCCTTGACTAATCGTAGGAAACGTGACTAAGACAAACCAGCGTCATCCCCACCGCTAACATCTTATATTTTCCGGCGGTAATCCAATGATAATAACCCGCAAAGACTAATGGAAGCACAATAATGGTAAAACTAATGCCGATGTCTGCCATTAAGAAATTATAAGTGACGTTTAACCCGGATAGTGCGTAGGCAATCGCAAAGATATAAGCCCCCAGTGTATCCGTCTTTCTAACAGAATGGTAGGCCGCGTAACTAATCCACAAGCACAGAAACGTTGTTAAAATCATCCCGAGATAGAAGCTAGTAATTGGGTTCCCAACTATCAACCGGATTGCCGCAAAGAGATATAGTGGTAGCTTAGGGTACAGGCTCATAACCGCTGACCCCAGTTGATTCAAATTAAACGTTGCCAGATAAGGGTTAAGATTGCCTCCAAGCAAATTATGAGTCATTTCATCAATCCGTTGAAGGTGAAACTGGAGGTCTTGGCCGCCGAACAACCAGTTGTACCGGAACAGCAGGATAACGTTCATGATACTGAATACTAGAAAGGCAATCGCCGTTATCCAATACTTCTTGCCAAATGTAATCAAACGCGTGCCTAGTGAATCTGTCTGTGAACCTGTTTCATCACTCATGAAACCCGTGCCTCGCAATCTTTATTATTGAAAAATCTCTAATCCCCATTTTAGCATAAAGATCAGGTGGCTTTTTACGCGTTCCATTTCGATTCATCCGGACCAACTGGCATCATCCGGTCAATCGACCTAACTGGATCATCACTCACCTTGAAGAAGTGTTCCTTAATCGCTTGAAAATCGGTATTTTGCTTAAAGGCTGGCAGTTGATAGCATTCTTTGGCGTACCGCCAGAGATTGGGAAAGTCGGTCAGCGCCTTTTTGTTGAGTTTACTCTTGAAATAAAAGACCGTGTCAAATCGAATAAGGCTAACAACCAGCCAGAAATCGGGAACCGTAATCTGCTCGCCAAGTAAGTATTGTTGATCTGCCAATCGTTCGTCTAGCCATTCCAAACGATCAAAATACTGCTTAGCCAGCTTTTCATACTCATTTTGTGACTGAGCCCCCGCAATTTTGCCAGGGATAGCCGTAATATCTTCAATAATCGTGTTAGCCATCTCAAGAACGGCTGATTTATTTGACTCAGGCAGGACGTCCTTAACGCCTGGCTTAAAATATGGCTTCCAAGCCGATGCAAGTTCATTCATGATCCCCTGAGAGGAATCATTAACAACTTTACCTGTCTTAATATCAACGAGCGCTGGCACGGTTGGCCGGCCCGTGAATTCTGGATCCGTTTTTTCAAAATTCTCACGAAGACTAGTTGTCTTTAAAACTGGGTCTGTTTCATCACCCTTGCCAAAGAACCAATTATCGTCAACCCCAGCATGCCTTAACGAATAGATTGCGCCCTTTGAAATGACGTTATCCAGACCGGTATAATCAAGCATTGTTGCAATCGGCGTCGCCCAAGGACAAAAGCGCCCCCAAATTAACCGGTAACGGTTTGGTTCAACTGGCAGCTCACCAGTTGAAAATTTCTTAGAAAATGGCGTTTCAGTTGCTTTGTTCGGTTGCCAAGCACAGGCATCGTTTGGTTGGATTTTGTCAGTCATAATCTTCACTCCTTATAATTGTAATTATTGTCCTACTTTAGTTCATGTTGTTACCAATCATAATTTCTTTTTCTAATTATACAATGCCATCAGTGTTAAGAAACACCAAAAACGCCACCACTCAACGAATTACTAATCTACTTCGTTGGTTGTGACGCTTTTGCTACCTTTTGTTATGACGCTTTAGCAGCTATTATTAATGAGAAATTAAGGGTTTCACGTTCGAGCACACTTTTTCTTGTAACAGAAACTTGCAATATGATGCAAAACCCTCCAGGCTAGAGTGTTTTTTGATTTAAAATCAGGTTTCCGTTTATTAATGAGGCATCTTGGGCACAGATTAGGTCGCTTCGGAAAATAGGATCTGTGCGTCAATTGCCTTGAGGGAGTTTCGTGTTACTTGGTTATAGTTCTGTGTTATATAGATTA
This sequence comes from Lentilactobacillus kisonensis DSM 19906 = JCM 15041, assembly GCF_001434135.1. Lineage (GTDB taxonomy): Bacteria > Bacillota > Bacilli > Lactobacillales > Lactobacillaceae > Lentilactobacillus > Lentilactobacillus kisonensis. Next base: position 50,754 of record NZ_AZEB01000020.1, on the reverse strand, counting down.
GGATCGCTCCGCTCACTACTGATATTCATCAAACAACTTCTCAAAATTAACCGTTCCCAGCCCCGTTGCCTGGTTGTAGATCTTACCTGGCTGGCCAACATAGTAAAGGTTTGAATTATTTGAGTCACTATCTAACACAGTAAATGGCGTTTTATCTTTGTCTTGAGCTAGCTGATAAATCTGGGGATTCCAAAAGCCCATCCGACTCCCCTTACCGCTGTTAATTACGGCCGTCGCACCATTAAACTGTGGGGCTACCGCACTCGTACCACCCATTACCAGCCACTTACCACCTGAATAAACCTGATAACCGGTCATTGGATCAGCGTTTGCTGAAACATCTGGGAAGTTTCGGCCGTAATCAGTTCCACTCACTAATACTGGGTTCATCCTAGGCTGCATTAAGTTCGAAATGTACGAACGTGCATTAAACGTATTGACACCGGGAACGCCTTGCTGATACTGCGGTGTCCCATAAAGATGGCTAATCCCACCACCGCCACCAGCTAACATTGCTTGATAAGCGGAAACGTTACTCAAAAACAGTTTACGATTCTTCGCAAACGCCTTGAACATGTAATCGCCACCCCATGCCCGTTCTTTATCGACGGAAATGTTGATGCCGTCACCTAACTTCTTACTAAACGGTAACGTTGTCCCACCAGTTGCGGTTACCCACGGGTTATCTGCAGGAAAAGTTCCGTAAGTACTGTAATTTGGAAGTGAAATTGGCCCTAACTTAGCACCAATGCCACGATTGTAGGCACCAGTATCACCAGAAGAGACGAACGTAGAAATCCCTTGCAGCGCACCTTGCGCCATCACAGTATTTAGCACCTGGCCATAAACTGGTGTTAATAATCGCTGCGTCTTGAGATAGTGCGTTAAGTATTCACTTAAGCCCCAGCTCATCGACAGGGAACTTGCGCGATTCTCTTCAAAAGCCGTTGAATAGGCATTCACTAAGCCGACATCACTAAAGTTAGCTTGATAAACCCGAATGTTAGCCTGAGGTGCAATTGCCCCAGATTGTTCAATATCAAAGGTCGTCTCAAGTTTCCCGATTGCATCGTTGGTAGCCAGCGATGTTGGACTCCCAATTTTCTTCACGCTAATCCGATTAGATTTCGTGTTGATTTTTTCAGAATTCCAAAAATGCTCGGGGTCACGTTTATTAACATCAGCAAACGAAATAATGCCCAGGGTTTGCCCTTGACCTTCGTAACCCTTGCCATACAGTGATTGTAATTGATAGTGCTTGGCAAACTTGCTTGGGGCGTACTTCGCCTTCACCTTTGAACTGTCACCTTGCTTTTTAGCAAGTGCTCCCAACCCCTGCTTAATCGTCGTGATTCCTAGCACAGTAAGCACATTATTCGCTAACTTTGCGGGCATCACCGGTTTCTTTTTGGAAAACTGAACTGGATTTGAATGATACTTGGCACTTTGAATATTCGTTGAGAATGCCTTATTAACGTTCTTTACTTTCCCAGATACCTTGATGATCAATCCATTACTAAAGCTTTGCGATTTCAAATGATATTTCTTAAAAAATGGCTTGTACTGACCAACTACCGACGCCGGCTGACCAAATTCGGATTGAAACTTAGCTGGCGTATAAAATTGCTTGAATTCTGAATTGCCAGGGGTGTTGACCGCATAGACCTTGTCACTAAGCTGACCTTCATTCCTTGGCTTCAAGACAACGTCTAAATAGACATATTTATTTGGTGAAACCTTCTTCTTTTGGGTTAACTGCTTTAAAATCTTGTTAATCCCGTATGGATCGCTACCGGCGGTCTTCTTCTTGGTGGCAGCTTGCGTGCTCGGCGCCATTGCCAATAATACGGCAAAGCTTATGAGCCCAACTAACCATCTTTTTGCGTTCTTCATTTCAACAACTTCTTCCCTATAATTTGAATTTACCCCAATAGTTATTCAAATTGGCTCCTCAGAACACCCATCAGAATTGTTATGTTTATTATAATTCACTGGGTTCAAACTAGTGTGAGGGTACACTTTTTAATGTATTATGTCAATGGCGTTACATAAGTGTGACAAATGAAACATTGGTGTTGTCCCGCATGAACCCACTTAAAAACACCTCGAAGAATGGTATTTTCCTTTGAGGTGTTTTGAGCTTTCATTAACATCATTGGAATCGTTGTTATGTCCAAAAATCATGTTTAGTATTTTCTGACTACGTAAATTAGGGGGGGGAACACAATTCGTGCGTAAATATCCCTCAAAATCAGGGGATTATCCATGGCACTGGTGCTTTGGCAAAACCCGGGGATTTCATTCTTGGCAACATTACAGAAACATGCTCCACCAAGCAAAAAGCTGCACCTAAGCCTTACTTAGTGGTTGCATCATCCTACATAGATTAGGACCGCTCCGCAAAGCAGAAGTCTGCACCTAAGCTACATCACGCAAAAATCCCAGGCCCGGGGATTTCTGCGTGATGCAACTTAGGCTCCGACTTCTAACCGCTTTGCTCCGCTCACTTACTTATTCACCACCGTAAACCGCTCATTGCGATGCTTAGGTTCCACAATCTCATCAACAATTACTCTGGCAACCGTCCCCATTGTTACTTCTGATTTTCCGGCAGCGTTTCGTAATAAGTCATTATCACCAAGTTCATAATCCGCAAAATCACCTGGGACAAAATTGGCACTTGGGGAAATTGCTACCCAATTAACGTCCTTTGCATTTATCAGCATCTCATATTCCTTAAATTGTTCCCTGGGAATCGAAATAAATGATTCATTGTTTGGCATCTTTTCCAATCGGTTAATTAAACGTTGACCATTACCAATTTCCAAACTTCCTGCGCCCAAAATGAAGAATAGCCTTGGTTTTGATTGGTTTTTGACAAGCTCAATTAACTTTGCCGCTAAATCGACATGCTGATAAGCCTTCTCCGCATTCCGAGTCGCAAACCCATCTATTACCACATCAAAATCAGCAATATCCTTCTTCTGAATATCAAAAGCATCCTTTTGAATTGCAGTAACCTGATCACCAAACATATCTTTTGCTTTGTCGGCGCTCCTAACAAACGCTGTTACCTTAAGTCCCCGACTAATTGCTTCTTTTGTAATCGCGCTACCGGCTCGGCCGGTTGCCCCAATAATACCAATTGATAATGTCAAAATAATTCCTCCTAATAAAAAGTGAGCGGAGTCAGGCGGTTAGAAACCGGAGTATAAGTCTCCTTGGACAAGGATTCCCGGGTTTGGAATTTTTGGCCAAGGTGCTTATACGCAGGTTTCTGCCTGACGCAGCTGTCCTTTTTTTAATTACTTTTAGTATCTAATACGTGCAGTGGATAATCAAAGATTTCGTCCGTTTGGAACTCAAAAAACACCACACGACATATTTTAAAATAGGTCGTGTGATGCCCTGGGTGAATGATTTAAATTTGGTAGTTCGGCAATTATATATTTATGAAGCCAACGCCTCAATTCTATTCGCATGTAGATTAGGACAGCTCCACAAAGCAGAGATCTGCGCGTAAGCACCTCCGACACAAATTTTCACAGCCTGCAACATGGTGGAAACGTGCTACACCAAGCAGAAAGCTGCACCTAAGCTACTCCGTTCAAAAATCCAAACCCAGGATTTCTGAACGGAGTAACTTAGGCTCCGCTTTCTAACCGCTTGGTTCCACACTCTAACCGCTTTGTTCCGCTCACTTTAACGCGATGCTCTTACCAGCCACATCAATCGTAATCGGCTCACCACTCACTAACTTGAAGTGGGCACCTTCTTTATCAACGTCAACTTCGATCAGGCGGTCACGGAAGACTTGCCTGAATGAATAGTGGGACCATTTCTTTGGTAAGAACGGTGCGTAATGAAGCTTGCCATCACGAACCCGCATACCCGCAAAGCCCTGGACAACCGCAATCCAACCACCAGTCATCGCAGTAATGTGCAAGCCGTCGACCGTATCGTTGTTATAGTTATCAAGGTCGAGGCGCGCCGTCCGTTCATACAATTCCACGGCCTTGTCCTCATAGCCAAGATCAGCAGCAAGCACTGAATAAATGGCTGGTGACAGGCTTGATTCATGAACAGTGTACTTTTCGTAGAAATCAAAATTAGCTTTCTTCTGTTCTGGCGTATAGTCGTCGATAAAGTCCCAGATTCCTTGAAGCACATCCCCTTGCTTAATATAAGGAGACCGCAGAATTTTATCCCATGACCAGTGCTGGTTAATTGGCAATTGATCTGCCGGAATTTCTGAAACTGGCTTGAGATCCTTGTCGAGAAAACCATCGTGTTGAACAAAAATATTCAAATCTTTATCGTATGGTAAATACATCTTGTCGACAATGTCTTGCCACTGTTTCTTTTCAGCATCACTCACGTTAAGCTTTTTAGCCTGCTCTGGAGAAACCTTGTTAAGAATTTCCAAAGTATACTTCAACGTCCATTGAGCCAGAATATTCGTGTACCAGTTATTATCAACGTTGTTTTCATATTCATCGGGACCAGTAACACCGTGGATCATGTATTGTTGCTTCCGTTGGCTAAAGTGAACCCGATCAGCCCAGAAACGGGAAATCTCGGTTAACACTTTAGACCCTTCATGCAAGACATATGAATCATCACCAGTGTATCGGGTGTAGTTATAGATAGCAAAGGCAATATCGCCGTTTCGATGAATTTCTTCAAAGGTGATTTCCCATTCATTATGGCATTCGATCCCATCGAAAGTCACCATTGGGAATAACGCACCCTTTAAGCCCTGTTGCTTAGCATTATGATAAGCACCATCCAGTTGTTTGTAACGATACATTAACAGATTGCGAGTTACCTTAGGATCAGTAATTCCTAGGTATACTGGTACCGCAAAGGCTTCAGTATCCCAGTAGGTTGCGCCACCGTACTTCTCACCAGTGAACCCTTTAGGACCAATATTAAGTCGTGAATCCTCACCGTAATAGGTAGAGAATAATTGAAATAGGTTAAACCGAATACCTTGTTGGGCTTCTGTATCGCCATCAATTTGGATATCCGATTTGTTCCAACGGTCTTCCCAGATCTTAGCGTGCGCATCAAACAATTGATCGTAGCTCTGAGCCGCAACCTGATCGCTCAATTTAGTCATGGCACTCGTTAAAGCGTCATTTGAATCATAGTCACGCGATGTCACCACAATCACCCGTTTTTCAAGCTGGGTGGTTTCATTAGGAGCCAACTCGCCGCTAAATTCATTAACGACTTCTTTATCACTTGGCTGGGCAACCTTGTCGTTCTTTAAATCAGTTACGTGGCGCATTTCCATTGCGGAAGTGAACCGTGGCGTGCCAAATGGATTTGATGTCGTTTCAGCAACCACGCTGCCAGTGTTAGCTTCTTGGTCAGTTGAAGCAACTTCCCAGAAACGCTCATCGTAGTTCGCATCCTCGTTCTTAACGTCGGCGTCGATTGCGGAATCAATCACAATTGCAGCCTGACTTGAGCCAACGTTCTTCAACGTTACCCGTTGCACCGAAAGCTCTTGTTGGGCAACGCTGACAAAGCGCTCAAAGGTTACTTTAACCTTCGCAGCCCCTTTAGTAACGACAAACGAACGGGTGAGCAACGCTTTTTTCATATCGAGGTCCAAGTTAAAATCACTGAACGTATCCTTAGCAAGATCAAGCTTCTCACCATTGATCTTAATTGTCATCTTAATAAAATTGACCGCGTTAACAACCTTCCCAAAGTATTCTGGGTAGCCATTCTTCCACCAGCCAACCCGAGTCTTATCTGGATACCAAACACCTCCAAGATAAAGGCCGGCAAGACTGTCACCACTATAGTCTTCTTCAAAGAACCCGCGCATCCCCATGTAACCATTACCAATACTGGTCATGGATTCCTGCAGACGTTTGTCGTCAGGCTTAAAGTCGTGGGTCACAATATTCCAAGGTTGTACTTCAAACGTTCTCTTCATATTTAGATATCCTTTCCTATGCTTTATAAGTCTCTTTAATAAATCCGACTGAAACTGCTCCTAATGCCATAATAACGCCGGCAAGGATGAACATGTTTGGCTGGGCGTTACCCAATAGTGGGAACAACCCAAAGCTAGCAAGCGAGGCCACAATTTGTGGCAAACAGATTGACCCATTGAATAGGCCAAGGTAAGTGCCCATGTGTTCACCAGACAAAGCGTTGGTTACCATGGTTAATGGATAAGTATTCATTGAAGCCCAGGCCATCCCAACTAATGTAAATGAAACAATTAGCATGTACTGTGTATGAACAAAGAACACTGACAACATCCCAATCGCACCAAGTGCCAAACTCAGTGAGTAGCCTAGCTTGTGATGATTATTAGGCAACTTAGCTAAAACGTATGACCAAATAACGGCAGCAACTGACTGAACGGCGGCTAAAACACCGTACCAGTTACCAGCAGCTTGATACCCCGATGAAGCAGCATTAGTGGTATTCCAAACATTGTTGGCAATTGCCCCAGCTGAATAAGTCCAGAGGTATTGGAAAGAAATCCAGCAGAAGAATTGAACCAACGTTACCATCCAAAATACTTTTGGGGCCTTCTTAAGCAACGTCCACCAATTACCACCAGTTGAATTAGCTTCTTCGGTAATCCCATGATACTTTGCATAAGTAGCAGGATCGTATTCATGAACTTTGAAGATAGTGAAGAGACTTGTTACTAACAGAATAATTGCCCCAACGTAGAATGAAATCACAACTGATTGGGGAACAACCCCTTTTTTAGCAGTATTAGCAACCCCAAATGCCGTAAATAGGAATGGGAAAATGGCCGCGATAACCGCCCCACCATTTGATAGGAAGCTTTGAATCCCATAAGCATAACTCTTCTGATCATCATTAACCATATCACCAACCATCATCTTAAATGGTTGCATGGCAATATTTGATGACACATCCAGTAAGGCAACGGTAACCGCCCCAAATAGTAAGGCCGTAATTGACGCGTAACCAAAGCCAAAGCTACCGGAATTAGGTAGTAAACACATCACGATAATTGCAATTAATGTTCCTAAGGCCAAGTAAGGTAGCCGCCGACCGCCTAATTTAGGTGCCCAGGTTCGATCTGAATAATAGCCAATAATTGGTTGAACGATTAATCCAGCCAATGGTGGCAAAATGAAAAACCAACCTAATTTGTTTGGATCCGCCCCAATTGTTTGAAAAATCCGGCTCATTTGCGAACTTTGCAGGGTAAATGCCATTTGCACACCCAAGAAGCCAAAGTTAATCATCCAAATGGTGCTAGCGGGCAGCTTAGGTAACCCCGATTTTTTAGTGGCTGCAGCACTACTTTGTTCATCCATATTCTGCTCCTCCAATTCAAAATAATAACGTTTACATTTAGTATTATGACATTGCTACACGAATATTGCAACCGTTTGCACAAAAATGCTTTTTTAGTTGGTAATCTTTAGGAATTACAGCCCACATCAAAAATAAATAAAAAAAGTTTTCGCTGCTTTTTTCATCAAAATTCCTTTTTATGGTCTAGACATTTTTTATTTTTGAAAATATGTCATACGTTTGACATAGGCTTTTACAGTGCATTATTTTTTAAACGTGGTATATTGTACAAGAATTCACAACTAATTGTTGAGGAATAAATCTTAAGGTGGTGACATTTAAATGTTGTTAGGTAGTGTTGAAGCGGGCGGAACTAAATTCGTTTGTGCAGTTGGAAACGAGGATTATCGAATTTTAGATATTACAAATTTCCCAACGACCACGCCAGAGGAAACGCTAAAAAAGACGGTCGATTACTTCAAACAGTTTAAAGATCTCCAAGCAATTTCAGTTTCATCCTTTGGCCCAATTGAGCTCAGGCAAAACTCGCCGAAATTTGGGTATATTACAGATACACCAAAGGTTGGCTGGTCCAATACGGACTTTGTTGGTAGATTGAAGCAGGATTTTGACCTGCCAATCCACTGGACAAACGATGTTAACGGTTCTGCCTATGGTGAATACATCATGGCAACCCTGTTTAATGAGAAGATTAACTCACTCGTTTATTACACGATTGGAACCGGTGTTGGTGCTGGCGCAATCGTTAACGGTAACTTTATTGGCGACATCGGCCATCCAGAAATGGGCCATGTCCGCTTGAAGCCTCATCCAGACGACCTTGATTTCAAGGGGATCTGCCCCTATCACGGCGACTGTTTGGAAGGCCTAGTTTCCGGGCCAACCTTCAAAGCCCGTTTAGGTAAGAGCGGTAAAGACGTTCCGTTGACCGATCATGTTTGGGACATCATGGCGTTCTACGTTGCTCAAGCAGCCCTCCAAGTCACACTGATGCTTCGGCCTGCTAAGATCGTCTTTGGCGGTGGCGTCGTCAGTGAAGCATTTCTGAAAAAGGTCCGCAGCCAATTTACTGAACTCATGAATGATTACGTTGACGTTGGTGATATTGATAAATATATCGTGATGCCGCTCGTTAAGAATAATGGGTCAGCGACCGTTGGTAACTTCGCACTCGCACTTAAAGAGTTCAACAAGTAACTTAATAATTTAGGAATTCCGCACTTTTTGTGGAAAATTTAGGACAGCTGCGCAAAGCAGAAATCTGTATAAAAGCACCGTCGAGGAAAAATTGAGATTCGAGAATTTTTCGTGGCTCGTGCTTATCTAGCAGAAACGTGCTCCACCAAGCAGAGACTTGCACCTAAGCCTTCTCCACCAAAAATCCAAGCCCAGGATTTCTGGCGGAGAAGGCTTAGGCTCCAGTCTCTAACCGCTTGGTTCCGCACTCTAACCGCTTTGCTCCGCTCACTCATATATATATAAGGAGATTTAATAATGAAAGCATTAGTATTAACCGCTACAAAGAAAATGGAAATTCAAGACATCGACAAGCCAAAGGTTCAACCAAGTGAAGTATTAGTTGAAACCAAGTACGCTGGGGTTTGTGGAACTGACCACGCCCTTTATAACGGCCTTCCAGGTTCTGCCGACGCTGTTCCTCCCATTGTATTAGGTCACGAAAACTCAGGCGTTGTTTCTGAAATTGGTTCAGAAGTCACAAACGTTAAAGTTGGCGACCGGGTAACGGTTGACCCTAACATCTACTGTGGCGAATGCTTCTACTGCCATACTGACCGTCCAGAACTTTGTGAAAACTTATCAGCCGTTGGGGTTACTAGAAACGGTGGCTTGGAACAATACTTCACTGCTCCTGCTTCAGTCGTTTACCCAATTCCTGATGACATTTCATTTAAAGCAGCCGCAACTATCGAACCAATTTCATGTGCCGTTCATGGTGTTCAATTATTAAACGTTACCCCTTACCAACGTGCATTAGTTATTGGTGATGGTTTTGAAGGTCAATTATTCGCCCAAATCTTACAAGCTTACGGTATCCACCAAGTTGACTTGACTGGTCATTCAGATAAGAAGCTTGATCTTAACCGTGAGAAGTTAGGCGTTACAAATACTTTCAACACTAACAAAGTTGATATGCCAACTAACTACTACGACATCGTTATCGAAGCCGTTGGTTCACCAAAGACCCAGGAACAAGCAATCGAAGCTACTCGTAAGGGTGGTCAAGTATTAATGTTCGGTGTTGGCGCTCCTGATGCTCACTTCTCAATGAACACTTACGAAGTTTATCAAAAACAATTGACTGTTCAAGGTTCATTCATCAACCCTAACGCATTTGAAGATTCAATCGCATTACTTCAAAGCGGTAAGTTAGACGTTGAAGCGATCATCAGTCATGAATTACCTTTGGAACAAGTTGAATCATTCTTGCAAGGAAACATCAAGGGAGTTTCAAAGGCCGTCGTTAAAGTAGGTGAATAATGTTGAATAGTACTGAACAATCAACTAACAAGATATCCTCAACCAGAACGATTTCGATGACCACATCGGTTTCCTTCTTCATTCTGTCCCTGATCATTAACTCTGCCGGAAACGTTTTGACATTGGTTACCAGTGCCAAAATTCACCCGTCATTCTTAGGATCAGCCTACTGGACTGCCGCTGAAGCTAACCTGAGTGTTGCTTTTGGCTGGAATTTGTTCTGGACATTCCTAATCTTAGGAATTTTAACTACTGTCCTAAACGCGATCTTAGTGGGTCACTGGGATTGGGGGCGCGCACTTGGTAACCTAATCTTCATGGTTCCCTTCTCTGCTTTGATTCAGATCTTTGAAGACTTCTTCCTCGGTAAGTACCCAATCTTTGCGGGGCTTCCAGATGCTACCACTCCATTGATGGTTGGTTTCTATATCCTGCTAAACTTTGTCGGTGTCGCGATGATTGCGACGGCCATTTCAATTTATCAACGGGTTAACCTGGTATTACACCCTGCTGATGACTTGATGCAGATCTTGCGGTTTAAGTATTTCAAAGGAAACGCCAATCTAGCGATGTGGGCATCGTATATTCCACCGACGTTGATGGCAATCTTAGCATTAGTAATCACTCATCAATTTACGAACTTCGGAATCGGGACCATCTTTGCGTTCTTATTCCAAGGTGGCATTACAGGAATTGCGGATAAATCAATCTTCCCACATCTAAAGCATCAAGCGTTAGACGTTGGTAAACCCACTGCTACAGTAGAAAAATAAAAAAAGAGGCAAATTAATCATGGCAATTAAAGACGATATTACAGGACTCCAACACGTTGGAATTCCTTCAGTTGATTTAGACAAAACAATCGAATTTTACAAATCACTTGGCTTTGAACAAGCTGGCTTATTCCATAACGGCGAAAACCGTTGTGCCTTCATGCGGTTCGGCAATCTCACCATTGAAACATGGGAAGGCGACCCAACTGCTAGAAAAGCTGGTGCAATCAACCATATCTCAATGAACACAACGGACGTAGAAAAGGCGTTCGCCGATGCAAAGGCTCAAGGTTTACGTATGGTGAATGACGAAATTCAATCAATCCCATCATTCTGGGACAACGGGATTAAGTTCTTTAACATCTTGGGACCAAATGAAGAAACGATTGAGTTCTGCCAAATCGTGTAGAGCGCGACTAAGCCCGGGTTGATCCCGGAGCATAAAGTAAAAGCACCAATGATGAGCGGTTTTTGCTCATTGTTGGTGCTTTTGCTTTATGTGGTAGGGATCAGGGCTGTCGGAGCGCGTTTCCGCTATATAAGGGGAGTGCTGCTGAATATAAAATAGCATCCTGGCTTTAAAGTTTGATTGGAATCTTCATTCTGTTAGCGTCAGTTGATCGAAACATGTTTCTCATCAAGCAGCCAGCATGTCAGAATCGTGTTCCTCGTGGTTATTCTATTTCGTGTTGATGGGATAGCTGCGCGTAAGCACCGCCAACAAAAATCCAAACCCGGGGAGATGTCACAATTGGCAACATGGTGGAAACGTGCTGCACCAGGCAGAAGCTTACGCATAAGCACCTTTAGCAAAAATCCCAGAACCGGGGATTTCCGCTAAAGGAGACTTATGCTCCAGCTTCTAACCGCCTGGTTCCGCACTCTGCTCCACTCACTTATCTTTACACCCGTCCCAAAATATTATATGCTCTTTGTATTACTAAAACGGCCTAAGGTTTAAAGCAGGCCATCACTTTATGGGGGAAAGTCATTTGCTATATTTATCAGTTTTCTTATGCGTTGTCGGTGTTATCATGATCTTACTTGGGATCTTCTCATTTCGGACCGCAACCTATAAAAATGAAAGCCGCGGCCTTATTATTGGATTAATGGCTGCGGCCGTTATCATGATTGGCATTGGTGGTGCCATCATGCCCGGCGCCATTCGGGACCAGCACCAATCTAAAGAAACGCCCCCAACACAGCAACGAAAACAAATGTCGTCAATGACCAGCCATAACAATAACCTTGTCTTTGACGCTGGCCAGCGAAAACAGGCTGCGGCCCGCCGGCAATTGAACGAAGCTAATGTTGAGAAAACGCTCGTTAGCAGTTATCGCAAGTTGGGAAAAATTTCCTTCAATGTCAAAACAAGAGTCTATACCTTAACGATTACCAATTCTAACTTTAATAAAGCAATGACTTACCTTAAAGCCAATCCGAGTCAGTCAAAAACCGTTCGATGGCCAGCCAGTGTCAAAGGATTCACTAAAACTAGCCTGGTCATCAAAAAGACTGCCGGCTCGGGGTATAAGTTCCGAGTGGTTGCCCCAATCCCATCCAAACAAACCCTACTGACCGTTGAAGATGGTAAAGTGCTAGAAAATTTTGTAAAAGAATAACCCTAACGCTTTAACAAATGCTCATAATAAAATCGGCAATGATGAACAAATTGATGTTCACATTGCCGATTTTTATTATTCCGCTTTCTTTTTTCTCTTCAATACAACTGCCAGCAGGCAAATTGCGACTAAGATCATCCCTAAAGCCACTTGATAAGCAAAATGCATACCATCAACAAACCAATCCGGGTGAGCATCAGGATACGTTGTAATTCGTTTACCACCTTGCTGGCTAATTCCAAAGTACAGTAGCGACGTTGCCAAAGCCAATCCAATTGCCATCCCCAGGTTTCGACCCAGTGCAGCAATTGATCCAGCAATCCCCTGAAACTCCGGAGCAGCATTCCCCATAATCATTGGATTGTTCTGAAACGCACCATTTGCCGTGCCAAACATTGCTAAACCCACGATTAGCCAAATAATTGACCATTGAGGTCGCACTAAGATAAAAATAACTTCTGGCACCAAAAAGATAAATAAGGCGTAAAACGAAACCTTCTCGGCCCCAATCCGATCAGCAATGTAGCCACCGGTCGGCGCACTGAAAATATTTAGCAAGGGAACGGCCATTAAAATAACACCCGCAGCCGCTGACGACAATAACAAGCGGTCTTGTAGATAGAATGGCATGATGACGTTATTGAAATACCCACAGGCGTATACTAGCATAGCCGATAGAATACCGAAGCTAAATCCGAGATTGTGAAATACCCGCAACTCAATCATCGGTTCTGAAACACGGTGTTCAATTAGAATGAATCCCGCTACCAAAAACGCAGTTAATACAAGCAGCCCAACAATTCTCAGATCAGTAAAGCCCACTACTTGACCCCAGAAGATCATCACAAAAAATGAGACTACCATCGCCGCATACGCCAAAAATCCTGGCAAATCTATCTTAACTTGGTGACGCTGTAACGGCGTATGGGGGAAGAAGTGATGGCCCAATATGTAAGCAATAATGCCAATCGGTACGTTGACAAAAAAGATAAAGTGCCAGTTAAACCACGTCAGGATCAGACCACCGACACCGGGGCCGGCAATATTGCCAATTTGAACAAAAGAACTGTTCACCCCAAGTGCCAGTCCATGCCTGCTTGGTGGAAAAATATCGGTAATGATACTAAAATTAGTCGCCATGGTCATCGATGCGCCAAGTGCCTGGACCACTCTTGAGCCCAAAATCATTGGCAAATTAACACTGAGGCCACAGAAAAGTGACCCCAACACAAAAATTAATGTCCCGATTTGAAAGATTCTGACCCGCCCAATTTGGTCTGACAGCTTGCCAAAGAAAAGCAGCAGAACACAAATCAATACTAAATAAACTGAAACGATCCACTCAGCTTGATTATTAAGAACGTTCAAATCACGGGACATCTTGGGAATCGCGATGTTAACAATGCTGGCATCAATCGTCGACATGAACGAGACGATCGACGTTGACATCAGTAAAATCCATTGATTCTGTTGTTTCATTGTGCCTATCTACCCCTTTAAGTCAGCTCTTTTGGATAATGTGACTGACGATGATGTGTCGCAATTTTTCTGTTTCTGGTTGAAATAATAGCTTAACCGCCGCCCGCCCCATTTCATTGGGGTTTAAGTCAACTGAGTGAAAGTGTTGGTCAGTTAATTCATTGGGGAGGGAGTTATTATAGCCAACCACTTCAATCTCTCTTCCTGGGTGAAGTAATTTGAACCGATGATAAACTTTAAGCCCAGTATAATCGTCAACAGCGACAACCCCGTCCATCTGCGGGTTCTCCTCAATAAACTGATTTACAACCGAATCATCGTTATCAGGAACGGAAAAAACTACTGGGGATTTCTTAGCCAAGCTCATCTCTCGCAGATAGCCGGTTTTCCGATCAACTTCATAGGGCCAATCATTTGTTGACTCAGCAAATACCGGTGTACTAACGTGCAACTTCTTCATTAGGTATCTGGTTCCATCCGCTCCAGCCTCCACGTTATCATTATCAACGTAAAGCCAGTCCTGGCCAGCAGCTGGTTTCCCAACGGTCACAAATTCAACTGAGGCACTTTTTAATAAGTCAATAACCGGATCATTGACATGCGAATATAGCAAAATAAACCGCTTGATCTGGGCCCGGTTAATCATTGAACGGACATTTTCCAAAACTTGATCACTAGATTCACCGACCGCAACGGCCAACACATAATTCCTGGCGTTAAGCTGTTCGTTAATTCCCCGTAGCAGGCCAACGTAAAAAATATTATCAACCACCCGATTATTAACCGGAAAAATCACGCCAACCGAATTGGCTTCCTGGTTCGTCAAGTTCCGGGCATTATAATTAGGCTGATAACCAAGCGCTTCAGCAACTTCCTTAACCTGTCTTCGAGTTTGCAAGCTAATCCGTTGATTATCATTTAAGGCCCTTGAAACGGTGGAAACCGATAATCCCATTTTTTTAGCAATATCGCGAATCGTCGCCATCACTTTGTACCTCTCATCTCTTTATTTTTTATGTATTGTAAGTCTGGAATGCAAAACTGTAGCTGTGATTTCTGGTTTAGGTAGTGGTTGCGTTTTAAATACGCTGGCGTAGGATTACTTAAAAGAATAGGGATCTGCGCATAAGCACCACTAACAAAATTCCTAGAATTGGGAGCTTATTTCTATTTTACCTTGAGCTAGTCTCCGGGGCTTCATGGAGTAGGACCGCTCCTCCAGGCAGAAGCTTCCATATAAGCACCTGGATCCGCTCACTCACTTTAGGACCGCTCCACAAAGCAGAAGCTTCCACATAAGCACCTCCGACAAAAATCCCAGAACCGGGAAGGGCAATCATCATGCAACATTGTGGAAACGTGCTACACCAAGCAGAAAGCTGCACCTAAGCCACTCCGTTCAAAAATCCAAGCCCAGGATTTCTGAACGGCCTAACTTAGGCTCCGCTTTCTAACCGCTTGGTTCCGCACTCTGCTCCGCTCACTTATTTTATCTTTTGTTAATATTCAGCCAAACCACTAGATTTTGCAAGTATTGTGTGATAATTTCATCATATGAGGTGATTACGAATATGAAAAAAAACAGATCATTAGCCACTATTTTAGCACTAGTTGCCACCCTTAGCTTATTTCTTGCCGGTTGCGGGAATGCTTCCAAAAAGGGATCTGCTGATAACGATAGTAGTAAAGCCAGCATGCAAAATCCCGTTAAGGATAAACCTGCTAAAGAGGCATTAGTCTCTAACGACAATCTTTGGTACATGAATGGTTCAATTAATTACAAGAGCAAATCCGGCATCGACGCCTACAAATTTGATAAGCAAGCTAATACGGTCACCATCTACAGTGTCAATAAAATGTATAAGACCTATAATGAAGCCAAAAAGGCTAATGATTTAAATAAGCAAGGAACTTTGACCTACTCCTTTAAGAATGATTCTGATAGCCAACCAGTCATTTATATGAAGGGTAAGCTATCGGACATTCCAATGGATCAAACCGTTTCCGTTAAGAGTGAAGTTGCCGGAACGTATAAGGCGGCTAACTTAAAAGTTACCGGTTATCAAGTTGTCCGGAATCTGGATGATGATCCGGCCAAACAGGTCCTTGTGACACCTAAGTGAGCGAAATAAGGTATCTCTGATCCGTTTCGCCCATTCTTCAAAATTTTTTAACTACTAACTAAAACACCTTGATCCCACTACTTTCTGGAATCAAGGTGTTTTTATCAGCTTCTATTTAGTTACTCGCGTTTTTTCTAATAATAGATCTGCCAATGTTTCAGGTGAGATGTCACCTAGATTACCTTTAATATCCACTTGACTTAACGCGTGGACCAGGTCTTTTCGCTCAAATGTAACACCAGCCAGCGCTTTTTCAATCACATCAACGTTGCCACCAGTAATGAAATCACCGTACAGCTTGATATCAGAAATTTTGTTACCCTTCAGTGAGAAATTGAAACTTACCGTCCCAATATCGTAATGCTTAGAAACATAGTAATCAAAGCCAGGATTCTTACCGTAATTCCATTCATCGGTATCATACTTTCCTTGCAACCGTTCATCAATAATTGACCAGTCGTGGTCGTTTAAGTGATAAGTTTCGATATCGGCCATTGACTTAACGTTGAACAGCCTTAGTAGTAGCTGCTCTTTAAAGCCCTCAGTATCCAGCTTTTGGTACGTTGGTTTTAAAAACGGCTTAACATTCGTTACCCTGCTGTGGACGGATTTGACACCCTTTGATGCCAGCTTATCCTTTTCTGGCGTCAACACGTTAGTTGCAACGTCCATATCCAAATCAAACATCAACGTGCCACCAGCCGCATATGATTTGCCGACTTTAAACATGGTCATGCCGGAAAACTTCTGATCACCAATCACCATATCATTGCGCCCACGCATCTGGGCATCCGTAGCGCCCATATCATGAAGCGCATTAATAATCGGTTGGGCAAAGTAATTAAAATCACCAAAATGCTCATCGTCATTAATCACAATATTTTCAAAGATGATATTTCCAAAATCATGATAAACTGCACCACCACCGGATGTTCTTCTAACGAGTTTGATATGATTTGCTTTTAAATATGGCAGATTAACTTCGGCATAAGCGTTTTGATTAACCCCAATAATAACCGCTGGTTGGTTAACATACATTATCAACCCATGACCAGGTAGCTTTAAATCATTCACTAAGTAATTATCTAACGATTGATTCACAATCGGATCGTAAACTGGCTTACCATTTCTAGACGTATCAATAAAGAACATAGACTAGCCTTCTTTCAAACATTTTAAATGGAACCGTTACCACCATTATAGTAGCCTGAAAGTTCAGGAAAGTACATTATCATTATCCAAATAGTGAGCGGTGCAAAGCGGTTGGAAACTTACTTCCAAAAAACACCACCTTTGCTAAATAACTAAAGTATGCTAAGCTATGCATATATTCATAGCAAAACGCGATGACGTTCGCGTAATAATTAATTCTAATTTGATGACGTCTACTGTAGTGAGCTTTTACTACGGTAGACGTCATTTTATTTTTTGAGGTGAAAATAATGGAACAATCAGCAGCTGGCCTTTCAAGTAAAACCGTTAAAAGTCGGCTTCAATCTGAGGGTTATAACGAAATCCCCAAATACCACTTTAGCTTTTACAAGGCCGTTCTCAATCGGCTCTGGGAACCCACGGCATGGATTTTAGAGCTTGCCCTGTTGCTTGAATTAATTCTTGGGAAAGAAATCCAAGCGGTTTTCATTGTGTTAATGTTACTCTTTGCCGCCGTCAACGGTGCAATTCAAGAGTACCGATCCAATCACGTTCTCAACCTACTATCAGATAACTTGACCCTATTTATATCAGTTAAACGGGATAATCATTGGTTGAGGATTCCTTCAAGAGAGCTTGTCCCCGGCGACTTAATTAGTTTAAAACCCGGAAATATTATTCCGGCCGACGTCAAAGTATTAAACAAATCTATTTACGTCAATGAGAGTAGTATCACCGGCGAAGCTACACCGGTCACCCGAGCGGCTGGCTCCAATGCTTTTTCAGGAACAGAAGTTCTCGGCGGAAACTGCCTGGCAACCGTTAGTCAAACCGGTTTGAGGAGCCGGGCGGGAAAAACTTCCCAACTAACTCTAGAAGCTAAAGCGCCTGGTCAACTTCAAGTTTTATTGGGCAGGGTCATCAAATATTTAGCGATTCTCGACGCCTGTCTAATTGTGATCCTACTGCTTTTTGCCCTACTTCGACATGAAAACATCGTTTCACTCATGCCATTCTTGGCAATGCTAGTCATTGCGACCATTCCAATTGCAATGCCATCAAGTTTCTCGGTGGCAAATTCAATTGAGGCAAATGTTCTAAGCAATCAATCAATATTAGTTAGGGACTTAACTGGTATTCAGGAGGCAGCCAATATGAACTTGCTGCTAATGGATAAGACCGGGACGATCACAACCGCTCCGACATCGGTTAAAGAATTTCATAGCTTTAGTAATTACAGCCAATCTGAAATTAACCAGTTGGCGCTAGCGGCAATGGATACACGTCAACCCAGCCAAACAGATACAGCCCTACTAAATTTTATTGGTCCAAATACCAGCCACCTAGCAATTAAGTCCTACCAGGCATTCAATCCGAATATCGGCTACTCTGCCGCAACAATTAACGTTAATCATGAAAAGAAACGGGTTAGATTAGGATCGCTAAAAATCCTAGCAAAAAAGAGTGGGCAAGAAGTTAATGATACCGATATTCAAGGCCACACGGTAGCTCTAAGCTTAGACAATCAGCTCCTTGGGTTTTATATCTTAGGCAGCCAGCTTCGCCCGGATGCGCTATCCACGCTTGAGAAGCTTAAGCGCCGAGGAGTTAGAATAATGATCTTAACAGGTGATTACCATCAATCAACCGAACAAATTATCCAACAAACTGGTTTGAGCGGTAAGGTCATTACTGGTAAAGAACTTGATCATTTAAAGTCCATCGACGGTATCACAGCAATTTCTGAGGTACTACCTGAAAACAAGTTAGCCGCTGTTAAAAAGTGCCAGGAGCTCGGCTTTACCGTTGGGATGATTGGCGATGGTATCAACGATGCACCAGCCTTGAAGCTAGCAAACATTGGCATTGCAACCGCCAACGCAACTGATATTGCAAAGCAGGCAGCTAAGCTAATTTTAATGAAAGACAGCCTCCTATCAATCACCAATATCATTGATAGCGGGCACCGTGTTTATCAACGAATGATGACTTGGACCATCACTAAGCTTGTCAGGACCGCTGAATTAACCATCCTGTTAACCCTTGGCTATTTGTTCTTTAGGTTCATCCCCCTTTCACTGAATGCACTAGTCTTAATTGCTATTTTGAACGACCTTGTAACAATGGTACTGGGGACTGATAATACCCAAATTACGTATCATCCAGAAAAGTGGGGCTTCAAGAAGATAATTAACCAAGCCAGCGTTTTGACAATTGGCTGGACCGTTGTGGCGCTCGCGATCTTGGTAATGCTCGTTCAGCATCTGCCAGCAAGTAAAATCAGTTCAATTTTATTCCTCTTTCTAATCGCAAGCGCCATGTTAACAATCCTAATGACCCGAACGACCAAATTATTCTGGTTGGGACGGCCCAGCAGCGCGGTTCTTACCGCAACTTCGGCCAACCTTGCGATTGCTATCCTAGCTTCAACTTTCGGGTGGGGAATTGCAATTATTTCATTCTCCTCAATTGGAATTACCATTTTGGCCACAGTAGTTGCCTCACTCGTCTTAAATGTTATTCAACGTTTTTCTTGGAACTAGGACCTCCTGTATAACTCAAAAAAGCATCACTGTTAGCTCACTTAAATCAATGAGTTGAAAGTGATGCTTTTATCACATAATTTTATTAATAATTCGCTTAAATAAGCAGAATCATGACTGGTTAATTCTCATACTCAAAATTCAAATCCTGTAGTGTGTTCATATTAACCAAAACGGATTGAATGTCGTCAATTAATGCTAAGGCAACCACTGCACCAGAACCCTCGCCAACTGCCATTCCAAGTTGCAATAATGGTTTTAATCCCAGGTAATCGAGAACCCGTTGAGCACCCTTTTCACCAGATAGATGCGATGCAATCAGATGGTCAGCAATCTCCGGGTAGATGGCCTTTGCCAAAACCGCGGCAGCATCTGAGATAAACCCGTCCATTACAACTGGCACACCGGTCTCAGCACCGGCAATCATTGTCCCAATGGTAGCCCCAATTTCAAACCCACCAACCTTGCTCAAAACACCCAGTGCGTCTGATTGATCAGGCTTGCGAGCCGCCAAGATATCCTTAATAACTTGCTTTTTGTGTTCAAACTGCTTAACGGAAATATCCGATCCTTTATCAACGACCTCATCAACTGTCAGAGACAGCATTGTCGCAACAATTGCCGATGACGCACTGGTATTACCAAGGCCAACTTCGCCTAGCAACAGCATTTCGTTGCCGTCAGCAATCGCTTGCTTAGCGGTATCATAGCCAATCTGGATTGACTTGACGGCGTCTTCTCTGGTCATGGCATCACTTGTCAGCATATTCTTAGTTCCCCGTTGAATCTTTTCGTTAGCCATTTTGGTTGTTTTGTAATCGCCAGCTAAGCCGACATCAATCACTTTGACGTCACAATTGTTCCGCATTGCTAAGGCATTCACACAAGCATGGCCTTCCGCAACGTTTTCTGACAAGACGTTTGAAATCGGTTCTGAAGTTGCTGATACCGCTTCGGTAACAATCCCGTGATCCGCTACGTAAACCAAGCAAGTCCGTTTAGCGATCTTTAAATCAGTAGTCCCTTCAATCCCGGCCAGCTTATCGGCTAAATATTCTAGCTGTCCAAGTCCTTTAATTGGCTTTGACAAATTATCCAGCTTATCCTGCATCTTTGTCTGGGCTTCCTTCGAAATTGAATGAAGTTTGACGTTATCAAATGATTTTTGCATAATGATTTTCCCTCTTCAGCAATAAATTTAGTCTCACGAATTCAGTTTACCCATATGCGAAACCGATTACAATTGCATCAATCTACCTCAGTGCAACTGCACAATAATGTGTTAGTTAATCATTAGTTGAACCAGAAAATACTAAAGACACTACTCGGGATGACTGGTGCGTCCGGGTAGTGTCTGATTTGAATACTGTTTTGTTAGTATGGTTAATTCTCTTTTCTCTATAAGTAACAACGGCTCAATACGGAAACCGTTTGAATGTCGTTTTATGCTTACATAGATTAGGAACGCTCCAACGGCCGCAGAACGCCTAGCCTGCTTGGCGCAAAACAGGAACTGCGCGTAAACACCGTGTTGTGGGAATGCCGTAGCAACATAGCGAAAACGTGCTACACCAAGCAGAGACTTGCACCTAATCCCTCCCCACCAAAAATCCAAAACCGGGATTTCTGGCGGGGAGGGATTAGGCTCCAGTCTCTAACCGCTTGGTTCCACACTCTACGCCAATGAATCCCAAGCCGGCAGCTCAATGGGCGCTTGCTTCAACAATTCTTGTTGCGCTTTACTCAAATACTTCTTATGAACAACAACCTCATAAACATAGTCATCCATCCAGTCGTCACTCATCGTAAAGTACCCTTTGACGCCATTCTTATCACCCCAGGAATTTTCCACCTTCCACTTGGTTGGCTTCCCAGCTACTAAGTCGACACCAGCTAACGTCATGGCGTGTGATACCATTGCCTGATGGTAGGCCAAGCGTTTAGCCTTATCCATTTCCAAGTCAGCATCAAATAACTCAGAGTAGCGGTACAAATGACTGTCCAAATACCCTTTTTTGCGATCCATCTGCTCTAACACGTCATTACCAAACCAAACCGTTTCACCGGCTTGCAATTGTGCAATGGCGGCCTTTTTCAGCGTCATCATTGGGAGATTCAAAAATTCAATGTGCCTACCACCAACCACGTTATCTTCACTTGGCATTGAATACAGTTTGTTTAACGCCTTATCCGGCGAATTTGTGGCAACCACGTAATCGTCCAGGTCAACGCCAAAATACTGATCATAAAATTTCTGAGGAGTTAAACCCGAAACTTGATGATAATTCTTATCATCATCACGATATTCAAAGTTAACCGTTGTTGGCGGCTCCCCAAATGAATAGGCCGTGATTCGGTAAACCTCACTTAGCATTTGCTTACGAGCGGCTGCAATCTCTTTGTCGGTCTTCTTAGCATTAACCATATCCCGTAGTTTCATGCCATCAATTCGCAACTTCCGGCTCATCACCGTATCAAATGCCCCGGTATTTTCAACGTTACTAGTTTCTGGATACTGACTAGCTGGCATAACACCATACTTTTGAACCAGAGCAGCTGCCATCGCCCATTGACCGCCATCACCGCCAGGAAGGCTGAGATAAAATGCGACTTCCCGGTCATCAGCTGGCCGGGTTGCGGTTGCTAAGATATGGTCGTAGAAAATATTAGCTTCTTCAATTTTATCCCAGAAGAATAAATACTTTTGGGATAGGTTGAAGTCTTTCACCTTGTACTTTTTAGCAAACGCATGCCGTAACGTGTTCACCAAAGAAAACAACCAGCAGCGCCCACTCTGTTTTTGATTCGTGACCGTACCAGTTTGGAGGTCAACCGAAAAGACGGGATCCAACCGAACTGCCGCATCTGGATCCTGAGCCGCTTGATTAATCCCGTTTTGAGCCACAATTCGGGTTAACAAATCGCTCTTTGGTGTATTCTTAAAGTCTTTATGTAATTGGGTAAAGTCCTTACTGCCCAATGTATTATCTGGATTTTGCACTTAAATCAGCCTTTCTGAGTGATTATGATTAAATTCTTTTCTTCAATTTAGGGGTTACTAAGTAGGCAATCACCGCGCCGACCAATCCCTGAATGAGGTTAGTCCCAATCCCGATAAAGCCCGCGTACATGGTATACAAAATGGAATCAGCGACAAAGTAGCCGATGACCATAATGACAATTCCCACAGTTACCGCAATTAATTTTGTCCACTTTTTATCGGCTTTTCTCCCAGCAATTGAGCCAACAACCAAGCCTTCAGCGCCATGGACAATGAGTGAGAACCACATATATTGACCATAACCTGAAATCAAATCCAGCAAGAATCCGCTGGCGCCACCAACGACACCACCGACCCTTGGTCCCAATAGCAACGCACTAATAAAGATTCCCGCGTCACATAGATTAACGTTGCCGTGAGTCATCGGCACCGGAATGATAAAGAACCGGCTAATCGCCACCGTTACCGCAATAAACATCGCCGTTAGTACCACTTTAAAAACATCCGTACTGACCTTGCCACCTACACTTTTTCGATCCATATACTGATTCTCCAATCTATTATTTCTCATAATGACCCATTTTAGTAACTAATCAAACTTCTTCCCGGTTTTGACCGAGGGTAAATCTAGCAACGTTATATAGGGTCTTGGTTAAGTCTAACCCGTACTTCCGTTCATTCTCTGGTAATTGATTTGTTTGCACGACCGCCTCATAGGTACCAAAAACCGCCCGTTTAACCGCCGCCTCAAAGTTCATTTCAAAGGCTAAATAACCGCATAATAAGGCCGCAAACAAATCCCCCGTTCCATAAAAGTGACCGGGAATCAGCGGGGAACTAATCCAAATAAGCTTACCATCACTTAGAAAGCAGCTACCAATGGCACCATCACGCTTAATGCCCGTCACAATAATCGTGGCGGTAAGCTTGCAAGCTCGAATTGCCTTAATAAGTTGGGCGTCGTCAGAATGTTCCGTTACCGTTACATGACTTAACAGGCCTAGTTCGGTCACGTTAGGGGTGATGACGGTCGCAAACTTGACAAGCTGTTTGATTGAATCAAGATAATCATTATCAAAGCCAGCGTACATTTTCCCCCGATCCCCCATTACTGGATCGATTAACACCCGTTTCAACTTTAAATTGGCCAATTGATTTCCTAACTGACGGCATGTTTTAGAATCCCCAACGTAACCGACAACTGCAGAACTAATATTCAAATCAGAAATTTGTTGCCAATGAGTAAAAGCCTGATCCATCCAATTAGTCACATCAAGTCCAGCGGGTTGGCCAAATCCTTCACTTTGAGTTGATAAAATTTTGGTTGGTACGGCAGCCGTTTGAATTCCGAACGCCGCAAAGGTCGCAAGGGCAGCGGTCATTGACATCCGTCCAACCGCCGAAAGGTCCTCGGCAACCAGTACTTTTGAATCAAAGATAGTATCACTCCTTCACTAAGACCCGTTACGAATAATTGTACCGCATTAACTGGGATAGATTAATAACTTACACATATTGATTGTTTTTTCTCATCAAAAACAAGTTTTAGTATATCAATTTTAGCCACAGATACAAGGCATAAAAGGTGATTTGTTATGATAGCTTTATTTTATTTTGATGTGAATTCGATTAGATGATAAGCTATCAATAGTGACTAATTATAAATGAGATGATCTTTTGCTTGCCTGGATAGGACTGCAACATAGCATCACAGAGCTTCGTGCACTTCAGTTGCTATTTTTCTAAGTCATCATCTGAACTGGAGTGCATTTAAATGAAAACTAAATATCCGGCAAACATTGCCAAAGGTTACACGTACAGCTTTTTATCATGGTTTGGGATTACAGGCCTATGGGTCATGTACCTGCAAACCAAGGGCTTAAACCTAGTCGAAGTCGGGCTATGCGAAAGTATTTTTCACGTAGCTAGCTTTATCTTCGAAGTTCCTTCAGGCATTATTGCCGATCGTTTCTCGTATCGTTTTGGCCTTTTCTGGGGTCGCGTAGCAGCGATTGCATCTGCCTTGATTATTTTACTCAGTCATCATTTTTGGCTGTTTGCATTGGGGTTCGTCTTAAGCGCATTGTCATATAA
Source organism: Lentilactobacillus kisonensis DSM 19906 = JCM 15041 (assembly GCF_001434135.1). Lineage (GTDB taxonomy): Bacteria > Bacillota > Bacilli > Lactobacillales > Lactobacillaceae > Lentilactobacillus > Lentilactobacillus kisonensis. The sequence continues at coordinate 26,139 of NZ_AZEB01000020.1, read as the reverse complement.
TTTACAATCTGGTACGATCGACGCGCTACTGTATGATTCGCTAATCACGGATAAGCTAACCGCCAAATACCCCCAAGTTACCAGCAATATCGATGTTGTCATTGAATTTGCCCAAACGGGTGGGGTTGTCATCGCTGGGTTTCTCGTCCACTGGCATTTTGAATTAACTTACGTGATTGCGATTTTTACTAGTATTTTTGGTATTATCACCGTGTTGCTCTTCAAAGAACCTCAAGTTGGTAAATCAACTAACCCAATCGATAAGCAAACTATTAGCGTTATCGTGAAAACGGCCTATCAAGTATTTAAACGAAACCAGCAGCTACGAAATTTAATGCTGTTCGATGCCTTTTTTGCCGGCGTTTGTACAACCTATTTTTATTATTTTCAATCATTTATGGAAACCACTCATTTTTCTGGGTGGATGATCTCAGCTTTAATGGTTCTGTCCGCCTTGATTAATATTATTGGCATCCGGTTGACACCACGAATCCAAAGGCAATTTTCAAAACAAGCCTTAATTTTACTATTGAGCTGCAGTTTGGCAATTGTCCTCATTTTGAGCTGGATAACCTGGACACCGCTGCTAATTGCCCTATTCCTAGCCTCACAGTTGTTGGGATCACTCATCACGCCAATTTTTAGCAACTACTACAACACCATGATCGCCTCTGAGCAACGGGCAACGTTATTAAGCGTTGCCAGCATCCTATTCTCATTTGTGATGATTGGCATGTTCCCGATTATGGGCTGGTTGGTCCAGCGTAGCGGCTTCTCAGTGGCGTTTGGATCAATTGGACTTGTTATTATTGGCATTTTGATCGTGATGCAACGAACTTTTCGGGTTCATCTTTAAGATTCAAGGGTACCAAGCTAAGAAATCAGTTCGTAAATTGAACTGATTTTTTGTTAATTGACTATCTTGCTTTACAAACTACTAAAAATAAGATAACCTGCTAATATGCATTACAAACTAGTGGGAAGTGATTACTTGGCACAAACTGATCCATCAAGCCAAATGCTAAAAGGGATCTTACAAGGGTGCCTTCTGATTTTAATTAACGAAAAGCCATTTTACGGTTATTCAATTAGCCAAGAACTTTCAAAATCTGGCTTTGCGGACATCCCCAAGGGCACCATTTATCCGCTGCTGATTAGTATGGAAAAAAAGGGGCTTATTTGGGGAAAACGCCAACCATCCAACGAAGGCCCCCAGCGAAAATATTACTACCTAACTGACGCAGGGAAAACAGAAAAGGATCGGTTCATCGACCAATGGGCAACCCTTTCAGCAGGCGTCAATAACCTAATCCATAAAGGAAGTGAGTAATCATGAATTCAGCAACTCTCATCACTAGAAACAATCAGCTAAGAGAAGAATTAACATCGGAAAACAAGAAATATTACGAAGATCTCATGGTATATATTCGCAGTAAATCAACCTTCAAACGTGAAAGTGACATTGAACAGATCCTTTTTGACATCCTCACAGATATCATTGATGCTCAATCAAATGGTCAAAGTGCCCGCAACTATTTTGGTCATGATCCAAAAACGTCCGCAGATGCCATTCTAAAGTCCTTGCCACGAAGCTTTGCTGAAAGCCTTAAATTTGGTCTCGCAATAATCGCCTGTTACGTGCTCGTTTTTGCAATCCCCGCACTAATTTCACCGGTAGCTGGCCTTGATTTGGGTAATTTAGCAATCATGGCAATATTAGGATTAGCGTTTGCGCTTCTTGTTCTCCGGCTTATTAACCAAAGTATTTATCAAGAGAGACGGGCCTTCAAGATACTTGGTTACGGCATTGGCATGGTCGCTTTTATAATCATTAGCATTGGTGGAATATTTATCAAAACACCAGTTGTCCTTCATCTAAATGGCTGGATTGGCATTAGCGTGATTGCCGCTCTGTTTATCTTCGCCACATACCTTTATATCAAAGTCTTTCATCATGACCTCCCAGCAACAATTATCTACGCCGTTATCGGCATTTACGCCCTTTTAGGCATCGGCACCCGACTTCCCGTTGTTGATGAGTGGTTAACAAAACCCCTGCTACCAAAATCATTGTTCCTATGGATTATGATTCCCCTCTGCATCATCGCGGCACTGATCGGAGGCTTTGGCACCTACTACCTACTGACAAAGAACGACACAAAGAAGTGAAAACAAAAAAAGAAACCAGCTAATTTTGTTTATCCAGCCGATTCCTTAATTGATTTCCTTTATTTATTTAGAAGTGCCTGGCCTTTCAAATAATCAGCCTTTTGCTCATCTGTAGGCATCATATCACCACCGGTTGCCCAAACAATGTGAGTCGCATTCTGGGAATTAAATGCGGGGACGTGATCAATTAACGGTTCGATTGCCGTAAATCCAGCTGCTGCGGAAGGCTCCACGGTAATTTGTTGCGTATCCATTAATTGCGTGAGGTAGCGGTAAATAACGTTATCCTCAAAGGTGACACTGCCAAGCAGCAAAGTCCGCATCACCTTTCCTGCCAAACGGGATGGCCTACCAACTGCTAAGCCATCTGCGGCAGTCAACCCATCCAAGCCAATATCATAAACGGAAATTTTCTCATTTAACCCAGTCATCATCCCTAACGTCACCGACGGCACATGGGTTGGCTCACAAAATACCGCGTGAATATACGGACCAATAATTTCCTTTAACCCAAATGTAACCCCACTTGGGCTACCACCAACTCCAGCCGGCAAATAGACCACAACTGGATGGTCACGGTCGACCTTAATGTGGTGCTGTTTCAGCTGTTCCTGTAGCCGAACCCCAGCGACCGCATAACCCAAGAACAAGTCAATGGAGCCTTCGTCATCAATAAAATGAACTTTGGGATCCTGCTTGGCCGCTGCTCGGGCAATCGAAACAACCGCTGAAAAATTCGTATCGTATTCCATGACCGTCACGCCATTTGCCCGCAATTCGTCCTTTTTCCATTGCTTAGCGTCGTGTGACATATAGACCGTGGTCTTAAAACCAAAGGTGGCCGCTACAATGCCGACACTTAACGCCAGGTTACCTGTCGATGCAACGGCAATCCCATAGTTGGCAAACAACTTTTTATACCGATCAGATGCTAAAACGGCGTAGTTATCCATATAGGCAAGGTCAGTATGGTCCATGGCCACCTTTTCGGCAAACTTAAGAACCTCATAAATGCCACCCCGGGATTTGATGGATCCAGAAATCGGGAGTTGATTATCAGCTTTCAAATACAATTGACCGGCCAACTTATTAAGATGATCTTCGTTCCACCGTTGTTTCATCTGATCTAGTTCAATGAGCGGCGATTCAATGACACCGTGCATTTTAGCAGTTTCCGGGAATGCAAGTGCTAGGTATGGCGCAAACCTTTCCCAGCGGGCCACCGCATCAAAAATATCCGCCTTGCTGAACGGCAGGTTGGCTGATTGCCCGTAATCCGGGTTTTGCCAAAAGATTGGTGTTCGTGAAATGAGCTGTTTGATTTGTGGATGCCTTGTAATTAATGATTGATCGATTGTCATGGCGCTATCCCCTATAACTATGTGTTTTAAGAATAGTATAGCTTGTTAGGATTCCAGCCTGATTAGATTTGAATTAAACTTTGTTAATTGTCGGCATTAAAAGTTCTGGATATTTTGCCGGACTGAGGCCGGGACACCAAACTTTTGAACATGGTTAATATCTGTGAAGGTTCCCGTTACTTTTTCGGTAACGGCTTTTTTCGTCCGCGTATTTCGATATTTCATCGAGATAAACGTCTTGGTTGGCAAAAACGTCTTTTTATCCAACGTATATCGATACTCAAAGTGAGTAATTCGAACATCCTTGAGCGTCTTTTGGGCTTGCCTGCCCGCTTCGGAAAGAATCACTTGCTTAGCAGCCTTTACCCCGACCGGATTAACCCCCTTAAATGAAAGGGTATCCGTTTTGTCGTTTTCTTTTAATTTCAGATCTTGCTTTAAATTCGTCAATACTTGAGCATTGGCAGAGCCTGTCAATTGACGCTTTATTTGTTTGACCAATTCACTCTTCTCGTCAACCTTACCCTTGTACCAGGTGTTTTCAGATTTCATGTACATTTCGTTCTTGTCAAAATAATAATGATCGACTAATTTACCGCCATTGCCCACGGTCACTTTCATCATTGTTGGGCCTAAATGAAATTTACCGGCAATGAGGCCAGTCGTTACTTTCCCGGTTGAGATTGTTTTAATCACCAGGCGTGTATGACCACTATTAATGGTTTTAACCTTCCTGGCAGCCGTCTGGGCAATTCGATCCGCGGCCGGCTTGCTAGTGGCCTTTTTTGAACTGCATCCAGCAGCCAACACACTCAATGCCGCAACTGCGATAATGACAAATCTTTTCATTATAATCCCCCATGGTTAACTATTTTGACGCGCTACAGAAACCGGGGTAATCGCCCCCCTGGTGACTTCTTTTTGGCCAGTTAGCTAACGTGGACTAACCGTTGCCCATAAAAACGCATAACCACAAACTAGGACAACTAAGGGTAGCCAATGAGCCCGGACAACTTTTTTGGTCGTCACTAGCCAATTATGAAAATAATAGGCTCGATGGTGTGATTTGACCCGCTCAATAATTTGAAAAGCGGTCACGGTCGCGCAGTACACTAGTAATGCGTATACCAAAACAAAAGCAATATCGGCACCGATCCCAGCAACGCTACTACCTAAAGCAACGAAAACCAGTTGCCAAATATAACCAATGAGCAATCCAAAATAGGCTAAATTAGGAATTAAAATCGCAAAACGAAGCGGAATCATCGAGAAGGCAATGTATACCACTAGTAACAAACTGCCTCGCAATAACCCCTGCAGGATTCGACTATCATTTTTCATGAAAATAACCGTCAGTGGCTGCATTTTATAAGTTGTGACACAAAAAGCAATAATGAGAATGGCCCAGATAAGTAAAACTATGTATGTAAAACGATGCAGCTTAAGATTAGCTAACACGGTAACACTCCTTCAAAATAGTGTTGAGAAATAAGGCGAAATCAACTTGTGTTCCACTCCATTCCTCATTCCTATTCTATCAGATTCTATTGCCAGGTCAGCAAGAAATATCAGAAGTCACCCCATCATGCCCGCTTGTTTAATATAGGCATCCACGAGATTGTCCGTTCCCTTTGCATGGAGGAAGTCCGTTGGCGTGCCGTTAAACCGAATTTTACCTTCTGCCATGAATAGCAGGTTGTAATCATCATTATTAATATTTTGAAATTGATGCGAGGTCATAATGACCTTCTTCCCCTTTTGATTGAGGTCATGAATCCTTGCAATTGCCTGACTTGCCATTTGAGGGTCCAAGCCACTTTCTGGTTCATCAAACAAATATAGTTCGCGATTCAGTTGGGAAATAATATCAATGATCACTAACCGTTTTTGCCCACCAGACAATTGACCAAACTTAGTGTTCGCAACTTTTACCAACCCATCGGGCAGATTGTCAATCGCAAACTGATTCTTTGGGTTTTCGATTGCCATTACCATTTTAAATGTGTCAGCCACAGTTGCTTCTGGAATAAATGGCACTCCCTGTAATTGATATGCAATTTGCTTGAAGGCTGGGAACCCAAGGAAGTTCTCATCAGGACGTAAATTAACGGTGGAAATGAAATCTAATAACGTTGTTTTTCCCACCCCGTTTGGCCCCAATAAGACATTAACCTTATCATCCACAAAGGTTGCGCTTAGATTATCGTAAAGTTGCCGGCCATCCGGTAAGGCATAATTAAAATTAGTGATTTCCATCATAACTTCTCCTTCTAGGCGCGAGTAGTTGCTGAATTCAGGCTCATTCGCGAAATGACAATATTGCTGACAGCCAAATAAACAATCGCAACCACAACTAGCATCACTAAGTTGTCAAGCCGACCATTACCGGGAATCAGTAGTAAATACATATTAATGATAAAGTTGCCTGGGTTGATAGCCGTCAATAATGTCTTGATAGTCATTGAACTTGTTTGAACATAGGCCAATGCTAGCCCTAGAAAGATATAACCAGTCATCAATGCCCCCATTGTTTGAACCTTAACTGGAATAATTAGGATTAGGCTAGTGAAGAACGAGACAACCGGAATAATGATAAAGTTGGCTAGCCAGGCAGCTGCCATGAACTTTAAAACCGCTGGATTCGCATGGTAGATAACTGCCGCCACCACGTCAAAAATTAAAATTTCAGCTTGAATAATGACGACTTGCGGAATTAAATTTGCATAATAAATTAATCGTTTATCCCCAGCGATGAACGTAAACATTTTTAAGAAGTTATTCTCCCGCATTGTAACAATTGCTGACGTAATCTGATTGACAACCCCCACCAAAACCATGTACGTCCAAAAACCTGGAATAACGCTGTAAAAGGCCTGGCCTGACGCGTTAACACCTCTCGTCAAGGCAATAAATAGAAAGTAAACAGTTGGAAATATGAGGGTAAACAAAAATATCGCCTTATCACTCAGGACGATCCGCGTTTCAAACTTACTAAGTGCATAGAGCTTTCTGATCATATGAATTCCTTTCTGAAAATAAGTGAGCGGAGCAAAGCGGTTAGAAACTGGAATATAAGTCTCCTCGACCAGAAATTCCTGGTTTTGGAATTTTTGGTCGAGGTGCTTATATGGAAGTTTCTGCTTTGCGGAGCTGTCCTAACAATAAGTGAGCGGAGCAAAGCGGTTAAGGATCGGGGTGTAAGTCTCCTCTACCAAAAATCCCTGGTTCTAGGATTTTCGGCAGAGGTGCTTACGCGCAGATCCTTGCTTTGCGCAGCTGTCCTAAACTAGAAATTATTAGAATAACAGGTGATTATACGAATTAAGTATCAACCAGTTTATTAGTCTCTAACCATTCCAACAGCATTCTTTTCTTATCATGTTAAAGGATTATGAGAAAAAAGCAATAGTAACTTCATCATCGTCAAAAAAGAGCCTCGAAATGAATTGATAATCTCGAGGCCCTTTGGAATTTATACGTTTGTATTAATTGGTCTTCTTGGTGACATGGAATAGGAAAACGCCTAACCAATTTGGTGCAGCGCCCCACTTTACTGCTACATAGAGCAGAAACGCTCCGCAAAGCAGGAAACTGCACCTAAGTCACTCCTGCAAAAATCCCAGAATATTGGCAACATTGCGGAAACGTGCTCCACCAAGCAGAGACTTGCACCTAAGCTCTCTCCGCCAAAAATCCAAGCCCAGGATTTCTGGCGGAGAAAACTTAGGCTCCAGTCTCTAACCGCTTGGTTCCGCACTCTTGCCGCTTTGCTCCGTTCACTTATAGCTTAACCCCCTTCTCAACCGCCTAAAGAAACTGGTATCATCCGTTTGCAAAATCAGTCCCTCATAAATTCGGCTAATGTACGTCATTAACAAGCCAATACTTACGATCAGGACCAGTAATGAAATGCTGATTTCTAGGGCACTCGCATTGCCATTGATAATTCTTAACGGCATAAAGTAAGATGAAAAGAATGGCACGTATGACAGGATTTTGGCAACTAACGCTTCTGAGTTACTTTCAAATGGAATCGTTAGGAAAAATGCGATCATGCTCAAATAAATTGCTGGCTGAGCTGCTTTCGGTGCATCTTCTGCCTTGGCAACTAACGCGCCACTAAACGCTGACACAATCGTGTAAATCACCACTCCCAAAAACATAAACAACAGGTTAACGTTCAGCAAGTTACCCACAATCGACTTTAGTAACGACGCGTTCTGATTAATGAGATCCTTGATTTTATCTAGTTGCATGGCGGCTTCAAGAAACGCAAACCCACCAACTAGGTAGACGACAATTTGGGTGAGAATCACCATCATGACGCCAATGATTTTACCGAAGAAATAGCAGGTAGCTGTTGTGCTCGAGAAAATAATCTCCATAATCTTGGTGCCCTTTTCAGAAGCAATCTCTTGGGCGGTTACGGATGAATAGGTGACCATAATCATGTAAATCATGACGACAATAATCCAGAACGAAGCAATCTTAGCGATATTCGAGCCGCCTGATTGCTTTTTGATTTTTTGCTGGAAGACGGGTTGTTGCGACAAAGAGGTCAACTGCTTAGAACTCAGCTTAGCATTCTGCACGTTCAGCATCTGCTGGCTTTTTCCTAAGAAGCTCGTAATCTGGATCTTTAATGAGCTGTCAATCGAATCATCCGAGTGATAAACTGCTGAGACTCGCTGCTGGTTGGTCGAGAGAACTAAGTATCCTGCCAACTTATTCTTAGCACTCTTTTTCTTAGCTGCCGACACAGTTTGGACCTTCGCATCAATATCATCCTTATTTTGTTTGATGAACTGCTTGCGAAGCGCCGGTCGATCCGAAATAACCGCAATCCGTTGCTGATTGCTGCCAGTTGAAGCGCTCATGTAGCCAACCCCTAATGAAATTCCCAGTAGGAAAAACGGCGATAGAACCAGAATCACAAAGCTCCACGATTTAACCTGCCGCAGGTAAGTTTCCGCGGCTACAATCCAAGTCTTATTCATGGTCAATCCCCGCTTTCATTCTAAAAATTTCATCTAGGGTTGGCGGCTGTTGACTGAATTCTTCAATGTACTTGCCGTTTGTTAACTGCTCAAACACTTCTGGTCCAGCCGTGGGATCATCTAAATGTAAGACAAACCGCCGATCACGTATATGAGTAACTTGAACAACGTGGGGCAACTTCGCTAACCGGGTTTCGGGCCATGGGGTCGTGACATAGACTTCGGACTTCCCAAATTGATTACGAACTTCCTCAATGCTACCATTCAACACCAACTCACCAGTCCGCAACATCACCAGCCGGTCACAAACACTCTCAACGTTTGCCATGTTATGACTGGAAAAGATAATTGCTGCACCTTGATCTCTCGCCTCAAGGATCGCATTCTTAAGCAAATCGGCATTAACTGGATCGAGGCCACTAAAGGGCTCATCTAAAATAATTAATTCCGGCTGATGAATAAGGGTTACAATCAGCTGCACCTTCTGTTGGTTTCCCTTTGACAAGCTTTTAATCTGATCAGTTTTCTTACCCTTAACCGCAAACTTTTCTAGCCAGTTATCGATTTGCGGCCGAATTTCTCTAGCTGGTTTGTTTTTTAATCGTGCCAAATAAACAATCTGCTGCTCAACGGTTAACTTAGGCATCAAGCTGCGCTCCTCAGGTAAATAACCAATCCGATCAAACACCGATTCGGTTACCGGCTTATTCTGCCAGCGAATGGTGCCGTCATACTTCAAGAAGTTCAAAATACTATGGAACGTTGTTGATTTCCCCGATCCATTTTGACCAATCAAACCCGTAATTTGACCATCCTCAACATTAAAACTAACATCGTCAAGCGCCGTTACCGAGCCAAACTGTTTATGGAGATGTTGAATTTCCAGCAATGCGACCGCCTCCTTGTTTTTCTTAATAGTACCATGATGGAACGGTTATTACTTGCTGGAACGGGGTGGGAATGCAGATGTTAAAATAATTATCCTGCTTACTTGATTCTAAATCATTACCTCATTAAAAAAGTCTCAGGATTTCTCCTGGGACTCATAGTTGGTTTTGTTGGTTTTAGCTGAAACATATTCTAGGGATACAATCTGTGTTAATGCAGTGGATTACTTCGTGAAGATTCTCCCTTATATAGATTAGGATAGCTCCGCAAAGCAGGTATCTGCGCGTAAGCACCTCAGGTAACTCTCTCAAAAGCCAGGGATTTCTGGTTCTAAACAACATTGTGGAAACGTGCTCCACCAAGCAGAGACTTGCACCTAAGCCTTCTCCGCCAAAAATCCAAGCCCAGGATTTCTGGCGGAGAAAACTTAGGCTCCAGTCTCTAACCGCTTGGTTCCGCACTCTTAATCTAATAATACTGCTTCATCGGTTTCACAAACCGCCACCCCGTTTGCTTGTAAGCTTGATCCCAGAATTTCCATTCCATTTCACAGCTCTTCAAGAATTCCTCTTTAACCACGTCTAAACGGTGTTGATCGTATTTAACGGCTTCCCGATCAATTAAATCATACATTTGTTGGAGGATGCTGTCCTCGCTATCGCCCATATCAGCGTAAAAATCAATCCAAGGTTTGAAAACATTATCATCAGTATTCTTACCCTGCTTCACAAACCGGTTTGCGATTTCTAAATACGTCCACGGACACGGGGTCATTGCTGCCACGATGTCGATCAGATCCCCAGTTCTAGCGGCTCGATACATATGCTCATTGTACAGATACGTTCCCGGCGCCTGGGGTTCATGCTGCAAAGTTTCGTACTTCACGCCGGCAACATTACAAAAATTATGGTGCGGGTGAATCTCACTATTTAAAATAAAATCAATTTGGGTTGCAAAGATCGCCATATCAGCCCGGGTCTGCGACTTCTGAATTGCCGCTGCGTATACTTTGATAAACGCATTCAGGTAATTGTAGTCCTGGCCCACGTAAAAGGTCAGTGCCGCTTTTGGTAAATCCCCGTTGCCAATCCCTTCGACAAAAGGATGTTGATAGATTTCCTGTAAAATTGGCTGCCCAGCCGCCAGTAACTGCTCTGAAAATTTCATTGGGTGAAACTCCTCTTACAAAAATTTTCAAATAAACCGTTACCGGACTTGGTAATTCCTATTCTCAATTTTGTCACTTCCCTACGTTGGTATTAACCAAATCAGGTTCAAAGGGATTGGCATTGCGCCATCTCAGCATATAGCACCCCTAGTGGTCTCATTTGAATACCCAAAGTGTACCACGGTTGTCGACTTGCAACAATTTGGTTTCTCATGATACGCTGTTAACAGCTTTTTTGAGGGGAACTTGGGGAGAATTTATTTTATAGAGAGGCCATTATTATGCAATTTGATTTGAAATATGCTCTAATTACAAACTACTTATTATATGTCATCTTGATTCTATACCCAGTTATCCAATTATTTGGGACCAATGATCTGATCAACCTGATCATTTTGATCGCCGTTACCACTGGTGTCGAAGTGATCATTAGCAAATCGTTTGGTCAACAATTCTTCAAGCAACATCCCGAATACGATCGAACGAACCGAACATTCACTTTGGCCGCCAACCTTTGTCTAATCATTGGCGCGGTCATTTTGCTGGTCCTTGTTTCGTTTTCACTACTTCAAAACGGTGAGCTTTTCTTTCTGGTTTTCACGATTATGATGATTCTCGTGGAAGGATTTAAAGCGCCAATGAAAAAGGAGCGAAACGCATGATAGTTGCTTGGAAATATAGCCTTCTCAATAACATTCCCGAATTTTTAATTTTTGTTTTAGTTGTTATTCAAGAACTGATTTCCATCTCATCTCACACCATGACGATTCTTTTATTCGCCATTGGCTTACTCTGGGTCATTTATAGCCTTGCCTTTAGGCGATGGTTCCAGCGACACCCTGAATATGATCCTGCTAATCGCCACCTTACGAAACTCGGCTATGCGATTCTCGGATTTGGCCTAATTGCGGCAGCATTGTTATTTTTTGGAAGTCAGTTGGCTGCCTACCTTCCAACCATATTAGTTTTAATTGCAACCTTCTTCCTGAAAGATGTCTTTACAACTACCAAATCGGCTCAAGGTCATCAAGGAGGTCGCTAAATGGCTTGGAAATATAGCCTTCTCCGCAACATTCCTATCCTCATCATTTTTGGCTTATTAAATGTTCAGGAATGGGCCAACCAGACCTTTCAAGGCATTCAAGGCCTCCAAGCCCTGACCAATATAACTGATGCGCTGCTCTTAACTGCCATTCTAATCTGGCCAATCCATTACTTCTGCTTCAAGTACTGGTACCAAATGCATCCCAGTTACAATCCCAACCACCACCAAATCACTAAGATAGGGGCCGGCCTAACTGCAATTGGAATCCTGATTTCCTTTTACTTATTTTTGGGCATCGTTCCCCAAACCTACTGGCCGGGAACCATTGCGGCTGTCATCACGTTTCTAGTGAAGGATGCCTTTACCATCACATCCCATCCTGAATAGAGAGGAGTAGCTTTAATGCCCTACAGCTATCTTGACGTCAAGTTACCCAATCCCCAATCTGAAGAGAAACTACAAGCCGCCCTATATCAAATAACTGTTGGTCTTAGCAGCCTGATTGATGAAATCCAAGGTGAAAGTTCCAAGTTCAACCGCCCAGGTTTTTTCATCGACAATCTTAATCTGACAAGGACAGACCACCGCGCACTAACGCGCTATTTTAGCAATCACCACAACGACAGTCTGACCGCTAATCAAATTTGGCTTAACAACTGGCTTAACAACAACATTTACGAAATGCCAGCTGACTTTGTTTTACGAATGACCCATGCTTACCGAAAATGGTTCATGGTCAACTATGAGGAGGTCGAATTGATGCCTAACCACTGGCAAGAGATTCAGTTGCCTGATCCAAAAAGTCAGGTCGCATTGCAAGCAGTTTTATTTCAAATTAACAGTGTTATGGTCGATATCGTTGATCGGCTGAAATCAACTGACCCGAACTTTGAATTACCTTTCCAGTTGACAATTGGCCTGACCCAGGACGAAAGCGCCACTATTCTGCAACATTTTCTCTTCCATAGAGGGACCAGTCTTGATGAAAGTACCCAATGGCTTGCGAAGTGGCTGAACCAAAATGGCTACTCGGTGCCTACCAATGAAATTACCCGGGCAGCCAGTAATATTCAGAGGTCAATTCGGTTGATGGATTAAGGCTGTTGAGGTATCAGCCGCGTCATTCAATCGGTTATGAAACGTTTTTGTTAACGTACTTTTATTTCTTAGATAGCAACTTTTGTTAAAATCAGCCATAGAGGTGATAAAGATAGGGGCCAAGAAAAAAGATATCATCAAAGTCAGAATAAATTCCCACCTAAAAGCAGAAACCGAAAAACTGTTGAGCAGTATGGGATTAACTTACTCAGATGCGATCACTTTGTTTTCAAAGGCCATTGTTAACGAAGGAAAAATACCTTTCAAATTACAATCAGATCCATTTTATTCGACAGAAAATCAAGAGAGCTTGCGTAAGTCGATCAATCAATTAGAAGATGGAACAGGAAAACAGCATGATTTACTTGATAATGACAAATAGGCGAATATCTTTACAAAAATAAGGACTGAAATCTTGTACAACAGGATTTCAGTCCTTTTATTATCAGTGTTCTGACGATTACTAATTTTCAGCTTTTATCCAAATTAACAAGCATTTTTGTCTATAGGGTAGCCTCTAGGAAACCAGTATTATTCGTTCATTCCTTGCACATATCCACTCACGAAACCAATAATTTCAGGAATCAAGATCAACCCCAGCCAAATCGCACCCCAAATAATCGTTGGCTTGGTTAATGCTTGGTTAAACTCACGCCATTTAACTGATCTGAGCATGAAGAAGAAACTAACAAGAACCGGTATAACCAACCAACTTTCCAGTGTGTTCGCACTGATACCAACTAGTTGATAACACGTATATCCCACAATAGCAATCGCGATACCAAACAATAATATCCTTGAAACCTTGTTTACGCTGTTGTCCTTCTCTAATCTTTCCATTAACTGGACATCTCCTTTAATCAAGTCATCAAGCGAAATTCCAAACAAGTCACTAATTGCCACCACATTTGAAAAGCTCGGTAAGGTTGTCCCATTCTCCCATTTAGAAATTGATTGGCGGGAAATATGTAATTTTTCGGCCAGATCGGTTTGGGATAACCCATGAATTTGACGTTGCATTTGAAGCTGTTCCGCGATTTTCAAGATGATGCCTCCTTTGTGATGATTTCAGTATAATCATATTATATGATAGATGAGTAGCACTTAATGGTTGCATAAACACTTAGCAATTTAACTTTTGACAAAACGCAAACTTTCCGGTTGAGTTCGCGATGGCTACAGTTCTTAGCTTGTGCCATCGCTTGGTCGGCCCTATATTGAAAGTGAGGTGATGGTAAATGGATTTTGGCAGTAAAATTAAAGCAGCTAGACAAGACAATGGGTTCACTCAAAAAGAGATTGCTGAAAAGCTCCACGTTTCGCGAAAAACAATCTCCAGTTGGGAAACCGGTCGCAGTTATCCGGACATTGGAACCTTAGTCAAACTTAGCGACATTTACCAGATATCTCTCGATAAACTATTACGGGAGGATTCAACAATGATCAAACACTATGATAAACAAAATGCAGCTACTCGCCACGATATTTTATTAGGTAGAGGCAGTTATTATTTAAACGTGTTACTACTATTAGTTACCCTTTTAGCACGAACCAAACTTTTACACCCCGAATTAAAATACGCAGGGTTGCTTCTTTTAATTAATTTAGTTGTGTTAGTCAGCTACTTTGATTTTCACAATTTCTTCAGCAATAAGCGGTGTAAGGTTGCATTCTTTACTATCGGAATGATATTTCTGGCGGTACTAATCATGTTAACGATACTCCAAATGCCAAATATTTCCGCTTATGCTATGGGTGATGCCATTGGTTCAATATTTGCTATTCTGGCATTAACGGTGAGTTTCCTGATGGCAGTTTTTGGCAAAACTTATATGACAAACTAGCGCAAACCTTGTCATACTAGAAACAGCTTTCTAGTGACGATTTAACCAACTTAACGTATATTGGGTGGTGACCAGATCCCTAAAATCATAAAGTGAGAGGCAGAAAGATGACATTAAATGATTTGTTGAAACAGAAGCGATTAGCCTTCAATTTAACCCAGGAACAATTGGCCGAGAAAATTTACGTATCCCCCAAAACAATCTCTAATTGGGAACGTGGCAAAACCTTCCCTGACATTGAAAGCCTAATTAATCTGAGTCAACTCTATCATCTTTCGCTAGACAATTTGTTGGTGAAAGGATCTGGTATCGTGAATGATTATAAAGATAAGGAACAACTAGCAGAGCTATCGAGGAATCACTTGTATCAATTCTTTGGGCCAACCATGAGTAGTACCATTCTATTCATCTTTTTGACGCTCAATGAGTTTGCTCCCCAAGTTCTTCCTGAACAGTTTCGGGTGAGCTTAGGGGTTCAATTCATCTTACTGGCAGCGATGCTAGCTAACATCGTCGCAGCGGTGTACATGCGCTCAAGAGCCCACGAAATTAAGGGCAAAATGGCCGCTCATTAGTAAAACAAAACGTTAGCTTCCAATCAAGACGTCATCCCCAGATATTGTGGTGATGGCGTTTTTTAGTGCTCATTGAGGTAACGTAAAGTGAGATTTTTGCCGTCCAAATCAAAAAAGCAAAAAAATTTTACTTGCTCAAAACCGTGTTGGCTCGCCATTATGCTGACTACAACCAGTTTTTCTTCAAATACCATATATTGCTTATTGGAAGTGTAGGAGATACTATATATAGTGTTAATTCAAACGAAACGATTTATAATAGGTACTGGAGGAACGGAATATGCAAGCTATGAAACTTTCGTCAGTCTCACTCTCTGACGAATTTATAAACAAAATTAAAGATGAAGTAACACCTCACTGGGGTGAATTAGGTTGGGTTACATATAAACGGACGTATGCTCGGTGGATTCCAGAAAAGCAACGAACCGAAAACTGGGATGAAACCGTTAAGCGAGTCGTTGAGGGTAACATCAACTTAGATCCGCGTTTGCATGAGGATAACGTTGACCCTAAAGTGGTTGACGATTTAACTGACGAAGCGCAAAAGCTCTACAAGTTAATTTATGGCCTTGGCGCCACCCCATCCGGCCGGAACCTTTGGATTTCTGGTTCAAGCTATCAAGATCGTAACGGTGATGCCCTGAACAACTGTTGGTTTATCGCCGTTCGGCCACAACCATATGGTGATAGCCACATTATTCCTGAATACTTGAATGGTCGTCAAAAGGCTGTTTCAATGCCTTACTCATTTATGTTTGATCAATTGATGAAGGGCGGCGGGGTCGGTTTTTCTGTCACCAGAGATAACGTTGAACAGATTCCCCAAGTTGACTTCAATATTAATTTAACCGTTTTAATCGATAAGAACAGTGCCTCTTATGACGACTCTCTCAAAATGGGCGCAACTGATCGTGAAGACTGGTTAAAGAACCACTCAATTAAGGACGTTCGTTACTACCGACTGCCAGATACTCGTGAAGGTTGGGTCGTTTCAAACGCGCATTTGATTGACCAGCACTTTAACCAGACCAATCCAACCCAACAGCTAGATCTTGTACTTGATATGAGCGACATCCGACCAAAGGGTGCCAAGATCAAGGGCTTCGGTGGTACCGCTTCTGGTCCAATGCCATTAATCGAAATGTTATTCGACATTAACAACCTCTTGAACGATCACGTTGGCCAGAAGCTTTCATCCGTTGACTGCACTGATATTGGTAACTTAATTGGTAAAACAGTGGTTGCTGGTAACGTTCGTCGGTCAGCCGAATTAGCATTGGGTTCTGCCGACGATGAAGCCTTCATTACGATGAAGCAGGATAAAGACAAGCTTTATCACCATCGTTGGGCATCTAACAATAGTGTTGCCGTTGACTCATCATTTACAAACTACGGTCCGGTTGCGGATTCAATTCGTCACAATGGTGAACCCGGAATTGTTAACTTGGAACTTTCAAGAAACTATGGCCGTAAGATTGACGGTCGGCAAGAAAACATTGATGGCAGTGTTGAAGGAACTAACCCATGTGGTGAAATTTCATTAGCAAACGGTGAACCCTGCAACCTGTTTGAAGTCTTTCCAACGGTTGCTGAACAAGAGGGCTGGGATCTTAACGAAGCCTTTACCCTGGGAACCCGTTATTCAAAACGAGTAACCTTCAGTAACTATGATTGGGAAGTTTCACGTAACGCCATTGAAAAGAACCGCCGAATCGGAATCTCCATGTCAGGCATTCAAGATTGGATCCTATCACGTTTCGGTAACCGGGTTGTGACTGGCTATGAAGATGCAACTGATCCTGAAACTGGTGAAGCAATCAAGAAGCCAATTTATGATCAGAATGCCGTTAAAGAATTTGATGGTTTGTACAAAGCCGTTGTTAAGGCTGATAAAGACTATTCAGACACGCTTGGCTGCAATCCTTCAATCAAGCACACGACAGTTAAACCTTCAGGAACCGTTGCCAAATTAGCAGGGGTTTCCGAAGGGATGCATTTCCACTATGCTGGTTACTTAATTCAACGAATTCGTTTCCAAGACACAGACCCATTGTTGCCAGCCCTTAAAGCCGTTGGTTACAAGGTTGAGCCAGATGTTTATACCAAGAACACCATGGTCGTTGAATTCCCAGTTAGAGCTGCCCACGCCGACAGTAAAGACTTTGCTTCAGCCGGAAATGTTTCGATTGCAGAACAATTTGCAACCCAAGCATTCTTGCAGACTTACTGGTCAGATAACGCGGTTAGTTGTACCGTTACCTTCCAACCAGAAGAAGGCGACCAAATCGCCCCATTGATGAAGCAATATCGGCATACGACAAAGTCAACTTCATTGCTGCCCTACTCAGGTGCCGGCTTCAAACAAGCACCTAAGGAACCAATTGATCAAAAAGAATACGAAAAACGGGTTCTCCAAATTTCAGGAGACGTCGCCAAGGTCTTCGCCCAACAAAATGATAATCATGATCAGAAGGACGTTGAGTTGGTAGATCAAACTGATTGTGCAGGCGGTGCTTGCCCAATAAGGTAGTGAGCGGAGCAAAGCGGTCAGAGTGCGGAACCAGGCGGTTAGAAGCTGGAGCATAAGTCTCCTTTAGCGGAAATCCCCGGTTCTGGGATTTTTGCTAAAGGTGCTTATGCGCAAGCTTCTGCCTGGTGTAGCACGTTTCTACTATGTTGCATAGAACGTCCGCATAGTATGTTCTATGGTTCACCACCACAGCGAATAATATCTATACATTCTAACTATCCAAAAACGACCAAAAATAACTTTGTTTTTGGCCGTTTTTCTTTGTAAAATGGATTTGGAAACGGAGGAGATGCACAATGGTTAAAATTTATACAAAGGTCGGCGACCATGGTAAGACCAAGCAAGTCACCGGTAAAATGGTTCCAAAGTATGACCTACAAATTAGCGCGTTGGGATCACTTGACGAGCTTGAATCATGGATCGGCTACGTCATTTCGATTCTGTCACCTAAAGCCCAAGAACTAGCACCCAAACTAAAGCGGCTGCAACGTAATCTTTATGAGCTACAAGCTGACATCACCGTTAAGCGGCATCATAATATCACCGCTGACACCACCAAACAGCTAGAAGATGAAATTGATGACATTTCGACTAAATTCCCACGAATCAAGGCGTTCATTTTACCAGGTGGTAACCAAAGTGGTGCTGCTCTTCAATACGCCCGTTCACTTGCCCGAAAGGCTGAACGCCAAGTCATTGAACTCAACGATAAGGAACAGGAAATTTCGGCTGATAGTCTCAGTTACTTAAATCGGCTGTCAGACTATCTGTTTATGCTGGCTCGATATGCCAACTTCTTGGATGGTTATGATGAAGAGCTGAGTAAACTTAGTTAATGATTAACAAGAGTGAGTAAAGCAAAGCGGTTAGAAATTGTCCTACTATAATTAAACAAGACGGCAGCCGGTGATCTATCTGGCTGCCGTTTGCATTCCATATTTACCCATTAGTTGCAGATATGTTGTACCATTCAAGCAGATACTCATATAACCCTAAGGAGGTCCTACTATGACTCATAAACCAATCATCGGCATCCCAGCCGAAATCCGCATCGTTAACGGCCTGCAACGCAATAGCGTTAATCAAGCTGACATTAGCGCAGTTACTGCTGCCGGTGGCGTTGCCGTGCCGATTCCCACTCGCCAGCCCGAATTAATGAGCACTTATCTTAATTTATGTGCTGGTATCATGCTACCGGGAGGACCAGATGTTGCGCCCCGTTTCTATGGTGAGGAACCATTATCCAAGCTTGGCGACACCGACGCATTGCTAGATGAGAGTGAAATTCAATTAGTTAAACTAGCAGCCGCAAACAAAGTGCCACTCTTGGGTCTGTGCCGTGGCATGCAGATTATCAACGTAGCCCTTGGCGGCAGTGTTTACCAAGACTTGGAAAGTCAACGTGACCGCCAAACGTTCCAACACTTCCAAAAGGCCCCGATGAATCAGGGGACACACACCATTTCAATCACACCAGAAACCCAACTGGAATCAATCATTGGCGGGGGCGACCAGACGCTGGTTAACAGCCATCACCATGAGGCCGTCAAAGCCCTGGCACCCGGCCTTAAATTAACTGCCCTCGCCAAGGATGGCGTCATTGAAGGGTTGGAGAGCGAGAACGACGATCTCATCCTGGCAGTCCAGTGGCATCCAGAATTTATGTTTGAAAACAACGAGCAAATGGCCGCGTTATTTAAAAACTTTATCCACCGAGCAGAAGCAGCCAAAAAATAGTCTAATTAACCAACTATCTACAAGTCCAAAAATAGTTAGCTCTTCTTCATAATACAAGCGGGTTATCCAAACAGTCAAAATCACAACTGTCTGGATAACCCGCTTATTTTGGCTTTAAATATCTATTCCAAGTCTCAAAGTTATTGGTAAGCCTTTGATAATTTTGCAAAATCGGTCGTCCCGAGACCACTCGCCTGGTTATAAACGGTCCCAGGCTGACCCGTATAGTACATATTCGAATTATTGGTTGTATCATTCAACGGGTGAAACGGTGAATCCGATTGCTGGGCTAATTGATAAATCTGAGCGTTCCAAAAACCCATCCGTTGTCTTCCTGATTGGCTATTAATCAGTGCCGTTATCCCCGCGTATTGTGGCGACACGATGCTGGTGCCTCCCCCTTCAACCCAGGGAGACTGCTTCTTTTCCTTTTGATAAATTAGGTATCCCTTTAAGCCACCAGTGTTCGCTGAGACATCTGGATAGTTGCGGCCAGAATCTTTTCCGTGAATTAGCGGTGAATTAAAGATTGGCTGCGCCAGGTACGAAATATATTGGCGGGCATTAAAGGTATTAACCCCGGGAACGCCTAATTGGTAAGCTGGTGTCGGATTTAAATGACTAAAGCCACCGCCTCCAGCCGCAAAGCCATGAACACTTCTTAGCATCACCCGATTAGTTGAATGATTTTCAAGATAATGCCACGCCCAATCGAATCCCCATGATCGTTCCTTTTTGATTGATACATTGCCTAATTTAATCGAATTTAACCAGAGATTTTTGCTTGTTTCCGCTGGTATGGTTCCGCCACATGACGTTATCCAGGGATTGGCACTAATTGGATCTGAATCGCTGACGGTTCGATTAAGGATCGCTTTGTTACCAGAAACGCCATGGATTGAATTGATCAACGCACCCGTATCTCCTGAAGCAGTGAAACAAGAGATTCCTTGTAGGGCACCTTGCGCAATAATGAGATTCAATACCTGTAGATAGTTGGTGGGCAGTACTTTTCGATGGACTAACAAGTTAGATATTGAACTCGGCGCCAGTCCCCAACTATTCGAGATTGATCCAACTTGATTTTCATTGAAGGCTGTTGAATAGGCGTTGATGGTATTCATAAACGTTGGGGCGACATTATGTTCCCAATAAACCTTAATGTTAGCTTTTGGTGCCACCGCCCCAGCATATTCAACGTCCATTGTTGTTTCCGATTCATCCCGACTGATGAAGCCTTTTTTAAATAGATTTCCAGGGACGGATTCAACTTTTAGCCGGTTTCGCCTAGTGCTGGCACCTTGGTTTTGCCAGAATTTGAATGCATTTGATTTAACTAGGTCACCAAAGCTGATGATACCAACCGTTTGGCCCTTTCCCGTTAATCCCTGTTTATATAGCGGATTGACGTTGTAATCACTTGCAAACTGCTTGGTTGAATCCACATCTTTTGGAACGCGATTGGCTTTCTTCATCATTTGAACGCTTGCGTCTGGAAAAACAAACTTTTTGTTATGGTCACCCATTCCTAAAACCGTCCAGACAGTTTTAGCCAAACGATCAGGGATATGCGGCTTGGCTTTACCAAACTGCAGTGGATCAGTGTGGTAGGTTGCCTGATTTAAGTTGACTTTAAATAACTTATCAATATATTTAACCTTGCCAGAAACGCTCAGCAACAACCCATTATCATAAACAAACGCTTTTAAGTGGCGCTTTTTTAAATAGGCTTGCCACTGATTGGTTACCTGCTTAGACTGCCCATAGCTCTCCCTAATACCAGATGGCGTCAGGTAATGCTTAAATTGAGAACTCCCCGGCGTATTAACCGCCATTGCTTGTTTGAAAAATCCTGATTTATTTCTAGGCTGCAACACAATATCAAACGTCGTTACCGTATTAGCAGTCACATGATCAGGCTTAATTAGTGGCGCTGAAGTCACCTGACTGTAGGCCTTATCAATGGCATTCGGTGCTTTGGCGGCAGCCGCCTGACTACTAACGCCCATTGCTAGTAACCCGACAACTGGTAATACAACGTTTCTAACCCAACGTTTCATTTAAAACTCGCACTCCTTTGGCTGATGTTCCCCCATATCTTCTTATTAGCATAAAGTACCTAATCTATTAATTAGCTTTAGGACTAATACTAGTGTTATATATAACTGCTACACTATAACATTAGTTTTTATTCTTGCAACCGTAAATTAACTCATTAGGTGTCTTTTTACATGACTTTTACACTCGATATGAAAAATATCATTAAGGTCAGTCCCAAATTGTCGTAAACAAAAAGCCCCCGCATCACGAGGACTCTCTTCCCATTTTTAAGTGTCATACTACTCAACTCATTCAGACTACTAAACCGCCTTAATCACATGATCACTCTGCCCACCACTAATTAATTTCAGCGTGTCATCCAATGACTGCTTGACCATATTTTCAACGGCAATATCCGTATAAAACGCCACGTGAGGTGTCAAAAAGACATTATCAAAGGCTTTTAATTTTTCGTAAGCCTTCAACGGAATTTCCCGCTGACCTTCAAAGGTTTGGTTAAAAATCTGAGTTTCATCTTCAATTACATCAATGCCGGCACCGGCGATCTGCTTGTTTTCAAGGGCGGCAATCAATGCATCCGTATCCACCACCGGCCCTCTAGAACAGTTAATCAGAAATGCAGATGGTTTCATCATGGTAAACTGCTCCTTGCTAACCATGTGATAGTTGTCTTCGCTCATATAAACGTGCATCGTCACAATATCGGCTGTTCGATAAATTTTTTCTTTGGAAGTATAGGTCACAATCCCCTTTAACGCTGGATTTTCTTTGTAATCATTACCGAGCACCGTGGCACCAAACTGGTTAAAAATTCGGGCAACCGTACTGCCAATTCGGCCAACGCCAATAATGCCAATCGTTAATTCCGATAATTCACGGGATCTCAAACCTTCGACGATGTAATCATTCCGTTGCATTCTGGATTGAAATTGGGGAATGTGGCGAACCAAATTCATTGCGTGGGTCAACGTCATTTCAGCGACCGCCTCTGGTGAGTAGGACGGCACGTTTGTAACGGTGAGCCCGTAATGTTTAGCCCATTGCAGTTGACAGGAATCAACGCCCGCCGACCGCAGTGCCAGCTGCTTAATCCCATAGTTGTGAAGCTTTCGATACAAATCCGGTGTTGTACTAACCTTACTGCGCTGGCGGTAATCAATACCGTCATAGCCCTTTACCAAGTCAACCGTATCGTCATGCAGTTCAATCTGATTAAAATCAACCTGAACGTCAGGGTGGTCAGTCGCCCATTGACCCACGAATTCTTTTTCGTAATCCAAGATATTAAACGCTAAAATTTTCTTCATCATGTCACCAGCTCGATCCGTTTTTGGCTAATTTCACTATTATAAAATAGTTAGAATTCGCTGATAACATACCTCATTTAAGACTGCTTGTCAAAAACAGCTTTCCTTAATTCAGCTTGAATGGCTACCCACACTGATCGCCCAGTGATCTTCCCAGTTTCCAACCCAACAAAATTGCCGTTGCTCAAAGTACCATCGACCAAAAATTAAATAAACGGCCAATTCAATCGGTCAAATCAGCCATCAATGCGGTAAAATGGAAACCAAAGTATGAATAAGGAGCGAACAACATGACTGACTATCGAATTGAAGAAGATACATTGGGTAAAGTAAAGGTGCCAAAGAATGCTTTGTGGGGACCACAAACTGAACGTAGCCGCAATAATTTCCCAACCGGGCCAGTGATGCCCGTTCAAATCATTAAATCACTGATTACCATTAAGTTGGCTGCCGCTAAAGTGAATCAAGCACAGGGTAGCTTAGCAGCTGACAAAGCAACCTTGATTGAAAAAGTTTGCCGCCAATTATTATCACTAACTGACCAAAATCTCATGGCTGATTTCCCTCTTCGCGTCTTTCAAACGGGATCAGGAACGCAAACCAACATGAACGTGAACGAAGTGATCGCAAACCTTTGCAAACAACTCGATTCAAGGATTGAAATCCTACCGAACGATGATGTCAATCATTCCCAGAGTTCTAACGATACATTTCCTTCAGCAATGAACATTGCCGCCTATCAATCAGTCACTAAATTGGAAACTGAAATCAAACACCTGATTGCGGTTCTTAAAGACAAACAGCAACAGTACTGGCAAGTTGTTAAAATTGGCCGCACCCATTTACAGGACGCGACCCCGCTTACCTTTGGTCAAGAAATCAGTGGTTGGGTAAGCACACTAGAACACGACCGTCACTACATTACGGAAACCAGTGATACCTTACTAGAATTACCGATTGGCGGAACTGCAGTGGGCACTGGCCTTAACACCTTACCAGGATTTGATACCAAGATGGTTGCAATGTTAAGCGATAACTATTCACTGCCGTTTAGAACTCAAAATAAATTTTTTGGCTTGAGTAATCATTCCGGATTAACGGTCACTCACGGTGCAATCAGAACACTGGCTGGTGACTTATTAAAAATTGCTAACGACATCCGCTTTTTAGCCAGCGGTCCCAGGGCCGGTTATGGTGAATTAACGATTCCCGCCAACGAACCTGGTTCCTCAATCATGCCCGGCAAGGTCAACCCAACTCAGGCAGAAGCCATCACGATGGCGGCCACCCGAGTAATGGGTAACGATACAACAATCGAAGTAGCTGCTAGTCAAGGAAATTTCGAAATGAACGTGTACAAACCGGTAATTATCTTCAGTTTTCTCGAATCAACCACGCTACTCACTGGCATTCTCCATCATTTCACTGACAAACTAGTGGCTGGCATGACCGTTAACGCCGACAGAATGCAGGAACTCGTGGATAATTCGCTGATGACGGTCACGGCACTGTCGCCACACATTGGTTATCATAAGGCGGCAGAGATCGCTCAGTTAGCTCATCAAGATGGTACCAAGTTAAAGGACGCCGCAATCAAATTAGGCTATGTAAGTGGCACTGATTTTGATAAGTGGATGAAACCACTGGATATGACCAATATTGAGCAACAGGATTCATAACTTATTAGGACTAGAGATCAGTAATCGTTTATTAATAATTAGGAAGGATACTTCCATATTTTTTAGTTTAACAGTTAGATGGAAGTACCCTTCCACTTTTTGGGATTTTGTGATTAAATGGAACTATACTTCCATATCACTATCAATTCAGTTATAATGGAGGGATACTTCCATTGGAGATGATCAGTCATGATTCAGCGGCCAACTTATTTAAAACGATTAATCCAACTTAAAGATAACGAAAACATCAAAATTATCACAGGCGTTCGCCGAGCAGGAAAATCGGTGCTACTAATGCTTTATCGGGATTACTTGTTATCGCAAGGAATTCCAGCAGACAACATTATCTATTTCAACTTTGAAGATTTTTCTCTCCTTAAAATTCAAACTGCAGACCAGCTTCGGGGTTTATTAGCAAATAGGCTTGATAAAAACGTTCGAACGTATCTACTGTTAGATGAGATTCAGATGGTCGATGGTTGGCAACGCGTGATTAATGGCGTTCGGGTGAGCTATGATAGTGATATCGTTCTAACCGGCTCCAACGCGCACATGCTCTCTGGAGAGTTAGCAACCTTATTAAGCGGGCGTTACGTAGAAATTCCAATTTACCCATTTTCCTTTAAGGAATTTTTACAGGCTAAAAACATTGATCCAGATTCCAGAAAAGTCGATTCATCGTTTACCGAATATGAGCAGTATGGCGGGTTCCCATCAGTCGTTTTAGCAGATACGCCAATTAAAGATACCATCTTATCTGGCATATACGATACCATCATTTTAAACGATGTTTCGATGCGGGCTAATGTTAGGGACACTGACATTCTTAAATCCTTAGTCGCCTTTCTAGCCGATAATATTGGTCAACTCATTCAGCCGGCAAAGGTTGCTAGAACTCTTTCCAGTGAGGGAATTAAGACAACTAATCACACGGTTGAACGCTATTTATCACTTCTGGAAAACGCATTTCTTTTTTATCGTGCCCGCCAATATGACATTCGTGGTCGCGAATACCTCAGAACTAGTGGTAAATACTACATAGTGGATGCGGGCCTAAGAAGAAATGCAATTGGCCGCCGTCCTGGTAACTATGGTGGTCAGCTTGAAAACATTGTCTATCTTGAATTAATCCGTAGGGGCTATAAAGTTAACGTCGGTAAGCTCAACACCAAAGAAGTTGACTTTGTTGCAAGAAAAATCGATGAGATCCTTTACGTCCAAGTAACTTATGAACTGCCGAAAAATACTCATGAAACCGATAATCTTTTAGAGATCAAGGATAATTATCGCAAGCTTGTCATTACACAACAACATTATGAATTTAAAGAAATAGATGGCATTCCAATTATTAATATTATCGATTGGCTGTTGGAATCCGAGTAGCTCGGCCTACTGAAAGTCTTCATCAGTTACTGTACTGGGACTATTGAAGCCTTTTCTTGGCAATATAAAATAGCGCACCGAATTCCCATGTTGAGGGAACCAGGTGCGCTATTTAAATAACTAAATTTAACTATTACGCTACTCTTCGAAGATGTTTTAGTGTTTGGGTAAAAGCTGCTTGGGTTTTCTGATTCTTCAAAATAATCTCCTCGATCCTTTCAATTAATCATCAATGATGACGAGCAGACTAATTTCTTACATGTTTTCGTGAACTACTCGTCACTAAAGTAACGAGCT